>NZ_JBEZGL010000010.1:0-289152 GCF_040649915.1 Micromonospora sp. NPDC048839
CCGCCTAACCACCGCCACACCACGACCCATCCCACGCCGCTTCGCGACGCGGGATGCTGCCGCGTGTCTACGCACGGTTCGATTTTCGAGTTAGGCGGCGGTGGACCAGATGGCTCGGAAGGCGGCGGCTTCGCCGGACAGCCAGCGTTCGATCTGGTCGGGCTTGGCGTCGCCGGGCATGCGGTGGGCCTGGCCACGGCGCACGTCGACCAGGACCGGCTCGGCGTGCGGGAGCACCGCGTCCATGTGGCGGGCCATCAGGTGCAGGGCGGCGAGCACCGATTCCTCGCTCGGTGGGGTCTCGTCGAAGTGCAGGCGGACCGCTTCGGCGCGCCCGTCGCTGTGGCGTACGCCGAAGTGGGGGTTGATCTTGACGGGCAGGTCGCCCAGCATGGCCAGGGCGTCGCGGGTCTGGGCGAGGTCGACGGCGGCCGGCTCGCCGAGGGAGTGCAACCAGGCCGTGGCCCCGGGGACGAGCGCCTGGTAGAGCGGGCGCCAACGTGGCTTGACCAGGTCGACCACCCCGGTCAGGTGCGTGCCGCCGGTGTGGAAGGCGATGTCGGCCTTGAGCGCCTTGACGAACTGGCCGTGCGGGTTGAAGCCGGACCGACTGGCGCGCTGCTTGCGCAGCCCGCCCACGAAGGTCGCCTTGGTGGGGCCGGTGCGGTCGACGTAGCGGGTGAAACCGAGCAGCGTGGCGTACGGGGTGAGGGGCGTGGAGGCGGGAGCGGTCACGGGCGTCCTCCCTAGTCGTAATCCTGCAGGTCAGGAACTCGATTAGTACATACATTCTAATCGACGGGTCTGACATCGCCCAGCGAAAACGGGGGTGCGGAAAACGCGACAAAGAGGGCCGCCCGCCGTGCGGACGACCCCCTGTCGAGACCTCTGCTAGAGCTGGCCCACGTCCGTGATCCGGACGACCGCGGCGCCGACCTCGTCGGAGGCCACGAGGTCGATCTCGGCGCTGATGCCCCAGTCGTGGTCGCCGTTGGGGTCGTCGAAGCTCTGCCGGACGGTCCACCGCTCCCGACCCTGCTCGATCATGAGCAGTGCCGGGCCTCGGGCGTCCGGCCCGACGCCGATCGAGTCGTACTCCTCGAAGTACGGCGCGAGCGCGTCGGCCCACGCGTCGTAGTCCCAGCCGTCGCCGCCGTCCAACTCGGCGAGCAGATCCCAGCGGCGCAGCGCGGCCAGCTCCACGCGGCGGAACAGCGCGTTGCGCACCAGCACCCGGAACGCCCGCGCGTTGCGGGTCACCGCGGGCGGCCGGTCGGTCAGGGAGGCGTGCGCCTGCGCCACCTCGGCCACGTCCGACGGGTTGCGCAGCCGCTCCCACTCGTCGATCAGGCTGGAGTCGACCTGGCGGACCAGCTCACCCAACCACTCGATGAGGTCGATCAGCTCCTCGGTCTTGGCGTCCTCGGGCACGGTCTGGCGCAGCGTCTTGTACGCGTCGGCCAAATAGCGCAGGACCAGGCCCTCCGAGCGGGTCAGCCCGTAGAACTGCACGTACTCGGTGAAGGTCATCGCCCGCTCGAACATGTCGCGGACGACGGCCTTGGGGGAGAGCTGGTGGTCGGCGACCCACGGGTGGCCCTGCCGGTACATCTCGTACGCGGCCTCGAGCAGCTCCGCCAGGGGCTTCGGGTGGGTCACGTCGTCGAGCAGTTCCAGGCGGGCCTCGTACTCGATGCCCTCGGCCTTCATCGCGGCGACCGCCTCGCCGCGGGCCTTGAACTGCTGCGCGGACAGGATCTGCCGGGGGTCGTCGAGGATCGACTCGATCACGCTCAGCACGTCGAGCGCGTACGACGGGGACTCGGCGTCGAGCAACTCGATGGTGGCCAGCGCGAGGGGGGAGAGCGGCTGGTTGAGCGCGAAGTCGAGCTGGAGGTCGACGGTGAGCCGGATCCGCCGGCCGGTCTCGTCCGGCTCGGGCAGTTCCTCCACGACCCCGCCGGCGCGCAACGCCCGGTAGATGGCGATCGCCCGGCGGATGTGCCGGCGCTTGGCGGTGGGCTCCTCGTGGTTGTCGGTGAGCAGGTGCCGCATCGCGGTGAACGCGTCCCCGGGTCGACCGATGACGTTGAGCAGCATCGAGTGACTGACCTGGAAGCTGGAGGTCAGTGGCTCCGGCTCGGCGTCGACGAGTCGGTCGAAGGTGGGCTGGCCCCAACCGATCGAGCCCTCCGGCGGCTTCTTGCGGACCACCTTGCGCCGCTTCTTCGGGTCGTCGCCGGCCTTGGCGAGGGCCTTCTCGTTGTCGATGACGTGCTCGGGGGCCTGCACCACGACCCGGCCGATGGTGTCGTAACCGGCGCGACCGGCCCGCCCGGCGATCTGGTGGAACTCGCGGTTCTTGAGCAGCCGGGTGCGGACCCCGTCGTACTTGGACAGGCCGGTGAACAGCACCGTCCGGATCGGCACGTTGATGCCGACGCCGAGGGTGTCCGTGCCGCAGATGACCTTGAGCAGGCCGGCCTGGGCGAGGGTCTCCACCAGGCGGCGGTACTTGGGCAGCATGCCGGCGTGGTGTACGCCGATGCCGTGCCGGACCAGCCGGGAGAGCGTCTTGCCGAAGCCGGAGGTGAACCGGAAGGCACCGATCGCCTCGGCGATCATGTCCTTCTCGGCCCGGGAGCAGACGTTGACGCTCATCAGCGCCTGGGCGCGTTCCAGCGCGGCCGCCTGGGTGAAGTGCACCACGTACACCGGGGCCTGCTTGGTCTCCAGCAGCTCCTCGAGTGTCTCGTGCAGCGGCGTCATGGCGTACGAGAAGATCAGCGGGACCGGCCGCTCCGCCGTGCGCACGACGGCGGTCGCCCGCCCGGTACGCCGGGTCAGGTCGTCGACGAACCTGGTGGTGTCCCCCAGGGTGGCGGACATCAGGATGAACTGGGCCTGCGGCAGCTCGATGATCGGCACCTGCCAGGCCCAACCCCGGTCGGGCTCGGCGTAGAAGTGGAACTCGTCCATGATCACCTGACCGACGTCGGCCTTCGTGCCCTCGCGCAGCGCCAGGTTGGCCAGGATCTCCGCCGTGCAGCAGATGATCGGGGCGTCGGCGTTGACGCTGGCGTCGCCGGTGAGCATGCCGACGTTCTCGGCGCCGAAGACCTCGCAGAGCGCGAAGAACTTCTCCGACACCAGGGCCTTGATCGGCGCGGTGTAGAAGGTCGTCCGGTTGTCGGCGAGGGCCGCGAAGTGCGCGGCGATGGCCACCAGGCTCTTACCCGAGCCGGTGGGCGTGTTCATGATCAGGTTGGCGCCGGAGACGATCTCGATGACCGCCTCCTCCTGATGGGGGTAGAGGTCGAGGCCGCGATCCTTCGCCCAGCCGGCGAACGCGTCGAACAGGGTGTCGGGGTCTGCGCTTGTCGGCAGCGCGGCGGTGAGCGTCATATCCCGTCCATGGTGCCTGGATCATGCCCCGCTACGCCAACCCGGCGTCCACCGGACCCCCGTCCGGGCCGCCGGGTGCGGGTCGGCGGGACGGGCCAGCGCGTCACCGTCGGCGGTAGAGCAGGTCGGCCACCGGTCGGCCGGCCGTGATCGCCCGCCGCTCGAACTTCGTCACCGGCCGGTGCGCCGGACGCGGCGCGAAGCCGCCGTACGTGTCCACCAACTCCGGGTCCGCATCGAGGGTCTCCCGCATCGCCTCGGCGTACTCGGCCCAGTCGGTCGCGCAGTGCAGCGTGCCGCCGGAGCGCAGCCGGGACCTCAGCAGCGCCACGTGCGCCGGCTGGATGATCCGCCGCTTGTGGTGGCGGGACTTCGGCCACGGGTCCGGGAAGAAGACGTGCACCGCGTCCAACACGCCCTCGGGCAGGCCGCTGACCAGGGACAACGCGTCGCCCTGCGCCACCCGCACGTTGCGCAGGCCGCCGCGCTCCACCAGGTCGAGCAGGTTGGCGATTCCCGGCGTGTGCACCTCGACCGCCAGATAATCTCGATCCGGGTCGGCGGCAGCCATCGCGGCGGTGCTGTCACCCATGCCCGAACCGATCTCCAGCACCACCGGCGCCCGACGACCGAACAGGTCGGCCAGGTCGACGGGCGCGACCGGTCCGTCCGGAACATCCAGGCCGTACGCGGGCCAGAGCCGGCTCAGCGCGTCGGTCTGCCGGTCGCTCATCCGCCCCCGGCGGGGGTGGAACGTTCGGATCGTCCGGCTCACGGGCGGGACGGCGGGGTCATGCTCGGTGGCGGTCACAGCCAATCGAGCGTACGCGACCTCGCCAGCGAATCGGATGTGATGTGCGACCGGAAATGAGAGGATCCAACTGGTACGGCAGGTCGGCTGCTCCGCTGCCCGACTCGGCCGCGCGGCGTCGAGAGGGGGGCATCGTGGCAGTGACCCGCGGCGGCGTGACCCTGGCGGTGCTGACCGTTCTCGCCGGCCCCCTGCTCGCCACCCCTCCCGCGCTCGCGGCTCCCGCCTCGGTGCTCGCCGCTCCCGCCACTGCGGCCTCGGTGCTCGCCGCTCCCGCGCCGCAGCCCGAAAGCCCAGCGGGTGGCGCACCCCAGCCGACGCCGATCGACATCTTCGTCGAGGTGAGCCCCAGCACGGTGCAGCCCGGCTACCTGGTCGGGATCCGGGCCAGTTGCCAGAACAACTCGGTCGGCGCCACCGTCGTCTCCGACGCCTTCGGCGCGGTCGGCGTCCAGCCGCAGGGTGGGGTGCTCACCGCCGCGCCGATGGTGCGGGAGCGCACCCGCCCCGGCAACTACCGGGTCAAGTTGGAGTGCCGCGACGGCGAGACCGCCTCGACCATGCTCCAGGTGGTGAAGAAGGTCCCGACCCACCCGAGTCGCGGCCCGGCCACCGGCTTCGGTGGCGGTGCCGGTGGCGTGACCGGCAAACTGCTGCTGCCCGTCGGCGCGGCGTTGACGGTCACCGGCCTGATCCTCGCCGTGCTGGCGCTGCGCCGACCGCGTGCGACCCGTGGCATCGGACTCCACTGACCGCCATGGAGATCTTCCGCCCCACGCCACCGCCGCCCGACGAGCGCCCGCCGGCCTCGGATCGCCCGTCGGTGGCTGCCCGTCCGGCGACCGCGGTGACGCCGCGGCGCAGTCGTCCGCCCGGACGCAGCCCCTGGTCGGTGCCGGTGGCCGTGGTGCTGGTGCTGGTCGGGGTCTTCGCCACCGGGGCGGGGTTGGGCCGCTCGGTCGGCCCGTTCGACCTGGCACCGGCCGGTGGCGACCGGCCGGCACGCAGCGAGTCGGCCGGACTGTCGGCCAGCCGCCCGGTCCGCCTCAGCGTCCCGGCGATCAAGGTGACCGCGCCCGTGGCACCCGTCGGGCAGGCGCGGGACGGCTCGATCGCCGTACCGCCGCTGGAGCGGCACAACGAGACCGGCTGGTACGACCGCGGTCCCACGCCCGGTGAACCCGGTCCGGCGGTGATCGTCGGGCACGTGGACACCAAGAGCGGACCGTCGGTCTTCTACGACTTGGGCAAGCTCAAGCCGGGCGACCTCGTCGAGGTGGCCCGGGCGGACCGGTCGACGGTGGTCTTCAAGGTCGACACCGTCGAGCACTTCCCGAAGGACCGACTGCCCGCCGACCGCATCTACGGTGACGCCGGACCCGCCGGGCTGCGGCTGATCACCTGCGGCGGCCAGTTCATCGGCGGCCGCACCGGCTACGCCGACAACGTGATCGCCTTCGCCACCCTCCAGTCCTCCCGCAAGCCCTGACCCGAGCCCGGCCCTGCGTCAGCTGAGGAAGGCGAGGAGTTGGCGGGTGGTCTCGTCGGGGGCCTCCTCCGGAATGAAGTGCCCCACTCCGACCGGCTCGCCGCGTACGTCGTCGGCCCACTCGCGCCAGATGGCGAGCGGTTCGTCGTAGAGCTTCGCGACCTGACCACGTTGACTCCAGAGAAACAGCACCGGGCAGCCGATCTTCCGGTTGCCGCGGTCCGCCTCGTCCTGCTGGTAGTCCAGCGTCGCGGCCGCGCGGAACTCCTCGCAGATCGCGTGGACCCGGGCGGGATCGCTGAACTGCCTGACGTACGCCGCCCGCACCTCGGCCGGGAAGGCGTCCTTCACCTCGGGCCAGGTGTCGAGCTCACTGACGGGGTAATCGTCACTTGGGTGATGACAGCCCAGACGAATTCGAACTTCACTATTGAGTGGGACACGAATACAACCAGCAAGATTATCAACTATTGGGTGTGCCGACCATGATTGTAAGCATCTTGTCCGCCAGATTGAATGGCAACATCGAAGTAGTGAAGGAGATTGTCAACGACCTAGGCATTGCCAAATTCAATCTTCACACCTTCCCGACAGGTGCGGCCGCTGAGTACGGTCTAGCCGATATAGCGGAAGGGCTAAATATGGTTCTACGAACCACACGTCAACAACAGTGACGAAGGTCTGACGCGCTGGGATCGAATCGTCGCCTAAAAGCACGCGTTGCGCCGATGACTGTGCTCACGCCGGAAGAGGTACGCCTCAAGTTAGAAACCGTTGGCATCTCCGAGGACTACTACCCAGCAGGCGGCACCGATCTCATAACCATAATTCTCGGAATGCGCACGGTTAGCTAAGCCATAGGAGTAGCGCCTCCGGCTGTCGGTGAAGACCAATTGGGGGTAGACCAATGTTGCTGTCGTGCGCGATAATCCAGGGATGGTCGACCGTCCGAAGTGGTATAAACGCATCAAGCCTGCCGGTTTCCTGCGCCAGAAGTGGTCTGAGCACAAGGCCGAGCGACGTGATAAGCCTAAGAAGGTCTCAAAGCTTCGTACCTATAAGCCTATTCACCTTGCGACTCTGATAGTCCTTGCTGTTGTCGCTCTTGCCATCACCGCGCTCGCAGCCCTACTTATGCTGAATGCAGCTCAGGTCCCGGCGGACTCGACCAACTCGCCGGACCTTGCAGTTCGTATCGCTCAATTGCGTGTCGATGTTATCCGCAACAGCCTAGCCGTGGGGGCTGGTGCCGGCGGGCTGATTGCTCTATTCGTGGCACTTCGTCGTCAATATGTGAAAGAGCGGGTTGACTACGCTGACCAAGAGTACAAGAACATGACCGCTCTCGACACTAAGCATGATGCGGCAGAAAAGAGGCTGACCGAGCTTTACGTGAAGGCTGCGGAGCAGTTGGGTTCGGAGAAAGCTCCCGTACGCATGGCCGCTCTTTATGCATTGCAAAGGCTTGGGCAGGACAACCCCAACCACCGGCAGACCGTGATGAATTTGATTTGCTCCTATCTCCGTATGCCCTTTACTCCGCCAAAGCCAATCCCGGAGGGCGACGAGATTCCCGAACTTGGCGACGATGAGTTGAAGCGCCACCATGAACTTGAGGTTAGGACGACTGCCCAGCGAATCATCGCTACTCATTTGCAATATGACGCAGTCGTCGGTAACGGTAACGACTTGGAGCCCGTTGGAAAGCCGCACTTCTGGCGGCTAATGGACGTTGACTTGACTAACGCAGTTCTTGTGGATTTCGATTTCAGTCGTTGTTCGCCTCGAATCCTCGACTTGGCTAGAGCCCGGCTAATTGGTCCCTCCAATTTTGCCGGGATGTTCGCTGAGGTTGCCGCACTATTTGGCGGTGCGCAGTTCGACGGCAATGCGTCTTTCTACTCCGCGAGAGCCGGAGTCTTTAGTTGTCCCGGTGCCAAATTTCGTGGAGGTGCCTCGTTTCGAGGTGCGCACTTCATTCTGAGGGCATCGTTTGATCATGTTGCATTTGGAGGTGATGTCGACTTTCGGGAGATTTCTGGCGATCCCCCGGACTTCAGCAGAGCGACTGCTCCAATTCGCAGACAGCACGATTGGCCGGAGGGGTATGCCCTCGAATTCAGTAGGCATTCAGCAAACATTGGCTACGTCACCAGAGTGGGATCAGAGTTGAAACACGCCGATCCCGAGCAGAGGTATAAGCTGCGCTTTCCGCAACCACCATCTGGCGGTCTTCCTGCTAGGGCAACTCGTGACACCGAATCATACGAGGTATAGCCACTCTGCCAGCCTGACGGGGTTAGGGATTGGGGTTGATATCCTCCCGGACGTACACACCTCGACCCGGTACGCCGACCACTAATCCCTGAAACTCTAGAACCCTAATGCCCTTTTGTACTGTGGTCACCGCAAGGCTGTAGAGCTTCGACAGCTCAGCATAAGACGGCAACTTGTCGCCTGGCGCATACTCACCGCCTCTGATGCGGGAGGCCAAGTCTTCGGCCATCTGACGGTAGCCGCCGGTCGGTATCGGCATGTCGGGGGTTCCTCCGGTTCGGGCAACCCCATTCGACCATGATCACGAAACAGCCTCAACGCCAACGTTCCCCTAGGCGTCTAGAGCGTCTAGGGTGTCTAGGTAAGGCCGGGATGCACTTGGAGAGCGACTGGGAGGCGCGGAACCGTGGCGGATCACAGTAGGCAGGGACCGAAGCGGCGAATCCTCCGATTTCGGCGTGAGCTTGCGTGGATCTCTGGACACGAGACGCACGTGGGCTGCGCCAAGGTGCGGACTGGCCCGCTGGGGTCGTCTTGGAGCGAGAGGCGGTCGGACGGGGGCCGTGGTGCCCATCGATGAGCCGATCTCGAGGGCGACCGAGTTGTTCATGGTGCAGCGGATACTCGACGCGCACTGGACTCGGGCACTTGACCAGCCGTGGCGGGTGGGCGGGTGTCTCGAGTGCCGCGGTCGTAACGAATGTCCACAGCTTGATTGGGCAATCGAGCTGACCGCGGAAGTCGTCTCAGTCATGTTTCAGAAGCGGTGACAGTCAGCCGCGGCCGGGCCTGCCCTTGGCGCGCCCCACCGCGCGCCCGGCCCGGTCAAGATCGTGCTCGAACAAGGATGTCAACACCGTTGCATTAGGGCTGTGATGGGCGAGTCAACCCCTGCTGGATAGTGAGAACGGGACTCCTGATAGATCAACTTGTGTCGAGCAAGAAGATCGAGTCTCAGGAGTCCCGTTGCAGGAGAAGTCTGTCATCACTCGGTCGGTCGAGGTGGCCGGGGGTGTGTACGCGCCTGGCCATCTGGGTGAGTTGACCCAGATCATCGACTTCGACCTGGTCGACGCCTTGTTGGAGGAGACCGGGACATGCGAGAAGCGGCTACGGCTGCTGCCGTCTCGGGTCGTGGTGTACTTCGTTCTCGCGCTCGCCCTGTTCGAGCACTGTTCCTACCGGGCGACCTGGGTAAAGCTGACCGCTGCCCTGACGGAGTTGTCCCTGACCCGGCCGAGCATCTCATCACTGTCGCACGCCCGCCGCCGGATCGGCGTAGCGCCGCTTCGTCGGCTGTTCGAGACTTTGGCCGGTGTCGTCGGCCCGTCCGGCCAGCCCGGTGTGTTCTACCGGGGTCTGCGTACCGTGGCCATCGACGGCACTCACCTGCACGTGCCGGATGCCGATCAGGTCACCTGGCACTACCGCAAACGGATGGGAGACCGACGCGAGTTCGGCTACCCGCTGCTACGGCTGCTCGTGGTGATCGAGTGCGGGACCCGCGCCCTGCTCGCCGCGACCTTAGGCCCCGACGAAGGAGGCGAACTGCCCTACGCCCACCGCCTGATAGGCGTCCTGGACCGCACCATGCTGCTCCTGGCCGACGCCGGCTTCGACGCCGCGCAATTCCTCAACGACGTGAGCGCCACCGGCGCGCAGTTCCTCATCCGCTCCACCGCCTGCCGCCGCCCGACCATCACCCAACGCCTGCCCGACGGCTCCTACCTGACCCGCATCGGCTACCGCACCCTGCCCACCCTGCTCCTCCTGCGGATCATCGAAGCGCACATCACCGTCACCCTGACCGACGGCACGACACGAACGGAACAATGGCGGCTGATCACCAGCCTGCTCGATCACACCCGCTACCCCGCCCGCGAACTCGTGGATCTCTACCACGAACGCTGGCAAGCCGAAACCACCTACTACTCAATCAAAGCCACCATGCTCCACGGCCGCGTCCTACGCTCCCGCAGCATCCCCGGCCTCGAGCAAGAGGTCTACGCCATGCTCACCGCCTACCAAGCCCTCATCCGCGCCGCCGCGGACACGGCGTCAACCCAGCCCGGCCTGGACATGGACCGGATCAGCTTCACCATCCTCATCGAAGCCGCCACCACCACAATCACCACCGCCAGCGCCGTCCTCCCCGACGACCCCACCAACCTCCTCGGCGCGATAGGCCAAGCCGTGCTGGCCAACCTCCTACCCACAACACGCCGCCACCGCGTCAAAGCCCGCACCCGCAAAAACCCCACCAGCAAATACAGCCCAAACACCAAACACCATCCCG
Source organism: Micromonospora sp. NPDC048839 (assembly GCF_040649915.1). Classification (NCBI taxonomy): domain Bacteria; kingdom Bacillati; phylum Actinomycetota; class Actinomycetes; order Micromonosporales; family Micromonosporaceae; genus Micromonospora; species Micromonospora sp. NPDC048839. The sequence goes on from NZ_JBEZGL010000010.1 coordinate 10,279, forward strand.
CGACCACACAGACCTACACCTTCCACGCCCACATCACGACCTTCGAAAACGGGCTTGCCTCCCGCTCACGAAGCTAAACGCAACGGTGTTGACAAGGATGTAGTGGCCTCGTGCCGCGGGGAGGGGCCTACATCCAGGATCGAGCACGATCAAGGCACCAGATGCCGCTCCACACCTGCCTCGACGCGCCTGAACCCGCCCCGCTCCGCCTCGGCGTGGCGTGGCCAAGATCCGCGCAAGTGCGGTGAAACTGCTGCCCGACGAGTCGAGGGCGGGGACTTCATCCGTGCCTGAAGGGCTGGCGGGGAGTTGGCTAGCTCCGGGGGAGGTGGCTAGGGCTGGGGGACGTGCAGGGCCACCTCGAACTCCAGCAGGCTGGCCCCGCTGGCGACCGGTGGCCGGGGCTTCTCGCCGGGAGCGGCGGCGTGGGCGGCGCGTGAGGGGCCGGCGGCCCACGCCTGGTACGCCTCTTCGCTCTCCCACTTCGTGTAGACGAAGTAGCGGGTCTCGCCGGCCACCGGGCGGAGCAGCTCGAAGCCGAGGAAGCCGGGGGAGTTCTCCACCGTGCCGGCCCGGGCGGCGAACCGCTTCTCCAACTCCGCGCCGGCGCCGGGAGGGACGTCGATTGCGTTGATCTTCACGACTGCCATCTGCCCACCCTAGCCACTCAGAACCCCTCCACGGCGGGCACCAGCTCCGCGTCGACGACGATCGGGGCGTGGTCGGAGGGGCCTTTGCCCTTGCGGGCCTCCCGGTCCACGTAGGCCGAACCGACCGCGCGGGCGAACGGCGCGGACGCGTACACCAGGTCGATTCTCATGCCCTTGTTCTGGTGGAACATCCCGGCCCGGTAGTCCCAGTAGGTGAAGGGGTGGGGCCCCTTCATCGGGGTCGGCACCACGTCGACGAGGCCCAGGTCGCGCAGTGCCGCGAGGGCCGCGCGCTCGGCCGGGGTGACGTGGGTGGAGTGGGTGAACACCGCCGGGTCCCAGACGTCGGCGTCGGTCGGGGCGACGTTGAAGTCGCCGCAGACGGCAAGTGGGAGCCCGCCGGCCAGCTCGGCCTCCAGCGCGTCGCGCAGCGCCGCGAACCAGGCCAGCTTGTACGCGTAGTGCGGGTCGTCGGGCGTCCGGCCGTTCGGCACGTACACCGACCAGACCCGCACTCCGTCGCAGGTGGCGGAGATGGCGCGGGCCTCCGGGTCGGGAAAGCCGGGCTCGCCGGCGAACCCGACCCGGACGTCGTCCAGCCCGACCCGGGACAGGATGGCGACGCCGTTCCACCGGCCGTCGCTGTGGCTGGCCACGGTGTAGCCCAACTCGCCCACCTCGGTCACCGGGAAGGCGCCGTCCGGGCACTTGGTCTCCTGCAGGCAGACGACGTCCGGCCCGGTGTCGGCCAGCCACTCCAGCAGCCGGGGGAGGCGGGCCTTCACCGAGTTGACGTTCCAGGTCGCCAGGCGCATGCCCCCAGCCTGCCGCATCCGTCCCGGGTATGCCGGGTCAGCTGCCCGGGGTGTCGCCGGGACGGGTCTGTTCGGCGAGGAACCGCTCCAGTTCCGCGCCGAGTTCGTCGGCCGTGGGCAGCGGGCCGGCGTCCGGGGCGAGCAGGCTCTTCTCGCCCCGACCACGGGCGAACGCGTCGTACTGCTCCTCCAGGGCCTGGACCAGGGCGGCGGCGTCCTCGGTCTGCGCGACCTGGCGGTCGATCTCCACCCGGACGACCTCGGCGGCCGAGCGGAGCCCGTCACCGGGCAGCAGCAGCCCGGTGCTGCGTGACACGGAGGTGAGCAGCACCTCGGCGGCGGCCGGGTATTCGGTCTGCGCCACGTAGTGCGGCACGTGGGCGGCGAAGCCCAACGCGTCGCGGCCCTGCTCGCCGAGGCGGAACTCCAGCAGGTGGCCGACACTGCCGGGCACCTGGACGCGTTGCAGCCAGGGCTCGTATCCGGCGATCAGCTCGGGGCGGGTGGCGTGCGCCGTCACGCCGGTCGGCCGGGTGTGCGGCACCGCCATCGGGATCGAGTTGAGCCCCACGGTGAGCCGGACGCCCAGCCGGGTGGCCAGCCCGGCCACGGCGGCCACGAACCGCTCCCACTGCAGGTCCGGCTCGGGGCCGGTGAGCAGCAGGAACGGGGTTTCGTCGTCGTCCTGCAGCAGGTGCAGTTCCAGCTTGGGCGCGTCGACGCTCTCCCAGTGGTCCTCGACGAAGGTCATCACCGGTCGTCGCGACCGGTAGTCGAAGAGTTGGTCGACGTCGAAGGTGGCGATCGGTCGACCCTCCAGCGAGGTGAGCAGTTGCTCGCGCGCCAGCCGGCTGGCGTTGCCGGCGTCCACGAACCCGGTGAGGGCCTGGATCAGGACCGGTTGCCCGAGATCGGGCAAATCGTCGGTGAGCTGGTAGAGCTCGTGTGGGTCGAGCACCGGTGCGGACCTCCCTGAAATGTGCCTGCGGGGCGCCGACGCGACGGAGGGCACCCGTTCGGGCAACGTACCCGCCATCCTGGCGCATTCCTGCGCCGGGCGATTCGTCGCCCGGGGGATGGGCGTGACCGGACTATTCGCCTGATTACGCCGCCAGGTGGCGGTGGTCAGCCGATCGGCCGATCGGTGGTTCGACCCATCGGCCCAGTTTGTCGATCATGTCAGGGCCGCAGGCCCGATGTCCGGGCCTGACACCGGCCGTGCCGGTCTGCGTGCGCCGCCGGGTTCATCCGGTACGCGAGGAACGTTCCCCGGGCGGGTCGACCCGCCCGGGACGTCCACCAGTGCGGCCCCGATCTGTGGCGATCACCACGTGATCACCGTGCGTGATCGGACTGCCGCCGTGCCTAGCCTCGGTTGATGCGTGACGACGGCACCCTCGACGACCCGTACGCCCCGAGCAGCCCCACTGCCGATACGGAGGATGGCACCTCAGCCGAACGGACAACCGCCGCGAGTCGACTCCGGGCGTACGCCCGGGGCCTGACCGGTCGACGCCGGACCCAACTGGCGCTGGCCACCGGTGTGGTCTGCTGCCTCGGCCTGACCGTCGTGGCCCAGGTCTGCGACGAGAAGCCCGGCGCGGCGACCCGCTCCGCCCGGCCCGCCAGCTCGGAGCTTGCCCAGCGGGCCGAGCAGGGCGTCGCCTCGCGTGGTCTCGACCGCGCCGCTGTCCCGGCGCCGTCCGCCTCGGCGACCCCCGCCGACCCGGACACCACGGCACCCGCCCGCAAGGCCGCTCCGGCCCGCCCGACCAAACCGGCGCCCGTGGTCGGGCTGGACGAGGACCAGATGGAGAACGCCGAGGCGATCGTGCGTGCCGGCCGCAAGATGGGGGTGCCCCGGCGGGGTCTGGTGATCGCGGTCGCCACCGCCATGCAGGAGAGCAACCTCTACAACGTGGCGAGCGGTGTGCTGCCCGAGTCGCAGGACTACCCGCACCAGGGCGTCGGCTGGGACCACGACTCGGTCGGACTGTTCCAGCAGCGTTCCAGCAGCGGCTGGGGTCCGGTCGGCCGGCTGATGGACCCCGAGTTCGCCACCCGGCAGTTCCTCTCCGCGCTGGAGCAGGTGCCCGGCTGGGAGCGGATGCGACTCACCGACGCGGCCCAGGCGGTGCAGGTCTCCGCGTACCCCGAGTTCTACCAGCAGCACGAATGGCGGGCCACCCGGGTCGTCGACGCCATCGCGCCGGCGGGGCGGTAGTCTTCCGGCCACTGTGGACGGTCAGGGTTGAGGCTGTCGCATCCCGGGTACATGTGTTGCGGGTTCGGGGTACACATGTACAGAGGGACCATCGACAGGAGGACGCCATGTCACTGATGCAGCGGATCACCACGTTCTTGAGATCGCCGAAGGGGCAGCAGTTGGTTCAGCGGGGTCGTCAGGAGATGGCCAAGCCCGGTAACCAGCAGAAGCTCAAGGGTCTGGCCGCTCGGTTCTCCAACCGCCGCCGCTGACCGCTCCATCGGCCGCCCTGTCCGCCATTCCCATTCCAGGGGAGACCCGGTGACCGACACTCCGCCCGCCGGCGGCCAGCCCGCCCCTACTCCCCAGCCGTCCGTCGATCTGCCCGCCGGGTCGGCGGACGCCCCCGAGGGTCCGCCGGCCCGTCTCTGGGACCGGATGCGTGACGACCCCCAGTACGCCCCGGAGCACCTGGCCCTGGAGGCGGTGCGCCGGCTCGGGCCGGAAGCCGAGCAGTGGGCCGACCGGGCCCGTGCCGAGCAGCCCGGGGTGTCGTCCGACGCCCTGGCCGATCAGGCGGCCCGCAAGTTCGTCAACCTGGCGCGGCTGTCCGGTGCGGTCTCCGGCGTGGCCGGACTACCCGGTGCCGTGATCGACGTGGGTGTCCTGGCCTGGACCCAGGCGCGGATGGTGTTGCACATCGCCGCCGCGTACGACGTCGATCCGCTGCACAGCGACCGGGCCACCGACCTGCTGGTGCTGCAGCGCGTGCACAAGGTCGCCGAGAGCGCCCGGCTGGCGCTCGGCGTGGCCGCCGGCCGGGAACGCGCCGACGCGCTCTTCGGCCTGGGCGGCCAGCGTCCACTCGGTCGGGTGATGCTGCAGCTCGGCGTCCGGCTGGCCCAGATGGCCGGCGTCCGAGCCGCCAAGCGGATCGTCGCCAAGATCGTCCCGGGCGCGGCCATCGTGCTGGGCACCTGGGCCAACTCGTCGGCCACGAAGGACCTCGCGCAGCGTTCCCGGGTGCTCTACCGCCCCCGGGGCAGCGCGCTGCCGGGGCCCCGCCAACCCTGACCGCCCCTTCGGGAGGGTCAACCGGCCATCCCGGAGGGTCGCCACGTCACCGCGGCGAGCCGGTCCTGGCCGCTGGCGTTGGGGTGGAACCAGTCCAGCGGGTTGAGCAGGTCCAGGGTGAACCGGACCTTGTGCGCCGCGCCGCCGTCGTGGCGACAGCGTGAGCCGTACGCCCGGCAGGCCGCGACCAGTTCGGCGTTGTACGCGTCGATCCGATCCCGGACGGCCACCCGGCGCGCCTGGTCGGCGGGCGCCGTCGAGGTGGCCTCGGCCAGCAGGGCCGGGCAGATGCCCCGCCGCCACGCGCGGACCGCCCGCGCATCCTCGTGCCCGACCTCCCAGAGCCGGTACAGGTCGGGGATGCTCACCACCAGCACCCGGGCCTTGGGCCGGCCGGTCCGCAGCACCTGCAGCCCCCGGTCCACGTCGGCCCGGAACCGCGCCACAGGTGTCATCGCGTCCACCCCGCCCCGGCAGATGTCGTTGGCGCCGATGAGCACCGTGACGTAGTCGGGACGGTCGCGTACCGCCGCCCGGGCCTGACCTTCGAGCGCGTCCGCGCGGGCGCCGGCCCGGGCGTGGTTGTACGTCCGGTCGCGGATCGCCGAATTCTGGTCGAGCAGCCGCCGGTAGTGGCTCTCCACCCGCAGCCCGTCGCCGGTGGACCAGGAGTTGCGCTCGCAGGAGGTGAGCACCAGGCAGGAGGCGAAGCCGGTGCTGATCGAGTCACCGAGGGCGGCGATGCCGCCCGGCCCGCTCGACGGCGGTGCGCTCTTGGTGGGGCGGGGTGTCGCGGACGTGCCGCCCTCGCAGGCCAACGCGACGAGCGCGACGAGACAGGCCAGCGCGGCGACCCACCGTCGAGGCATGACGTCCCCCGTTCCGCAGCGCAGAGCGACAGCGCGGTAACTCTATGCGTAGGAGGTGGTTCACCGGGAAGTTGCTGTCGGGTATGCGGCAGAGTGTCGGCGTCAGGTCGGCGAGGTGCTTTAATCCCGCCGCGGTGCCGGCTGGCCGTGCAGCCACCCGTGCAGCGCCCGGGTGATCCGGGGCAGCACCAGATAGGTCATCAGCGGAGTCAGGCAGAGCGTCATCAGCAGCACCCGTGCCGCCAACGGCACGGCGGCGAGGAAGTGGCTGGTCAGCAGGGTGGCGCTCAGGCTCAGCGGGAAGAACGCCAGCCAGATCGTCACGGCCTGCTTCCACCTCGGTGGCGACGCCGGCCCGACCGGTGCCACCGCCTCCACCGAGTGCTCCAGCGGCGGGTCGAACCAGCCCTCGATGCCGGTACGCCGCTCGACCCGGGTGTGCTCGACGATGCCCTGCGCCGAGCTGAGCCACCAGTGCCGCTGCGGCGACTCCTCCCACCGGTGCAGCGTCTCGGCGTCGGCGAAGCGGTAGAGCATGTGCCACTCCGGCGAACCGGGACCGCTCTGCACCCAGCCGGCGCCGAGGAAACCGGGGAACGCCTCGGCCAGCGCGGTGCCGGCCCGCATCCAGGCCACCATCTCGCTGGACCGGGCCGGATCGACACGGCGGGCGATGGCGACGGTCACCGGCACGGCGAGGGTCATTGACATGCGCCCATCGTGGGGGCAGTGGGGGCCGCGACGCGAACGGATGTAATCGAGCACACCGGTGCCGTCCGCCTGGGGAGCCGATCGGTCGGAACCTGTCGGGGGCCGATGGTCTACTCGGGCACATGGACGACAGAGTGATCCTCGTGCTCGGCGCGACGGGCACCACCGGGCGACGGGTGGCCGACCGGCTGCGGGCGCTGGGCTCCCGGGTCCGCGCGGCCTCCCGCAACGGCCCGGTGCGCTTCGACTGGTCGGTCGAGTCGACGTGGGCGCCAGCGCTGGCCGGCGCGTCCGGGGTCTACCTGATGGCACCGGACGGCCAGCCGGTCGAGCCGGCCCTCGTCCGGTTGGCCATCGATCAGGGGGTGCGGCACGTGGTGCTGCTCTCCAGCCGGGCGATCGAGGCGATGGGCGACGAGCGCCTGCTGGCCGCCGAACGGACGGTCCGCGAGGCCGACGCCGACTGGACGATCCTGCGGGCGGACTGGTTCGACCAGAACTTCGACGAGGGCGTGTTCCGGGAGGCGGTGCTGGCCGGCGAGGTCGCCGTGCCGGTCGGCGGGGCACGCCAGGCGTTCGTCGACGCCGACGACATCGCCGCCGTCGCGGTGGCCGCCCTCACCGAGCCCGGGCACGCGGGTGCGGTCTACGAGGTCACCGGGCCTCGGGCGATCACCTTCGCGGAGGCGACCGAGATCATCAGCGCAGCGGCGGCCCGACCGGTGCGTCACCTCGGCACGGCCGACGACTACCGGGCCACGCTGGGTCCGCTGGGCGTCCCCGCCGAGGAGATCGAGCAACAGATCGTGGCCTTCACGGCCCTGCGTGACCTCGGCCACGCCGAGCCCACCGACACCGTGCGCCGGCTGACCGGTCGCGACGCCCGGGACTTCTCGGCGTACGCGGCCGAGGCGGCCTCGCGGGGCGCCTGGCGCGACTGACCGAGGCGTCCGAGGCCGGTTAACGCTGGCGATCGGGGGTAGGTCCCTGGGCATGACGAGATCCCAGCCCCGGCGTGCCCGTGGCACGGTGGGGCACGCGTACAGCGCGCTGAACCTCCGGCTCACGCTTGCCGGCTTCGGGCTGGTGATCATGGTGCTCTTCGCGGTGCTGGCGTTCTGGGCCGGCATCGCCTGGCTCGGCGTAGTCTGCGCGATCTTCGCCGTGGTCGCCGTGGTCGACCTGGTCGTGATCCAGCGCCGCCGCGCCGCCCGGCACCGCGAGGAGCCGGGCGTACGACACTCGCTGTTCGAGTGACAGGAGGACGAGATGCCCCACATCGCCACCACCAACCCCGCCACCGGCCAGGTGCTCAAGACCTACGAGGCGATGTCCACCGAGCAACTCGACGGTGCCATCGAGCGCACCGACCTCGCGTACCAGCAGCTCCGGACGACGACCGTCGACCAGCGCGCCAGGTGGATGACCGTCGCCGCCGACCTGCTCGACGCCGAGCGCGACGAGATCGCCCGGATCATGACCACGGAGATGGGCAAGACGTACGCCTCGGCGCAGGCCGAGGTCACCAAGTGCGCCACTTCCGCCCGCTTCTACGCCGACAGGGCCCCGGGGTTCCTCGCCGACGAGCCGGCCGACGCCGACGCCGTGAAGGCGACCCGGGCGTTCATCCGCTACCAGCCGATCGGTGTGGTGCTCGCGGTGATGCCGTGGAACTTCCCGCTCTGGCAGGTGATGCGCTTCGCCGCGCCGGCACTGATGGCCGGCAACACCGGCCTGCTCAAGCACGCCTCGAACGTGCCCCAGACCGCGTTGCTGCTGGAGGACGTGTTTCGCCGGGCCGGCTTCCCCGAGGGAGCGTTCACCACCGTGCTGGTCGGCTCGGACGCGGTCGAGACGATCCTGGCCGACCCCCGGGTCCGGGCCGCCACGCTCACCGGCAGTGAGTCGGCCGGCCGGTCCATCGCCCAGATCGCCGGACGGGAGCTGAAGAAGACAGTCCTGGAACTCGGCGGCAGCGACCCGTTCGTGGTGATGCCCTCCGCCGACGTGGACCGGGCCGCCGAGGTGGCCACCACCGCCCGCTGTCAGAACAACGGCCAGTCCTGCATCGCCGCGAAGCGGTTCATCGTGCACACCGACGTGTTCGACGCCTTCGCCGAGAGGTTCGCCGCGAACATGGCCGCGCTGCGGGTCGGCGATCCGATGGACCCGGACACCGACGTGGGGCCGCTGGCCAGCGAGCGTGGCCGCGACGAGGTGCACGCCCAGGTCCGCGACGCCGTGGACAACGGGGCGACCGTGCTCTGCGGTGGCGAACTGCCGACCGGCGACGGCTGGTTCTACCCGCCGACCGTGGTCACCGACCTCACCCCGACGATGCGGATGTGGTCCGAGGAGGTCTTCGGCCCGGTCGCCGGCCTGTTCCGGGTGTCGTCGTACGAGGAGGCGATCGAGGTCGCCAACGGCACCAGCTTCGGGCTCGGCTCGAACGCCTGGACCCGGGACCCGGCCGAGCAGGAGCGCTTCGCCACCGACCTGGACGCCGGCAACGTCTTCATCAACGGCATGACCACCTCCTATCCGGAGTTGCCGTTCGGCGGTGTGAAGAACTCCGGCTACGGGCGCGAGCTGTCGGCGTTGGGCATGCGGGAGTTCTGCAACACCAAGACGGTCTGGGTGGGCGAGGGTGCCGCCTCGGCCGGAGCCGGTGCGCACGCCGAGTAGCTCGCAGGCATCAGCCGGTGCCGTCGTGGGTAGGAAGTGCGCCCATGACGCTGTTCGGATTCCACGCCTCGCATGAGCAGATCGGTCCGCGCGCCCTGTTGGAGGCGGTGAAACACGCCGAGCGGGTCGGCTTCGACGCCGCCATGTGCTCCGACCACTTCTCCCCGTGGAGCGCCCGGCAGGGCGAGTCCGGCTTCGCCTGGTCCTGGCTCGGCTCCGCGTTGCAGGCCACCGGCCTGCCGTTCGGTGTCGTGAACGCGCCCGGCCAGCGGTACCACCCGGCGATCATCGCGCAGGCGATCGGCACCCTCGGCGCGATGTACCCGGGCCGGTTCTGGGCCGCCCTGGGCACCGGTGAGGCCAGCAACGAGCACATCACCGGCGACCCGTGGCCGCGCAAGGACGTCCGCGCCGCGCGCCTGCGGGAGTGCGTGGACGTGATCCGGGCGCTGCTGGCCGGCGAGGAGGTCAGCCACGACGGCCTGGTCCGGGTGGACCGGGCGCGGCTGTGGACCCGCCCCGAGGAGCCGCCCGCGCTCGTCGGCGCCGCCGTCAGTGTGGCCACCGCCCGCTGGTGCGCCGAGTGGGCGGACGGTCTGATCACCGTGAACGCCCCCGTGGCACACCTGCGCGAGATGATCGACGCGTACCGGGACGCCGGCGGGCGCGGCCCGCTGCACCTGCAGGTGCACGTCTCCTGGGCGCCGGAGCAGGAGCAGGCCGAGGCGCTCGCGTACGACCAGTGGCGCAGCAACGTCTTCGCCCCGCCGGTCTGCTGGGACCTGGAGACCGTCGAGCACTTCGACGTGGTCTCCGCCGACGTGCCGAAGCAGCGGGTAGCCGAGATGGTGAACATCTCGGCCGACCTGGGCCGGCACGTCGGCTGGCTGGAGGAGTACGTCGAGTTGGGCTTCGACCAGATCGCCCTGCACCACGTCGGGCAGGAGCAGCGCGGCTTCATCGACGCGTTCGGCGCGGAGGTGCTGCCGAAGCTGCGGTCGACCGGCTGATCGAGGAGCGGATCCGCCGACCCCTAGGCTCGTACCCCATGGAAAGCCTGTTTCCGGTCGTCGTCTTCCTGGCGATCGCCACCTTCGGTGCGGCGCTGGCCCGCCGGCTCGGCCTGCTCGCGCCGATCGTGCTGGTCGTGCTCGGCCTGGCGCTCTCCTTCGTGCCCGGCGTCCCGCACGTCGAACTCGACCCGGAGCTGGTGCTCGTCGGCATCCTGCCGCCGCTGCTGTACGTCGCGGCGCTGGAGACCTCGGTGCCGGCGTTCAAGAACAACATTCGGCCGATCCTGTTGCTGGCGGTCGGCCTGGTGTTGTTCACCGCGTTCGTGGTCGGGTTCGTGCTGCACCTGCTGCTGCCGCAGGTGCCGTTCGCGATCTGTCTGGCGCTCGGCGCGGTGGTCGCCCCGCCGGACGCGGTGGCCGCCACCGCGGTCGCGCGCCGGGTCGGACTGCCCCGCCGGGTCGTCACCATCCTGGAGGGGGAGAGCCTGGTCAACGACGCCACCGCGCTGGTGCTGCTGCGGGTCGCCACCATGGCCACCGCCGGCTCGGCGGTCGGTGCCGCCGACGTCACCATCGAGGTGCTGCGGGCCACCGGCGGCGGCATCCTGATCGGCGCGCTCGGCGCGGTGGTCTTCGGCTTCCTGCACCGGCGGATCACCGACCCCCTGCTGGACAACGCCCTGTCGTTGATCATTCCGTTCGCGGTGGTGTTCGCCGCCGAGGCGGTGCACTCCTCCGGCGTCGTCGCCGTGGTGGTCACCGGTCTGGCGCTCGGCCACAAGCTGTCCCAACTGCTCTCGGCGGCCTCCCGGTTGCAGACCGCCGCGTTCTGGCGGTTGGTCCGGTTCCTGCTGGAAGGGCTGGTCTTCCTCCTGGTCGGCCTGCAACTGCGGGAGGTGCTGCGCGACCTCGACGAGCCGGCCGGGTCGCTCGCGCTGATCACCGTCGCGGTGCTCGCCACGGTCGTCCTGACCCGCTTCGTCTGGCTCTTCCCGGCCACCTACCTGGCCCGGCTGGTTCCCCGGGTCCGCCGCCGGGACTCGGCCCCGTCACCGAGGATCCCGATCGTCATCGGCTGGGCCGGCATGCGGGGCGTGGTGACGCTGGCCGCCGCGTTGGCCCTGCCGCTGACCCTGGCCGGTGACGAGCCGTACCCCCGGGCACTGTTCATCTGGTTGGCCTTCGCGGTGATCGTGGTCACCCTGGTCGGCCAGGGCGCCACCCTGCCGCTGGTCGCCCGCCGGTTGAAGCTGCCCCAGGACGACCCGGTGCAGGACGCGTTGTCGGCTGCCGGGGTGCAGCAACAGGCCAGCCGTGCCGCCCAGGATCGCCTCGACGAGCTGGCCGACAGCGCCCCCGACGCGGTGGTCGACCGGTTGCGCCGCGCGCTGGAGGATCGCAACAACCTGGCCTGGGAGCGGCTCGGAGGCGCCGAGCGGGAAACGCCGTCGCAGGCGTACGGTCGGCTACGACAGAAGATGATCGACGCCGAGCGGGATGTCTTCCGGGCTGCCCGGGACTCCGGCCGGATCCCCGAGGAGGTGCTGGTGCGGGCCTATCGTGACCTGGACCTGGAAGAGTCGTTGCTGCGGGAGGTCGAGAAGTGAGCTGCCAGCATCTGGCCGAGGCGGACGCGGTGGAGCCGCGCACCACCGAGGAGTGCCCCGACTGCGTCGCCATCGGCAACGCCGACTGGGTGCACCTGCGGGCCTGCCTGAGCTGCGGGCACGTCGGTTGCTGCGACTCGTCGCCGTACCAGCACGCGACGAAGCACTTCGGGTCCTCCGCCCACCCGGTGATCCGGTCGGTGCAGCCGGGCGAGACCTGGCGCTGGTGCTACGTCGACGAGGAGATCGGCTGATCGCTGCGGTTTGTCAGAGCCCACCGGGTCAGCGGTGGCACGGCCAGGCCGGTGCCGGCGAGGAGCCCGGCCAGGACCACCCAGCCGAGCGGACCACCGCCGAGGATCAGCCAGGTCAGCACCGCCGGCCCCGCCGCGCGGGCCAGCCCGGCGAGCAGGGTGTCGACCCCCTGGTAGGCACCGACGGCGTCCGGGGCGGCGAGGTCGTAGGCCAGCGCCGCCCCGGCCCCGGCGTGCCACAGGTCGCCCAGCGTGTAGATCACCGTCGCGCCCAGCAGCAGGCCGATCGCCAGCGCGCCGGTGACGAAGCCGGTCGCTCCCCAGAGCAGCATCCCGGCCGCGAGCACCAGCCCGGCCCGGCGCATCGTCGCCGCCGCCGGCAGCGCGTGCCGGGCGCCACCGCTCAGCCGTACCGCCAGCACCACGGTGAGCAGCGTGTTGACCAGCAGCATGACGGAGACCAGCACCGGCGGGGCATCGGTGTGGGTCACCACCCACAGGGGCAGCAACAGGGTCAGCGCCACCCAGTGCAGGGAGAGCACGGCTGACGCTCCGGCGACCGCGAGGAACCGTCCGTCGCGCAGGGCGCGACCGCCGCCGGACCGGCGGAACCGCCGGACCGGCGGATAACCCGGCAGTCGCATGATCAGCGCCGCCGACACCAGATAGGTCGCGGCGTTGCCGACCACGAGCAGCCGGTACGCCCACCCGGTGTCCGCCACCAGCGCGAACCCGGCCAGCGTCGCGCCGAGCGCCACACCCAGGTTGGCCACCGCGCGCAGGGTCGCGAAGGCGTGCACCCGCCCCTCCGGCCCGCCGACCGCGGCGACAAGCGCGGCGCGGACCGCCAGGTTGCCGGAGATCAGCAGCGCGTCCAGTGTGGCCACCAGCAGGAAGGCGGGAAACGAACCGACCAGCAGGTACGCGACGGCAACGGCGGCCTGCGCCAACTGGAGGACCGCCCGGAGGTTTCGCGGATCACGCCGATCGGCCAGCCCGCCGAGCGGCACGCTGGCGGTCAGCCCCACCAGGCCGGCGAGCGTGAGCCCCAGCCCGACCTGCGTCGGGCTCAGCCCGACGACGCGAGTGAGATAGAGCGCCGAGCCGGTCACCCACAGCCCGGTCCCGACGGTGTTGGCGAGCGTGGCCAGCGACAGGGTACGCAGCCGACCCGGCGGCGGCAGCGGCGACAAAGACCGCCAGCGACCCCGAATCCCCGCCCGGATGCCCACACACCCGACCCTAGGTCCGATGTGCGCGCATCGATGCCCCGAGCGCTGCGGCGCCCGTCACAGCCCGCCTACGGCGCGTTCGTTGCCCAGTGCCTTCGAGGTGGTCGTGTCGCTCGCGCCGCTGGTGATCTGACAGAGGTGCCCCCGGCGTGAGACTTCCTCGGGCCGGGGGCGCTCTGCGTTCCGGCTCAAGTTTACGTCAGTCCTCGTCCGTCGGGTTGGGGCGGTTCTTGGCGATCCAAGCTCGAACAGCCTTGCCATCCCAGACGCGGCCCATGCTCAAGGTGACGAGGGGGTCAGGGAATCCCTTGCGGCCCACGATGATCGTGGCGCGCTGCTTGCTGATCCCTCCGAGCAAGTCGCGGATCTCATCCAGTCCAAGCAATTCCACGATCCGACGGTATGAGCCTTGGGGGTTGCCTTAAGACAATCTGGGTGGGACAACTTCTATGGGGGTTGCCCTCATGCAACCTGCTGTGGTGCCATGAATGCATGACCCGACGCGTCACTTTCGCGGAGTATCTGACTGCCGTAGCCCTGACCCTGGCTCGTCGGCATCGGCCGGTGTGGTCGTGGATCAAGTGGCGGAACGTCTGCAAGTGCGGAAACGAGCTGCCCTGCCGGACGAGACACAAGATTCCGATCAACCGGGGCCACTGGCCGGGTGAGAACCGATGACCGCGCACGGGCCGGTCCTCCCGCTGTGGCTGTGCGAGGGATGCGACCGGCCCTGGCCCTGTGCCACGCGGCGCGCGGAGCTGCTGACCGAACAGGGGCGGGTGCCGCTGGCGTACTACCTGAGTCTGTGCCTGATCTCTGCCGGACAGGACCTGAGCTGGGCACCCCCGGATGTGCTCCGACGCAGGTTCATCGGTTGGCTGCCGTGAAGGCGGGAGACGTCGTGTTCATCGGCCCGGACTGCTCGGTGCAGTTCACCGGGGACCGGGCGCTGTTGATGCGGGTGATGTCGATCGGCGAGGACGACCCCTACAGCGGGTGGGTGTGGATCGCGGGGTACGTCCTCGACGCGCGGGGAGATGCGAAGGCCAAGCGTGAGCTGTATGTGATCAAGTCCGGGCTGCGTTCCGCCCCGGCGCCCGTGGTGGCCGGGAAACCGGGACGTAAGGAGCGCGTCAGTCGGCGCGTACGGGCCTGAGAGCGTTTTTGAGAAGTCTTTAGGTTGAGGACGGGGGGCTCGAAGGTATCCTTGTCGGGCCTCAGCCCACCCGCTCGTCGCCCAGCAGGTCAGTCGCCTGTTCTAGAGTGGCCGCGAATTCGTCTGGCGGGATTCTGGCGACGAAGACCTTGCCCATGTCTTCGGGGAAGGGGTGGTCGGCTCGCCGGAACGCGAAGACGATCACCAGGTGATCGTCGAGGTAGGCGTAGCGCGATACGTTGTCGACGATCTCGCTCCATTGCATGAACCAGTACTGCTCGCGGAAGTCTGTCTCGTCGGCCTCAAGCTGCCGGAAGATCACCTCCGGTGACCGTTCGCGAGAGGGGCGGGGCCGAATCGCGCGCTGGCGTACCTCCACTGCCGTAGCGCGCAGGTAATAGCAGAGGGACGGTACGTAGGCCACGTTGTCATGAGTCGTCAGCTTTTTGCCTGCCGCCCATAGGTCGACGACGCGCAGGTTGGGAGACAGGGTCTCGCCGACCTCGACGGCGAAGGTGTCCCGATTGCCGAATCTTCCTGTCATCAGCCCAGCAGGCTAGCAGCCGGCCGGCGAGGCGGCTGCTGACGGCGTGATGCCGAAGGGGTCACGCCTTGATCTCGTCGGATTCGGATTCGGACGGGGGGCGATCACGTCCGCCGGTGGTAGTGGTTGCGGCGGGGGATCTGCTCGGGGTCGAGCCAGGCGGGTGGGATGAACTCCGGATGCCCGTCGCCGCCGAGCCGCACGCCCCAGTCGCTGCGGTGCACGTGTCGGTGGTGGTGGCCGCAGAGCAGGACGGCATTGTCGAGGCTGGTCGGACCGCCGTCGGCCCAGTGTCGGATGTGGTGGCCGTCGCACCAGCGGGGTGGGCGGTCGCAGCCGGGGAAGGCGCAGCCCCGGTCGCGCAGCACCAGGGCGCGGCGGAGTGGGCCGGTGATGAGGCGGCGTTGCCGGCCGACGTCGAGGACCTGACCGGTGCCGTTGAGGACGGCGGGCAGGATGGCGGCGTCGCAGGCGAGCCCGCGGACCGTTTCGGCGCTGATCTGCTGGCCGATGTCGAGAGCGCCGCTGCTCAACTGCTGGGTCAACCCGTCGTAGCTGGTGGTGACGACGACCTGTGTGGGGTCTCCGCCGTTTTCGGGTAGCTCGCCGGTACGTAGGGCCAGCCGGCACACGTCGGCCAGGGCGTCGTGGCGGCGTTGGCGCGGGGCGCGGGTGTCGTCGAGGCCGGTGGGCGTGGTCAGCGGGTCGATGGCGGCACGGAGCAGGGCGGCGGTTTCGGGGTTGAGGACGCCGGTGAGGCGTAGCCGGCCGTCGGGCTGCTCGCTGACGGTGACGTGCCGGTCGCGGCTGGCCCGCGTCTCCTGGGCCCGCAGCGCGGCCTCGGCGGCGGCGTCCGCGACGTCCGGCGCGACGTGGTCGAGGATCCGGGTGCCGAGCCTGCGCAGCAGGGTCGGCTCGAACTGCCCGGCCCACTCGACCAGCACTCCGACCGCCTTGTCGGCGGCCTCGGCGCCGGCGGCGGCGTGCACGGTGCCGACCGTCGCGCCGATGACCCGGGCCTGCTCCACACTGATGGCCCCACTGGCCAGAGCTGCCCGCACCCCCGGTGCGCCGGTGTCCAGCGCGCCGGCGAGGTCGACAAGTCGGCGGGCGGCGGGCACCGTGAGCCGTAGCCGATCGCGCAGCCAGACCGCCGTCGAGGACGCGCCCTGCGCCACGGCCGTTCCCCGGCCGTCCAGCTCACGCACCAGGGTCAGTCGCACGGCCGCCAGACGGCTCTCAAGCCGGTGCGCGGCGTCGAGAGCCGCGACGAGGTCGGGCTCGGTGAGAGCCCAGGCCGGCGCGTCGGCGCAGGCGGCGACCGCCGCCTCCGCCTGCGCCAACTCCTCGAACACGGACCGAGAATAGAACAGGTGTACGACAACTTCGGCGATCCGTGCGCGGGGAGGGCTTCGCACCTGCCGACCGGGCTGGCTCCCGCTCGATCATTCGCGGTGCGCCGTGAGTGCGTTGCGCGCCCACGTCAACATCTCGCACCCGTCGTCCTGGCACTGCGCGCAGCGGCTCGGCGACTTGCGATGCTGGTTGATCACCCGTTGTGCGGTCCAGATCAGGAGCGCTGGCGTCACGGGCCCGTCGTCCATGGGCACGGCTCCACCTCCGAAGACAGGTAAGCACCGGGTGCGAGACGCAGACCCGGGCGCACGCTGAGAGGGCCAAAACCCGGCCGGGTCCGGGCCGCTGCCCGTCGCGTCGACGATGCAAGCGGGCGTCAGGGCGCTCCGCCGGAGTCGCTGGCGATGCCACTGTCGTAGGCCCGGTTGTCGTCTCCGCCGTACCCCTTGCCGCGCATGGTGCCCCGGCCCTGGCGGCGCTGACGGTGGCCGCTCGCCGCGATCGCCTGGCGCGCCCGGCGCATCGTCTCGTCGGCCCCGGCCGGGGCGCGACGCCGGCGTCGCGCGACGACCAGCAGCGCGGCCACCAGGAGTACGGCGAGCAGCAGGGCGGCCACCCCGACCGAGATCCACACTCGCCCATCCATGCTCGCGATGGTAGGTACACAGGTCCAGCCAGGCTGGTGGCCGCCCGGGGGAGGGCGGCCACCAGCCGTGCGTGCTCAGGACAGCGAGCAGGACTTCCCGTTGAGGGTCACCAGGCCCGGGTTCGGGTTGGCGCCGCCGGAGGTCGTCGCGTTGAAGCCGAACGTCACGGTGCTGCCGGCATTGATCTTGGCATTGTGTGACTCGTTCTTCGCGGTCACCGTCGCACCCGACTGGCTGACCTTCGCCAACCACGCCTCGCGTACCCGCTGGCCGCCGGTGAACGCGAAGCGCACGTTCCAGCCGTTGACGGCCGTGGCACCGGTGTTGCGGATGGTCAGCTGCGCGGTGAACCCGGTGCCGCCCTGCCAGGTGCCGTAGTTGCTGTAGCTCACCGAGCAGGTGCTGGCCGGCACCGCGCCGGCGTCACCCTGGTCGGCCAGGAACGAGGCGATCCAGGTCAGCGCCGAGTTCCAGTTGATCGCCACCTCGTTCGTCGAGTACGAGTTGATGTCGTCGACGTAGCAGAACATCGGCTTGCAGCCGGCGAGCAGCTGTGCCACGAACGGATCCTGCAGGGCGGCGTTCGGGCCACCGGCGATGGAGCCGGCCGGCGGTCGGGGCAGGTTCGGGTCGAGCTGGTGGCCGAAGATCCGACTGTGCTGGTTCTGCGCGGCGTGCTCACCCCACCCGGTGACGTAGGAGATGTTCAGGGCGTTGCGGCCGAAGATGTAGTCCATCGCCTGCACGGCGCCGTCGCGGTAGGCTGGGTTCCGGGTCAGGTCGAACGCGGTGGCGAGCACGACGGCGTTGTTGATGACGTTGCTGTTGCCGCCCCAGAAGTAGCTGTTGGCGTCCCCGGGCATCGGCAGCCCGTACGCCTGCTGGCGCAGCTCCGCGAGGTACGCGTCGGCCGCGGTGGTGACCGAGGCGCGGACCCGGGTGAGGTCGGCGGTGGGCAGCCCGTTCGGCACGGTGGCCAGGTCGAGGCGGCCCAGCGCGGCCACGCTCTGCCAGCCGAAGCCCCGTGCGTCGAACACGTTTCCGGTGTGGTGCGGCGACGCGGTCAGATCGGTCAGGTAGTTCGGCGCGCCGGTGCTGAGGTACAGCTCGGCCGCCGCCCAGTAGAACTCGTCGGTGACGTTGCTGTCGTCGTACGCGCCGCCGCCGGTGCCGTCGGTCGGGCTGGCGTACACCGCGGGGTGGGCCTTGGCCGCGGCGTAGGCCGTGGCCGCGGCGGTGCCGCAGCGGGCCGCGAACGCCGCGTCGTAGGGGGCGAACAGTCGCGCGCACTGGGCGGCGGTGGCGGCCAGGTTGAGGGTGGCCGCGGTCGACGGCGGGTGCAGCTCACGCGGCTGTGGGTCGTCCTGCGGCGCGAGCGGCAGCCCGGTCCAGTTCTGGTCGTGGATCTTGTGGTGGACCATCCCGGCCAGCGGCTTGCCGGCCGGTACCTGCATGCGCAGCAGGAACTCCAGCTCCCAGCGGGCCTCGTCGAGGATGTCCGGCACACCGTTGTCGCGTTCGGGCACCCGCAGCGTGCTGTCGGCGAGTTCGGCGCCGCCGTCGGCGGTCGCCGCGGTCTTGGTCCGCTCGAAGGTGTTCAACAGTTGGTAGGTGGCGATGCCACCGTTGACCACGTACTTGCCGTGGTCGCCGGCGTCGTACCAGCCGCCGCGCACGTCCAGCGAGTAGTCGCAGACGCCCGGCTGGCAGGGCACGTTGGTGTCGCCCTTGTTGGGCGCCACGTCGAGGTGTCCGGCGGGGCGGGCGTACTCGTCGCCGATCAGGTCGCCGTCGATCGCGATGCCGCTGCGCTGGGCGTAGAAGAACTGCAGCGAGTCGGAGCGCAGTTGGTCGTAGACGGCGCCGGAGATGTCGAACGGGTGACTGGTCTCGCCGTCGACGGTGAGAGTCAGTCCGCTGCCGGGGGTGCGGTAGCTGGAGAAGTCGACGGTCTGCACGTTCTGTCCGGAGGCGGCGTCGACACCGCGTGCGGTGGTGGTGCCACTGGCCACGACGGCACCGGCGGCGCTGCGCAGTTGCCACGGCAGCGCGCTGGTGGACTCGGTGACGACTGTGGCGTTCTTCGGCCCGCCGGGCAGGTAGCCGACCTGGTTGACGCGCACCCGCGGCCCGGTGTCCGGCACGTACGGCTCGGGCGGTTCGCCGCCGCGCAGCGAGACGTCGTCGAGGCAGATGGTCTGCGTCTGGGCGGAGCCGCCGACCTGGAAGATGAGTTGGGCGTTGGAATTGTCGTCCGGGACGGTGAAGGTCTGCTCGACCCGCTGGAGGGTGCCGGTCGCGGTGGCGTCCACGGCCGCGTACGTCGTGTACGGGGCACTGCCGAGCTGCAGTACGGCCTTGACGGCGGCGCCGGGGGTGGCGGAGACGGCGAAGCCGAGGGTGTATTCGGCTCCCGCGATCAGCGGCACCCCGTCCTGGCCGATGCCGGCATCCCAGGGGTTGGCCAGCCCGCCCGCCACCGTGGTGCAGAGCTGCCCGTCGGTGACCGCGAGTGCGCCGGTACCGAACGAGAACCAGGGGCTCACCCCCTCGCTGAAGTCGCCGTTGTCGATCTGCTCGGGGGCATCCGGTGGTGGCTCGGCGTGGGCCGCGCCGGCGCCCGCGCCGGTGAGGGCCAGGGTGGTCGCCGCGGCCAACAGGAGGCGGCGTCGGGATCTCGTCACGGGGAGTCCTTCCGGACGGGTGGGGGACGGTGGTGGTGACCGAAACCTGGGAGCGCTCCCAGGTATCGGCTCGATGTTTCCAGCGGCGGCACCCCGTGTCAATTGATCTGACTGGATGGGTTCTGGCGCGCGACGAGGGCGACCGCCGCGTCCGGCTGGGCCCGGGACACCGGCGTGTGGACGTGAGATTGGCCGCGCCACGCGCCGTCGTCCTGATCTCCTAGAGACAACTGCGCCCTTCGCCTGGCAGGCTGCCTCCCATGACCCTGAAGCTGCGTTCCGTGGGAACGAGCGACCGTGGGCTGATCCGCAGCGGAAACCAGGACGCCCTGCACGCCGGGAACTGGCTCGTCGCCGTCGCCGACGGCATGGGCGGGATGGCCGCCGGCGACCTGGCCAGCGCCCTCACCATCGACGCGCTGGCCCCGCTGGACCTGGAAACCCCCGAGGACGCCCTGGTGGCCGCGCTCGAAGGTGGCATCGCGCTGGCCACCTCCCGGATCCGCCAGGCGGTCGCCGAGGATCCCGAGCGCCAGGGCATGGGCACGACACTCACCGCCCTGCTGTTCGCCCGGACCGGCAGTTGCCTGGCCCTCGCGCACGTCGGCGACTCCCGTGCCTACCTGTTCCGCGAGGGCGTGCTCAAGCAGGTCACCCGGGACGACACGTTCGTCCAGATGTTGGTGGACCAGGGCGTGATCACCGCGGACCAGGCCAGCAGCCACCCGCGCCGCGCCGTCGTCACCCAGGCCCTCCAGGGCGACGAGGTCAACCCGTCGTACTCGACGATGGTGCCCCGGGTCGGCGACCGCTGGCTGCTGTGCAGCGACGGCCTCTCCAACGTCGTCCGCCCGGACACCCTCACCGAGGTGCTCAGGGACTATCCCGATCGGACCGCCTGCACGGGCAAGCTGATCGATCTGGCACTGCACGCCGGCGCACCGGACAACGTGAGTGTCGTGGTGGCCGACGTCCTGGAGGAGTAGCGCCGGCGCTCAGCGTCGGCGGGGCGCGGCGCGCCGGGTGGGGGTCGCCGTCCGAGGATCCTCCGGCCACGGGTGCCGGGGATAGCGCCCGCGCAACTCGGCGCGCACCTGCGGGTAGCCGGTACGCCAGAACGACTCCAGGTCGGCGGTGACCGCCACCGGCCGGCCGGCGGGGGAGAGCAGGTGCAGCAGCACCGGTGTCCGCCCGGCACCGATGCGGGGGGCCGCCGACCAGCCGAACGTCTCCTGAAGCTTCACGGCGAGCACCGGCGCGGCCGGATCGGTGTAGTCCACCCGCACCCGTGACCCACTCGGCACCTCGATCCGCTCCGGGGCCAGCTCGTCGAGGCGGGCGGCCTGCGCCCAGGGCAGTAGCCGGCGCAGCGCCGACGGCACATCCACCCGGGCCAGGTCGGCCCGACGCCGAGCCCCGGCCAACTCGGGACCCAGCCAGGTCCCGGCGGCGTCGAGCAACGCCCCGTCGCTGACCTCCGGCCACGGGTCGCCCAGGTGGTGCCGGAGGAAGCCGAGGCGCTCCCGCAGTGCCCGCGCCGCCGGCGTCCAGGTCAGCAGCCCCAGCCCCTCCTGGCGAAGACCGGTCAGCACGGCAGCCGCCACCTCCGCCCGCTCCGGCCGGTCCAGCCGCCGCTGGAGCAGCTCGATCGCGCCCAGTCTGGTCACTTCCCGGGCCACCACGTCGCCGTCGGACCAGCCGACCTCGCGACTCGTCCGGAGCAGCGGGCCGGCCGCCTCCCGGGCCGTCGCCTCGTCCACCGGCGAGGCCCGGCGGATCCGGGCCGACGGCGCGCCGGGGGTGCGGTCCGCGACGGCCACCGCGAGCCAGTCGGACCCGGCCAGCCCCGACCCGGCCATCAGCTCCGCGGCGGTCCCGCCGGTCATCAGGTACGACGATCCGCCCGGCCGCCGCACCCGGGCCAACCGCTCCGGGTACGCCAGACCGACGAGGAGCCCGGCGGCGAGATCGTCGCTCAGCCCACCCGAACCGGGGGCGGCGCGGCCGTCGGTCGGGGAGCCGGTGGGTAACGCGGCGCGCAACCGGCGTACCTCGGTGCGCCAGCGGGCGGTCGCCCCCGCGTCGACGCCGGCGCGCAGCCGACGCCAGCCGGCGACCAGATCGTCACCGGGGCCGGCCGCGCTCTCCTCGGCGAGCAGGGCGACCACCTCGGCCGCCCGGTCCGCGCCGACCCGACCGGCGCCGTCGAGCAGCGCCCGGGCCAGCCGTGGGTGCGCGCCGGCGGCGGCGATCGCCCGCCCCCGAGCCGTGATCCGACCGTCGAGGTCGACCGCGCCCAGGGTGAGCAGGGTGTCCCGGGCCACCGTCAGCGCGGCGGCCGGTGGCGCGTCGGGCAGCGCGAGCCCGACGCCGTCCGGCCGGCCCCAGGCGGCCAGCTCCAGTGCGAAGCCGGTCAGGTCGGCGGTGGCGATCTCCGGCTCGGCGCGGGCGGGCAACCGTTGGTGGGTCGCCGCGGACCAGCAGCGGTAGACGTACCCGGGGGCCTCCCGGCCGGCCCGGCCCGCCCGCTGGGTGGCGGCGGCTCGGGAGACCGGCACGGTGACCAGCGCGCCCAGCCCACGGGCCAGGTCGATGCGGGGCACGCGGGACAACCCGGCGTCCACCACCACCCGTACGCCCGGCACGGTCAGGCTGGTCTCGGCCAGCGCGGTGGCCAGCACGACCCGGCGTCGGTCGGCGGGACGCAGGGCAGCGTCCTGCTCGGCGCCCCGCTGCCGGCCGTGCAGCGGCAACAGGGCGACGGTGTCCCGCAGGTCGGCCAGCCGGCCGCTGACCGCCGCGATCTCGCCCGCTCCGGGCAGGAAGACCAGCACGTCACCGGCGCGTTCGCGCAGCGCCCGCCGGACGGTCGCGGCCACGTGGTCGAGCAGAGCCCGATCCACCGGCCCGGCACCGGCGGTGACGATCGGGCGCGGCGGCGGCGCCCAGATCCGCTCAACCGGGTGCAGCGCCGAGTCGGCCCGTACCACCGGGGCCGGGGCGGACCCGCCGAGCAGCGCGGCGAAGCGGTCGGTGTCCGGGGTGGCGGACATCGCCAGCAGCCACAGATCCGGCCGCAGGGCGGCCCGCGCCTCCACCGTGAAGGCCAACGCCAGGTCGGCGTCGAGTTGTCGCTCGTGGCACTCGTCGAGCAGCACCGCGCCCGTGCCGGACAGCTCCGGGTCGTGGTGCAGCCGGCGGACCAGCAGGCCGGTGGTGACCACCTCCACCCGCGTCGCGGAGCTGACCCGACGCTCGCCGCGCACCGCGTAGCCGACGCGGTCGCCGACCCGTTCACCGAGCAACTCGGCCATCCGTCGGGCGGCGGCGCGCGCGGCCACCCGACGGGGTTGCGCGATCACCACCCGCCCGCTCACCCGGTCGGCCACGGCCAGCGGCGCGAGGGTGGTCTTGCCGGTGCCCGGCGGAGCGACCAGGACGCCGGCCCCGGCCGCGTCGAGTGCCGCGACCAGCGCCGGCAGCACCGGGCGTACCGGCAGGTCCAGGGTTACGTCGGAGAGCACGGCCCAGTCTCGCACCGGCGCGGGTGCCTCCGGGTACGACGGTGGGCCGGGTCTGTCGACCCTGCCCACCGTCGTCGCTACCTCAGTACGTGCCGTCGAGCTGGCCGCGCAGCTTGGTCAGCGCGCGGGTCAACAGCCGGGAGACGTGCATCTGCGAGACACCGATCTGGTCGGCGATCTGCGACTGGGTCAGGTTGCCGTAGAAGCGGAGCGTGAGGATCTTCTGCTCGCGCTCGTCGAGGGTGGCCAGCGCTGGGCCGAGAGCGACCCGCAGCTCCGCCAGCTCGAACTCGTTGTCCTCGCCGCCGAGCATGTCACCCAGCTCGGTGGCGCGCTCGCCGTCACCGGTCGGGGTGGACAGCGACACCGCGTTGTACGCGCGGGCGCCCTCCAGGCCCTCCAGGACCTCTTCCTCGGTGAGCTTGAGGTGGGCGGCGATGTCGGCGACCGTCGGCGAGCGGCCGAGGGTCTGCAGGAGCGAGCTGTTGGCGTCGGAGATGGCCAGCCGCAGCTCCTGGAGCCGGCGGGGCACCCGGATGTCCCAGGTGCGGTCCCGGAAGTGCCGCTTGAGCTCGCCGATGATGGTGGGGATCGCGTACCCGGCGAAGTCGACACCGCGGGACGGGTCGAACTTGTCGATGGCCTTGATCAGGCCGACCGCGGCGGTCTGGGCCAGGTCGTCGGTCGGCTCGCCACGGCCGCTGTAGCGGTGGGCCAGGTGGTTGGCCAGCGGCAGCCAGGCCTCGATCGCGCGGTCCCGCAGTGCGGCGCGCGACGGGTGGTTGGCGGGCAGCGCCGCCATGGCGTTGAGCAGGTCGGCGGCGCTGTCGGTGAGCGCGCGGGGGTCAAGCTTGGTGCTGGCCTTCGCCGTGGTGCTCGGCTGCTCGGTGATCGTTGGCGCGGTCATGGGTGGTCCTCCCTGCACCTCGTCCGCGGACAAAAAGGTGTGACGCTTTGGTTTAGCTTTCAATGGGCCGTTCGGGACTCACCTTAGCCTGATCGTCTCCCCGAAATCTAGCCGAAAGGCTGATGCATTTAAGGCGTGTCATATAACAAAAGGTACAAAATGGGCGCAGGTTGGGAAGGTTGTGATCACCCTTACCCACCCGTGGCGCCGCTCAGCCGCTCGGCCCGGCTCGCCCATCCGGATGGACCCACCGACTTGGCCGAGTGGTCAACATGAAATCCGACAGGTGAACAGAAGTGTCGACTATCCGTCGTTGTCCCGCCGGTGGGACCGCCCGTAGCGTCGCGTGTACACACCCGGTTCGGAGGCACCGTGCTCGATCCAGCCGCTCCCCAGCTCGTCGTGAACAGTCGGACGCTCTACTTCAGCTGGATTCCGGCGGACCCGGACGCCGTCGCCGCACTGGTCCCGCCGGGCCTGCGCCCGCGCCCCGACCACCAGGTGTTCCTCAACCAGTACATCGTCGAGGACGAGACGCAGACCTCCGGCTTCGGCGCGTACTCGCTCACCTATCTCGGCGTCTCGCTCCTCGGCGTCGACGCGCCCGGTGGGCTCAACCCCGGCGGCTGGTGGACCACCTACGTGGCGTCCAGCACGCTGGTCCGTGAGTACGCAGCCGCCCGCGGCGCCCCGGTGTTGACCGGCCGGACCCGGATCGAGGTGCGCGGCGAGGCCCTGCTCTCCGAGACGGACATCGACGGGACCACGTTGATCCGGGCACGGTGCCGGGTGGGGGAGACCGGCCACGCGATCAGCAGCGGTCACCACCGCTACTTCACCCGCCGCGACGGCCAGCTCCTCAGCTCGGTCTACCCGTTCGTCGCCGAACCGGTCGCCCCGTTCGAGATCGAGTCGGTGGAGTTCCTCCAGCCGGGGCATCCGATGTACGCGCTGCGCCCGGCCAACCCGCTGACCATCGGCTTCGGCTACTACTCGCCGCGCTCATCGTTCGCCTACCCCGGTGGGTTGAGCGTGCATCCGGTCGTCACCGCGGCGGAGCCGCTCCGGTCGACTCACCAGGTGCCGGCCAGCCTCGCCCGCAGCGGCCTGCCATCCGGGTCGTAGACCAGCCGGTACACCGGCAGCGCCCAGGCGCGCGTGTACCACGGCAGCCGCTCGGGGCGGTGCGGGCGCAGCCGGCCGGGCGGTCGTTCGCCCACCTGACCGTCGTCGTACCAGCGTTGCAGCGCGTCGGCGGCGGCCGTGACAGCCGCGACGGCGTCCGGCGGGTCGAGCAGGTCGGCGTCGTCCGCGCCGTCCGGATCCCGGTCGAGGTGCTCACGCCAGAGCCGTAGTCGCAGGTCCCGGGCGAAGGTCCGCGCGCCGTCGCCCTGGCCCGCCGGGTCGGTGGGCGTCCGCTGGTCGCGGGTGTCGTCGAGCACCGCGCAGGACAACTCGCTGTCGTGCGTCCAGGACCGGCGGTTGAAGTTGTCGCTGCCGACGCTGGCCCAGACGTCGTCCACCACGCACACCTTCGCGTGCACGTAGACCGGGTCGCCGGCGTGGTTCTCCACGTCGAACACGTGCACCCGGTCCGGCGCGGCCCGTTCGCACAGCGACAGCGCCTGCTCGCGGCCGACCATGTTCGGTGGCAGCGCGAACCTGCCGTCCACGTCCGGGTGTCGGGGCACCACGGCGATCAGGTGCAGGTCCGGGTTGTCCCGCAGCGCGTGCGCAAACAGGTCCGCCACCTCGGCCGACCACAGATACTGGTCCTCCAGGTAGATGAGTCGGCGGGCGCGGCGTACCGCCTTGGTGTAACCCCGGGCCACGGTCCGCTCGCCGTCGGGCGCGAACGAGTAACGCGGGCGGACGGCGGGGTAGGTGCGCAGCACCTGGATCTGGTGGGGACCACACTCGGGCGGGTCGGCGGGTTGCTCGGGCAGCGGATCCGGGCGCAGGTCCGCGCCGCGCAGCCGGTCCCGCAGGTAGGCCATCGGGTTCTCCGAGTCCAGTGGCATCGGGTCGGTCCAGCGTTCCCGGAACAGCGTGTCCAGCGCGCCGACGATCGGGCCACGCACCGCGAGCTGGACGTCGTGCCAGGGCGGGTTGGTGCCGTACCGGGGGGACATCTGGACCGGCTGCGGATCACCGTGGTGGGCGGCGTCGTCGCGTCGGCTGTGGCACAGGTCGATGCCGCCGGCGAACGCGACGTCCCGTTCGGGTGCGTCCAGGTGCCGCAGCACCACGAGCTTCTGGTGGTGCGAGCCGCCGCGGCGGACCCGCTGGTCGAGCAGCACCTCGCCACCGGCCGCGGAGATCGTCTCGCTGAGGTCGCGGTTTTCCGCCTCGCTGTAGGCGAGCACGTCGAGGTGCGAGCGCCAGATCAGTCCCTTGACCACCACGCCACGCTGGGCGGCCTGGGCGAAGAGTTGGGCCACGGTCGGGCCGTCGGGACGCAGCCGCTCGTCCGGGTCACCGCGCCAGTCGGTGAAGAACAGGTGGTCGCCAGGGCCCAGTGCCTGCACCTCGTCGACCAACCGGTCGAAGTAGGCGGCACCGTGAATCAGCGGCTCAGCGAGGTTTCCCCTGGTCCAGACGGGTAACCCAGACACCGGGTTGGCGCGTTCCTGCGCGGTGAGGAACCAGTCCTGCGACGGCAACGTCCAGCCCCCCTGGAGGTCGGCAACGTCCTCACGGTAGGACCCCGGACGCGGGTCCGCACGCCAGCCCGGCAGACCGGTGACCTGGCCAACGCCATCGCAGTGACGCGACAACAGCCGAGGAGGCCACACTATGCCCCGCGAGACAACGAACCCCGGGACCGAGTACCGCGAGCCGGCGGTGGAGAGCGAACGGGGTGCGCTGGTAGCGGTGTTGGTGATGGTGATTCTTGGTGTCGCTGGGATTTTCGCGGTCTCCTGAGGCGGCGCCGGCGCGCCCGTGGTGAACCGGGGGCGCCGGCGCCGATCTCAGTGTCGACGAAGGGTCAGGGCCGGGTGCCCTGGCCGCCGGTGTGCGGCAGGCGCTCGGTGGGGATCACTCCGAGCCGACCGGCCTTGAAGTCCTCGAACGCCTGGAGCAGCTCGTCGCGGGTGTTCATCACGAACGGGCCGTACTGCGCCACCGGCTCCCGGATCGGCTTGCCACCCATGATGTAGAGATCCAGCGCCGGGGTGTTGCTGTCCTGCGCGGTGTCCGCGCCGAACCGCAGTGCGTCGCCCGGGCCGTGCACCGCGAGCTGACCGGTGCGGACCGGCCGCCGCTCGGTGCCGACCGTGCCGCGACCGCCCAGCACGTACACCAGGGCGTTGAAGTCGGGCTGCCAGGGCAGGTCGACCTGCGCCCCCGGCTGCACCGTGACGTGGGTGATGGTGATCGGCGTGAAGGTCGACCCCGGGCCGCGGTGCCCGGCGATCTCACCGGCGATGACCCGGATCAGCGCGCCGCCGTCGGGCGTGGTGAGCAGCGCCGACTGCCGGCCCCGGATGTCCTGGTAGCGGGGCGGGTTCATCTTGGCCGAGCGGGGCAGGTTGACCCAGAGCTGGGTGCCGTGGAAGAGCCCACCGCTCATCACCAGGTGCTCCGGCGGCGCCTCGATGTGCAGCAGGCCGCTGCCCGCCGTCATCCACTGCGTGTCGCCGTCGGTGATGGTGCCGCCACCGCCGTTGGAGTCCTGGTGGTCGAAGATGCCGTCGATGATGTACGTGACGGTCTCGAAGCCGCGGTGGGGGTGCCACGGGGTGCCCTTGGGCTCGCCCGGCGCGTAGTCGACCTCGCCCATCTGGTCGAGGTGGATGAACGGGTCCAGGTCGGTGGTCGACACCCCGGCGAAGGCGCGACGGACCGGGAAGCCCTCACCCTCGAAGCCGCTGGGCGCGGTGGTCACCGTGCGGACCTTGCGGAATGCGGTGCTCTCGCCGAGGTGGGGCAGGCGCGGCAGGACAACGACGTTGTCGACGGTGATCGCGGGCATCGAGGGCTCCTTAACGGGTGGCGTGGGTGGACGAGGCGGTCCGGGCCGCGCGCAGGCGGCGGCCGAGCCGGTCGAAGACCCGGGTGAGGCAGGCGACCTCGGCGTCGTCGAGGTCGTCCATCAGGTGGGCACGTACCGACGCCAGGTGGTGTGGTGCGGCTTCGGACAGGGCGAGCAGCCCGGCGGCGGTGAGCACCGCTTCGCTGCCGCGTCGGTCGTCCGGGCAGGGCTCCTTGCTGACCAGGCCGCGGCGCTGCATGGAGGAGACCTGGTACGTCAGTCGGCTGGGCGAGAAGATCAGCCGGTTGGCCAACTCGCCCATCCGCAGCCGTTGCCCCGGTGCCTCGGAGAGCAGGACCAGCACGTGGTAGTCGGCGAAGGTCAGCTCGCTGTCGGCGCGCAGGTCCTCTTCCAACTGGGTGTAGAGACGCTGGCTGGCCTCGATGTAGGCGCGCCAGGCGGCCTCTCGGGTGCGGTCCAGGCTCTCGGTCATGGCCACGACGATAGCACTTGTTCAAAATTTAACTACTGCTGTTGAGCGTTGCCTGGGTCACGTTCCGGCCGTCGAGCCGTCTGTTTCTGCAAACTTGAAGGAAGTGGACGTTAAATCAGCGGTGCGCCGCTGCTGCGATGTGCCAGACTCCGGCCTCGTGGAACACCTGGAGCTCACCACCGCCGACCTGCTGCTGCGCCCCTGGCAAGACGAGGACGCTCCGGCGGTACGCGACGCCCTGCTCGATCCGGCCATCGCCCAGTGGAACCCGCAGGGTGGCGGCCCGATCGACGACGAGGCCGCGCTGCTCTGGGTCCGCCGCCGGGCCGACTGGTCCGGCGGCGGGCACGTCTCGATGGCGGTGGTCTCGGCGGCCGACGGGAAGCTGCTGGGCTCGGTGTCGCTGCACAGCATCCATGACGGTGGTGCGTCCATCGGTTACTGGACGGCTCCGGCGGCGCGCGGGCGGCAGGTGGCGGTCCGGGCCGTGGTCCGGCTCACCGACTGGGCGTTCACCGACCTGCGGCTGCACCGGGTGGAACTGTGCCACGCGGTCGCCAACCCGGCCTCCTGTCGGGTCGCCGAGCACGCCGGCTACCTCGCCGAGGGCACGCTGCGCGAGTCGTACCGCTACGGCGACGGCCGCCGCTACGACGAGCACCTGCACGCACGCCTGTCGACCGACAGGTAGCCGGGGGCCGAACACGCGTCGGCCCGGCCGCCCCGAGCCGTCACTCGGTGACCTTGCGGAGGAAGGTCGCGAGGGCGGTCCGGACGCGTTCGATCCGCTCCGGCAGGGGCAGCGGCTCGGGCGCCGGAGGCCCGGCGTGCTTCTTCCCGCGCAGATACAGCGAGCAGGCCAGGTCGGAGCACAGGTACGTGCCCACGGAGTCGCCCTGTCGTCCGCTCGGACCGGCCTTGGGGGCGGTCATCAACGAGACGCCGCCGCCGAGGTGCGTGGTCAGGCAGAACGAGCACATGCTGTGCCGCACGCGCCCCATCTGGTGCTTCGCGGCCCGCAGCACCACCCCGACCGGCTTGCCGTCGGTCTCGGCGACCAGGTAGGCCCGCTGCGGCGCGGAGGGGTCCCGCCAGCCGAGGAAGTCGAGGTCGTCCCAGGGACGCATCGCGAGATCGTTGGGTACGGTCAGCCGCTTCGCCTCGCCTCGGCTGCAGTTGACGAAGGACGCGCGGATGACGGATTCGGTCAGGACCAACATAGGTAGTAGCCTAGCTCTCCTAGGCAACCGATTATTACGGCTAGGTTGGGAGAGTGCTGCATGGCACGTGCCGGGGTGACCGTCGAACGGCTGACGCTGGCCGGAGCCGAGCTGGCCGACGAGGTGGGGGTGGACAACGTGACGGTCGCCGCGCTCGCCCGCCGCTTCGGGGTGAAGGACGCGAGCCTGTACTTCCACCTCAAAAATGCACAGGACCTGCGGGTCCGCATCGCCCTGCTGGCGCTGGCGGAACTGGCCGACCGGGTGGGCGCCGCGCTCGCCGGCCGCGCCGGCAAGGACGCGCTGGTGGCGTTCGCCAACGCCTACCGGGACTACGCGACACAGCACCCGGGCCGGTACGCCGCCATGCAGATCGACCTGGACCCGGAGACTGCCGCGGCGAGCGCGGGCGTCCGACATGCCGAGATGACCCGGGCGATCCTGCGCGGCTACCGGCTCGCCGAGCCCGACCAGACCGACGCCGTCCGGATGATGCACAGCACGTTTCACGGGTTCGTCAGCCTGGAGCGGACCGGCGGCTTCCGGCACACCCCGCGGACGACGGACGACTCCTGGTCGCGCACCCTGGACGCCCTCGACGCGGTCCTGAGCAACTGGCCGTCACGCTGAGCTGCCCCACCGCGACGGCCTAGGCTCGGACACGTGGATCAACTGGAACTGGCCGACTGGCGGGAGCGCGTGGCCCGGCTGTACCTGTCCGACGTCGACCTCACCGGGTTCCGTGCCGGCCGCGACGACCTCTTCGCCACCCACCCGCAGAGCCCGATCCCCGCCGCGGAGCGGCCGGGCTTCTCCGGGGTGCGCTACTTCCCGCCCAACCCGGAGGCCGTGGTCGAGACGCCCCTGCGGCCGGCCAGCGGCGAGCTGCGGATCGACACCGGAGGCCCGGACGGGGTGGTCGCGTACCGGCGGGTGGCGGTGGCCGAGACGCCGTGGGGGCCATTGACCCTGTGGTGGATCGAGGCGTACGGCGGTGGGCTGTTCGTGCCGCTGCGCGACGGCACCTGCGGGCGGGAGACCTACGGGGGCGGCCGCTACCTCACCGACACGGTGAAGGGCACCTTCGGTCGAGGTGTCGAGCTGCTGCCCGGGGACCGGGTCCGGCTGGACGCCAACTACCTCTACAACCCGAGCTGCGCGTACGACGACCGCTGGGCGTGCCCCCTGGCGCCGCCGGAGAACCGGGTCGAGGTGGAGATCCGCGCCGGCGAGTTGACGTACCACGACTGAACGGCCGCCCCGGGCGTATCGCCGGAACGGCCGTTCGATCGTCGCTCAGCGGTTGGCGGCCGCGCCGGGCATCTGCATCCGACCCATCAGCTGTCGGGCCTGATCGGCGAGCTGCGCGTCGACGGTCACCGCGTACTGGCCGGCGCGTAGGGAGCTGGCCGAGGTGAAGTCCCGCTGCCCGCCCGTCATCGCGTGCGCGACCGCGCCGAACACGGCACCCCAGATCGCGCCGATGACCAGCCCGACCAGGATCACCGCCAGCCAGTTGCCGACGGTGAAGATGCCGAACAGCAGGCCGATGAAGAGTCCGAACCAGGCGCCGGTGCCGGCGCCGAGCAGTGCGGCTCGACCGGTGGTCATCCGCCCGAGCACCGTCTCCACCAGGGTGAGGTTGGTGCCGACGATTGCGGTGTGCTCCACCGGAAAGCGATTGTCGGCCAGATAGTCGACGACCCGCTGTGCGGCCGGATAGTCCGGGTACGAGCCGATCGTCACGGTCGGCGCGCCGGTCTCCGGCCCGTGGCCGTCACCGCCCGGCGTCGACAGGCGGCCGGCCGGCCCGGTTGGAAGCAGGTCGTCATCCTGTGTGCCGGGCCGCCATGCGGCGGTCGGCCCCGAAGCTGACGTCATGAGCATCCTCCCTCGTCAGCCATCCGGGTTCCCGCCCATGCCGAGCGGTAACGCCGGCCAGCGCGCGCAGTGCCGTCCCCGCGTGGGAGGAATGGGGACGGGCGGCCCGGGTAGCCAGGCGGGTGGAGAGCGGACAGATCAGCGACTACGGTTTCCTCGCCGACGGACGCAGCGCGGCGCTGGTGGACTCCTCGGGCTCGGTGAACTGGTGGTGCCCCGGACGGTTCGATGCCCCGTCGGTGTTCGGCCGGCTGCTCGACGACGGCGCTGGACACTGGTCGATCCGGCCGGAGGCCGATTTCACTGTCGAACGCTGCTACCTCGACAACACCCTCGTGCTGCGGACCGTCTTCCGCACCGCGCAGGGGGAGGTCGCGCTCACCGACGCGCTCGCCTTCGAGCCCGGCAGCCGTGGTCACGACATCGGGATGCGCTCACCGCAGGTGCTGGTCCGCAGCGTGCAGGGGCTCACCGGTGAGGTGCCGATGCGGGTGCACTACCGGCCGCGCTTCGAGTACGGGCGCACCATCGCGTACCTGGTCGAGCGCGCGGACATGCTCGAGGCCATCGCTGGGGCCGCGCGGCTCACGTTCCGCAGCAGCGTGCGGTTGACGTGCGGCGAGGACGGCGATGCCACGGCGTCGTTCACCGTCCGCGCCGGCACGACCCACAACTTCACTCTCGGGTACGCCCCGACCTACGACGCCCCCCTGCCGGAGGTGCCGGACGCCGACCAGACGATCGCCGACACCGTCGCCGGTTGGCAGTCCTGGGCTGACGAGCACCACTACGAGGGCCTCTACGCCGAGGAGGTGCGGCGCAGTGGGATGGTGGTGCAGGGCATGACGTACCGGCCCAGCGGCGCGGTGGTGGCCTCGGTGACCACCTCGTTGCCGGAGGAACTCGGCGGGGACCGCAACTACGACTACCGCTACGTCTGGGTGCGCGACTTCAGCCACACCCTGCGGGCACTGTGGCGGTCGGCGTGCTTCGACGAGGTGCGGCGACAGTTCGCCTGGTTGGGTCGGGCGATGGGCCGGATCGACGACCAGCCGGTGCCCATCATGTACGGGGTGCTGGGGGAGCGGGACCTCACCGAACACCGGCTGGACCAGCTCGGCGGATACCGCGACAGCCCGCCGGTGGTGACCGGTAACGACGCGTGG
Organism: Micromonospora sp. NPDC048839; assembly: GCF_040649915.1. Classification (NCBI taxonomy): domain Bacteria; kingdom Bacillati; phylum Actinomycetota; class Actinomycetes; order Micromonosporales; family Micromonosporaceae; genus Micromonospora; species Micromonospora sp. NPDC048839. The sequence continues at coordinate 42,949 of NZ_JBEZGL010000010.1, forward strand.
CGGCAGCGGCAGAACGACATCTACGGCGCGGCCATGGACGCCGCCTGGCTGATGCGGGACCAGTTGGAGCCGTTCGACCCGGAGGTCTACCACCTGCTCCGGGTGCTCGCCGACCAGGCCGAGCAGGACTGGCGACAGCCGGACGCGGGGATGTGGGAGGAGCGTGGAGTCCAACACCACCACGTGTCCTCGAAGGTGGAGTGCTGGGTCGCACTGGACCGGGCGGTCCGCTTCGGTGACCAGCTCGGCGAGCCGCAGGACCTGGCCCGCTGGACGGCGGCCCGGGACGAGGTGCGCGCGGCGGTCCTCACCCGGGGGTGGAGCGACCGACTCCAGTCGTACACCGGGATCTTCGACTCCGACGAGCTGGACGCGTCGGTGCTGGTGATGCCGCTCGTTGGTTTCCTGCGGGCCGACGACCCGCGGATGCGCTCGACGGTCCGCGCGGTGGAACGGGGCCTGTCGCACGACGGCCTGCTGCGGCGCTGGGACGGCGACCCGGCGGGCTTCGTCATCTGTTCGTTCTGGCTGGTGAGTTGCCTGGCGTTGGCCGGCGAGCGGGACCGGGCGCACGAGTTGTTCCGCGAGCTGGCTGGTCGGGTCAACGACCTGGGCCTGTTCGCCGAGCAGATCAATCAACAGACCGGGGAGCAGTTGGGCAACTTCCCGCAGGCGTTCTCGCACATCGGCCTGATCAATGCCGCCGGAGTGCTCACGGACGTCGAGCGGAACCCGACGTTGCGCGAGTGCGGGATGCCCCCGGCGTACTTCACTCCGACGCGTGCCTGAACCGGGCGGGTCGTCGGGGCGCGGGGGAGAATGGCCGGATGCGGTTGGTGCTCACGGCGGACACCCACGTACCGAAGCGGGCCCGGGACCTGCCCGACCCGCTCTGGGCGGCGATCGAGGCCGCGGACGTGGTGGTGCACGCCGGTGACTGGGTGGACGAGGCGCTGCTCGACGCGATGACCGCGCGGTCGCGCCGGCTGGTCGGGGTGTACGGCAACAACGACGGGCCGGCCTTGCGCGCCCGGCTGCCGGAGGTGGCCCGGGTCGAACTCGACGGCCTGCGCGTCGCCGTGGTGCACGAGACCGGGCCACGGACCGCTCGGGAGGAGCGGTGTGCGGCCCGGTTTCCCGATGTCGACGTGCTGGTCTTCGGGCACTCGCACATCCCGTGGGACACCGAGGCGCCCGGTGGTCTGCGCCTGCTCAACCCCGGCTCGCCCACCGACCGGCGCTCCCAACCCCACGCCACCTACCTCACGGCCGAGGTGCGCGGGGGCAGCCTGACCGAGGTGCGCCTGCACGCCCTGCCCCGCCCCTGACCGCCCCCGCAACCCGGGGTTACTGGCCTCGGCCGGTCTTGGCCTGGAGCTCGTCGATGCGCTTGGAGGCCTCGGCCTTGGTCAGGTCGTCCGGGAGATCCGCGTGGGCCTCCCGGGCCAGCGTGCCCAGGTAGGACTCCTGGGCGGCGGTCGGCGGCTCGTCACCGGTGACCCACTCGTCCGGGTCCTTGATCGCGGCGTTCTGGTCGGCCGGCTCGGTGCGGCGGTCCGTCATCATCATCACCCTCTCTTCGAACAGTTGTGCCAGTACCCAGGTCATCGGTGGTTCATGCCCGAACACCGCCACCTACGATCATCGGATGAGCGTGGACCGGTCGGGTGTGGTGGTGGTCGGGGCGGGCATCGCCGGGGTGGCCTGTGCGGTGGAGTTGACCCGGGCCGGGGTACCGGTGCGGGTCCGGGAGCGAGGGCACGTCTGCGGTGGCCGGATGGCCAGCAAACGCTTCGAGGGCCGACCCGCGGACATCGGGGCGGCGTACTTCACCGCCACCGACCCGGACTTCGTCGCCGTCACCGAGCAGTGGCGCGCCGCCGGTCTGGTCCGGGAGTGGACCGACACCTTCCAGGCGTACGACGAGAACGGGCGCCACGACGTGCCCGGCCCGATGCGCTTCGCCGCCCCGCGTGGGCTGCGTTCGCTTGTCGAACACCTGGCCAGCGAGGTGGCGGTGACCGTCGACCGGCTGGTGCTCGGCGTGGAGCCCGGCCCGTCCGTGGACGGCGAACCGTGCGCGGCGGTCGCGCTGGCCATGCCCGGTCCGCAGGCCGCCCTGCTCCTCGACCCGGCGCTGGCCGACGCCACCCGGGCCGTGCAGGCACAACGATGGTCGCCGTCCCTGGCCGTGGTGCTGCGCTTCCCGACCCGGCGCTGGCCGGACTTCCGTGGCGCGTTCGTCAACGGCCATCCCGTCGTCAATCTCGTCTGCGACGACGGCGACCGGCGCGGTGACGGCGCTCCGGTGCTCGTCGCGCACACGGTGCCGGAATTCGCGGCCGGACACCTGGCCCAGCCCACCGGTGCCGGCCCGGCGGTCGAGCAGGCCGTCCGGGACCTGTTGGGGTTGCCCGAGCATGCCGTCGACGTGCGGGTGCACCGCTGGACGTACGCGAAGCCTGCAAGCGGTGCCACCGGTGCCACCCACCACCTGGATGCGGACGGGATCGGCCTGGCCGGCGACGCGTTCGGCAAACCTCGGGTGCAGAGCGCCTGGCGCTCCGGTCGAGACCTGGGCCGCGCCATCGCCGCCCGCCTGGCCTGACCGGGCGTAGGGCTGGCCGGTCTGACCTGTTCGTTCAGGAGTGGCCGGCTGCGGCGACCGGCCGGGCGTCGGCGTCCCGCTCGGCCGGGTCGGAGGTGCGTTCGCCCTCCCGGTCGAGCAGCTGCATGACCGGGGTCGCCGTGATGCCGTGCACCACCACGGACACGAGCACCACCAGCCCGACGGTCGCCCACAGCAGCTCGGCCTGCGGGAAGTCCGCCTTCGTGGTGGCGTACGCGAGGTAGTAGAACGAGCCGACACCGCGGATGCCGAACAACGAGATCACCCAGTGCTCGGCCGGTCGCCCCGGTGCGCCCCGCAACGACAACCAGCCGAACAGTGGCCGGATCAGGAACACCAGCGCCAACCCGACGGCGGCCGCCGGCCAGGTCAGCGGCGCCAGCAGGCCACCCACGATCGCGCCGCCGAGCAGCAGCAACAGCACCAGGGTGAGCAGCCGTTCGACCTGCTCGGCGAAGTCGTGCAGCACCGAGTGGAACTGGTGGGTCCGCTCGGCGGCCCGGATGGCCCGCGCGGCCACGAACACCGCCAGGAAGCCGTACCCGCCGACGACCTCGACCAGCCCGTACGCCAGGAACGTGGCGGCCAGCGCCAGGAAGCCCTCGGCGTGCCGGGCCAGCCGCAGCTCACTGGGCGCGCGGAAGAACAGCTTGCCGAGCAGCCAGCCGATCAGCAGCCCACCGCCGACCCCGATACCCACCTTCCAGAGGACGTCCACGGTGAACCACTCGGCCATCCAGTCGCCCGGGGCGAGGCTGGTCGAGGCGATGGCGATGGCGGCGTAGACGAACGGGAACGCCAGCCCGTCGTTGAGGCCGGCTTCCGAGGTCAACGCGAAGCGGACCTCGTCCTCGGAGTCCTCCACGTCCGTCGGCTCGCCGACCTGCACGTCGGCGGCGAGCACGGGATCGGTCGGGGCCAGCGCGGCGCCCAACAACAGGGCGGCGGCCGGCACCAGGCCCGCCCACCACCAGCCGAGCAGGGCCACCGCCGCGATGCACAGGGGCATGGCGATCGCCAGCAGCCGCCAGGTGGACGACCACCGCTGCCAACTCAACGGTCGGTCGATCTTGAGCCCGGCGCCCATCAGCGCGACGATCACGCCGATCTCGGTGAGGTGGGTGGTCAGCTCCGGGTGGGCCAGCGGGTCCGGTGTCGGCAGCCCGACCGGCAGCAGGAACACCAGCATGCCGAGGGCGAGGAAGGCGATCGGCATGGACAGCGGACGCTGCTCCAGCACCCGGGGCAGGATGCCCGCGAGCAGAGCGCCCAGGCCCACAAGCGCGAACGCCACGTCTACCGGCTCCACGGCACCACCTTTCGCCCGCACCCGCGGGGCGCGGGCAGGTGGTGACAGACCTTGCCCCGCAACGGCACCGGCTATGCGCGTACGTGCCGGTGAACCCGAGTGATCCTCAGCGCGGTCGGGTCAGCGGCGAGTCCGCCAGTTCGTCGAGCAGCGCGGCCGGGTCGTCGTACACCGCCACCGCGCCGGCGCCGGCGAGCTCGCCGCGGCTGGTGCCGCCGCAGGTCAACCCGACGCACGGAATGCTCAGCTTGCCGGCCGCGACGACGTCCCACACCGAGTCGCCGACGAAGACCACCCGCTCGGCGGCCAACCCGGCCTGCTCCAGCGCGGCGACCAGGATGTCCGGGGCCGGCTTGCTCTGCTGGGCGTCCGCCGAGGAGGTGACCGTGTCGATCACGTCGTCGGCGGCCAGCGCCCGGCGCAACGCGCCCACCTCGGGCTCCGAGGCGGAGGTGGCGAGCACCACCCGCAGTCCGCGCTCGGCGCAGGCGCGCAGCAGGTCCGCGGCCCGGGGCAGCGGGGTGAGGCGATCCCAGTACTCGCCGTACAGGGTGTCGTGTGCGTCGCGCAGCCTCGCGTCGGCGTCCCGGTCCCGCTCGGGGCCGAGCAGGTGATCGAGGAGCTTGTCCGAACCCATCCCGATCGAGCGGTGCACCACCGCCATCGGCACCGGCTGGTCGGTCTGGCGCAACGCCTCCCACCAACTCACGGTGTGCAGGTACGTGGTGTCCACCAGGGTCCCGTCGACGTCGAAGAGGACTCCGGCCGGCTGGTCGCTACGCATGGCGCCCTCCTACCCGTCGGGCGGCTCAGGGATGCGCGGTCGGCGGCGTCAGAATCTCGAACCAGACCGTGGAGCCGCGGACCGACGGGTCGGTGCCCCAGGCGTCGCTGAGCTCCTCGATCAGGCCCAGGCCACGCCCACGACTGCTCAACGTGTCGGTGCGGGTCCGGGTCACGGTGCCCCGGGTGCCGGAGTCGGCGACCGAGACCAGGAGACGCTCGGGGCTGAGGTCGATCTCCACCCGGGCGGCGGTGCCGGCGTGCAGCAACGCGTTGGTGGTCAGTTCGCTGGTGCACAGCACCGCCGCCCCGATCACCGACTCGGCCACCTGCCACTCGGTGAGCTGACCGGTCATCCAGTGCCGCACGCGGCTGGGGGCGGTCGGCTCCGCGGGCACCTCCATGCTCGCCGAGCGGCTCGGCTTGAGCGCGTGCTCGACCGCCAGCACGGCCACGTCGTCCTCGGTGCCGCCGGGCACCGCCGCCGTGGCCACGGCGCAGAGGGCACGGGGGTCGCCACTGCCGGCCTTCGCGACGGCGTCGCTCAGGGTGGCCAGCCCGGCGGTGAGGCTCTGCCGACGACGCTCCACCACGCCGTCGCTGAACAGCAGCAGGGTGTCACCGGGACGGAACGTGACAGTCGTGGTGCCGGGCCGGCTGCCCAGACCCAGCGGGGGGCCGGCCGGCACGTCGACGTACTCGGCGTAGCTGCGGCCCGTCGGGTCGCTGCGGCGGATCAGCGGCGCGGGGTGCCCGGCGCTGGCCAGGGTCAGCTCCCGCCGCTCCGTGTCGATGACCCCGAACGCCACGGTGACGAACAGCTCGTGGGTGCTGGCCTCCGCGCCCAGGCTGGTGACCAGCCGGTCCAGCCCGGCCAGCACCGCGTCGGGCGCCGGATCGGTCAGGGCGAGCGCGCGCAGCGCGGCCCGGACCTGTCCCATCCGCGCGGCGGCCTGCACGTCGTGACCCGCCACGTCGCCCAGCACCACGCCGAGCGCGCCGCCGGGCAGGAGGAACGCGTCGTAGAAGTCACCGCCGGCGGCGTTGCCGTCCACCCCCGGGTCGTAGCGGGCCGCCACCCGCAACCGGGGCAGGTCCGGCAGGTGCTCCGGCAACATGCTGCGTTGCAACAACTGGGCCGTGCCGTGCTGGGTCTCGAACCGGCGGGCACGCTCTGCGGCCTGGCCGATCAGCTCGACCGAGGCGGCCAGCAGCGCCCGCTCGGCGGGCGACCAGGTGTGCGGCACCTGATAGCCGACCGCGAGCCCGCCGCGCACCACCGAGGTGCCCAGGGGCAGAGCCGCCATCGAGCGGATCTTCTGGTCGTGGCGATCCACCGCGATCTCCCGCAGCGGCTGCCCGTCGCGGACGAAGTACGGGCCGGCGGAGCGGGCCGCCTGCACCACCGGGGCCGACCAGTCCGCCGGGGCGCGCCGCCAGAGCGGAGGAAGCCGCTCGTCGGCCTCGTCCAGCAACTCGCCACGGACCCGGCGCACCATGCGCCAACCGCCGCCGCCCTCGTCGACCGCGAACGAGGCCTGGTCCGGGTCGAACGTGGTGATCGCGTACCGCAGCGCCACCCGGGCCACGTCGTCGAGGGTGAGCGTGCCGGCGAGCGCCGCGGCCACCTCGCTGAGGCTCTGCAACTGCTCGGTGACGTGGGTGGTCTCGGCCGCGACAGTCAACGTGCCGACGATCTTGCCGGTGCTGTCCCGCACCGGTGAGTAACCCCGGGTGAAGACCGCCTGCTCCACCGTCGCGGAGTGCCCCCGCACCAGCGGCAGGGTGGACTCCTTCTCCAGGAACGGCTCGCCCTGCCGGTAGGTGCGCTCGAACACCTGACCGACGCCGGGCAGCGCCCAGATCTCGGCGAACACCTCGGCGGCCGGGCGGCCGAGGGCGCTCGGGTGTTTGGTGCCCAGCAGTTCGGCGTAGCCGGCGTTGTAGAGCAGGACGAGGTCGTCTCCGTACGCCAGGGCCATCGGCATCGGCGAGGCGAGGATCAGCTCGATCACCGCCCGCACCGCGACGTCCCAGCCCTCGGGTGGACCCAGCGGGGTGCCGGCCCAGTCGTGGGCGAGCACGGCAGCGGCCGTACCGGCGCCGGTGGACGTACCCGGGACCGGAGTTGCTGGCGTGGGGACTCGCCCGACCGTTCCTGGCATGTTCGCAGCCTAGTCGGCCCGTCGGAAAAGGCATCCGATCATGGCGGCGGGGCGTCGCCGCGACCGTCGCACAGCCCATTTGGGCAGTTCACGACCCCTGCTCGTCGGCCGGCCGGGAAAAACGCGGCGCGTTGCGCGGACTGCCGGACCGGTAGCCGGGTAAGCGCCCGGCGCAGTCCATGCGACAGGAGGGACATCATGCTGAAAACCCTCGCGGTTCGGCAGGCCGACATCGGCGATGCCATCGCCGACACCTGGAGGTCGGTGCTGCTCTTCATCCCGAAGGCAGTGGCCTTCATCGTCATCCTGGTGGTCGGCTGGCTCATCGCCAGAGCCGTCCTCAAGATCGTGGATACGGTGCTGGAACGGGTGCACTTCGACCAGGCGGTCGAACGTGGCGGTATCAAACGGGCCCTGGAGAGAACGAAGTACGACGCCTCCGACATTCTGGCCAGACTGGCGTACTACGCCGTACTGCTGTTCACGCTGCAGTTCGCGTTCGGAGTCTGGGGACCCAACGCGATCAGTGACCTGATCAGTGGCGTGGTGTCCTGGCTGCCGCGGGCGTTCGTCGCGATCGTCATCGTGGTGGTGGCGGCTGCGATCGCCAACGCCGTCCGGGATCTGGTCACCGGGGCGCTGGGCGGTCTGTCGTACGGCAAGGTCCTGGCCGACCTCACGGCGATCTTCATCATCGCGCTCGGCGTGATCGCCGCACTGAACCAGGTGGGTATCGCCACCACGGTGACGACCCCGGTGCTGATCGCGGTGCTCGCCACGGTGGCCGGCATCCTGATCGTCGGTGTCGGTGGTGGTCTCGTGAAGCCGATGCAGAACCGCTGGGACGGCTGGCTGGACCGGGCCGCCCGGGAAGCTCGGGCGGTGCAGCAGCAGCGTCAGGCCAACGCGGCCGGGCGCAGCGACGTGGAGCGGCAGATGGCCGACCGCGGGGGCGACCGTACCCAGGCGATGCCTCGGGTGGACGAGGAAGCTCCGCAGTACCGCTCGTAGCGAGGCGGAACGGCACGGCAGGTGGGGAGGGTGCTCCGCGCAGCGATGCGCGGGGTGCCCTCCCCGCGCCCGTCAGGCGCCGTCGAGCGGGCGGGCCAGCGCGCAGACCGCGAGCAGCCGGGTGAGCAGCCACTCCGGGTGACTCCAGTCCACCGGCCCGTCCGGCGGGACCCACCCGTGCTCCAGCGCGGCGGCGCGGACGCCCTCGGCGTAGCCGGCGAGGGCCGCGGCGGTCAGCGGCTGGCGGTCACCGTCGAGGCTGTCCCGCACGGCAGCCGCGTGCTGGTCGACGAGGGCCAACAGCCCCGGTCGCGCGGCGGCGGCCGCGAGCCCGACGGTGCCGAGGGACACGGTGAGGGCGGCCAGGGTGGACCGCGCCGAGTCGACGGCGGTACGGGTGGCGACCCGGTTGAACGGCACACGCATGGTGACCGAGGCTAACCGACGGGTGACGGTGTCGCCGTCGGCCACTCGGCGGATGTCGGCTGCGCCACTGGCCGTTCGGGGCTGACCGCGGGGGTCGATCCGCACAGACGGGCCAACGGGAGAAGCGCGGGCGTTGCAGGGCAGGAAGGCAGGCAGCGGGACAGCGGCCGGACGACCGGCCGGGCAGCCTGGGTCAGTCGCTCGTCGCGTCGGCCGGACGCCGCCGCGCCGCGTCGTCGGCGATGATCACGGTCGCCACCATCAGCGCGACGCAGAGGCTGAACAGCCACGAGTCGTCGGCGACCAGCCGGGCGGACACGGGTGCCTGCAGGGCGGCGAGCAGGAAGCCGAGCCAGGCGAGCCGGCGCTGACGCGACGAGAGGATTCCGGAGCCTTGATGCATTCCGAAATTCTTACGCGAGTCAGTCCGTTTGCCGTCCTCCGATCGGCCGATTCTGGATGAGCTGTCCGTTTTCTCGACCGTCCGGACACGACTTCTTTGCGCGGCGGGCGATCGGGCGCCGATGGCGCTAAAGTGCCCCTGCGGCAGGATGGTGTCCCGTGTCCACCCCGCCCGTCCGCCCCCGCGCCGCCCTGCTCCTGCTGGCCTACCTCGCGTTCGTCAGCCTCGGCCTGCCCGACGGCCTGCTCGGTGTCGCCTGGCCCTCGATCCGGGACGACTTCGACGTACCGACCGAGGCCGTCGGTCTGGTGCTCACCGCGGGCACCGTCGGCTATCTGGCCTCCAGCGTGCTGGCCGGGTTCACGCTGGCCCGGGTCGGCGTGGGCGCGCTGCTCGCCGCCAGCACCCTGCTGGCCAGCCTGGCCCTGAGCGGCTACGTCCTGAGCCCGGTGCTGGCCGTGCTGGTGGGCTGTGCGCTGCTGGTCGGGCTCGGGTCCGGCGCGGTCGACTCCGGGCTCAACGCGTACGCCGCCGGGGCCTTCGGGCCGCGCCACATGAACTGGTTGCACGCCTTCTTCGGCCTGGGCGTGGCGATCGGTCCGCTGATCATGACGGGTGCGCTGAGCGCCGGACTGTCCTGGCGCTGGGGGTACGGCATCGTGGCCGCCGCCCAGTTCGCCCTCGCCATCGCGTTCGCGCTCACCGTGCGGGCCTGGCGACGCGGCAGCCCGGCCGCCGACGAGGCCGCCACCGCGGGGGCCGCGTCCGCCGTGGCCGTCCGGGTTCCGATCCGGGCGACCCTGCGGCTGCCGGCGGTGTGGTCCGGCACGCTCGCCTTCGCGCTGTACGTCGCCATCGAGGTGTCCGCCGGCCTGTGGGCGTTCCTGCTGCTGACCGAGGGTCGGGGCCTGAGCGCGGCGGTGGCCGGCGGCTGCGTCTCCGCGTACTGGGGGAGCCTCTTCGTCGGCCGGGTCGTGCAGGGCGTGGTGGCCGAGCGCCTGGGGGCCACGCTGGTGTTGCGCGTCAGTCTCGTCGGAATGGCCGTGGGCGCGGGGCTGATCGCCGCCCCCGGGCCGGCCGCGCTGGCGGTGCTCGGCCTGGTCGTGGTGGGGTTCGCCGCCGCGCCGGTGTTTCCCCTGCTCACCCTCACCACCGCCGACCGGGTCGGCGCGGCCCACGCGGACCGGGCCATCGGCCTGCAGATCGGTGCCTCCGGCATCGGCGCGGCGCTCGCCCCGGCCGGACTGGGTGTGTTGATCGGCCACACGTCGGTGCAGGTGCTGGGCTCGGCCCTGGTGGTGCTCGCGCTGGCGTTGATCGCACTCTACGAGTGGGGCGCCCGTGGCTCGACCGGCCGGCCCGTGCCGGCTCGACCCGGCGGGGAGGGTCAGACGTCCGGACCGGTCCGGCCGGTGGTGGAGGGACGGTAGGGGCGTTCCGGGTCGGTCGCCTCCCGGCTGTTGCCCCGGGCCTGCCCGTCCCGGTCCGCGGCGGCCGGCCCGTGCCCGAACGCGGCTTCCTCGCCGGCGTCGTTGCCGGTCACGTCGTCGGCCTGTCCGTCGAGGCTGGAGCCCGACACCGCCTTCTCCAGCTCCTCCAGTGGAAGCCGTTCCTCGTCCCGCCACACCCTGATGTTGTCGTCGGTCATGTCTTCAGCCGTACCCGGGCGCGATGATCGCAAACGGGCGGCAAGGCTCGGACACGGCGATGGCCGCCGGGATTCCGGCGGCCATCGGGTGTCGTGCGGGCGGGGATCACGGCTGCGGACGGTCCACCGCGCCGCGCCAGGCACCGGTCTCCTGACCGCGCCGCTCGATGTAGGTCTTGAACCGCTCCAGGTCGCCCTTGGCACGCCGGTCGACGATGCCGAGCTTGTCGCCGGCCTGCTCGACCACGCCGTGCGGCTCGAACTCGAGCTGGAGGGTGACCCTCGTCTTGTCCGCGTCGAGCCGGTGGAAGGTCACCACGCCGGCCTGCTGGGTGCCGCCGGTCGAACGCCAGGCGACCCGCTCGTCGGGGAGCTGTTCGGTGATCTCGGCGTCGAACTCGCGCTTCACCCCGGCGATGTCCACGGTCCAGTGGGTCATCGTGTCGGAGAGCTGCCGGACCTCCGACACGCCCTCCATGAACTGGGGGAACTCCTCGAACTGCGTCCACTGGTCGTACGCGGTGCGTACGGGCACGGAGACGTCCACATGTTCGGTCACGCCACTCATCAGAGAACCTCCTTCAGTCGCTGGTGGTCATCGGGTCGGGGGACGACCCGTCACCAGCGAGTTGTCTCGTTCTTGTTGCCGAGCGCGGCCCACACCTCGGAGACCGTCTGGTAGAGGGTGCCCTCGGGCAGTCGCTCCAACGCCGCCACGATGTCGTCCGGCGCCTCGTTCTCCCGGGCGCTGGCGATGAGCACCAGGCGGTCGCCCGGCAGCGCGCTCATCGAGATGAACCGGCCCAGCCGGCTGCGCTGCTCGACGTCGGTGGAACTCATCCCCTGCGGGGTGCCGGTGCGCAGGTCGCCGGCCGGGGCGGTGGTCGTCTCCGGCTGGTCCTCGCCAGCCGGTTCCGGCACCCGCGACTCGTCGACCCGAGAGCCACCGGTCCCCGGCCCCTGTATGAGGCCGCTGACCTCCTGACTCATCTGTTCGTCGATCCTCGGTCCGTGCTTGCTGTTGCCACGCTCCATGCCTTCTGCGCTACCCGGCACCCCGCCCGGTAAACCGGCACCGGGCCACGAACCGGCCCGCAGGCCGGACATCCGGGCGACAACCGGCGTTCAGTCGTCGGCGGGCTTGCGCGGTGGCAGCACCGGCTCGTCCGGATCCGGGTCGCCGGCCTGCAACTGCCGCCCGCGCTGCACCTCGGCGTTGATCTGCACCCCCAGCATCAGCGCCGAGTTGGACAGGTAGAGCCAGACCAGGAACGCGATGGCCGCGCCCAGGCTGCCGTAGGTCGTCTTGTACGAGGCGAAGGTGGCCACGTAGAAGCCGAAGCCGAAGGAGACCGCCGTCCAGGAGACCAGGGCCACCGCGCCGCCGGGGGTGAGCCAGCGGAAGCGGGGTTGGCGCACGTTCGGCGCGATCCAGAACAGCAGCGACAGCAGCACCATCATGACCATGGCGAGCACCGGCCACTTCGCCACACTCCACACCGTCCGGGCCAGGCCACCGGCGTTGATCAGATCACCCACCGCGTCGGTGACCGGGCCGCTGACGATCAACGCGAGGGCGACCACCGCGAGCAGCACGAGCGTCACCGCGGCCAGGCCGATCTGTATCGGCCGCAACTTCCAGACCGGCCGACCCTCGGTCACCCCGTAGATGGAGTTGGAGGCCCGGGTGAACGCACCGATGAACCCCGACGCGGACCACAGCGCGCCGAGCAGACCGAAGCTCAGCAGCACCTTGGCGTTGTGTTCCTGGACCACCACGGACCGGAGTACGCCGACCACGCCGCCGTCGTCGTTGGTCAGCACCGACCCGGCGCCCACCTGGTTGGCGAGGTCGACCACCGTGTCCAGGGTCCGCTCCCCGTCGGAGACCAGACCGACCAGGGCGACCACCACGATGGCGGACGGAAAGAGTGCCAGGACCCCGTAGTAGGTGAGCGCGGCGGCCCAGTCGGAGCAGTTGTCGTTGACGAAGTTCTGCACGCTGCGGACCAGCACCCCGCGCCAGGTCCGCCAGCTCAACTGCCGCATCCGCCGGGGGACACGCGTGCCGCTCGCGTCGTCGCGCGTCGTACCGGGCTCCGTGGTCGTCATGCCCGCTCCCTGCGCCCCGGCCACCGGTATGACCGGTCGTCCGGTCGGGCCTGGCCACCGATACCCGGATCGGGAAATCGAGAAACTCGGCGGCGTCGCGCTCGCCGCGCGTATGGTTTGCCGCCGCGTCAGCGGGGAACGGTCAGGGTGACCCTGTCGGCACGGAGGAGGACGAGATGCCCGGGCGCGAGGACCTGCCCAGCACGCTGCGACGCTCCCCGGAGAAGGCGCAGCGCACCTGGGAGAAGACGCACGACTCGGCGGTGGAGACCTACGGCGAGGGGGAGCGGTCGCACCGGACCGCCTTCGCCGCGGTTAAGCACCAGTTCGAGAAGGTGGGCGACCACTGGGAGCCGAAGGGCCGCAAGGGTCCCAGCGACCAGCAGGCCGCCGGCGGCGGGCCGGAACGGCGAGCCCCCACCGCCGGTGGAGTCGACGCCAACGCCAGCAAGGACCACCTCATGGCGGTGGCCCGCAAACTCGACGTGCCCGGCCGGTCCAGCATGACCAAATCGGACCTGGTCACGGCGATCGAGAAGGCCAACGACCGAGCCACCCGCAAGGCTCGCGGCGACTGACCGCCACCGCGACCGACACCACCGACACGGTACGGGCGGACGCGCCACCCCTGCGTCCGCCCGTACCGTTCACCAGTGCCCGCCGCCGGGCGCCTCGATGTGCACCGCCTTGGTGGCGGTGAACTCGTCGAGCAGTTCCGGGCCGTAGCCGAAGCCCTGCCCACTGCCCCGTCGTGGGTGCGCGGCCCCTCCCGGCGCGCCCCCGAACACCGCGTTGACCTTCACGGTGCCAACCGGCAGCTCCCGCCAGGCCCGCTGCGCGTGACTCATCGACGCGGTCAGGACCGTGGCGGCCAGCCCGTACGGGGAGTCCGCGGCACAGCGCAGCGCCTCGTCGAACGAGTCGACGACCACCACCGGGGCGACCGGCCCGAACGTCTCCTCCCGTACCAACGGCATGTCGTGCCGGCAGTCGGTGACCACGGTGGCCGGGTAGAACGCCCCCGGCCCGCCGGGCACCTCGCCGCCCACCCGCACCCGGGCGCCGGCCGCCACCGCCGCCGCGACCTGCCCGTGGACCTGATCGCGGTGCCGCCGGTCGACGAGTGGACCCAGCTCGGTGTCCGGGTCCGTGCCCGGCCCGACCCGCAGGGCGGTGGCACGCCGCACCAGCGCGGCCACGAAGTCCTCGGCCACCTCCCGGTGTACGTAGATCCGCTCCACCGCCACACAGAGCTGCCCCGCGTTGGCGAACGCGCCCAGCGCGGCCTGCTCCGCCGCCCACTCCGGGTCCACGGCCGCGTCCACGATCAACGGATCACTGCCCCCGTTCTCCAGCACCACCTTCGCGCCGGTGCGGGCCGCGGCGGCGGCGATCGCCCGCCCGGTCGCCGTCGATCCCACGTGCGCCACCACGTCGACCTCCTGGGCGGCCAGCGCCGCACCGACCTCGGGGCCGCCGGTGAGCAGCGACAACACGCCAGCCGGTAACGCCTGGTCCAGGGCCCGGGCCAGCAGCCAACCCGTCGCGGGAGTCCGCTCGCTCGGTTTGTAGAGCACCACGTTGCCGGTCACCAGGGCGGCACCCAGCAGCCCGCAGGAGACCGCCACCGGGTCGTTCCAGGGCGTCAGCACGGCCACCACACCGCGCGGCTGCGGGGTCATGAAGTCCAGCGCGTCCGGTGCGCCGTTCAGCGTCCGCCCGCCGCGCAGCGGAGCCAGCTCCGCGTACTGTCGCAGGGTGCCGATGCCCGCCTCGACGCCGCCGCGGGCGTCCGCCAACGGCTTGCCCATCTCGGCGGTGACCGCCGCCGACAGCTCGTCGACGGCCTCCGCCACCGCGTCCGCGGCCCGGTGCAGCGCCGCGGCCCGCTCGGCCGGCGCGGTCGCCGCCCACTGGGCGACCGCGTTGCGGGCCGCCTGCGTCGCCTTGCCGACCTCGTCGGCGGTGGCCACCGGCACCGTGCTGACCGGCGAGTCGTCCGCCGGGTCGCGCACCACCAGCTCACCGCCGTCGCCGCCCGCGCCCCACACCCCACCCACCAACTGCGCAACCGTGTACATGCGGCGCTGCATGCCCCGGCCCCGGCCGGGCAAACGCGTTTCGCCCGGTTGCGCGCCGGGTAGGCGGATCGGATGACAACCACCGCCGCGCAGAGCGTGGACGCCGTCGTCGTCGGGGCCGGTCACAACGGCCTGGTGGCGGCCAACCTGCTGGCGGACGCCGGCTGGGAGGTGGTGGTCCTGGAGGCGACAGCGGTGCCCGGCGGCGCGATCCGCTCCGCCGAGGTGACCGCGCCCGGCTACCTCAGCGACCTCTACAGCTCGTTCTACCCCCTGGGGTACGCCTCACCGGTGCTGCGCGGCCTCGACCTGGGTCGACACGGCCTGTCCTGGCGGCATGCGCCGGACGTGCTGGCGCACCTGCTGCCGGACGGTCGGGCCGCGGTGATCAACCGGGACCCGGACGTCACGGCCGCCTCCCTTGAGCAGTTCGCCCCCGGCGACGGCAAGCGCTGGCTCAACGCCTACACCGACTGGTGCGAGGTGGCCGAGCCGATGCTGACGGCGATCACCACGCCGTTCCCACCGGTACGCGGCGGGTTGGGTCTGCTGCGTCGGCTGCGCGTCGCCGGTGCGCTGCGACTGGCGCGACGCCTGGTGGTACCGGTCCGCAAGCTCGGCGACGAACTCTTCGACGGCGCCGGCGGGCCGGCCCTGCTCGCCGGCTGCGCCCTGCACACCGACCTCGCGCCGGAGGAGGCCGGCTCCGGGGTGTACGGCTGGCTGCTGGCCATGCTCGGCCAACAGATCGGCTGGCCGGTGCCCGAGGGCGGCGCGCAGCAGATCACCAACGCGCTGGTGGCCCGGCTACAGGAACGCGGGGGGACGATCCTCTACGGCGCCCGCGTCGACCGGGTGCTCACCGCCCGCGGCCGGGCGATGGGGGTACGCACCGAGGGCGGCACACTGTGGCGCGCCCGCCGGGCCGTGCTCGCCGACGTGCCCGCCCCCGCGTTGTTCCTCGACCTGGTCGGCGCGGCGGCCCTGCCGTCGCGGCTGGTGGAGGACCTGGCGCACTTCCGGTGGGACGGGTCGACGCTGAAGGTGGACTGGGCCCTCTCCGCGCCGGTGCCCTGGACCAACCGGGAACTGGCCGGCGCCGGCACCGTGCACCTCGGCGCGGACCTCGACGGGTTGACCCACTACGCGGGGGAGTTGGCCCGTGGCGAACTGCCCCGTGACCCGTTCCTGCTGGTCGGGCAGATGTCGGTGGCCGAACCCAGCCACTCCCCGCCGGGCACCGAGTCGCTCTGGGCGTACACGCACCTGCCGTTCCGGCGGGACTGGCGGGCCGAGGACGTCGCCGGGCACGTGCAGCGCGTGGAGGACGTGCTGGAGGCGGCGGCGCCGGGTTTCCGGCAGCTCGTCGTCGGCCGACACGTGGCCGGACCGGCCGACCTGGAGCGGGACAACCCGAGCCTGGTCGGAGGCGCGCTCGGCGGGGGCACCGCCGCCGCGTACCAGCAGCTGTTCCTGCGCCCGATCCCTGGCCTGGGCCGGGCGGACACCCCGGTGGACCGGCTCTTCCTGGCCAGCGCGTCGGCACATCCGGGCGGCGGTGTCCACGGGGCGCCGGGCGCGAACGCGGCCCGCGCGGCGCTGGCCCGAGACCGCGCCCTCACCGGCCGCGCCTACGCCGCAGCCATCGCCACAGCCCACCGCTCCATCTACCCGAACTAACCCCCACCCCCACCCCCGCGCCGCCCCCACCCGCCCCCCGTTCGCGTTGATCATGAGGTTATTGCGGCGACACGCCGATGCGAGTGGCGATAACCTCATGATCAACAGGCGGGGCCGGGCCGGGTGGGGCCGGGTGGGTGGGGCAGGGTGGGTGGGTGGGGCCAGGGGTTGGGGTCAGTGGGTGATGTTGCGGTGTTTGTTGCGGAGGCGGAAGGGCATCAGGGCACTCTCCACCTTGGTCGCCGTGGTCATCTTGGACATGCCGTCGCGCCGCTCCTCGAAGCGGATCGGCACCTCCAGGATGGTGTGCCCCAACTTGGTGGCCAGGTAGTGCATCTCCACCTGGAAGCTGTAGCCGTTGGACTGCACCCGGCCCAGATCGATGTCGCGCAACGCGTCCGCCCGCCAGATCTTGAAGCCGGCGGTCAGGTCCCGGATGCGCACCCGCAACAGGGTGTGCACGTAGAGGTTCGCCCAGCCGCTGAGGGCCCGACGGTACAGCGGCCAGTTCTCGTCCAGTTCCCCACCGGGCACGTAGCGCGAACCGATCACCACGCTCGCCTGCGTGGACAGCAGCGCGCCCAGCATCCCCGGCAGCGCCTCCGGCGGGTGCGACAGGTCCGCGTCCATCTGCGCCACGTACTCGGCGCCGCCCTCGATCGCCCGGGTCATCCCGTCGACGTACGCGCGGCCGAGGCCCTCCTTGCCGGCCCGGTGCACGACCTCCACCCGGTCCGGATGCTCGATGGCCAGCTTGTCGGCCACGTCGCCGGTGCCGTCGGGGGAGTTGTCGTCGGCGACGAGGATGCGCAGGCCGGGCAGCGGCAGGGCGAGGACCCGCTCCACAAGCGTCGGCAGGTTGCCCGCCTCGTTGTAGGTGGGCACGACAACGGTCAGGCGTGCGTCCCGCCACGGCGACGGCAGCTGCACAGGCTCGATCATGCGGACATCCTCGGTTTGCGGACGGGGGCTCCCGGAGAGGGTATCCAGTTGTCACATTCGGGTTGAAGGGGCACCCCTTCCGGGCGTTGCGGACGGCGGTGCCACGCCGGGCTCGGCATCGATCCCGCTGGTCGAGACTGGTGCGTGCCGGTGGCCGCGACGAGCGGTTAGCGTCTGGCACGGCGTCGATGCGGCCGGCCAACGGTCAGCGTCGGCGACGGGCCACGGCGGTGAGACCGAGCACCACCGCGGCGAGCGCGACACCGGACACCACCGGCTTGTGGGTGCCGACCCAGAGCGCCGCCGACCGGTTGCGGGCCTGGTCGCGGAACACGCCCGCCGTGCCCCGATCCGTCTCCTCGTCGCCGGGATGGTCCAGATTGTCCCGCCAGGTGTGCGGATCGATCTCGTCACCGGTCTGCTGGCTGTCGTAGCCGTCGCGGGCCAACTTCCGGTCGAGCAGGCCGGGAAAGAGGATGTCGGCCAGCCGGGCCTGCCACGTCGGGCCGCCCACGTTCAGCTCCCGGGTGCCACGGTCGGCGGCCCACACGATCGCCCGGGCGGCCAGCTCCGGCGTGAAGATCGGCGGCACCGGCTGCGGATGCCGGGGCAGCCGGGTGCGTACCCAGGAGAACTGCGGTGTGTTGACGGCGGGCAGCTGCACCATCGTGAGCTTCACCCCCGGACAGTCGTGCAGCAGTTCGGCGCGCAGCGAGTCGTTGAACCCCTGGATGGCGTGCTTGCTCGCGCAGTACGCCGACTGCAACGGGATCCCCCGGTAGGCCAACGCGGAACCCACCTGCACGATCGTCCCCCGCGCGTGTGCCCGCATGTGCCGCAGCGCCGCCAGGGTGCCGTGCACCGTGCCCAGGTAGGTCACCTCGGTGACCCGGCGGAACTCCCGCGCGGGGATCTCCCAGGCCGGCGCGAACACCGACACCATGGCGTTGTTGATCCACACGTCGATGCCGCCCCACCTGTGCACCACGTCGTCGGCGGCCTGCTGCACCGCTCCCGCGTCGGCCACGTCGACCCGGTACGCGCGGACGTCGGTGGCGCCGCGCTGTCGGCACTCCCGCTCGGCGGCGGCCAGGCCCGCCTCTCCCCGCGCCAGCAGCGCCAGCCGGGCGCCCCGGGCCGCGTACGCGTGGGCCACGGCCCGACCCACGCCGGCGCTCGCTCCGGTCACCACCACCGTCGGCGTCACTGCTGCCCTTTCCGTCGGATGGCGATGTCGGCGAGCCGGTCCAGCGTCTCCCGGTTGCGCAGGTGCAGCACCAGGTCGTTGACCTTGTTGCGGACCCAGCGCAGCGGACCGGCGGCGAAGTCCTCCCCGAGGCGGACCCGGGTGCCGCCCTCGTCGACGGGTTGCAGCGTGAAGGCCACGATCGCCTCGCCGGCCGGCCAGAGGCCCGCCTTCAGCACGAGCCGGTGCGGCGGCTCGCAGACCAGCACCGTCGACGTGTCCTGCAGGGAGAACGGCCACGGCCCGGCCCGGTGGTGCAGTTGGCTGCCCACCCGGGGCCAGGCGTCGTCCACGGCACGCACGTGGGCCGTGCCCACCACCCAGTCGCTGTACGTCCACCCGTCGGCGAGCACGTCGAACACCTGCTGCGGGGGCGCGTCGATCACTTTCTCCACAATCGCCACTGGGCTTCCATACCCCCGGCGGGGCGAGGGCTAACGACCGGCGGGTTAGCTTCTCCCGGACGGCGGGTAAGGCCGACCTGGGACACCGCCGGCGGCGCTGCCCACCCCCTGAGCGACGACGTTTACTCCTTCGGGCGCAGGGAACCCGCCGCCTGTGCGACAGGACCAGGAGGATCCGTATCAGCGCAGGTCAGCCCCGGTTTACGCCGCTGCTGACCGCGCCGGTTCCGCCGGGTCCGGGCGCACCCCCGGCGGGAGCGCTCGACCCGTCCTCTACGACGCGGTGCTGCTGGACCGCGACGGCACCCTGATCGAGGACGTGCCGTACAACGGCGACCCGGAGAAGGTGCGGCCGGTGCCGGGGGCGCGGGCGGCGCTGGACCGGTTGCGGGCGGCCGGGCTGCGCCTGGCGGTCGTGACGAACCAGTCGGGCCTGGCCCGGGGCTATTTCAGCGGCGAGCAGATGCGGGCGGTGCACGCCCGGGTCGAGGAGCTACTGGGCCGGTTCGACGCGTGGCTGGTCTGTCCGCACGACGACGCCGACGGCTGCGACTGCCGCAAGCCGGCGCCCGGCCTGGTGTACGCCGCCGCCCGGGAGCTGGGTACGACCGCGTCCCGGTGCGTGCTGGTGGGCGACATCGGCCGGGACGTCGCCGCCGCGTTGGCCGCGGGGGCGGCGGGAGTGCTGGTACCCACCCCGGTGACGCGACCGGAGGAGATCGCCGCGGCCGGCTGGGTGGCCACCGACCTACCGGCGGCGGTGGACGAGATCCTGCGCCGCCAACAGGCCGTGCGCCCCGCGACCGCGCCGGACGGCCAGGTGCGGACGGCGTTGGTGGTCCGCTCGGATTCGGCGGGGGACGTGCTGGTCACCGGGCCGGCGATCCGCGCCGTCGCGGCCGGAGCGCAGCGGGTGGTGCTGTTGTGCGGTCCCCGCGGCCGGGCCGCCGCCGACCTGCTGCCCGGCGTCGACGAGATCATCGAGCACCCGCTGCCGTGGATCGACCCGATGCCGGGGCCGGTCGACCCGGAGGCGGTGCGGAGCCTGACCGCGCGCCTCGGCGCGGTCGGTGCGGACCAGGCGGTGGTGTTCACCTCGTTCCACCAGTCCGCGCTGCCGCTGGCGTTGCTGCTGCGGATGGCGGGGGTCGGCCGGATCGCGGCGATCAGCGACGACTACCCGGGTTCGCTGCTGGACGTCCGGCACCGGGTGCCGGTGGGCGTTCCCGAACCCGAACGTGCCCTCTCCCTCGCCGCCGCCGCCGGCCACCGGTTGCCCGACGGCGACGAGCCCGTGCTCCGGCTGCGCCGCGACGCCGTGCCGCCGCGCCCGGCCGCTCTCGGCGACCCGGGGTACGTGGTGCTGCACCCCGGGTCGGCCGCGTCGAGCCGGGCCTGTCCGCCGGAGGTGGCGACCCGGATCGCCGGGGCACTGACCGCCGCCGGGCACCGGGTGCTGGTGACCGGCGGCCCGGACGAGCGCGCGGTCACCGCCCGGGTGGCGGCGGCCGGCGGCACCGACCTGGGTGGTCGAACCGACCTGGCCGGGCTGGCCGGGATCATGGCGGACGCCAGCGCGGTCGTGGTGGGCAACACGGGTCCCGCACACCTGGCCGCCGCGGCCGGTGTGCCCGTGGTGAGCCTCTTCGCGCCGACCGTCCCGTTCGGCCAGTGGGGGCCCTACCGGGTGCCCACCGTCCGGCTCGGCGACGCCGCCGCACCCTGCCGGGACACCCGCGCGACCAACTGCCCGGTCCCCGGGCACCCCTGCCTGAGCGGCATCGACCCGGACGAGGTGGTCGACGCGCTGCGGACGCTCACCGTCAGCGGTGGTGGCCGGCGATGAACATCCTGCTCTGGCACGTGCACGGATCCTGGACCACGTCGTTCGTGCACGGCGGCCACCGCTACCTGATCCCCACCACACCCGACCGCGGCCCCTACGGCCTGGGCCGGGCCCGTACCTACCCCTGGCCGGACAGCGCGGTCGAGGTCACCCCGGAGGACCTGCCGGGCGCCGACGTCGACCTGGTCATCCTGCAACGTCCCGAGGAGATCGACCGGGCCGAGGCGTGGCTGCGCCGCCGCCCGGGTCGCGACATCCCGGCCATCTACGTCGAACACAACACACCGAAAGGCGACGTGCCCAACACCCGGCACCCGATGGCCGACCGCGACGACCTGATCATCGCCCACGTCACCGGGTTCAACCAGATCTTCTGGGACACCGGGGCCACCCGCACCACGGTGGTCGACCACGGCATCGTCGCTCCCGCCGTCTCCTACACCGGCGAACTCGACCGGCTCGCCGTGGTGATCAACGAGCCGGTACGGCGGGGTCGGGTCACCGGCACCGACCTGCTGCCCCGGTTCGCCGAGATCGCGCCGCTGGACGTGTTCGGGATGGGCGTCGCCGGTCTGGCCGACCACCTCGGGCTGCCCGCCGACCGGCTCGTCAGCCACGACGACGTGCCCCAGGACCGGATGCACGCCGAGCTGGCCCGGCGGCGCGCGTACCTGCACCTGTGCCGGTGGACCTCGCTCGGGCTCAGCCTCATCGAGGCGATGGCGATCGGCATGCCGGTCGTCGCGCTCGCCACCACCGAGGCGGTGACGGCGGTGCCCCCGGAGGCGGGCGCCCTGGCCACCCGGACCGACGTCCTGCTCGACGCCGCCCGCCGGTTCATCGCCGAACCGGCGACCGCGCGCCAGGCCGGCGCGGCGGCGCGGACCGCCGCGCGGGACAGGTACGGCCTCGACCGTTTCCTCGCTGACTGGGACCGGCTGCTGGAGGAGGAAGTATGCGGATCGCGATGATCTCGGAGCACGCCAGCCCGCTCGCCGTCCTCGGAGGGGAGGACGCCGGCGGTCAGAACACGCACGTCGCGGAGCTGTCCGCCGCGCTCGCCGCCGCTGGGCACGAGGTGCGGGTCTACACCCGCCGGGACGCGCCCGACCTGCCGGTGACCGTACGCAGCCCGGACGGGTACGACGTGGTGCACGTGCCGGCCGGCCCGGCCGAGCCGGTGGCCAAGGACGCGTTGCTGCCGCACATGCGCGACTTCAGTAGTTGGCTGATCGAGCGTTGGCGGGGCGGGGACTGGGTGCCCGAGGTGATCCACGCGCACTTCTGGATGAGCGGCCTGGCGGCGCTGACCGCAGGCCGGCAGACCGGGGTGCCGGTGGTGCAGACGTACCACGCGCTGGGCACCGTGAAGCGCCGCTACCAGGGCGTGCAGGACACCAGCCCGGCCCGACGGGTCTCCTACGAGCGCGAGTTGGGCCGCTCGGTGGACCGGATCGTCGCGCAGTGCCGCGACGAGGTCGGCGAGCTGGTCCGGATGGGCGTGCCCCGGTCCCGGATGACAGTGGTGCCCTCCGGGGTCAACCTCGCCACCTTCGCCCCGCTCGGGCCGGCCGCCGACCGGGAGCCGGGACGGGCCCGCATCCTCACCGTGGGCCGGCTTGTCGAACGCAAGGGCTTCCAGACCGTGATCCGCGCGATGGCCCTGGTCGGTGACGCCGAGTGCGTGGTGGTCGGCGGGCCGCCCGAGGGGCTGCTGGAGACCGACCCGTACGCCCGGCGGCTGCGGGCACTGGCCGAGACCTGCGGGGTGGCCGACCGGGTGCACCTGGTCGGCGCGGTACCGCGCGAGGAGATGGGCCGCTGGTACCGCTCGGCGGACCTGCTGGTCGCCGCACCCTGGTACGAGCCGTTCGGGTTGACCCCGCTGGAGGCGATGGCCTGTGGGGTGCCGGTCGTCGGCACCGCCGTCGGCGGGATCCGCGACACCGTGGTCGACGGGACGACGGGTGACCTCGTGCCGGCCCGGGACCCGCAGGCGCTGGCCGGCGCGATCCAGGGCCTGCTCGACGACCGGATCAGGCGCTTCGCGTACGCCACGGCGGCCCGCGAGCGGGTCCGCACGCGGTACTCCTGGGCGGTCACCGCCGAGCGGCTGGTCGAGGTCTACAGCGAGGTCGCCGCCGTCCGCCGTCCGGCCCGGGTGGTGGCCTGATGCCGGCCGGCAGCCTGCTCGACACCCACCTGACGAACCTTGCCGCGGCGCTGGTGCCGTACCGGCGCTGTGAGTCGCAGCTGGCCCGCTGGGGCGCGGACCTGGCCCACCGGCTGGCCGCCGGGGGGCGCCTGCTGGTGGCCGGCAACGGTGGCAGCGCCGCCGAGGCCCAGCACCTCACGGCCGAGCTGGTCGGCAAGCTGCACGACGACCGCCAGCCGCTGTCGGCGATCGCGCTGCACGCCGAGACGAGCGCGCTCACCGCCATCGCCAACGACTACGGCTACACCGACGTGTACGCCCGTCAGGTCCGCGCCCACGGCCGTCGCGGCGACGTCCTGCTGCTGCTCAGCACCAGTGGCAGCAGCCCCAATCTGGTCAGCGCCGCCCGGGCCGCCCGCGACGCCGGCCTGACCACCTGGGCCCTCACCGGCGCCATCCCGAATCCCCTCGCCGACGCCTGCGACGAGGTGCTGGCCGTCGCGTCGCCGGACACCCAGGTCGTGCAGGAGTTGCACCTCGTGACCAGTCACCTGCTCTGCGAGTACCTCGAACAGGAGTTGGCCGCGACCACCGACCCGGCGCTCGGCCACGACGTGCCGGCACCGGTGCGGGCCGGGGTCGAAGTGGTGCTCGACGGTGGGTCCGGACAGCAGGTCGACGCGTGAGGGATGGGGAGGTAGGCGTGAGGGGACCGGTGGTGGTGCTCGGGGACACCCTGCTCGACCGGGACGTGGAGGGGGTGGTGAACCGGCTCTGCCCGGACTCCCCGGTGCCGGTCCTGGACGAGACCGCCGCCAGCGACCGACCCGGTGGCGCCGGTCTGGCGGCGGTGTTCGCCGCCGCGCAGGGCGCCGAGGTGGTGCTGGTGACCGCGCTCGCCGACGACGCCGGCGGAGCCCGACTGAGCGCGCTGCTCGCCGCCGCCGGCGTGCAGGTGTACCCGCTGGCCCTGTCCGGTGCGACGCCGGAGAAGATCCGGCTGCGGGCTCGGGGTCGGGTGCTGCTGCGCCACGACCGGGGCGGTGCGTCCGGGGAACCGGGGCAGCCCTCCGACGAGGTGCTCCGGGTGATCGCCGGAGCGTCGGCGGTGCTGGTCAGCGACTACGGCCGGGGGGTGGCCCGGCAGCCCGCGCTGCGTGCCGCGTTGTCCGCCACCCGCGCGCCGGTGGTGTGGGACCCGCATCCGCGCGGTCCGGCGGCTGTCCCCGGCGTCCATCTGGCCACCCCGAACGAGTCGGAGGTGCGCGAGCTGGTCCCCGCGCTGCCCGGTGCCTCCCGGCTGGCCACCGCGTCGCGTGGCGCGCAGGGGCTGCGGCGACGCTGGCGGGCCGGTGCGGTCGCGGTGACGCTGGGTGGGGACGGCGCGCTGCTCTGCCATGCCGGGTCGACACCGTTGGTCGTGCCGACCCCGGGCAGCGCCGAGGGGGACACGTGCGGGGCGGGCGACCGGTTCGCGGCCGCCGCCAGCCTCGCGTTGGCCCAGGGCGCGCTGGTCTCCGAGGCGGTGCAGGCGGCGGTCGCGGAGGCGTCCGCGTACGTGGCCGGTGGGGGAGTGGCGGCGGCCCTGCCACCGCCGGTGCGTCCCACGCCGACGAGCGTCGCCGGTCCGGGCGGCGACCGGGTGGGCGTCGCGGCGGTCGCCACGCTCCTCGGTGAGGTACGCGCCGCGGGCGGCACGGTGGTGGCCACCGGCGGTTGCTTCGACCTGCTGCACGCCGGGCACGTGGCCACCCTGCAGGCGGCCCGGCAGCTCGGTGACTGCCTGATCGTGTGCGTGAACTCGGACGACAGCGTGGCCGGGTTGAAGGGACCGGACCGGCCGGTGATGTCCGAGGGTGACCGTAGTCGGCTGCTGGCCGCGCTGAGCTGTGTCGACGCGGTCCTCATCTTCGACGAGCCGACCCCGGACGCGGCGCTGTCCTGGGTCCGACCGGACATCTGGGTCAAGGGTGGCGACTACGCCACCGGCGGCGGGGACGCCGCCGCCACCCTGCCGGAGGCGGAGGTTTTGCGCCGATGGGGTGGGAACACGGTGGTGGTGCCCTACCTCGACGGCCGCTCCACCACCGACCTGATCGTTCGCTCCGGCGGGGAGCGCACCCGATGACCGCCACGCGGCCCGGCGCCGGACCGACAGTCCTGGTCACCGGCGGCGCGAGCGGGCTCGGCGCGGCGGTGGTCGCCGCGGTGGCCGCCTCCGGTGGTCGACCCATCGTGCTGGACCGGCATCCGCCGGCCGACGGGGTGTCCTGGACCGAGTGCGACCTGGCCGACACGCGGGCCGCCGAGGTGGCCACCCAACACCTCGCCGAGCAGGCCGGCGGCCTGGACGCGGTGGTCACCGCCGCCGGCACGGACGTGCCCGGTCGGCTCGCCGACGTGCCGGGGGAGACCTGGGACCGGATCGTCGCCGTGGATCTGCTCGCCACCGCGGCGGTGATCCGGGCCGCCCTGCCGTTCCTGTTGACGTCGCGGGGCCGCATCGTCACGGTCGCCTCCACGCTGGGCGTCAAGGCGGTCAGCGACGCCACCGCGTACTGCGCGGCGAAGTTCGGGGTGGTGGGGTTCACCCGCGCCCTCGCCGCCGAGCTGGCCGGTCAGGTCGGCGTCACGCTGCTGATTCCGGGTGGGATGCGCACGTCGTTCTTCGACGAGCGCGACCCGCAGTACAAGCCGGGGCCGGACGCGATCCTCAACGATCCCGCCGACACGGCCGCGGCGATCATGTTCGCGCTCAACCAGCCGCCCGGCTGCGCGGTGCGGGAACTCGTGGTCTGCGCCGAGCAGGAGACCTCGTACCCGTGATCCTCGTGCTGCGCGCGCTGGGCGTCGGCGACCTGCTCACCGCGGTGCCGGCGCTGCGGGCGCTGCGGGCCGCGTACCCCGGTCCGGAGTTGGCGCTCGCCGCGCCCGCCTGGCTGGCCCCGCTCGTCGACCTGGTCGGCGGCGTCGACCGGCTGGTGGACACCACCGGGCTGGAGCGGCCCCTGCGGGCCGGGTCGGCGGTGTCGATCGCGGTGAACCTGCACGGCCGGGGTCCCGGGTCGCATCGGTTGCTGGCGGCCACCCGGCCGGACCGGCTGCTGGCCTTCGCCAACGCCGAGGCCGGTTGCGGCGACGGCCCGCCGTGGTCCGTCGACGAGCACGAGGTGGACAGGTGGTGCCGACTGGTGTCCTGGTACGACATTCCGGCCGACGGCACCGACCTCGGTCTGCGTCGACCCGGGTCGGCCGGGCTGCCCACCGGTGTCACCGTGCTGCATCCCGGCAGCAAGATCCCGGCCAAGCGGTGGCCCGCCGAGCGGTTCGCCGCGCTGGCCCGGGCGCTCACCGACCAGGGGCACCGGGTCCTGCTCACCGGCTCGGCCGACGAGCGGGCGCTGGCCGCACAGGTGGCCGACGCGGCCGGACTGTCGTCCGACGCCGTGCTGGCCGGCCGGACCGACCTCGGCGCGCTCGCCGCCCTGGTGGCCAACGCCCGGGTGGTGGTCAGCGGGGACACCGGTGTTGCCCACCTGGCCACCGGGTTCGGCACCCCGTCGGTCGTCCTCTTCGGGCCGGTGCCGCCGGCGCACTGGGGGCCGCCGGCGGACCGGCCCCGGCACCGGGTGCTCTGGGCCGGCGAGAGAGATTGGCCGAGGTGGGACGGGGTAGGAAGCCACCCGACGATGACGGCCCTGCGCCTCGACGAGGTGCTGGCCGCCGTGGCTGAGGTGGCGAAAGTGGTGCGGGTCCCCGGTGCGGTTGCGGCGTAGCGACCCGGGTCGACCGGGGTACGGGCGGCGTCGGCGCGGTCGGGGCTGGCTCTTCGTGGACCCGACCGGTGACCCGGTCCGGGATCCGGAGGTGCTGGCCCGGCTGCGGGAGCTGGTCATCCCCCCGGCCTGGCAGAACGTCTGGATCGCGCCGCACGCGAACGGCCACATCCAGGCGATCGGGATCGACGCGGCCGGGCGCAAGCAGTACGTCTACCACCCGCAGTGGCGGGAGCAGCAGGACGAGGCGAAGTTCGACCGCATGCTGGAGGTGGCCCGGCGGCTGCCGGTGCTGCGGGAACGGGTGGGCCGTGACCTGGACGGCCGTGGGCTGGGCCGGGACCGGGTGCTGGCCACTGTCGCCCGACTGTTGGACATGGGCATGTTCCGGGTCGGCAGCGACCAGTACGCGGCCGGCGACGACCCGACGTACGGAGTGTCCACGCTGCGCCCCGAGCACGCCCGGTCCCGGCGTGACTGCGTGGTCCTGGTGTTTCCCGCGAAGGGTGGCATCGAGCAGGTACGCCGGATCGAGGACCCGGAGCTGTGTCAGGTGTTGGCCAATCTGCGCCGCCGCCGGCGACGGGCGGATCGGTTGTTCGGCTACTGGGACGGCCGGGAGTGGCGCGACGTGCGCAGCGACGAGGTCAACGGCTACCTGCGGGACGCCAGCGGCGGGGAGATGACCGCGAAGGACTTCCGCACCTGGCACGCCACCGTGCTCGCCGCCACCGAGTTGGCCACCGCCGGCCCGGGCCGATCGGTGACGGCCCGCCGCAAGGCGGTGGTCGCCGTGATGCGCGCGGTGGCCGAGCTGCTGGGCAACACCCCGACGGTGGCGCGCGCGTCGTACGTGGATCCGCGGGTGGTCGACCTGTACCACGACGGGGTGGTGGCGTCGGTGGACCCGCGGGCGTCCCGTGCGGAGGCCGAGCGGGTGGTCCTGGAGTTGCTGGAGGAAGCCTGACCGGCCCCGTCGGCGATTCTGGGGGATGCGCGCGACGGGGCCGGAGCCTCGGCATCACCGGGTGCCACCGGGCGGCCGCCCGCCGCTCGCGCGGCGGGCGCCTCGCCACGGCCCCCGTTGGCGGCCCACCGGGCGATGGCCGGCCGCGTTGGTGTCAGTCTGCCGTCACCGAGTTGACCGTGGATGCCTGGCGGTTGAGGATCCGCGCCAAATCCGAGCCACCGTCGCGGTGTTCCTGTGGGGTGGTGCCGTACGCGGCCCGGAACGCCCGGCTGAAGTGGGCCTTGTCGGGAAAACCCCACCGCGCCGCGACGGCCTGCACGGGCAGACCGCGCAGCGCCGGGTCGGTCAGGTCGCGCCGGCACCGGGACAGCCGCAGATCCCGGATGTACGACGCCACGGTGGTGTCCTCGGCCTCGAACAACCGGTGCAGGGACCGCACCGAGATGTGGTGGGCGTCGGCGACGACCTGGGGGCCGAGCGTCACGTCGCCGAGGTGGCGGTGGATGTACGACTGCACCTGGGTGAGCATCGCCCGGCGGCGGACCTCGGTGGGGACGGCGTCCTCGGCGACGAGGTGCCGGCCGAGCATCGTGGTGGCCAGGTCGAGCCCCACCGCGCCGAGCCGGCTGGCGTCGGCGGCGTGGTACTGCTCGGGGCGCCCGGTCACCTGGAGCAGAAACTGCGCCAGCAGCGCCCCGATGCCCTCGCTGCCGGACATCCGGCCGCCGTAGAGGGCGGCCATCCGCTGTGGTGGCAGCGGCAGCGCGGCGTGCGGGATCATCGTGATGATCGAGGTGGCCTGGTCCCGCTCCGGCTCGGTCGCGTGGTGGCGCACGTCGTGCGGCCGGGACGCGTCGTAGAAGGTGAACTCGCCGGCCAGGATCTCGCTGCGGCGCCCGTCCTGGCTGGACGCGCCGACGCCCCCGGTGGTGAGGGCGAGGATGTACAGCTCCGGGTCGGACCGCTGGACCAGCTTCCGGGTCCGGGTGGCGTCCAGGGACGGGTACTCGTACTGCACCAGCTCGATCGGGCCGAGCGCGATGAAGTCGGCGCGAGCGGCGAAGTCGCCGCTGTGCGCGGACCGGATGCGCAGCGGTGCCGAGGTGCGCGCCACCAGGTCCAGCCACATGCCGAACCGTTCGCCCGGTGGCAGGACGGTGGTGTCGATGGTGTCTCTCGCCAGCATCGGAATTCCTCAGCCCGCCCGACGCTGGATCAGCGCCTCGACGCCGTCGAGGATCCGGTCCAGGCCGAAGGTGAACTCGTCGTCGGGATCGTCGTCCTGGTTGAGCACGCCGGCGGCCAGCACCCGGTGCAGGGCCGGGAAGCGGGCCGGGTCGATGAGCCGGGCCACCAGTCGACCGTACGCCGGCATCATCTCGCTCGGTTCGACGCCTGTCGCCCGGCTGCCCTCGGCGACCTGCGAGGTGAGGGTGGCCTCGTTGCGGACGTACCCGGTGAGCAACAGGAGCACCGACATCTTCTCGCTCTCGGCGAGCGTGGAGCCGTCCAGGCAGCGCAGCCCGTCCTCCATCCAGCCGAGCTGCTGGGGAGTGATCGGCGGGCCGGTGATGGGCACGTGCAGCAGCCAGGACCGTTGCCGCAGAGCGTCGTGTTCGGCCCAGGCCCAGCGGGTCAGCCCGGCGCGCCAGTCGGTGCCCGGTGGGGGTGGGCCGGGCGACGGGCCGTACCCGACGTCCACCATGAGCATCAGCAGCTCGTCCTTGGAGCCGACGTAGCGGTAGAGGGCCATGGTGGCGGCGCCCAGTTCCTTGGCCACCCGGCTCATCGAGACGGCGGCCAGCCCGTCGGCGTCGGCCACCCGGACGGCGGCGTCCACGATGGCGGGCACGCTCATGCCCGGCCGCGGGCCCTTGGGTGGGCGGTCCCGCAGCCCCCACGCGTTCTCGATGGCCGGTGGGAGCACCGGCTCGTTGTCGTCTGTCGTCGCCGCCACATTTTCCTCCTTGCCCGGCCATCCTAGTTCTGCGTATGGTCTACGCATAACAGCGTACGCCATACGCAGAGAGGAAATCGATCATGACGACGACGACCACACCGGCACCACGGGCGGGCCGGCGCGAGTGGATCGGGTTCACGGTGTTGATGTTGCCGCTGCTGCTGGTCTCGATGGACGTGTCGGTGCTCTACTTCGCCGTCCCGTTCATCAGCGCGGAGTTGCGCCCCACCGCCACCGAGCAGCTCTGGATCTTCGACATCTACGGCTTCGTGCTGGCCGGGCTGCTCATCACCATGGGCGCCCTCGGTGACCGGATCGGCCGCCGCCGGCTCCTGCTCATCGGCGCCACCGCGTTCGGAGCGGCGTC
This sequence comes from Micromonospora sp. NPDC048839, assembly GCF_040649915.1. Classification (NCBI taxonomy): domain Bacteria; kingdom Bacillati; phylum Actinomycetota; class Actinomycetes; order Micromonosporales; family Micromonosporaceae; genus Micromonospora; species Micromonospora sp. NPDC048839. The sequence goes on from NZ_JBEZGL010000010.1 coordinate 72,862, forward strand.
GCTGCTGGCCGCGTACGCCGACAGCACCGCGACGCTGATCGCCGCGCGCGCCGTGCTCGGCGTCGGTGGGGCCACCCTGATGCCCTCGACGCTCGCCCTGGTACGCAACATGTTCCCCGACGCCAAGCAGCGCGGCACCGCCATCGGCATCTGGACCGCCACCCTCACCGGCGGCATCGCGATCGGTCCGGTGCTCAGCGGCATCCTGCTGGAGCACTTCTGGTGGGGCTCGATCTTCCTGATCAACATCCCGGCGATGCTGCTCCTGCTCCTGCTCGCCCCGCTGTTGGTGCCGGAGTTCCGCAACCCGGCGGCCGGGCGGTTCGACCTGATCAGCGCGGCCCTGTCGCTCGGTGCGCTGCTGCCGGTGATCTACGGCATCAAGGAGATGGCCCGCGACGGGCTCAGCCCGGTCCGGGTGCTCGCCATCGTCGGCGGCCTGCTGGTGGGCGCGCTGTTCCTGCACCGGCAGCGGACCCGGGCGTACCCGATGGTCGATCTCGCGTTGTTCCGCCGTCGCGGCTTCGCCGGGTCGCTCGCGGTCAACCTGCTGGCGATGTTCGCCATCGTCGGCTTCGCCATCTTCACCACCCAGCACCTCCAACTGGTGCTCGGCCTGAGCCCGCTGCGGGCGGCACTGTGGAGCCTGGTGCCGTCCCTCGCCGTGGGTGGGGTCGCGCCGGCCGCCGCCGCGCTCGCCCAGCGTGTCGAGCGCGCGTACCCGATCGGCGCGGGGTTCGCGATCGCCGTGCTCGGCTTCGTGGTGCTGACCCGGGTCACACCGGACTCGGCGCTGTGGGTGCTGCTGGTCGGCGCGAGCATCTACGCCGGCGGCCTGGTGCTGGTCATGTCACTCGTCACCGAGCTGGTCCTCGGCGCGGCACCTCCCGAGCAGGCGGGTGTCGCGTCGGCGCTCACCGAGTCCAGCAGCGAGCTGGGCGGCGCGCTGGGCATGGCGATCCTCGGCAGCGTGGGCGCGGCGGTCTACCACCGCGAGATCGTCGACGGCCTCCCGGCCGGACTGCCCGCCGACTCCGGCGCCGCGGCCCAGGAGACCCTGGCCGGTGCGCTCGCGGTCGCCCAGGGACTGCCGGCGGACCTGGCCGACGCGGTGCGGCACGCCGCCGGAGTCGCGTTCACCGACGGGATGCACCTGGCCGCGATCGCCGCGATGGTGGCGATGCTGCTGGGCGCGGCGGCCGCGCTGACCACGCTACGCGGCGTCCGACCGGCCGGCCTACCCGCGTCCGAGGCGCTACCGGCCGACATGATCGACTCGGTTTCCTGAAAAGCGGGCCGTCCCAGACGTGGGGAAGCCGCGGTTTTCAGGAAACCGAGTCGATCCAGCGCCAGGAGACCGGCCGGATGGGTCGCTCCGGTCGATCAGTCGGTGAGCACGTGCGCGAGCCGGTCGCGGAAACGCCGCTCGGAGTCGCTCACCGACTCGCCGCCGATGCCCAGCAGCCCACCGCTGGACGCGGCACCCACCACCTGCTCGGCGATCTTCACGAGCCAGTGCTTGTACGCGCCGGCCTCGCCCTCGTCGACGCGGCCGGCCAGCAGCGCGGCGGCCTGGCCGGCCCGCAGCAGTACGTCGTCGATGTACGCCCCGGGGTCGGCGGGCGCGATGGCCGGCAACTCCTCACCGGTGTCCGGGTCACCGACCCGGGTGACGATCTCACCGGCCACGGCGGCGACCAGCGGGCTGGCCGACTCCCGGCCGGCGGCGATGGTCTCCAGCCCGGCCGCGTTCTCCGCCATGGTCCGACGGGTGCCGTCGGACTCGGCGGCGCTCGCCGCGGTCAGCACCGACTGGGGAAGGCCGACCAGCAGCCCCCACTCCCCGTCGGAGAAACCGAACCCCGTGTACGCCGGCTGCTCGATCACGGCCACGCCCCTTCCGCCCTGCTCTGCTTGATCAGTCGGTGCTCTGTCTGGTGGATCCACCGGGCGCGCGGCGGCGCCCGGGTCAGGCTAGTCCAGGGTCAGCAGGCCCTGTTCGGACACCACGCGCACCGACAACGTCTTGTAACCGACCTCGTCGAAGAGAACCGTCATCTTGTCCTCCTCGTAGGAGAGCACCATGCCGCCTCCCCACTCCGGGTGACGCACGTGGCTGTGCACCGGGAACGGCCCGACCGCGCCCTGGTCGGCGACGCTGGTGCCGGCGTGGCAGTTGTCGCAGTGCCCGCAGACCTCGGTCATCTGCTCACCGAAGTAGGCGAGCAGGGTCTGCATCCGACACGCGTTGGTCTCGGCGAAGGCCCGCATCATGTCGGTGCGGGACCGGGTCACCGTCTGCTGGCGCTCCGCCTCGGCCACCGCCGCCGCGGCGGCCTCGGTCGCGGCGGGGGAGTAACGCGGAGCGCCGATGCGCTGCCGGGCCCGCGGCTCGGCAGCGCCGATCTGCTCCAGCAGGGAGAGGTACTGGCCCAGCTTGCGCGGCCCGAGGCCGGTGGTCTCGCGCAGCTCGGTCTTGGTGGCCGGCTTGCGCCGCAGCAGCGCGGCCAGGTCCCGCAGCTCGTCCGCGTCCGGCAGGCCGCCACTGAAGAAGCGTTGCAGGCCGACGTCCTCGGCCCGCCAGAGCAGCAGCACCCGGGCCGGCTGCCCGTCGCGGCCGGCCCGGCCGATCTCCTGGAAGTAGCTGTCCGGCGAGTCGGGCAGTGCCATGTGCACCACCCAGGCGATGTTCGGCTTGTCGATGCCCATGCCGAACGCCGAGGTCGCCACCATGATGGGGACCTGGTCGGCGAGGAACGCCTCGTGCAGCTCGGCGCGCGCGCCGGCCGGCATCCCACCGTGGTAGAACTGCGCCGGGAAGTCGGCGTCGGTCAACCGGGTGGCCAGCTCCTCGGCGGCGCGGCGGGTCGGCACGTAGATGATTCCCGGCCGCCCCTCGTCGCGCAGCAGCGTCATCAGGCGCCGCCACCGGTAGTCCTCGGCGGGGCAGTGCGCCACCTCGATGAACAGGTTGGGCCGGTCCAGCCCGGAGACCACCACCTCCGGGTCGCGCAGCCGCAGCCGGGCGATGATGTCGTCGCGTACCGGCGGGGACGCGGTGGCGGTCAGCGCGACCACCGGCGGCCGGCCGATGCCATCGATCAGGTGCCCGAGCGCCAGGTAGTCGGGCCGGAAGTCGTGCCCCCAGGCCGAGATGCAGTGCGCCTCGTCGATCGCCACCAGCGCCGGTTTCAGCGCGGCGACCTCCGCCATCCGGTCCGGGTTGCTCAGCTGCTCCGGCGTGATGAACAGGAACTCCGCCCGGCCCTCACGGACCTCGGTGATCGCCTGGGCCTGTTGGCTGGGCGACTCGTTCGAGCTGATCCGCACCGCCCGCAGCTCCGGACGTTGCCGCTCGTTGAGCGAGGCGATCTGGTCCTGCTGGAGGGCCAGCAGCGGGGAGATCACCACGGTGGGGCCGGGAATCAGGCTGGCCGGGATCTGGTAGATGGCCGACTTGCCGGCGCCGGTGGGCAACACCACCAGGGCGTCGCGTCGCTTCATGACCGCGCGCATGGCGGCCAGTTGGTTGGGCCGCAGCGCCTTCCAGCCGAAAAGGCTGCGGGCCGCGCGGCGCAACGTCATCGAGTGCGTGGACAGTTTCATCGAGGGCCGGAGGTACCCGAGCCCATGACCGCCGAAACGCATCCCGGACGATCATGGGCTCGTCTGATCCCGGGCTCAGCGCAGCCGGGGCAGCACCTCGCGCTGGTAGAGGTCGAAAAGGCCCTGGTAGTGCGGGCCGGTGTTGGCGACGTAGACCTCGTCGAAGCCGGCCTTGGCGTACTTGTCGATCATCTCCAGGTGCGCGTCGACGCTGTTGCCGCAGACGAACGCCTCCTTGACCATCTCCGGCTTGACCAGTTCGGCGGCCTGCTCGAAGTGTCGCGGTGAGGGCAGCACCTGGGACAGTTCGCCGGGCACCCCGGCGTTGGGCCAGCGCTCGTACGCGATGCGGACGCCCTCGTCCTCGCTGTCGGCGTACGCCGCCTTGAAGCCGGCCTGGCACGGCTTGTCGCCGCCGCCGTTCTCGCGGAAGCGCCGGACCATGTCGCCGTCGGGCATGGTGCTCACGTAGCCGTCGCCGATCCGGGCGGCGAGGTCGATGGCCTTCGGTCCGAAGCCGGAGACGTAGATCGACGGTGGGGTGTCGGGCAGCGTGTAGATCCGGGCGTTCTCCACGGTGTAGTGCGTGCCGCGGTGGTTGACGAAGCCGCCGTCCCACAGCTTGCGCAGTACCTCGACGGCCTCCTCCAGCATCTCCAGCCGGACGTCGGCCTGCGGCCAGGCGTCGCCGAAGATGTGCTCGTTGAGTGCCTCGCCGGTGCCGACGCCGAGCACGAAACGCCCGCCGTGCAGCACCGCGCTGGTCGCCGCCGCCTGGGCGATCACGGCCGGGTGGATCCGTACCGTCGGGCAGGTCACGGCGGTGGTCACCGGCAGGGAACAGACCTGGCTGAGCGCGCCGATCATCGACCAGACGAACGGGCTCTGGCCCTGCGCGTCCACCCAGGGGTGGTAGTGGTCGGAGATCCACAGCGCCTCGAAGCCGGCCCGTTCGGCACCGCGCGCCTGCTCCAGCAGCTCGGCTGGCGTGAACTCCTCACTGGACAGGAAATATCCGATCTTCATGGCTCTCCCCTTCGGCGCGTACCTGCTGATGGGGAAGCCGTACCCCGGTCGTGGTCGGCCACACCCGACGCGCCGGGCCGGGCGTGGTGCGGGGCGCTCAGCGCCGGCCGAACATCGCCCGGATCGCGGCGAGCAGCAGCAGGGCGCCGACCACCAGGCCGAGCAGGCGTACGCCGGGGATGTCGGCCGGGCTCGTCGCGTCGGCCAGCGGGGCGGGGTCCATCCCCGCACTCTCCCCGGGAGAGGCCCGCCGGGCAACTGTAAGGTTTATTGACTATTGAATCGCTCAGTGTGACCATGTCAGGACCGCCTGCCGGTGGCGGTGCGCCGAGGGCGCGCGAGAGATGGGGTACGGGGCCGCATGAGCGAGCGCAACCAGTGGGCCGACGGGGGCGTACCGACGCCGGTGATCGACGCCGAGCGCCAGGAGGGGGTGGCGTGACCACTCCCACCGGGCACCTCCCGGCCCTCGCCGCCGCCGTCCTCCAGCCCGGGTTCGTGGGCACCACCCCGCCACCCTGGGTGTGCCGCTGGCTCGGCGAGGGCCTCGGCTCGGTGGTGCTCTTCGCCCGCAACGTCGTCGACCCCGAGCAGGTGGCGACGCTCACCGCGACGCTGCGCGCCGAGCGTCCGGACGTCATCGTGGCGATCGACGAGGAGGCCGGCGACGTCACCCGACTCGAGTCGGTCCACGGCAGCTCCCGGCCCGGCAACTTCGCCCTCGGGGTGGTCGACGACCCCGAGTTGACCGAGGCGGTCGCCCGGGACCTCGGCGTCGAGCTGGCCGCGGCGGGGGTCACCCTCAACTACGCCCCGGACGCCGACGTCAACTCCAACCCGGCGAACCCGGTGATCGGCGTCCGCTCGTTCGGCGCCGACCCGGCGTTGGTCGCGCGGCACACCGCCGCCTGGGTTCGCGGGCTCCAGGCCGGCGGAGTGGCGGCCTGCGCCAAGCACTTCCCCGGGCACGGCGACACCCGCGTCGACTCCCACCACGACCTGCCCCGGATCACCGCCGACCGGGACCGGCTGGACACCTGCGAGCTGGTCCCGTTCCGGGCCGCCGTCGCGGCCGGGGTGCAGGCGGTCATGACCGGCCATCTGCTGGTGCCCGCGCTCGACCCGCGGCTGCCGGCCACCCTGAGTCAGCGCATCCTGGGCGGGTTGCTCCGCGACGAGATGGGCTTCTCCGGCGTGGTGGTGACCGACGCGGTGGAGATGCGTGCGGTCGCCGACCGGTACGGCTTCGCCGGGGCGACGGTCCGCGCCCTCGCCGCCGGGGCCGACGCGATCTGCGTCGGCGGCGAACGGTCCGACGAGCAGGCGGCCCGCGAACTGCGCGACGCCATCGTGGCCGCTGTCGTCTCCGGTGAGCTGCCCGAGGAACGCCTCGCCGAGGCAGCCAAGCGCGTCGGTCAACTCGCCGCCTGGACGATGGCCGCCCGCACCACCGGCCTGGCCGGAGCACGCGACACCGCCGACGTCGGGCTCGTCGCCGCCCGTCGGGCCGTCCGGATCACCGCCACCGGGACCGCGCCGGACGCGCTGCCGTTGACCCGCGCGGCGCACGTCGTCGAGTTCGAGCCGCTGCGCAACATCGCCATCGGCGCGGAAACCCCGTGGGGCATCGGCGCACCGCTGGGCGAGCTGCTGCCCGGCACGAGCACGGTCCGCTACGCCGAACCCGACGTGCCGGCCGACCCTGCTGCCGGGGCGGGCGCCCGGCCGCTGGTCCTGGTGGTCCGCGATCTGCACCGGCACGACTGGATGCGCGCCGCCGTGCAACGCGCCCTCGCCGCCCGGCCGGACGCGGTCGTGGTCGAGCTGGGCGTACCCGAGGTGGTCACCGGGGCGGTGCACCTGGCCACCCACGGTGCCACCCGGGCCAGTGGCCGGGCCGCCGCCGAGGTGTTGACCGGAGCCCGCTGAGCCGACCGCCCCGCCTACGGCAGGTCGGCGACCAGGTCGGCGTACTCGGGGTGCTTGTCGATGAACGCGGCCATGAACGGGCACTGCGGCACCACCGTGCCACCCCGGGCGCGGACCTGGTCCAGGGTGCCCCGGATCAACGCGCCGCCCACGCCCCTGCCCTGGAAGCCCCGGTCCACCTCGGTGTGCGTGAAGACCAGGACCTCCCCGCGCATCAGGTACGCGGTGAAGCCGGCCATCGCGTCGTCGACCAGGATCTCGAAGCGGTGCTTCGCCGGGTTGTCCTCGACCAGGGTGCTCATCCGGCCATTCTCCCCGCACCCGCGGCCACCGCGTCCAGTTCGCCGAGCAACAGGTCCACCTCGTTGGCGGTGTTGTAGTGGTAGATGCTGGCCCGCACCGCGCCGCCGCTGTCGCGCAGGCCCATCAGCTGGAAGTACTCGTAGGCGTAGTAGTCGCCGACGGAGAGGCAGAACCCGGCCGCGCCCAGCGCCTCCTGGGTGGCCGCCGGTGACACCCCGGCGACGCGGAACGACACCGTCGGGCAGCGCCGGGCCGGCGAGCCGTAGACGGTGATCGCCGGGCGCTGTGCCAGCCCGGCCAGCAGCCGGTCCAGCAGCGCCTCCTCGTGCGCCTGGGCGGCGGCCAGCCCGGCGCGCAGCCGCGCCCGCCGGTCGCCGACCGCGTCCGGGTCCAGCCCCGCCAGGTGGTCCACCGCGGCGGTCACGCCGGCCAGCAGCGGGAAGCTGGGGGTGCCGTACTCGAACCGGTCCGGCACCGCGTCGGAGGAAGGCACCAGCTTCGCCGGGCGCAGCGCCGCCCACCGGGCCGGGTCGGCCACCATCGCCGCCAGGTGCGGACCGGACCACTTGTACGCGCTGGTGACCAGCACGTCGGCGCCGAGCGAGGCCAGGTCGGTCGGCCCGTGCGGAACCGAGTGCACCCCGTCGACGCAGACCAGCGCGCCGACCGCGTGCGCGATCTTGGCGATCGCCGGCACGTCCGGCACGGTGCCGATGGCGTTGCTGCCGGCGGTCACCGCGACCAGCCGGGTCCGCTCGCCGACCAGGTCGGCGTACTGGGCGGCGGGCAGCTCGCCGGTGTGCCGGTCGACCTCGGCCCAGCGCACGGTCGCGCCGGCCGCCTCGGCCGCCTGCACCCACGGGCGGACGTTCGCGTCGTGGTCGAGCCGGGAGACCACCACCTCGTCACCGGGGCGCCACGTCGCGCCGAGCGTGCGGGCCAGGGTGTACGTCAGCGCGGTGGCACTCGGGCCGAGCACCACCCCGGCCGGGTCGGCGCCGAGCAGGTCGGCCACCGCCGAGCGGGCCTCGGCCACCAGCTCCAACGACCGGCGACCCGCCACGTTGGCGGCGCTGCGGTTGCCGACCGCCGTCCGCATGGCGTCGGTGACCGCGTCGATCACACCGATCGCGGTCTGGGTGCCCCCGGCACCGTCGAAGTGGACGAAGCCCTCGGTCAGGGCCGGGTACGCGGCCCGGGTACGGGCGATGTCGAACGGCATGTCCCGGACCCTAGCCCGTGCTCCCGCTGCCCCCTCGGCCGGCGGGTGGATCACCGATGGGCGGGGCGTCGCGGCTGTCTCGTACTCTTGGCGAGGTGACGAACCGACCCGCCACCATGCCCATTCCCCCCGTCCGTCGCGCCGCCGGTCTCTTCGCCGGTCTGGCGCTCGGCCTCGCCGTGCTCGCCGGGTGCAGCTCCCAGGGCGCCTCCACCGACTGCGGGCTGGACGCCTGCACGGTCACCTTCGAGCGGGGCGTCGACGCGAGCGCCACCATCTTCGGCATCGAGGCCAAACTGGTCGGCGCCGAGGGCGACCAGGTGACCGTCGAGGTCGCCGGTGAGCAGCTCACGCTCACCACCGGCCAGCAGGCCGCCGAGGCCGGCGGTTTCGCGGTCACCCTGGACAGCGTGACCGACCAGCAGGTCAAGATTCGCGTATCGCGCAACCCGGGTAGCTGACCTGGCGGGTGGCGGTGGCCGACGTTTGGGAATCTTCGAAATCGGAGATTGTGACGCCATGTCACTCACCCGTAGCGCCGAAGCCACCGCCTCCCGTACGGCGGACAGCCGGTGGCTGGAACTCCTCGCCCGGGCCGGCTTCATCGGCTACGGCATCGTCCACCTCCTCTTCGCCTGGTTGGCGTTGCAGATCGCGTTCGGCACGTCGTCCGACGACGGCGACCAGTCCGGCGCGCTGCGTACCCTCTCCGAACAGCCCCTGGGCAAGTTCCTGGTGATCGCCACCGCGGTCGGCCTGCTCGCCATGGCGATCTGGCAGGCGCTGGAGGCGGCGGTCGGGCACCGCGCCGAGCGCGGCAAGGAACGCGTCACCGAGCGACTCGCCTCGGCCGGCCGGACCATCGTCTACCTCTACTTCGCCTGGACCGCCTTCAAGGTCTTCAAGGATGTCGGCTCGAACAGCGCCGACCAGCAGGAGGCGTTGACCGGCAAGTTGATGACCTCCAGCGGCGGCCGCTGGCTGGTCGGTCTGGCCGGGCTCGTGCTCGCCGCGATCGGTGTCGGCCTGGTGATCTACGGGGCGGTCAAGCGGTTCGAGAAGCACCTGAAGACCGGCGAGATGAGCGCCAAGACCCGTATGCTGGCCCGCCGGCTGGGCATGGCCGGCTACATCGCCAAGGGCGTCGCGTACGGCATCGCCGGTCTGCTGGTCATCGTGGCCGCGGTGAACTACGACCCGGAGAAGGCCCGTGGTCTTGACGCCGCGCTGCACCTGCTGCGTGAGCAGTCGTACGGCACGTTCCTGCTGACCCTGGTCGCCCTGGGCATCGCCGCCTTCGGTGTCTACTGCTTCCTCCAGTCCCGGTACCGCAAGGTCTGAGCTGGTCGATATCCGGGTCGTCGGGCACTCTTGGGCTTTTGCCCGGAGTGCCCGACGCCTGGTCGAAGGGAAGCATCCAAGCCGTGCAGAACTATCTCGAAACGGCCGTCGCCGCGCTCGTCGCGGCGGCGGTCGCCCTGTTCCTGGTGGAGATCGTCCACCGACTCACCCGGCGGTTCGGCCGCCGGTCACTGCTGTTGACCGAGTTGACCGATCACTCGCACCGCCCGTTCCAGGTCGCCGGCGTGGTCGTCGCCGTGCAGTTCGCCGTCCGTTTCAGCACCGGATACGCGGTTGGCGAGAGCTGGCGGCGGCTGCTGCTGCACCTGCTCATCCTCGCCGTCATCGCCACCACGGCGTGGCTGGTCGCCTCCCTGCTGGTCGTCGTGGAGGACACCGCGCTGGCCCGGTTCCGGGTCGACGTGCCGGACAATCGGCACGCCCGGCGGGTCCGGACCCAGGTGGTGATGCTGCGCCGGCTGACCATCGCGGTGATCGTCATCCTGACCGTCGGCGTGATGCTGATGACCTTCCCCAGCGTGCGGGGCATCGGCGCCGGTGTGCTGACCTCCGCCGGGGTGGTCGGTGTGGTGGCCGCGCTCGCCGCGCAGAGCCTGCTCGGCAACGTCTTCGCCGGCCTCCAACTCGCCTTCAGCGACGCCGTCCGGCTCGACGACGTGGTCGTCGTCGAGGGGGAGTGGGGTCGGATCGAGGAGCTGACCCTCAGCTACGTCGTGGTGCAGATCTGGGACGACCGCCGGTTGATCCTGCCCACCTCGTACTTCACCAGCAAGCCCTTCCAGAACTGGACCCGCACCGAGGCGGCGGTGCTCGGCACCGCCGAGTTCGACGTGGACTGGGCGGTGCCGGTGCAGACCATGCGCGAGGAGCTGCGCCGGCTGGTCGAGGGCACCGACCTGTGGGACGGGCGGGTCTGCGTCCTGCAGGTCACCGACGCCACCGGCGGGATGGTCCGGGTGCGGGCTCTGGTCAGCGCCGCCGACGCCGGCAGCCTGTGGGACCTGCGCTGCCTCGTCCGGGAGCACCTGGTCGGCTGGATCCGGGACAACCGCCCGACGGCCATGCCCCGCGTACGCACCGAGCTGGGCGACGCCAACAGCAACCTGCCCTGGCAGTGGGTGCAGCCGAGGCGCCCGGCCCGCCGCCCGGCCGACACCGAGGCGCCCGACGACGCGCGCGTCTTCGGCGGCAGCGACGACGGCGACGCCCGCAGCGAGGCCTTCGTGGGTCCCGAGGAAGCCCGCACCTGACCGCGAGGTTTGGTCGGGCTTGGGCGGGGGATGTGCTGCCGGACGTCTCTGGCGTGATCGGCTGAGCCGACTCTTCGGCGCGGCGTCCGGACAACGGGAACGGTGGGGCGCTCGTCGCGTTTTAGGATTGACGGGCGGCAACTCCGGGCATACAGCGCGGTGATAGGGAAAGGAGGACAGCATGGCTGACGTGGCGAACGCCCGCACATCCCACAACGGGAGCGAGCCCTCCACCGCCGAGTTGGTGCAGCGGGCCACCGAGCAGATCTCCCGTCTGGTACGGGACGAACTGACGCTGGCCCGGGCGGAGTTGACCCAGAAGGGCAAACACGCGGGCATCGGGATCGGCCTGTTCGGCGGCGGTGGCGCGCTGGCGTTCTTCGGCCTGGGCGCGTTTGTCGCCACGGCGATCCTGCTGCTCGACCTGGTGCTGCCCGCCTGGGCCGCCGCGCTGATCGTGGCGGTGGCCTGCTTCCTGGTGGCCGGCATTCTCGCCCTGGTGGGCAAGAAGCAGGTCAGTCGGGCCGTTCCGCCGATGCCGGCGGCCACGGTCCGCAGCCTCCGGGCCGACGTGGACACCGTCACCGCCGCGGTGAAGGACAGGGGGCGGCAGTGACGGGCAACGGGACCGGCGACACGGAGGCCCTCCGCGAGGAGATCCGTCGTACCCGGGTCGAGTTGGGCGAGACGATGGAGGCGTTGGCCGCCAAGGCCGACGTCAAGGCCCGCCTCAAGGAGTCCGCCGAGCAGGCGAAGGAGCGGATGCGCGAGCAGGCGGCGCAGACCGTCGCCCGGGTTCGCGGGCAGGCCGTGCGGGGCGCCGGGATGGCGCGGGCACAGGCCTACGAGAAGGGCGGGTTGGTGCGCGCGCAGGCGCACGACAAGGGCGAGTTGGTACGCCGCAACCCGATGCCGTGGGCGGTCGTCGCCGCGGGTGCGGTGGCCACCGTGGTGGTGTTGATGATCGTTCGGGGGAGGCGTCGGTGAGCAAGAAAATCGGCAGGGTCGCGTACCGGCCGGTCGGCGTGCTGTTGGGTATCGCCGCGGGCACGGTGGCCGGGGCGATCTTCCGGCAGGTCTGGAAGGTAACCGCGGGCGACGGTGAGGCGCCCAACGCCACCGACGAGGATCGCGGCTGGGGCGAGATCCTGGCCGCCGCGGCGTTGCAGGGGGCCATCTTCGCGGTCGTCCGGGCCGCTGTGGACCGGGGCGGCGCGGTCGGCGTCCGCCGGATGACCGGCAGCTGGCCGGACTGACCACCCGGCGACGTCAGCCCTCTTCCCGCATCGATGGGAAGGGGGCTTTCGCATGGCTTCGGACGCCGCCCAGCGCAACTGAGGCATCCGTCAGGTCACATGTCGGAGAAATTCGTCGGAGAGGTCGTGACAGACTTTTTGCCTCCGTGATTTGCTGGTCCACGCTGTTGCGAGATGGCGTGGGTTGAGAGAAGTTCCTTCGTGGGGCCGCCTCAGACGCCGCTGCTCGAAAACGGCCAATTGGCCGCACGGCGTGCACGGCCACCAGTTTTTAGAAGGAGATACACATGGCTCAAGGAACCGTGAAGTGGTTCAACGCTGACAAGGGCTTCGGCTTCATCACCGTCGATGGTGGGGGTGCTGACGTGTTCGTCCACTTCTCGGCCATCCAGACCAGCGGCTACCGCTCGCTGGAGGAGAACCAGCGGGTGGAGTTCGAGATTGCACAGGGTCAGAAGGGCCCGCAGGCCGAGCAGGTCCGTCCCATCTGAGTGAGCTGGTCGGCTCCGGCCGGCCAGGGGACGATCCGGTCCGGGTCGTTTGCGAAGCCCCGTATCCCGTCCGGGATACGGGGCTTCGTCCTTGCTGCGGCCGGCCGCCAGTGTGGACCGGCGGGTCAGTTCCGGCGGCGTGAGCGCAGGCCGAGCCAGAGCACCACCAGCCCGGCCAACGCCACCAGCGGGCCGATCACCGCCCAGATCCTCTCGTCGGTCATGACGCTGCCGCTGACGTAGCCGAGGCCCTGCACCGTCCACACCGCACCGATCACCACGGCCAACAGGCCGAGGGTGAGCGAAAGCCAACCCCTCATCGCATCCCCTCTCCGCCGCCCGGAGCGGCACGCCGTCCTCCAGCATCGCCGCTCGGACGACGCGGCGCGAGCTCGGGTGCCCCAGTCACCAGCGGTCGTGCACCTGCGGGCGGATCAGCTCGTCGTAGATCTCGCGTACGGCGGCCAGTTGACCGTCGGTGAGCGGCGACAGGGCCGCCGTCTGGGCGTTGCGCCGGGCCTGCTCCGCGTCGCGGGCGCCGGGGATGACGACGGTGACGCCCGGCTGGTCCAGCACCCAGCGCAGGGCGAACTGCGCCATCGTGCGGTCCGCGTCGACGAGCGGCGCCAGCCGGCGTACGGCGGCCAGGCCACGCTCGTAGTCGACCCCGGAGAACGTCTCCCCGACGTCGAAGGCCGCGCCGTGCCGGTTGTAGTTGCGGTGGTCGTCGGCGGGGAACTCGGTGTGCTCGTCGTAGCGGCCGGAGAGCAGGCCGCTGGCCAGCGGCACCCGGGCGATGATGCCCACCCCGGCCGCGGCGGCCGCCGGAAGGACACGCTCCAGGGGCTTGTGGCGGACCGCGTTGAGGATGATCTGCACGCTCGCCACCCCCGGCCGGGCGATCGCGGTGAGCGCCTGGTCGCAGGTCTCGACGCTGACGCCGTACCCGGCGATGGCCTTCTCGGCGACGAGGGTGTCCAGGCCGTCGAAGACCTCGTCGGTGGAGAAGACGGCGGTGGGTGGGCAGTGCAACTGGACCAGGTCCAGGGTGTCCACGCCCAGGTTGGTCCGGGACCGGTCGGTCCACTGCCGGAAGTTGTCCAGGGTGTACGCCTCCGGCCGCTGCTCGACGCGACGGCCCATCTTGGTGGCGACGGTCAGCCCGGCGTCGGGTCGGGTGCGCAGGAAGCGACCGATCAGCTGTTCGCTGCGGCCGTCGCCGTACACGTCGGCGGTGTCGAGGAAGGTGACCCCGTCGTCCACGGCGGCGGCGAGCACCGCCATCGCGTCGGCCTCGCTGACGGTGCCCCAGTCTGCGCCGAGTTGCCAGGCGCCCAGGCCGACCGCCCCGACGGTCCGGCCGAGCCGGTTGAAGCTGCGCTGTTCCATGCCCCGAGCCTAGTGATCGGGTTGCCGGCCTGCCACGGGAGCCGTACGCTAACAAGACGGACGTACGGTTTGGGAGGCAGTGATGTGGGACCCGACGACCTACCTGCGCTACGGCGACGAGCGATCCCGGCCGTTCCACGACCTGGTCGCGCGGATCCCCGCCGACCGGCCCCGGACGATCGTCGACCTCGGCTGCGGCCCCGGCCAGCTCACCGCCACCCTCGCCGAACGCTGGCCGGCGAGCCGGGTACGCGGCCTGGACTCCTCGCCCGAGATGATCGACCGAGCCGCCGCCCTCGGCGCCCCCGTCGACTTCGCCGTCGCCGACCTGCGTGAGTGGCGGCCCACCGGCGACGAGGACGTGGTGGTCAGCAACGCCGCGCTCCAGTGGGTGCCCGGCCACCAGGAGCTGCTGCGTCGCTGGGCCGCCGAGCTGCCCGTCGGCGCGTGGCTCGCCATGCAGGTCCCCGGCAACTTCGCCGCCGCCTCCCACCGGGCGTTGCGCCAGGTCGCCGACGGGCCGGCCTGGCGGGCGGAGGTCGCCCCACTGCTGCGCGCCGACCCGGTCGACGACCCGGCCGACTATGCGGCGCTGCTGACCGCCGCCGGGTGCGCGGTGGACGCCTGGGAGACTACCTACGTGCACCTGCTGCCCGCCCGGCCCGCCGCCGACCACCCGGTGCTGGCCTGGATGGAAGGCACCGCGCTGCGTCCGGTCCGGGCCGCGCTGGACGCCGCCGGCTGGTCGGCCTTCCGGGCCGAGCTGGGGGTACGCCTCGCCGCCGCCTACCCGGTCCGGCAGGGTCAGGTGTACTTCCCGTTCCGCCGCGTCTTCGTCGTCGCCCGTACCGGCGACCGTGCAGAGGAGAGTCCGTGACCGACCCGTCCGCCTTCATCGCCGGCCTGCCCAAGGTGGAGCTGCACGTGCACCACGTCGGCTCCGCCTCGCCCCGGATCGTCGCCGAGCTGGCCGCCCGCCACGAGGGACGCACCCCCGTGCCGGCCGACCCGGAGGCGCTCGCCGACTACTTCGAGTTCCGCGACTTCGCGCACTTCATCGAGGTCTACCTGAGCGTCGTGGACCTCATCCGGGACCCGGAGGACGTCTGGATCCTCACCCACGAGGTGGCCCGGGAGCTGGCCCGCCAACAGGTCCGCTATGCGGAACTGACGATCACCCCGTACTCGCACGTGCGTCGGGGCATCCCCGCGCCGGCGTTCTGCGAGGCGATCGAGGACGCTCGCAAGCGCGCGACGGCCGACTTCGGCATCGAGCTGCGCTGGTGCTTCGACATCCCCGGCGAGGCGGGCCTGCCCGCGGCCGAGGAGACGCTACGCATCGCGCTTCAGGAGCGCCCGGACGGGCTGGTCAGCTTCGGTCTGGGTGGCCCGGAGATCGGCGTACCCCGGCCGCAGTTCCGGCCCTACTTCGACCAGGCCCGCGCCGCCGGGCTGCGTTCGGTGCCGCACGCGGGGGAGACCACCGGGCCGCAGACCGTCTGGGACGCGCTGCACGAGCTGGGCGCCGAGCGGATCGGGCACGGCATCTCCGCCGCGCAGGACCCGGAGCTGCTCGCGTACCTGGCCGAGCGGCAGATCGGCATGGAGATCTGCCCGACGTCGAACGTCCGGACCCGCGCGGTGGCGACCCTCGACGAGCACCCACTGCCAAAGCTGGTCGAGGCGGGGCTGCTGGTCACCATCAACTCCGACGACCCGCCGATGTTCGGCACCACCCTCAACGACGAGTACGCGGTGGCGGCCCGCCTGCTCGGGGTCGGCCCCGACGGTCTGGCCGGGCTGGCCCGCAACGCGGTGACCGCGTCCTTCCTCGACCCCGACGGCAAGCAGCGGATCACGGCCGAGATCGACGCGTACCTGACCGCCGCCGGCTGAGCGAGGGGGCGGGTCGGGAGGAGCGGGGCGCGCGGCGGGAGCGTGGGTGTGGGGGGACCTGTGACTCCCGCCGCGCGCGCGGCTTCACCGGTCGTGGGTGCACGGAGGCGCGCTACGACCGGTGAAACTGGTGGGTTCGTGTTCTGATCCTGTCAGCTCGCGGGCAGTCCAGCCCGGTCGTTAACCGCGATCTAAGGAAGACTTGCGACGGCCCACAACCCGGTCAGTCGTCGGTGGGACGCTGACGCGGCCAGCGTCGTCCCGCACCCTTGGTGTCCCGGGCGTCGCGGGCCATCCGTCCGACCAGACCGAAGCGGCTGACCTGCCGCGGCGTCGCCTCCGGATCGGCGAGGAGCATCACCACGCTGGCCCCGCCCAGCCGGGCCCGGTCGATGCTCACCGACCCGTTGGCCTGCAACGCCACCCGCTTGGCGATGTCCAGGCCCAGCCCGGTCGAGCCCTGGTCGCTGGTGCCCCGCCGCAGCGCCCGGTCCGGGTTGGCGATGCCGGGGCCGGCGTCGTCGATCCGGATCGCCACGTAACCGTCGCGCCGGGACACGGCCACCTCGAACGCCGTGCCCTGCGGGGTGTACCGGAAGACGTTGCCGATCACCGCGTCCAGCGCGGCGGCCAACTCGGCCCGTGGCACCGGCGCGGGGATGCGCAGTTGCGCGCCGTTCACCCGGTGTGGCCGGTTCTGGTCGCCAGCGAGGGCCGCCCAGAACACCATCCGGTCCCGGACCACCTCGCTGACGTCACACATCGCCGGCCCGGCCTCGTGCGCCACCGACTTGCGGGTCGTCTTGATCAGCACGTCGATCTCACCCTCCAGGGTGACGATCGCCTGCCGGATCCGCCGGATGCCGCGCAGTCGGTCCAGCTCCGCCGGGCTGAACGACCCCACGCTCGTGTCGTCGGACTCCAACGCCTCCGCGTCCAGGCGCAGCACGGTCAACGGGGTACGCAGACGATGCGACAGATCGGCCACCAGCTCCCGCTCGTCGGTGCGGGCCGCGTCCAGCCGGTCGGCCATCCGGTTGAAGGCGTACCCGGCCTCGGCCAACTCGCGCGGACCGGTCGGCTCGACGCGTACGCCCAGGTCGCCGTCGCCGATGGACAGCGCGGCCCGGACCAGACCTCGGGTCGAGTCCACCGCGCGGGCGGCGACCCGGTCGACCACCAGCACCGCCGCGCCGGCCATCGCCGCGCCGACCGCGAACAGCAGCAGCCAGGTGCCACCGGCACCCTCGCCCAGCGTCGAGTCCGGCAGGAACACCTCGACCACGGCCGTGCGGTCACCGAGAACGACCGGGTCGAGCCGGATCACGCCCCCGTCCACGTCGACGACCCGCGACCGTCGGTCGGCCCGGGCCCGGTCCAGGTCGCCACCGGTGGCTCGACCGGCTGACTCGTCCAGACCCAGACCGTGCACCACGGGCCGGGTCGGCGCGCCCTCGGCGCTCGCCACCACGGCCCGCTCGACGACCGCCGGGTCGGTGCTCACCGCCAGCGCGCCGGTGACCAACGCGCTGCGTCGGGCCGCGTCGGCGATCGCCTCGTCCCGGCTCTGCTCGCGCAGGCTGAGCCCGAGTGGGATCAGGAACGCGAGCGCGACGAGACTGCACATGCCGGCCGTGAGCAGGGCCAGCGCCGTCCTCAGTCCGGTGCCACCAGCCGGAATCCGACCCCCCGCACGGTGCGCAGGTAGCGCGGCTTCGCCGCGGACTCGCCCATCTTTCTGCGGAGCCAGTACAGGTGAACGTCGATGGTCTGATCCTCGCCGACCGATGGCTGCCGCCATACCTCCTCCAAGAGTTCCCGGCGGGACACTACCCGCCCAGGTCGTGCGGCGAGATACGCCAACAGGTCGAATTCCTTGCGGGTCAGCGCCAGCGGCTCCCCGTCGAGCTGGGCGCTGCGCTCGCCCACGTCCACCCGCAGCCCGCCGACGCTGTGCACCGCGGGCTGCACCGTCCGGCTGGCCCGTCCGGCCCGCCGCAGCACGGTGGTGATCCGCGCGTCCAGGTGCGCCCCGGTGAACGGCTTGACCATGTAGTCGTCGGCGCCGGCACGCAGCAGTTTGACCACCGACTGCTCGTCGTCCCGGGCGGTCGCGATGATGATCGGGACGTCGGTGATGCCGCGCAGCATCCGCAGCGCGTCCGAGCCGTCCAGATCGGGCAGGCCGAGGTCGAGCACCACCAGGTCGGGTGTCTCCGCGGCGACCCGACGCAGAGCATCCAGCGCCGTGCCCACGGCGTGCACGGCGTGCCCCCGGTCGGTGAGGGACCGCAGCATCGCGCCGCGTACGACGTGATCGTCTTCGACCAGGAGCACGGAGGCCACGACAAGACCGTACTTGGCCTGGCAAGTTGATCGCATTGCGACGTGCCTGCCGAGCGGGCAAGCTGGTACGACGATGTCGTTCACCCTGTTCGTCGATGCCCGTCTGGCGCTCGCCCGGGACAGTCTCGCCGGTCTCTCGACCGGCGACGCGCTCGGCGCGCAGTACTTCGTGCCGGGGGCAGCGCCCTCGGACTTCACCGCGGACGCGCTGCCGCCGGCCCCCTGGGAGTGGACCGACGACACCGAGATGGCCTGCTCGGTCCTCGCCGAGCTGGACCACTCCGGTGGTGTCGACCGCGACCGGCTGGCCCTGGCCTTCGCCCAGCGGTGTGCTCCACTCCGGGGCTATGGGGCTGGCGCGATGGCGATCCTGGAGCTGATCCGCACCGGCACCCCCTGGCCGCTGGCCGCCGCGTCCGCCTTCGACGGCCAGGGCTCGTGCGGCAACGGCGCGGCGATGCGGGTCGGTCCGCTCGGCGCGTACTTCGCCGACTCCACCGCGCGTGCCGCGGCGCAGGCCCGCGCCTCGGCCGAGGTGACCCACGCGCACCCCGAGGGCATCGCCGGCGCCGTCGCGGTGGCCGTGGCCGCCGCGCTGGCCGCCCGGGGCCGCCTCGACGGGCACCGGCCGGCCCCGGACCGTCTGCTCGCCGGGATCGCCGCCGCGCTGGACCCGGGCACCGAGGTGCACCGGAGCGTGAGCCGGGCGGCTGGGCTGCTCGGCCGACCGGCGGACCGGGTGGTGGCGGCACTCGGCAACGGCTCCCGGGTGACCGCGCAGGACACCGTCGGATTCACCCTCTGGGTCGCCGCGACCCACCTCGACGACTATCCGACGGCGATCCGGACGTGTGTCCGGGCCGGCGGTGACATGGACACCACGGCCGCCATCGTCGGAGCGATCGTGGCCGCGTACACGGGTGTCGGCACCCCGGGCGGGGTGCCGGAGTCGTGGCTGGCCGCCCGCGAGCCGCTACCTGCCTGGCTCCCCTGACCACCGGCGTTGCCCTGCGCTTGCGGGCTGGCCTGCGTGGGCGGCCTGCGCCTGTGGGCTGCCCTGCGTCTGGGTGGGCGGCCTGCGCCCGTGGGCTGGCCCGCGCCCGCGTCTGCGTGGGCGGCCTGCGCTTGTGGGTTGGCCTGCGTCTGGGTGGGCGGCCTGCGCCCGTGGGCTGGCCCGCGCCCGCGCCTGCGTGGGCGTCCTGCGCCTGCGGGTTGGCCTGCGTCTGGATGGGCGTCCTGCGCCTGCGGGTTGGCCTGCGTCTGGGTGGGCGGCCTGCGCCCGTGGGTTGGCCTGCGTCTAGATGGGCGGCCTGCGCTTGTGGGCTGGCCTGCGTCTGGGTGGGCGGCCTGCGCTTGTGGGTTGGCCTGCGTCTGCGTGGGCGGCCTGCGCCTGCGGGCTGCCCTGCGTCTGCGTGCTGCCTTGCGTGTGCCTGTGGGTTGGCCTGCGTCGGCGTGGGCTGGCCTGCCCACGATCAACTCGGCTTCCTGCAACTCGGTGGGTCCGCGCGGCGTGGATGCCGCGGTTTCCGGAAAGCCGAGTGGATCACCGCCAAATCGGGCTGTCCGTGCGGTCTGGATGCCGCGGTTTCCTGGAACCCGAGTGGATCACCGCGACGCTGCGGGCACAGCGGCCTGGAGGTCGGTGGGCTGGGGATCGACGGGCGCGGCGGTGTCGTCCGCGAGGCCGGTGACCTCGGTGGGCGCGGCGGTCTCGTTCGCGCGGCCGGTGATCTCGGCCGAGGTCGCGGTCTCGTCCGCGCGGCCGGTGACCTCGGTGGGCGCGGCGGTCTCGTTCGCGCGGCCGGTGATCTTGGCAGGCGCGGCGGTGTCGTTCGCGCGGCCGGTGATCTCGGCCAGGGTCGCGGCCTCGTCGGGCTTCTCGGCCTCGTCCGGGTGGCCGGTCACCTCGGCGAGCGCCGTGGCCTCGTCCGGGTCGCGTCGGCGCCACCGGCTGACCAGCCAACCGATCGCCGCGCCGCCACCCAGCCCGGCCAGCAGACCGGCGGCCAGCATCCCGTCGGCGCTGCCCTGGTCGGCACCGCCCGACCGGGCCGGCGGCGCGGCATCCACACCGTTGTCCGCGGCCGCTGGACCGCCGGCCGCTGGACCGCCGGCCGCTGGACCGCCCGCTGCTGGACCGCCGGCCGCTGGACCGCCGTGCCCGCCGTGTGCGGCCGGACCCGCCGCGCCGGGCGCCGCCGGCAGCAGAGTGAGCGCCGGCGCCCGGTGCGGGCCGGCGGCGTCCGCCCACCGGACCACCGTGCCGTCGGCGTACGTCTGGACGACCTCGAAGGTGAGCCGCTCCGCCTGCGGCATCGGCCCCATGGACAGCGCCAGCCGGGCCGGGCCGGGCTCGCTCTCGCCCAGCCGGACCCAGGTCACCGCCGTGGTCACCGTGCTCACTCCGGAGGAGTGGATGCCGGCCACCGGCTTGTCCAGGGTGCGGGAGCTGATCCGGGGCGCCCAACCGTTCACCGACATCGGGTAGACCTCGGCGATCGGCGCGTCGGCCGGCAACCGGACCTCGATCTGGTTGGTCTTCGTGCCGGCCCGCTCCTCGGGGACGGTGAACTCCAGGCGTACGGCGTCGCCCTGTCGGGCCTCGCTCGGAGTGGTCGTCACGTCCACCGCGTGTGCCGCGCCGGGCCAGAGCAGCAGCCCGGCGGCGGTCACCGCGGTCACCGCCGCGATCCGCCGCCGACGTCCACCACCGTGCGTGCTCGCCATCTCGTGTCCCCATCCCTGTCGACGCGACCGGCACCGGTTTCCGGCCACACCTTCTAGTTCGGCTCCGGGGCGCGAAAGGTTCAACGCCGGCGGTAAGGAAGGTGCCGTTCCCGGTCGGGGGCGGGGCGACCGATAGCATCGGCAGGAGCCGAGGATCGGCACCGTTTCGTACCACTTGGAGGAGTCACCGTGTCCGCACCCCGTACCCCCGCCGTGGCCGACCCTGTCGTCGTCGCCGCCGGGACCACGGCGGCCGACGCGGTGGCCGCGGCCGGACTGCCCGCGAACGGCCCCAAGGCGATCGTCGTGGTCCGCGACCCGCAGGGTCAGCTCCGCGACCTGGACTGGTCGCCGGCCGAGGAGACCGTCGTCGAGCCGGTCAGCCTGGACTCGCCCGACGGGCTCAACGTGCTGCGCCACTCCACCGCGCACGTGCTCGCCCAGGCCGTGCAGGACATCTTCCCCGAGGCCAAGCTGGGCATCGGCCCGCCCATCGAGAACGGCTTCTACTACGACTTCGACGTCGACAAGCCGTTCCAGCCCGATGATCTCAGCAAGCTCGAGAAGCGCATGCAGGAGATCATCAAGTCCGGGCAGCGGTTCCGTCGCCGCCGCTTCGGCAGCCTGGACGAGGCGCGCTCCGAGCTGGCCGACGAGCCGTTCAAGCTGGAGCTGATCGAGGTCAAGGGCGAGGGCCTGGACACCGACGAGGTGATGGAGGTGGGCGGCGGCGAGCTGACCATCTACGACAACCTCGACGCCAAGGAGGACAAGGTCTGCTGGTCGGACCTGTGCCGGGGCCCGCACCTGCCGACCACCCGACTGATCGGCGCGTTCAAACTGATGCGCTCGGCCGCCGCGTACTGGCGGGGGTCGGAGAAGAACCCCCAACTACAGCGGGTGTACGGCACCGCGTGGCCGACCCGCGACGAGCTCAAGGCGTACCTGAAGCTGTTGGAGGAGGCCGCCCGGCGCGACCACCGCAAGCTCGGCGCGGACCTCGACCTGTTCAGCTTCCCCGACGAGATCGGCTCCGGCCTGGCGGTCTTCCACCCCAAGGGCGGCATCATCCGCCGGGAGATGGAGCACTACTCGCGTCAGCGGCACGAGGCGGCGGGGTACGAGTTCGTCAACACCCCGCACATCACCAAGGCGCAGCTGTTCCAGACCTCCGGTCACCTGCCGTACTACGCGGACACCATGTTCCCGCCCATGCAACTGGAGGGCGCGGACTACTACCTCAAGGCGATGAACTGCCCGATGCACAACCTGATCTTCAGGTCGCGCGGGCGGTCGTACCGGGAGCTGCCGCTGCGGATGTTCGAGTTCGGCACTGTCTACCGGTACGAGAAGTCCGGCGTCGTGCACGGCCTCACCCGGGTCCGTGGTCTGACCCAGGACGACTCGCACATCTACTGCACCCGTGAGCAGATGGCCGGGGAGCTGTCCGCGCTGCTCAGCTTCGTGCTGGACCTGCTGCGCGACTACGGCCTGGACGACTTCTACCTGGAGTTGTCGACCCGGGACGACTCGCCCAAGTTCATCGGCGCCGAGGAGGACTGGGCGGAGGCGACCGAGGCGCTGCGGACCGCCGCCGCCACCTCCGGCCTGGACCTGGTGCCCGACCCGGGCGGCGCGGCGTTCTACGGGCCGAAGATCTCCGTGCAGGCGCGCGACGCGATCGGCCGGACGTGGCAGATGTCCACCATCCAGGTCGACTTCAACCAGCCGGAGCGGTTCGGGTTGGAGTACCAGGCCGCCGACGGCACCCGCCAGCGGCCCGTGATGATCCACCGGGCGCTGTTCGGGTCGATCGAGCGGTTCTTCGGGGTGCTCACCGAACACTACGCGGGCGCGTTCCCGGCCTGGCTGGCCCCGGTGCAGGTGGTCGGCATCCCGATCCGCGAGGACCACACCGACTACCTGCACGGCTTCGTCGCGGCGCTGCGCGCCGAGGGCATCCGGGCGCAGGTGGACGCGGGCGACGACCGGATGCAGAAGAAGATCCGTACGGCGCAGCAGCAGAAGATCCCGTTCATGGTGATCGCCGGTGACGACGACGTGGCCGCCGGCACGGTCTCCTTCCGCTACCGCGACGGCTCCCAGCGCAACGGGGTGCCGGTCGCCGAGGCGGTGACCCACATCCTGGACGTGGTCAGCTCGCGGACGAACATCGGCCCGTCCGCCGCCGCGGAGTAACGGAACCGGGCGCGGCCCGAGGGCCGCGCCCGGCAACCGCGACTGGGGGCCGTGCTGGGGGTCAGATGCCGCAGGTCGGTGCGGACCAGCCGCCGACGGCCGCCACGTGGGTGTGGTCGTTGTGGTCCGGGTAGCCGGGGCCGAGGATCTGCCCGAAGCCGTGGTAGCGGGCCTGCTGGGCCAGCCGGCAGAGCGACGGTGACCCGACCAGGTCCACCGCGTCCCCGTACAGGTGCCGGCTGTTGGACGCCCCGCCGACCGCGCTGTTGCAGGCGTAGCTGCGGAAGCTGCTGCTGATCGAGATGGCCACGTCGCCGAGGGCGTGCCGCAGGGCTTGGAGCTTCCACATCGAGACGAGCGCGTTGGATCGCGCGGTGCTCGCCGCGACCGCACCGCCGGACCAGTCGCTGTTGCACCTGTTCAGCTCGGGATAGCTGAAGTTGGCGGGTGTGCAGTCGTCGTCCTGCAGGGCGTAGAGCCGGTTGAACGTCTGCGGGCCGGCGATGCCGTCCGCGGGCAGCCCGTACGCCTGCTGGAAGCGGATCACCGCCGACCGGGTGGCCGGGCCGAACGCGCCGTCGATGGTGAGCACCGCACCGTAGCCGGGGTAGCCGGCGACCCGGATCTGGAGTTGCCGGACGTCGTCGCCGGACGCCCCCTGGGACAGGGTGCGACCCCAGGTGTAGCAGCCGTCCGCCTGTGCGGCGCCAGCGGTGAGGGTGATGCCGGCCACTGTGGTGGCGGCGGTCAGGGCGAGTGCCGCGAGGAGCCGGCCGAGCCGTCGGATCATGGGTGACCCTCCATCGATGCATGTACGAGTCTGGATGCATGGAATCTTCAGGTCTTGGCATTGATCCGTCAAGAATGTGCAGCACTTGCTTTTCCCGGCGACGGGTGTCGCGGTCCGACGGGACGGCTCCGTAGGATCGGCTCGTGACAGGGGCGGAACGGCACACGGACATCGACGGCATGGCGGACGGCCTGGATCGGCTCTGGACGCCGCACCGGATGACCTACATCTCCGGCGAGGACCGCCCGGCCGAGGGCTACGAGAAGCCCACCGGCTGCCCCTTCTGCCGGGCGCCCAAGCTGCCGCCGGAGGACAGCCTGGTGGTGGCCCGTGGTGAGCACGTGTTCGTGGTGCTCAACCTCTATCCGTACAATCCCGGGCACCTGTTGGTCTGCCCCTACCGACACGTCGCCGACTACACCGACCTGGACGTGCCGGAGACCACCGAGCTGGCGTCGTACACCCAGACCGCCATGCGGGTGATCCGTAAGGTCAGCAACGCGCACGGCTTCAACCTGGGCATGAACCAGGGCGGGGTGGCCGGCGCAGGCATCGCCGCGCACCTGCACCAGCACGTCGTGCCGCGCTGGGGCGGCGACGCCAACTTCATGCCGGTGATCGGCCGCACCAAGGTCCTGCCGCAGCTGCTCGGCGACACCCGCGACCTCCTCGTCCGCGCCTGGCCGTCCTGACCGCCGGCCGCGCGACGGCCAGAGCCGCGGCCGTCCGCGCCGGGCGCGGTCAGTCGCCGCGCAGCAGCGGGGTCAGCTCCGGCCAGCTCTCCACCCGGTGTACGCGCGGCAGCAGCGCCGCGTGTGCGGCGACCTGCGCCGGCCGGGGCCGGAACAGGAAGCGGTGCGGCACCGAATCGAGGTAGCCGAGCACCTCCAACTTGTCGTCCACGAAGTGGGTCAACCCGAGCCGCCGCGCGATCGGAGCCTTGTCCGGGCGGGTACGGCAGAAGTGCACGCGCTCCACCGGGATGCCGGTGCGCGCCGGGAAGTCGTGGTGGGCCAGCCACTCCCGGGTACGCCGCTCGGTGGCCTCCCCACACTTGGACACCAGGTGCACCTCGTCGAATGCCGGGCCGAGTGCCGCGAGCGCGTCGAACGACCCGGCGACGGCGGGGGTACGCAGGTAGTGCGCGCCGAAGAACGACGTGTCGGCGTCCTCGTCGGCCGGCTCGATGATCACTCCGCCGATGTCCACCCCGAGCCGCCGCATGGCGTTGATCATGCCGCACCGTGACCGTCTTCGTGCGCCCGCGTATCCGCCCGCGGATCTGCTCGTCCCGACCAGGTGAAGGTGGCACGATCGGCCGATGGCAGTCACGACGCGGACGTTGGGGCGCAGCGGCATCGAGGTCAGCGCCCTCGGCATGGGGTGCTGGGCGATCGGCGGGCCCTGGGCGGAGGGCACCCAACCGCTGGGCTGGGGCGCGGTCGACGACGACGAGTCCGTGCGGGCGGTCCGCCGGGCGCTCGAGGAGGGCATCACGCTCTTCGACACCGCCGACACGTACGGCGCCGGGCATGGCGAGCGGGTCCTCGGCCGCGCGCTCGCGGGCCGCCGGGACGAGGCGGTGATCGCTACCAAGTGGGGTTACACCTTCGACGAGGCGAGCCGACAGGCCACCGGGGAGGACGCGTCGCCGGCGTACCTGCGCCGGGCCGTGACGGACTCGCTGCGGCGGTTGGGCACCGACCGGATCGACCTCTACCAGCTGCACCTGGCCGACCTGTCGGTGCCGCGGGCGCAGGCGTTGGTCGGCACCTGCGAGGACCTGGTCGCCGAGGGCCTGATCCGGGCGTACGGGTGGAGCACCGACCGGGTCGACCGGGCCACCGCGTTCGGTCACGGCGCCGCCGGTGCCACCGCCGTGCAGCACACCCTGTCGGTGCTGCGGGACGCCCCCGAGTTGCTCGCGGTCTGCGACAAGTACGACCTGGCCAGCGTCAACCGGGGACCGCTGGGGATGGGCCTGCTCACCGGCAAGTACTCGGCCGGGTCGGTGCTGCCCCGCGACGACGTACGCGGGTTGACCCCCGGCTGGTTGGAGTGGTTCCGCGGTGGCCGACCCGCGCCGGAGTGGCTGCGCCGGGTCGGGGCGGTCCGCGCGGCGCTCACCGCCGATGGGCGCACCCTCGCCCAGGGGGCGCTGGGCTGGATCTGGGCGCGCAGCGGCCGCACCATCCCGATCCCCGGCTGCCGTACGGTCGCCCAGGTCGAGGAGAACGCCGCCGCGCTACATCGGGGTCCGTTGCCGGCGGACCAGTTCGTCGAGGTGGAGCGCCAGTTGGCGGCCCTGCGCACCGCCGCCCTGCTGGACGCCGACCGCCCCCACTGGCCCCCTCCCGCGCACCCCACCGTCCACCCCTGAAGCGGGGCGTCCGTACCCGTCCGGCGCACCCGTCCGGATACCTGTTCGGTCCGTGTCGCCGTTCCGTCCCGGACTCAGGTGCCCACCCCACCTGTGCCTGCGGCCTCCTGTGGAGCTGCCCCGTATCTGGGGCGGTGGCCAGGCCGGGTGGCGGTGACCTGTGAAGCTGCGCTGTGCCTGGGTCGGCGGCTCGGTCAGGTCCCGGCGCGCGGGTAGAGCTGCCCCAGATCTGGGGCAGCTCTACAGGGCGCGCGACATGCCATGCCAACCCGCCGCACCGCCCCTTCGATCACGAGTTGTGGTGCCTCGCGGATCGTGGGCTCCGGGCGGCAGGAGCGGTGGGGCGGGGGGTCAGGGAGTGTGTTCCTTGCGGATCTGGTCGGCCAGGTGGGCGGGCATGGGGTCGTGGCGGACGTACTGGCGGCGGAAGGTGCCGGTGCCAGCCGTCAGGGAGCGCAACTCGACGGCGTAGCGCAGCAACTCGGTGGCCGGCACCTCGGCGCGCACGAGGGTGCGGCCCTCGGTGTCCGGGTCCGGTTCGGTGCCGAGCACCCGGCCGCGGCGGCTGGACAGGTCGCCCAGCACCGCGCCCACCGAGCCGTCCGGCACCCGGATGGTGACCTCGTCGATCGGCTCCAGTAGCGCGGGCTGACCACGGTCGGCGGCGTCCCGCAGGGCCAGCGCGCCGGCGGTCTGGAAGGCCGCGTCGGAGGAGTCGACGCTGTGCGCCTTGCCGTCGACCAGGGTCACCCGCAGGTCCACCACCGGGTGGCCGGCGACCAGGCCGCGCTCCAGTTGGGCGCGGACGCCCTTCTCCACCGACGGGATGTAGTTGTGCGGCACCGCGCCGCCGACGACCCGGTCGACGAACTCGTTGCCGCTGCCCGGGGGCAGGGGCTCGACCTCGATGTCGCAGACCGCGTACTGGCCGTGGCCGCCGGACTGCTTGACGTGCCGGCCGTGCCCCGTCGCGGGCACGGTGAGCGTCTCGCGCAGCGACACCGTGACCGGCTCGGTGTCCAGCTCGACGCCGCCGGCGCGCAGCCGGTCGAGCACCACGTCGGCGTGGGCCTCGCCCATGCACCAGAGCACCAACTGGTGGGTCTCCGGGTTGCGCTCCAGCCGCAGGGTGGGGTCGCCGGCGACCAGGCGGGCGAGGTTGCGGGCCAGGGCGTCCTCGTCGGCGCGACGGTGGGCGACGACCGCCACCGGCAGCAGCGGCTCGGGCATCTCCCAGGGGGCGATCAGCAGCGGTTCGTCCCGGGCGGAGATGGTGTCGCCGGTCTCGGCGCTGCCCGACTTGGTGATCGCGCAGATGTCGCCGGCCACGCAGAGCGGTACCTCCCGCAGGGTGGCGCCCAGCGGGGTGAAGATGTGCCCGACCCGCTCGTCGGCGTCGTGGTCGGGGTGCCCGCGTTCGGCCATGCCGTGACCGGACACGTGCATGGTCTGGTCGGGGCGCAGCGTGCCGGAGAAGACCCGGACCAGCGAGACCCGGCCGACGTGGCGGTCGATGGTGGTCTTGACGACCTCCGCGACGAGCGGCCCGGCCGGGTCGCAGGTCAGCGGCGGACGCGGCGAGCCGTCGACGCCGGTCACCGCCGGCAACTCGTGCTCCAACGGCGACGGGAACGCGGCGGTCAGCACCTCCAGCAGCACGTCCAGCCCCACCCCGGTCTCGGCGCAGACCGGCACCACCGGGTAGAAGTGCCCCCGGGCCACGGCCTTCTCCAGGTCGTCGATGAGCACCTCGGTGCTGATCTCCTCGCCGTCGAGGTAGCGGTCCATGAGGGTCTCGTCCTCGCTCTCGGCGATGATCCCCTCGATCAGCTCGTCGCGGGACTCGTCGATGGCCCGCTGGTGCTCCGGGTCCGGGTCGCGGACGTCGGCGGGCAGTCCGGCGGAGTAGTCGAAGACCCGGCGGGTGATCAGGCCGAGCAGCCCCTCGGTGGACACGCCGTCGTCGCCGAGCATCGGCAGGTAGAGGGGCATCACGTTGTCGCCGAAGAGGCGTTGGCAGAGCGCCACCGTCTCGTCGACGTCGGCGCGGGGCTGGTCCAGTCGGGAGACCGCGACCGCGCGGGGCAGGTCGACCGCCGCGCACTCCTCCCACAGCGCGACGGTGGCCGCGTCCATGCCGCCCGCCGCGGAGACGACGAAGAGGGCGGCGTCGGCGGCCCGCAGCCCGGCGCGCAGTTCGCCCACGAAGTCGGCGTACCCGGGGGTGTCCAGCAGGTTGACCTTGATGCCGTTGTGCAGCAGCGGCGCGCAGGACAGGCTGACCGACCGCTGCTGGCGGACGGCGGCGGGGTCGTGGTCGCCGACCGTCGTGCCGTCGACCACGGCGCCGGCCCGGCCGATCGTGCCGGTGGCCGCGAGCAGGGCCTCGACAAGCGTCGTCTTGCCCGCACCGGAGTGCCCGACGAGCACCACGTTGCGAACCCGCTCGGGCTCGGTCACCACCGGCGCGCCGCCGGTGGAACCCTTCTCATGCTTCTGCGCCATGGGGCGCACCTCCCTCAGCCGGTGGTGGGTGGCGACCGCCGCGCGACGGTAAGCGGCCCGGGGCGAGTGCGCGGCAGTATCCTCCGGTGGTCTCGTGCACAGCGGGAACGGGACGGGTGGGCGGGTGAGCTGGCTCACCCTCCGCCTCGATCTCACACCCGTTGCCGGGTAGGCACAAGCCTCTCCCGGGCGGGTCGGAGGGGCGGCCGTATCGGCGGACCTGGGCGGACCGTTATCGTGGGGACCGCCATGGCGAAGATCTTCCAAGTGTCGGCCCGCGCGGGGATGACCCGCGTCGTCGAGCCGATTGCCCGCGCCCTGCTGCGCGCGGGCGTCACCCCCAATGCCGTCACCGTCGCGGGCACCGTTGGTGTGCTCGTCGGCGCGCTCGGCCTCGGTGCCCGCGGCCATCTGGTCGCGGGCGCGTTGATCGTCACCCTGTTCGCGCTCACCGACCTGCTCGACGGGACGATGGCCCGGATGAGCGGCGGCTCCACGAAGTTCGGCGCGTTCCTCGACTCGAGCATGGACCGGGTCGCCGACAGCGCCGTCTTCGGTGCCGTCGCGTACTGGCTGGCCACCCAGGGCAACTACTCCGGGGTGGCCGCCGCGTTGGTCTGCCTGGCCGCCGGCAGCCTGGTCTCCTACGTGAAGGCTCGCGCCGAGGGGCTCGGCATGACCTGCAACGTGGGCATCGCCGAGCGCACCGAGCGGCTGCTGATCGTCGGGGTCGGCGGCATCCTCACCGGCCTGAACGTGAAGCCGGCGCTGGAGATCGCGCTCTGGCTGCTCGCCGCGGTGTCGATCTTCACGGTGGGGCAGCGGATGGCGCACGTCTACCGCCAGGCCCAGCAGCTCCAGCCGGACGGCCAGGCGTGAGCGGCGCGTCCACGGCCCCGCGCCGGGCGACCGGCGGCCGGGCCGCGTGAACCTCACCGAGCTGGGCTACCTCGCCGGCTGGCGGGTGGTCCGCGCGCTGCCCCGGCCGTTGGTGGCGGCGGCGTTCCAGGCGGGCGCGGACCGCGCCCACCGCCGCGGCGGAGGGGGTACGGCCCGACTGCGCGCGAACCTGCGCCGGGTGGTCGGCCCGGAGCTGCCCGAGGCCGAGCTGGACGATCTCGTCAAGCGGGGGCTCCGCTCGTACGCCAGGTACTGGATGGAGGCGTTCCGGCTGCCCGCGTTGAGTCGGGCGCAGATCCTGTCCGGCTTCCGGCTCGACGGCGCCGAGCTGCTCGCCGCCGACGTGGCCGCCGGCCGGGGCGCGGTGGTGGCGCTGCCGCACGCCGGCAACTGGGACGCCGCGGGCGCCTGGGTGGCGGCCACCGGCTGGCCGATCACCACGGTCATGGAGCGGCTCAAGCCGGAGGGCGTGTACAAGCGCTTCCTGGCCTTCCGAGAGGTCCTCGGGATGGAGATTCTGCCCACCCACGGCGGGTCGCGTCCGGCGTTCGACGTGCTGCTGGACCGGGTACGCGCCGGTGCGGTGGTGCCGTTGCTGGCCGACCGGGACCTGTCCGCCCGGGGGGTGGAGGTCGACTTCTTCGGCGGGAAGACCCGCATGCCGGCCGGGCCGGCGCTGCTCGCGTTGCACACCGGAGCGCCGCTGTACGTGGCCTCGATGTGGTACGAATCGGATGCGGCGTGCGCGTCGCTCGCCGGCCCGCTGCCGGTGCCGGGGCCCGAGGCGGGGCCCCTGGACCAGCGGGTTCGTACGCTGACTCAGCTGATCGCCGACCGTCTGGCGGCGGGTATCGCCCGACATCCGCAAGACTGGCACATGTTGCAGCGGATGTGGCTGGACCAGCGGGGGCCCGGGGACGGCACGGCGCTGCCCCCCTCGGCCGCCGGTCAGGCCTGAGGAGGTGGTGGGCACGGTGGGACGGTGTTCCGCTGTCGCGGGCGGGAGGCGCTGACGCATGCGGATCGGCATCGTGTGCCCGTACTCCTTCGACGTCCCCGGCGGGGTGCAGAACCACGTCATGGACCTGGCCGAGGCGCTGATCGCACTCGGCCACGAGGTCAGCGTGCTCGCCCCGGCCGACGAGGATTCGCCGCTGCCGGAGTACGTGGTGTCGGCCGGTCGTGCCGTGCCACTGCCGTACAACGGTTCGGTGGCCCGGATCGCGTTCGGCCCGGTCTCCACCGCCCGGGTCCGGCGTTGGATCATCAACGGCGACTTCGACGTGCTGCACGTGCACGAGCCGCTCACGCTGAGCCTGTCGCTGCTGGCCGTGCTCTCCGCGCGCGGCCCGGTGGTGGCCACCTTCCACACCGCGATGACCCGGTCCCGGGTGCTGGCCGCCGCGCAGGGTGTGTTGCAGATCGTGTTGGAGCGGATCACCGCCCGGATCGCGGTCAGCGCGCTGGCCCGCAAGGTGCAGGTCGAGCACATGGACGGCGGGGCGGTGGAGATCCCCAACGGGGTGGCCGTGGCGAAGTTCGCCGACGCCGAGCCGTTGCCGGGCTGGCCGGGGGAGTGTGCCCCGGGCACCGGCGGCACCCTGGGCTTCCTGGGCCGGTTCACCGAGACGCGCAAGGGCTTCCCGGTGCTGCGCGACGCGTTCGTGGCGCTGGCCGCGACCCGGCCGGGGCTGCGGTTGCTGGTCGCCGGCCCGGGAGACCCCGACGACCTGTACGACCAGTTCCCGGCCGACCTGCACGAGCGGGTCACGTTCCTGGGGCTGGTCACCGAACCGGACAAGGCGCGGATGCTGCGCAGCGCGCACCTCTACGTGGCACCGAACACCGGCGGCGAGTCGTTCGGCATGATCCTCACCGAGGCGCTGGCCGCGGGTACCACGGTGGTGGCCAGCGACCTGGACGCGTTCCGGCGGGTGCTCGACGGCGGGCGGGCCGGTCGGCTCTTTTCCACTGGTGACCCGGTGGGGCTGCGCGACGCGGTGACCGAGTTGCTGGACGACCAGGGCGCACGGGCCGCGTTGAGCGCGTGCGGCGATCAGGTCGTGGCGAATTTCGACTGGCCGGTGGTTGCTCGTCGCGTTGTGGAGGTATACGCAGCGGCGATCGAGGCAACCGACGGGCGGGTCATCGACCAGGAATGGGTGGGGCTGGGCTGAGCCGGTGGGACGGATGGTGCGGACGACGACCGGGGTGACCGGTGTGGCCGCGCCCAATCGGAGGCGGAACGGAGCAGCACTACGATGCCGCACATGTGGTGGGTGGTGGCCGCGATCGTGGTCCTGGGGCTGGTCGCGGCGTACCTCGTCTGGACCGCCGGCCGGGTGCAGCGGTTGCAGGGCCGCGCGGAGCTGGCGGCTCGGGCACTCGACGCCCACCTGCTGCGCCGGGCCGCGGCGGCCGCCGTGCTGGCCGAGCGGCGCTTCGGTGTCGAGCTGTACGCGGCGGCCCGGATCGCCCTGGACGCCAGCCCGGACGAGCGGGAGGCGGCGGAGAACGACCTGACCCGGCAGTTGCGGGGTGTCCAGTTGGATCCGGGTGATCCGGACTGCGGGTCGGTCATCGCCGCCAGTCGCCGGCTCGCGCTGTCCCGGCAGGTGCACACCGACCTGGTCCGGGACGCCCGATCGGCGCGGAGCCGCCCGTTGGTGCGGTTGTTGCGGATGGGACGGGGCCGGGAGTGGCCGCGTTACTTCGACATCGACGACCCGACCCTCACCGTCCCGGCGGACGTTCCCGCGAGCTGACCCGGTCGGTCGCCGGGGAGCCGGTGATCAGGGCCACAGGGCAGGCCACCGGGGGTCTGATTGGCTGTCGGTACGGCGTTGACCCGCGCGTAGCATTTTCGCTGCCCCCGCCGGAGCCCGTCCAAGGAGCGATGACCCGTGCCCGAGAACACCGCGTCGAACACCGGTACCGCCCCCGTCGTCGGAACGGCCCGCGTGAAGCGTGGCATGGCCGAGATGCTCAAGGGCGGCGTGATCATGGATGTGGTCAACGCCGAGCAGGCCAAGATCGCTGAGGACGCCGGCGCGGTCGCGGTGATGGCCCTGGAGCGGGTGCCCGCCGACATCCGCGCGCAGGGCGGGGTGTCCCGGATGAGCGACCCCGACATGATCGACGGGATCATCGGGGCGGTCTCCATCCCGGTGATGGCCAAGGCCCGCATCGGCCACTTCGTGGAGGCGCGGATCCTCCAGTCGCTCGGGGTGGACTACGTCGACGAGTCCGAGGTGCTGACCCCGGCCGACTACGCCAACCACATCGACAAGTGGGCGTTCACCGTGCCCTTCGTCTGTGGCGCGACCAACCTGGGCGAGGCGCTGCGGCGGATCACCGAGGGGGCGGCCATGATCCGCTCCAAGGGTGAGGCGGGCACCGGCGACGTCTCCAACGCCACCACCCACATGCGGAAGATCCGTCAGGAGATCGCCCGGCTGTCGTCGCTGCCGGCCGACGAGCTGTACGTCGCGGCCAAGGAGTTGCAGGCCCCGTACGAGCTGGTCAAGGAGGTCGCCGAGAGTGGCAAGCTGCCGGTGGTGCTGTTCACCGCCGGCGGGATCGCCACCCCGGCCGACGCGGCGATGATGATGCAGCTCGGCGCGGAGGGCGTGTTCGTCGGTTCCGGCATCTTCAAGGCGGGCAACCCGGCTCAGCGGGCCGCCGCGATCGTCAAGGCCACCACCTTCCACGACGACCCGGACGTGCTGGCGAAGGTCTCCCGTGGCCTGGGCGAGGCCATGGTCGGCATCAACGTCGACGAGATCCCGCAGCCGCACCGCCTGGCCGAGCGGGGTTGGTAGGCATGGGCGCGCCCACCATCGGTGTGCTCGCGCTCCAGGGCGATGTCCGGGAGCACCTGGCGGCACTGGCCGCGGCGGGCGCGGACGCCCGCCCGGTCCGCCGTCCGACGGAACTGGACGCGGTGGACGGCCTGGTCGTCCCCGGCGGTGAGTCCACCACCATCAGCAAACTCGCCGACATCTTCGAGATGCGCGAGCCGATCGACAAGCGCATCGCCGGCGGCATGCCGGTCTACGGCTCCTGCGCGGGCATGATCATGCTGGCGACCGAGGTGCTCGACGGTCGACCCGACCAGCGGGGCTTCGCCGGTATCGACATGACCGTGCGGCGCAACGCGTTCGGCCGGCAGGTCGACTCGTTCGAGGCGCCGGTGACCATCAGCGGCGTTTCGGGTGCGCCGTTCCACGCGGTCTTCATCCGGGCGCCGTGGGTCGAGCGGGTCGGCGCCGGCGTGCAGGTGATCGGGTCGGTGACCGGTGGGCCGGCGGCCGACCGGATCGTGGCGGTCCGCCAGGGCAACCTGCTGGCCACCTCGTTCCACCCGGAACTGACCGGTGACCTGCGCGTGCACGCGTACTTCGTGGATCTGGTCCGTACCGCTTCGGCGTGACCCGTCGCTCAACCGGCGACCGCGCGCAGGTGCCCTGGGCGGCGGCCGGCCAACTCGTCGAGCGCGGCCGCCGTGGCGGCGTCGGCGGGCAACTGCACCACCAGTCGCTGCGTGTCGGCCTCGGCCAGCTCCAGCGTCTCGACGTCGAGGCGGAGCAGCCCCGCCTCCGGGTGGCGCACCGTCAGCAGGCCGGCCCGTGCGGCGGTCACCGGCCGCCGCCTCCAGCGGTCGGTGAACGGCGCTCCCACCGTCCGGGCCAGCCGCTCGGCGAACGCGTCGCTGGCCGGGTCGCCCCGGCGTAGCAGGTGCAGCTGCGCGACCTGTTGGTCGGCCACCGCCGACCACTGCGGGTAGTGCTCGCGGGCCCGCTCGTCGGTCAACACGAACCACACCAGGTTCGGTCGCGACCCGTCGAGCAGGCCGAGCGGGCGGGCCAACCGGTCGAACGGTTCGTTCCAGGCCAGCACGTCGCCGAGTCGGTTGAGCACGTACGCGGGGGTGTCGCGCAGCGCGTCGAGCATGGCGCGGACCGTTGGCCGTACGGTCCGGGAGACCGTCGGCCGGTCGCCCGAGCACAGGTGTCGGGCGTGCTGGGCCGAGGCGAGCTGCCGCAGGTGCTCCCGGTCGGCGCTGTCCAGGCGCAGCGCGTCGGCGAGCGCGGCGAGGATCTCCGGCGATGGCCGGGTGTCGCGGCCCTGCTCCAACCGGGTCAGGTACTCCACGCTGACCTGCGCCAACGTCGCCAGCTCGGCCCGGCGCAGCCCGGGGGTGCGTCGGCGCGGACCCTCGGCGAGACCGACGTCGGCCGGCTGCCGTGCCTCGCGGCGACTGCGCAGGAAGGCGCCCAGCTCTCCGTCCATCACCGACCCAGTCTGGCAGCCGGCGTCGGCCGGTGGGTGGCCCTGGCAGGGCCATCCTCGCGGCGGTCTCCCCGACCCGTCCCGTCGCGCACAGGATCGTGGTCATGACAAACGCACAGAGCCCAGGACCGCTGCGGATCGGTCTGATCGTGGGCAGCACCCGTCCCGGCCGGCGCGGCGCGGCGATCGCCCGGTGGGCGATGGAGGTGGCCGAGCGGCATGAGGCGGTCCGCGCCGGGGACGCCGTCTGCACGCTCGTCGACCTCGCGGAGCAGGAGTTGCCACTGCTCGACGAGCCGGTGCCGGCGCTGTTCGGCGACTACCGGCACCCGCACACCCGGCGGTGGGCGGCGGTGGTGGACGCCTGCGACGCCTTCGTCTTCGTCACCCCGGACTACAACCGTTCCATCCCGGCCGCGCTCAAGAACGGCATCGACTACCTGTACGCGGAGTGGACCGACAAGGTGGCCGGGGTGCTGAGCTACGGCGTGCAGGGCGGTAACCGGGCAGCCGACCACCTGCGGGCGATCCTGACCGAGGTACGGACGGTGGTGGTGCCGACCGGAGTGGCCCTGTCGATCTTCACAGACTTCGACTTCACCGGGGCCGACCCGGGTGACCGGACCGCCGGCCGGTTCGCGCCGAGCGACGGCCGGGAGGCGGAACTGGCCAGCATGCTCGCCGAGGTCGTGACCTGGTCCCGAGCGCGGCGTCCGGTCGACCCGGCACGGGTGGCGGCCGGTGCCGCGGAGCTGGTGGGCTGAGATGGAGACCATCCTGATCCGGTACCGGGTGCGTCCCGAGCACCTGGCCGAACATCTGCGGCTGCTCGCGGCCGTCCACGAGGAGTTGGCCCGGACCAACCCCGCCGGGCTGCGCTACCTGACGTTGCGGCTCGACGGTGGCCGGAGTTTCGTCGAGGTCGTGCGGGGCCCGGACCTGCCCGGCCCGCTGCCCGAAATGGAGTCGTTCCGCCGCTACCGGGCCGGGCTGGATGATCGGTGCGACGAGCGGTCGATGGTCGAGTGCACGGTGACGGGGTCGTACGGATTCGTGATGTGACTCCGTTTTCCCCGCGTCTGCCCGATTCCGGCGGGCGTGGGGAGGTCACCGCGCGCGGTGCATGACAGCGACCCGGGGGACGTCGGTAGGATTGCGGAGATTCGGCAGGGCCATCTGCCCGCCACGGCTTCCACCAGAGCTGACCGGCACCTCCGCGTGCGCCGGCGGGAGCGGGGCGTGAGCGGTGCGGTCGATGCAGCCGGCGGCTAGCAACGGAGGTAGAAGATGTCCGGCCACTCAAAGTGGGCGACGACCAAGCACAAGAAGGCCGTCATCGACGCCAAGCGCGGCAAGATGTTCGCCAAGCTGATCAAGAACGTCGAGGTGGCCGCACGGATCGGCGGCGGCGACCCCACCGGCAACCCGACGCTCTTCGACGCCATCCAGAAGGCGAAGAAGAGTTCGGTGCCGAACGACAACATCGACCGCGCGGTCAAGCGCGGCTCCGGCCTGGAGGCAGGCGGCGCCGACTGGCAGACGATCATGTATGAGGGCTACGGGCCCAACGGCGTCGCCCTGCTGATCGAGTGCCTCACCGACAACCGCAACCGGGCGGCGACCGAGGTGCGCACCGCGCTGACCCGCAACGGTGGCTCGCTCGCCGACGCCGGCTCGGTGTCGTACATGTTCTCCCGCAAGGGCGTGGTGATCGTGCCGAAGGAGGCCACGTCCGAGGAGGACGTGATGATGGCCGTCCTCGACGCCGGCGCCGAGGAGGTCAACGACCTCGGTGAGGCGTACGAGGTGGTCTCCGAGCCGACCGACCTGGTCGGGGTGCGCACCGCGTTGCAGGACGCCGGCATCGAGTACGAGTCGGCCGAGTCCTCTCTCGTCCCCAGCATGAACGTGCCGCTGGACGAGGACGGCGCCCGCAAGATCTTCAAGCTGATCGACGTCCTGGAAGACTGCGACGACGTGCAGAACGTCTACGCGAACTTCGACGTCAGCGACGACGTGATGGCCGCGGTCGACGCCTGACGGCGGTCGACTCGGAAGCACGGAAGTCGGGGTGTCCCTCGCGCTGGGATGCCCCGACTTTCGCACAGCCGAGCTGACCAAGCGATGGCGTCGAACGTGGAGGTGGGGAAGTGGCGGCAGACCGGTTCGCGTCGGGCGACGTGGTCGTGCGACGTGAGGTCCTGCGCGGCGAGGTGTGGTTCGGCTGCCCGACGATCGTCGTCGAGGATTCGCCCGACCTGCTCGCCCTCTACCTTCCGTCGGGCGCCGAGTTCGGCTTCCCCACCGCTGGCGTCTTCCCGTGCGGGCGTCACCCGTGGGAGACCGCCGGGCACCGCTCCTGGTCGGGGCACGGCAAGCTGATGCTGCAACGCCCCGGTGAGGCGCACTCCGTCGACGTCTTCTGGACCGGCCCCGGGCGCGATTTCGCCGGCTGGTACTTCAACCTCCAGGACCCGGTCCGGCGTACGCCGATCGGGGTGGACACGCTGGACCACGAGTTGGACCTGTGGTGGGGCGCGGACGCCGACTCCTACGTCTGGAAGGACGTGGAGATCTTCGCCCAGCGTCTCGTCGAGGGCCGCTACCCGGGCATGGGGGATGCCATCCAGGCCGAGGGTGACCGGATCGCGGCGCTGCTCGACGCGGGCGAGCGCTGGTGGGATCCGGCGTGGGCGACGTGGCAGCCCGACCCGGCCTGGTCGGCGCCTTCGCTGCCCGCCGGCTGGGATCGGGTGCCGCCGGCCCGCTGAGCCCCGAACGGGCGCCGGCGTCCGATCAGGACACCGACGCCCGCATGGCGAACCATCGGCTCAGCCGATCGTCTCCCGCTCCCGCCACGCGGTCCGCAGGGAGGTGCGGCCGTTGGTGCGCAGCAGCGATCCCTCGTACACCCGGGCGCCGGCGAGCAGGAACGCGCCGGTGGCGAGCAGCAGGACGACAAGTGAGACGAACGGCTCCCAACCGGCCGCGTCGCCGGTGAACAGCCGCAACGGCATGGCCGTGGGCGACGAGAACGGCAGGTACGACAGCACCCGCATCGCGGTCGCGTTGTCGTTCAGGAAGATCACCGCGAAGAACGGCAGCATGACGGCGAGCTGCACAGGTGTCGACACGGCGGCGATGTCCTCCTGCCGGTTGGCGAGCGCTCCGGCTGCCGCCCACATCGCGGCGAGCAGCACGAAACCGAACAGGAAGAACGGCACGAACCAGCCGATCGCCGGGGCGAGCAGGCTGAGCAGGCCGCCGCTGTCGCCGATCTGCATGCCGAACACCGCCACCACGGCGATGAGCGCGATCTGTGCGAACGCCAGGATGCCGCCGGCCACCACCTTGCCGGCCAGCAAAGCTCGTACCGGCACCGCCGCGACGAGGATCTCCACGATGCGGGTCTGCTTCTCCTCGGTGACGCTCTGCGCGATCTGCAGGCCGAAGGTCTGCGAGGTGATGAAGAAGACGAACGCGAAGACGAACGGCACCAGGAACGCCACCACCGGGTCGACCGCGTCCGGGTCGAGCAACTGCACCGGCGGCGAGCTGCTCAGCGCCTGGACCACGTCGGTGGGGGACTCGTCCATCGCGAGAACCTTCGGACCGGCGACCACCGCCGCGTCCACGTCACCGTCGCGGACGGCCTGCTCGGCGGCCCGGTCGTCGGCCACCACGCGGACGTCGAGTCCGGCGTCCCGCAGCGGCCCGGCCGCCTCCTGGGTGACGGCCACCGTGTCCGGACCGCCGGAGAGCAGCGGCGGCAGGATGGTGCCCGCCGCGGCGATCAGCAGGAAGAAGAGCGTGCCGAACAGGAAGGTACGATCGCGCAGCTTGACGCGGATCTCCCGTTCGGCGACCAGCCGGGTGGCCTGGGCGATGTTCACTGGGTGACCTCTCGAAAGATCTCGGTGAGCGAGGGGCTGACCGGGCGGAAGGCGCGCACCGGGCCGCGCGCGAGGGCTGCCTGCAACACGGGCTGTTCGTCGGCGTCGGCCGGCAGGTCGAAGACCACGCGCGGGCCGTCCAGCTCGACCAGGGTCACCCCGGGTTGGTCGCGTACCCAACCGGCGTCGGTCGCCACCACCAACTCGTAGCGGGGCACGGTGTAGGACTCGCGCAGCTGCTGCCGGCTGCCAGCGGCCCGGATCGTCCCGTCCCCAATGATCACCAGGTCGTCGCAGAGGCGTTCCACGACGTCGAGCTGGTGGCTGGAGAAGAGCACCGGTACGCCGGCCGAGGCCCGTTCCCGCAGCACGGTGACGACGGTGTCGACGGCGAGGGGGTCGAGGCCGGAGAACGGCTCGTCGAGCACCAGCACCTCGGGGTCGTGCACCAGCGCGGCCGCGATCTGCGCGCGTTGCTGGTTGCCCAGCGACAGCGTCTCCAGCAGGTCGTCACCGCGTTCACCGAGGCCGACCCGGTCCAGCAGCGCGTCGGTGGCCCGCCGGGCGGCGGGCGCGTCCAGGCCGTGCAGCCGGCCCAGGTACGTCACCTGCTCCCGGGTGGTCATCTTGGGGTAGAGGCCCCGCTCCTCCGGCATGTAGCCGAAGCGCCGCCGGTCCCGCGAGGTCAACGTGCTGCCGCCCCAGCTCACCTGACCGGCGTCGGGGGCGAGCACACCCAGGATGATGCGCATGGTGGTGGTCTTGCCGGCGCCGTTGGCGCCCACGAAGCCGGTCATCCGGCCGGCGGCCACCTCGAAGGACACGTTCTTGAGCACCTGCCGGTCGCCGAAGCTACGGTCGACGCCGTCGAGGCGAAGCGTTCTGGTCACCCGTCCACGCTAGATCGAACACCCCGCCCCGCCGTCCGCCCGGTGGGTGAGCGGGCGGTCCGTCGCGCGGTGGATGGCGGTCACCCGCCGGGCCGGACCACCCCGTTCTCGTACGCGAACACCACCGCCTGCACCCGGTCGCGCAGACCGAGTTTGGCCAGCACCCGACTGACGTGGGTCTTCACGGTCGCCTCGCCCAGGTGGATGGCAGCGGCGATCTCCGCGTTGCTCGATCCGGCGGCGAGCAGCACCAGCACCTCCCGTTCCCGTGGGGTCAGCCCGGCCAGCGCCGCGTCGGCCTCCGGCCCCCGGTGGGCGGTGCCCGCCGGGTCTCCGGGACGGGCGAACGTGGAGATCACCCGGCGGGTGATCTCCGGGGCGAGTAGGCCGTCGCCCCTGGCCAGCACCTGGATCGCCTCGATCAGCTCCTCCGGTGTGCCGTTCTTCAACAGGAAACCGCTGGCCCCGGCACGCAGCGCGGCGAACAGGTAGTCGTCGCGGTCGAAGGTCGTGAGGATCAGCACGGCCGGCCCGCCGGGTCCGTCGGCGGTGATCTGCCGGGTGGCCTCCAGGCCGTCCATCCCGGGCATCTCCACGTCCATGAGTACGACGTCGGGGCGGGTGGCCCGGGTCATGGCGACGGCCCGTTCGCCGTCGGCGGCCTCGCCGACCACCTCGATGTCGTCCTCCACCTCCAGGATGACCCGGAAGCCGGTGCGGACGAGGTGCTGGTCGTCGGCGAGCAGCACCCGGATGGTCCGATCCGGACCGGACATCTCGTGGGCTGGCGCGGTACTCATGCCGTTACCTCCGTGTCGCCGGCCGGCTGGTGTTCGTCGTGCGGCTCTCGCTGCGTGCCGACGGGTGGGTCGGCCGCCGCCAGCGGGAAGCGGGCGCGTACCCGCCATCCGCCGCCGGCACGCGGTCCGACCTCCAGGTCGCCGTCGTGCGCGGTGACCCGTTCGCGCATCCCGATCAGGCCCAGCCCG
The DNA here is from genome assembly GCF_040649915.1 of Micromonospora sp. NPDC048839. Lineage (NCBI taxonomy): Bacteria > Bacillati > Actinomycetota > Actinomycetes > Micromonosporales > Micromonosporaceae > Micromonospora > Micromonospora sp. NPDC048839. The sequence continues at coordinate 113,503 of NZ_JBEZGL010000010.1, forward strand.
ACGGCGTCGACCCGGCCGCCGGCTCGCCCGTTGTCGGTCACGTCCACCTCCACCTCCCGGGCCAGGTAGCGGACCCGCACGTCCAGCAGGTCCGCACCGGCGTGCTTCAGCGTGTTGGTCACCGCCTCCTGCGTCACCCGGTACAGCGCCTGCGAGACCGATTCGGGCAGCACGACCGGGCCGCCGTACACCCCGAGGGTCGCCGTCAGGCCCGCGGCCCGAGCCCGCTCGACCAGCTCACCGATCCGGTCGACGTCGCCGCCGGCCGGCGGCGCGGCGTCGGCCGCGCCGGTGGTCCGCAGCACGCCCAGCATCCGGCGTAGCTCGTCGACCGCGGTGCGGGCGCTCTGCTCGATGGCGGTGAGCGCGGTGCGGGCCTTGGCGGGGTCGCGGTCGAACACCCGGCGGCAGGCGGACGCCTGCACTCCCATCACCGACACGTGGTGGGCGACCACGTCGTGCAGTTCCCGGGCGATCCGGACCCGTTCGCCGAGCACCGCCCGTTCCCGGGACTCGGTCTGCGACCGACGCAGGTCCTCGGCCTGGGTCCGCAGCTCGTGTTCGCGACGAGCGGCCACCCAGGCGGTCTCCCCGAAGAAGTACGCGAAGCCGAAGACCAGCACGTTGAGCAGGACACCGGTGACCATCGCGGCGAGCACGGGTGGCACCGGCCCGGCCGCGCCGTCGAAGGCCCCCGGTGGAATCTGGTCGATCGTGATCGCGTAGTAGATCCCCAGCCAGGCGAACATCGTGGCGATCACACCGATGCGCAGCCGCCGGGCCAGGCGACGGTCCTGCCCCCAGGCGCCGACGGTGTAGAGGGCGCAGAACAACGCCCAGGAGGAGAACTGGGTCTCCGGGGCGGATCGCGCCTGCGCGGCGATGAAACCCACCGAGACGACCAGCAGGGTCGTCACCGGCCAGCGCCGCCGCCAGATCAGCGGCACCGTCACCGCGACGGTCCAGAACAGTTGCTCCGCCCCGGACGGCGGCGAGCCCAACAGGAACGCCCCGGTGCTGTGGGCCAGAGTGAGGCTGACCAGCGCCAGCACAGTCATCCCCAGGCCGAGCCACAGGTCGTTGCGGCGCTGCTGGGCGGTCGGACCCGGTCGGCGCCATTCGTCTCGCGGTGCCACGGTCATCCGGGAACGATGCCACGCCGCCCGCCACGCCTGTCGAGTGGGCGGACCGGTGCCGTCGGATCCGGCCCACGGGCGGCGGCCCGACGCGAGGTACGCGCCGGGCCGCCGGGTAGGGCTCTCGCTCATGCCGTCTGACGGCGGGTCTTCAGAGCGGTGTCGATCAGGTCCCAGACCACGATCGCCGCCGTGCCGACCGCGATGGCCAGACCGAGAGCGTCCCGGTTGTCTGCCTCCGCCACCCAGCTCAGGCGCTCGGCAAGGGCGGGGTTGAGCAGGCGGTCGGAGAGCGCCAGCCACACCAGCGGCACCGCGAACGCCAGGTTGAGCAGCACCTTGGTGCCGAACAGTGCCCAGGTCCAGCGACCGATCCGGTACTTGACGACCTCGAAGATCACGCTGGCGACCAGCACGACGATCAGCGCCGGCAGCCAGAAGGACCACAGCGCCGGGTCGAGGATCGGGATGTTGCCGCCGTCGGTCTCGTGCACCCAGGACTGGTAGTGCTGGAAGGGCAGGTAAGCGATGGTCAGCACCAACATGACCACCGATGCGATGGTGTCGGCGAGGGGGATGTTCCGGTGCACCGGGGCGTCGGGCAGTTGGTCGACAGTCCACTCCGGCACGTCCACGGCCGTCTGGGTGCGCTCGATGATGGCGAAGGTCAGGGTGAGCCAGAAGCCGATGTGCACGGTCACGTGCAGGGCGACGACGATGCCGGTCCCGATGGCCCCGAAACCCTTCCCTTCGGCCGCCTCGACGACGGCGACGATCGTGCCGACGAGCGCCGGGATGAAGCTGAGCAGCAGCTTCAACAGCCGCAGCCAGAGCAGGTAGTAGGTCGGGCCGATGAGCTGTAGCCGACGGTCGGCGTACCGGGCGGCCAGCACGTCCGGGTTGCCCAGCTCGGTGAGCACCTCCCGCTCGGCGGTGGCGGGGTCCGTGCCACCGTCGGTCCGGCCCTCGATCATGTCGTCGATGGAGGCCCGCAGCTCGGTGGCGATCTCGTCACGACGCGGGGCGGGCACCGAGCGCAGGGTGGCGGCGAGGTAGCGGTTGGTCAGGGTGTTCATCGGTCCACTCCTTGGATCAGCCCGGTGATGGAGGCCTGCACGGCGGCGAGGTCGTCGAGCAGCCGGCTCAGCATCGACTCGCCCTCGTCGCTGGTCCGGTAGAACTTGCGCGGTCGGCTCTCCTCGGTGTTCCACTCGCTGGTCAGCAGCCCCTGGTCCTCCAGGCGGCGCAGCAGCGGGTAGAGCGTGTTGGCGTCCACCGGGAAGCCGTGGTCGGTGAGCCGTTGCAGCAGTGCGTAGCCGTAGTCCGGTCGGCGCAGCGCGACCAGGCTGGCCACCACGACGGTGCCTCGACGCAACTCCTGTAGGTGCGTCCGTAGAACGTCCTCGCTAACCATGTGTCACACCATACTGTGTGGCACACAGTGTTGTCTACCGAGACATCATCGTGTCGCTCGCAGATTGGCGTGCGGGGCAGCACGCGGGGCGCCCGGCAGAAACCGGGCGCCCCGACGGTTGACGCTGCTCAGCAGGCCGGACCCTGCCGGAAGTTCCGCTCGACGAAGCTGGCCGGACCGACCTGGAAGTAGCCCACGCCCGGCCGGATCGGGTGCCTGGTGAACAGCTCCACCCGCGAGCCGACCCGCACGAGGTACGCCTCGGCGTCCCCCGCGTCGTTGCGGATCAACGAACCCCGCCGGCCGTAGATCGCCTCCAACTCGTCGAAGGACATGCCGACCGTGGCACCGGCGGGGGACCGGGGCGGTGCGGTGGCCGTACCGACCTCCACCAGTCGCCCGTCGCGGAAGGTCAGCACGAACACGCCGGCCCAGGAACCGGTCGAGCCCGCGTGCACCACCCCGCCGCAGGTAGGAGCGGTCCAGCCGATGTGCCCGTTCGCGGTGAGCGTGCTCAGGCTGGCGCCGATCCGGTACACACCGGCGCCGGCGACGCTGAGCACCTGCGGGTGGCTGTGCTCGACACCGGCGGCGAGCGGGCCGCGCGCCGAGGCGGGTGCGGTGCCGCCGGTCCGGTGTGCTGCCGCCGCCGGGCCGGCGGCGGCCACCGGGACGAGCGTGCCGAGCGCCAACGCGGCGGTGGTGAGGAGGATCGTGGGACGGTTCATGGTGGCTCCTTCGGTGATGGGTCTCCTGCCCTGTTAGTCACCGCGCCGGGGCCAACGGTTCGTCGGGTTTGCGACCGACCCGGTCTACTCTCCAAAGAAACGCCGGCCGGGGGTGACGCGGTGACGGCTCCGCTGCGGATCGGGCCCTACGCCATCGAGCGACTGCTCGGCGTCGGTTCGTTCGCAACCGTCTGGCTGGGCTACGACCGGGCGCTCGACGCGCACGTGGCGATCAAGGTGCTGGCCGAGAACTGGAGCCACGACCTGCGGGTCCGGGAACGCTTCCGCGACGAGGCCCGGCTGCTGCGCCGGCTGGAGCACGAGCGGCTGATCCGGGTACACGCCGTCGGTGAGTTGCCCGACGGTCGGCCGTACGCGGTCCTGGCCTGGGCGGACGGCGGGAGCCTGCGGGACCGCCTGGCCGCCGGCGAGATCCCCACCCCTACGGCGTTGCGGCTGCTCGGCGAGATCTGCGCGGGGGTCGCCGTGCTGCACCGGCACGGCGTCGTGCACCGCGATCTCACCCCGGGCAACATCCTGTTCCACTCCGCCGGTCCGGACGACCCCGACACCGAGAAGGTGCTGATCGCCGACCTCGGCCTGGCCAAGGCGCTCGCCGCCGCCTCCGGGCTGACCGCCCGAGCTGGCACCCCGGGTTACATGGCCCCCGAGCAGGACGACCCGGGTGCGGTGGTCGACACCCGCGCCGACGTGTACGGGCTCGGCCGACTCGGCATCCGCCTGCTGGGCGCCGATCCGCCGCGGCACGCCCCGGAGATCCGACTGCGGGCAGACGTGCCGCCGGCGGTCGCGGCGGTGCTCGCCCAGGCCACCGCCCACCACCCGGCCGACCGCTATCCCGACGCCGCGGCCCTGCACACCGCGCTGACCCGCGTGAGCGGCCAGGTGGGGCTGGCGGCGGCGACCGGTCCCGTGCGGCAGCAGCCGGCACCACCGTCGGGCGGCCGCCGTCGGTCCTGGTTGCGGGTGGTCGGGGCCGCTGTGGTGGCCGCCGTCCTGGTGGGTGCGGTGGGTGCCGAGTCGGGTGGCGTCGGGTCGGCTCGGCTGGTCGGCGGCGCGTACACGACCGGGCCGCTGACGGTGGTGTTGCCACCCGGCTGGTCCGCCACCGGGACGACCTGGGCCGGTCAGTACGGTGCCGACGGCGAGCCCGAACCGGCGCTGGTGATGTCACCGCAACCCCGCCGGTGGGCCGCCGACCCTCGTCTGCCCGGCGCGTTCGTGGGCCTCTCCGCCACCACGGCGGCACGCGCCACACCGGCCGGGTTCCTGGCCGAGCGCACCCACGGTGACTGCGCGCCCGCACCGTCCCGGCTCATCCGGCAGGCGGGTGTCGAGTGGACGGTGGTGGCGTACCGCTGCGACCGAGGTCGGCCGCAGATCATCGAGGCGGCCGCCACACACCCGGGCCGGCCCGCCCTGGTGTACGTGCAGATAAGCCCGCCCGCGGACAGCGGACCCGACTTCGTGGACACCCTGCTCGCCGGCGTACGCCTGCGGTAGGTGCGACCGAACGCGCCCGTCGGCGGGACTGGGGGTGTGCAGCTGTCACCGGGACCCAGCCGCGCGAACCGGTGAGCGGCGGAGCACGTCGGGCGGGCCTGGTCGTCGATGTGCTGTTGAGCCATATACCCCAGAGTCATAAATATGACTCACAGGTATAGCGGTCACGACCGCACCCACCCTCACGCAGGTGACCGACAGTCACCGCCGCCCGCCGCCCGCCGCCCGCCGCCCGCCGCCCGCCGCCCGCCGCCCGCCGCCCGGGGGCAGGAATCACGTCTAGCGGACCACCACGGTGATCGTGTGCTCGCGGCCGTCCTTGGGGATCGTCACGGCGACGGTGCCGGTGCGGACGAAGCGGATGTCCACCACGCCCGCCTCGTACTGCTGGGAGACCAACTCCGGGCGGTCCACGGTGACGAGCCCCGGCCCGATGCCCTGGATCCGCAGCACCGCACCGGTGGCGAAGCAGAGCGATTTCAGCAGCTCGATCTCGGTCTCGGCGAGCGGCAGGTCGTAGCGGACCGCGCCCTGGCAGGCCGGCGTCGTGTCGGTCGGCGGGGGAGTCGTTCGGGGCGTACCCCTTGTCCTGGTCGGGGTGGGCGGCGGCACGGGCCGCCCGGCGCTTGACGGCGGCCGGGTCGGCGACCCGGTGCGGCCGGTTGCCAGCGGCGGCGTCGGCGGTGTCGTCCCCGCCGACACCGAGACCGACGCCGACGCCGACGCCGCCGACGAGGACGGACCGCGCGGCTGGGCGGGCAAGGGCGAGACCGCGTCGGTGCCGCAGGCGGTGGCCGCCACGGTGGCCGCGACCGCGGTGACGGCGCTGGCGACGGTACGGCGCAGCGAGATCATGCGGCCCCCCTCTCCGGTCGCGATCGCCGATGGCTGGCTCAGCCCTGGTCGCTGCCGAGTCGTTGCCGGACCTGGCGGCGGGCCAGGTGCAGCCGGGACTTCACGGTGCCCAGCGGCACGTCGATCAGGGCGGCGATCTCGGGGTAGCTCAACCCGAGGACGTCGCGCAGGGCCACCACCTCGGCGAGGTCGGGATGGACCGCGTCGAACGCGTCCAGCAGGTCGAGGCGGGTGCCGGCGACCACGCTGGTCCGCCGCGGGTCGGCCCGGTCGGGCAGCGGTACGCCGCCAGCCTCCAGCCGCCAGCGGCGGCGCAGCGTGCGGTAGGTCGAGCGGGCCCGGTTGGCGGTCAGCCGGTGCAGCCAGGTGCGGAACGAGGAGCGCCCCTCGAATCGGGTGATGCCGTTGGCCAGCGCCAGCAGCGTGTCCTGGCAGGCCTCCTCGGCGTCCTCCCGGTTGGGCAGGAACCGGGCGCACAGCCGCAGCACCTCCGGGCGCACCGCCACCAGTAGGGCGTCCAGCGCCGACGGGTCGCCGTGCGCGGCGGACCGGGCCAGGGCGTCGATGTCGTCCGCGTCGGGCATGCCGGGTGTCCAATGCTCGCCGGTGCCGATCCCCGAGCGTACGACCGGTGACACCGGCGTGGCCCGGTACGGTCCGGCACCCGACCCGGACCGGCGCGCTACTCGAAGCGCGACACGTCGCCGGCGCCCCGGCGCAGGATCTCCGGCTCGGGGCCGGACAGGTCGATCACGGTCGTCGGCTCCTTGCCGCAGTCGCCGGCGTCGAGGACCGCGTCGAGCTGGTGATCGAGCCGTTCCTTGATCTCCCACCCCTGGGTCATCGGCTCGTCGTCGCCGGGCAGGACCAGGGTGCTCGACACCAGTGGTTCGGCCAGCTCGGCCAGCAGCGCCTGGGTGACGGTGTGCCGGGGTACGCGGACACCGACGGTGCGCTTCTTCGGGTGCAACATCCGGCGCGGCACCTCCTTGGTGGCCGGCAGGATGAAGGTGTAGCTGCCCGGGGTGGACGCCTTCACCAGCCGGAACACCGAGTTGCTGATCTGCACGAACTGGCCGAGCTGCGCGAAGTCCCGGCAGACGAGCGTGAAGTGGTGCCGGTCGTCGAGGTGGCGGATCTGGCGGATCCGGTCCAACCCGTCCTGGTTGCCCAGCTGGATGCCGAGCGCGTAGCAGGAGTCCGTCGGGTAGGCGACCAGCCCACCACCGCGGATCAGGTCGGCGACCTGGCCGATGATCCGGGGCTGGGGGTTCTCCGGGTGCACGTCGTAGTACCTCGCCATGCCGATGAGCCTAGGCCCATTTCGCGCGGCGGGGAGGCGCGGGCTCGGTGGACCGCCCGGCGGACGAGACGAGGGCCACGACCCCCGGCGCGGACGGTGGAGCCGTCGAGATCACCTCGGTAGGGTAGGTCCCGGTCGGCTCCGACCAACAAGATCCACACCGCCGGGGGGCGCCAGGCATGGCCGATTCGTTCGCGCATCTGCACGTGCACACCGAATACTCGATGCTCGACGGAGCGGCCCGGCTGAAGGACCTGTTCGCCGAGGCCAACCGGCTGGGCATGCCGGCGGTGGCGATCACCGACCACGGCAACATGCACGGCGCGAACGACTTCTACAACCAGGCGATGGCCGCCGGGATCACGCCGATCCTGGGCGTCGAGGCGTACGTGGCGCCGGAGTCGCGCTACCACAAGGCGCGGGTCAAGTGGGGTCGGCCGGAGCAGAAGAGCGACGACGTCTCGGGTAACGGCGCGATCACCCACAAGACCATGTGGGCGAAGAACGCGCAGGGCCTGAAGAACCTGTTCACCCTCAACTCGCGCGCGTCCATGGAGGGGCACTACGTCAAGTGGCCCCGGATGGACATGGAGCTGATCGCCGAGCACGCCGAGGGGATCATGGCCACCACCGGCTGCCCGTCCGGCGCGGTGCAGACCCGGCTGCGGCTGGGCCAGTTCGACGAGGCGCTCAAGGTCGCGGCGAGCTACCAGGACATCTTCGGCAAGGACAACTACTTCCTGGAGATCATGGATCACGGCCTCTCCATCGAGAGCCGGGTCCGCGAGGGGCTCACCGAGATCGCCCGCAAGCTGGACATCCCGCCGGTGGTCACCAACGACTCGCACTACACCCACGAGGCGCAGGCCACCGCCCACGACGTGCTGCTCTGCGTGCAGACCGGCAGCAACATCGACGACCCCAACCGGTTCCGCTTCGAGGGCGGGGGTTACTTCGTCAAGAGCGCCGACCAGATGCGCGCGGTGGACTCCTCCGAGCTGTGGCAGCAGGGGTGCCGCAACACGCTGCTGATCGCCGAGAAGGTCGACCCGAAGGGCATGTTCGAGTTCCACAACCTGATGCCGCGTTTCCCGGTGCCCGACGGGGAGACCGAGGAGTCCTGGTTCCGCAAGGAGACGTTCGCCGGCCTGGGCCGCCGCTACCCGAACGGCATCCCGGAGGGGCACGTCGTCCAGGCCGAGTACGAGCTGGGCGTCATCAACCAGATGGGCTTCCCGTCGTACTTCCTCGTGGTCGCCGACTTCATCCAGTGGGCCAAGAGCCAGGGCATCTCGGTCGGTCCGGGTCGTGGTTCGGCCGCGGGGTCGCTCGTCGCGTACGCGCTGGGCATCACCGACCTCGACCCGATCCAGCACGGCCTGATCTTCGAGCGGTTCCTCAACCCCGAGCGCGTGTCGATGCCGGACGTCGACATCGACTTCGACGAGCGTCGGCGCGGTGAGGTGATCAAGTACGTCACCGACAAGTGGGGTGAGGACAAGGTCGCCCAGATCGCCACGTTCGGCACGATCAAGGCGAAGGCCGCGATCAAGGACTCGGCCCGGGTGCTCGGTTTCCCGTACGCGGTCGGCGACCGGATCACCAAGGCGATGCCGCCGGCGGTGATGGGCAAGGACATCCCGCTCACCGGCATCTTCGACACCAAGCACCCCCGCTACGCGGAGGCCGGCGAGATCCGCGGCCTGTACGACTCCGACCCGGACGTCCGCAAGGTGATCGACACCGCGAAGGGCATCGAGGGGCTGATCCGGCAGACCGGTGTGCACGCCGCCGGCGTCATCATGTCCGCCGAGCCGATCATCGAGCACATCCCGTTGACGCGCCGCGACGCCGACGGGGCGATCATCACGCAGTTCGACTACCCGACCTGCGAGTCGCTCGGGCTGCTGAAGATGGACTTCCTCGGCCTGCGCAACCTGACGATCATCGACGACGCCGTCAAGAACATCGAACTCAACCACGGCCTCAAACTCGACCTGCTGGCCCTGCCGCTGGACGACCCGGCCGCGTACGAGCTGCTGGCCCGCGGTGACACCCTCGGCGTGTTCCAGCTCGACGGTGGGCCGATGCGGTCCCTGCTGCGGTTGATGAAGCCGGACAACTTCGAGGACATCTCCGCGGTCCTGGCCCTGTACCGGCCCGGCCCGATGGGCGTCGACTCGCACACCAACTACGCGCTGCGCAAGAACGGCCTCCAGGAGATCACCCCGATCCACCCGGAGCTGGAGGAGCCGCTGCGGGAGATCCTGGCACCCACCCACGGCCTGATCGTCTACCAGGAGCAGGTGCAGCGCGCCGCGCAGATCCTCGCCGGCTACACCCTCGGTCAGGCGGACCTGCTGCGCCGGGCCATGGGTAAGAAGAAGAAGGAGATCCTCGACAAGGAGTTCATCCCGTTCCGGGACGGCTGCCGCGAGCGCGGCTACTCCGACGAGGCGATCCAGGCCGTGTGGGACGTCCTGGTGCCGTTCGCCGGGTACGCCTTCAACAAGGCGCACTCCGCCGCGTACGGCCTGGTCTCCTACTGGACGGCGTACCTCAAGGCGCACTACCCGGCCGAGTACATGGGCGGGCTGCTCACCAGCGTCGGTGACGACAAGGACAAGATGGCGCTGTACCTGTCCGAGTGTCGCCGGATGCGGATCCAGGTGCTGCCACCGGACGTGAACACCTCGGCCGGCCCGTTCACCCCGGTCGGCAAGGACATCCGCTTCGGTCTGGCCGCCGTGCGCAACGTCGGCGCGAACGTGGTCGCCTCGATCATGCGGTGCCGGGAGGAGAAGGGCGACTACGCCGACTTCTACGACTTCCTGTCCAAGGTGGACGCGGTGGTCTGCAACAAGAAGACAATCGAATCGCTGATCAAGGCCGGCGCGTTCGACTCCCTCGAGCACCCCCGTAAGGGCCTGCTCGCGGTGCACGCGGACGCCATCGACGCGTACGCCGACGTGAAGCGCAAGGAGGCGGTCGGCCAGTACGACCTGTTCGGTGCCGGCTTCGGCGACGCCGACACCGGCAGCACGACGGTGATGCCGGTCATCGCGGACAGCGAGTGGGACAAACGCGACAAGCTGGCCTTCGAGCGGGAGATGCTCGGCCTGTACGTCTCCGACCACCCACTGTTCGGCCTGGAGCACATCCTCGGCGCGGCGGCCGACACCACCATCGCCTCCCTCGCCGAGGACGGCGCGGTGCCCGACGGGGCGGTCATCACCCTCGCCGGCATCCTGTCCGGGGTGCAGCGCCGGGTCACCAAGCAGGGCCGGGCCTGGGCCTCGGCCACCCTGGAGGACCTGGCCGGTGGGGTCGAGACGCTGTTCTTCCCCAACACCTACGAGGTGATCGGGCAGTACATCGCCGAGGACGCCATCGTGGTGGTCAAGGGCCGGGTGGACCGCCGCGACGACACCCCACGGATCATGGCGATGGACATGTCCATGCCGGACGTCAGCACCAGCGCCACCAACAAGCCGGTCACCCTCACCATTCCGGTGCACCGGTGTACGCCGCCGCTGGTGGAGAAACTGAAGGAAACCCTGGTGCTGCACCCCGGCGACACCGAGGTGCACGTCAAACTCCAGAACGGTGGCCGCACCACCACCCTGCGGCTGGGTCCGTTCCGGGTGGCGGCGACGACCGCGCTGATGGGTGACCTGAAGAGCGTCCTCGGCCCGGCCAACGTGAGCTGACGGGTCCGCGGCCCGGCCGGCGTTCCTCCGGCCGGGCCGCGGACGGCCGGGCTCAGCCCCGGTCGGGGGCCGCGATCTCCCGCAGTTGGCCGTCGGCCAGCCGCAACCACCGCTGCACGCCGATCTCGGCCAGGAACCGTTCGTCGTGGCTGACCACGACAAACGCACCCTGGTACGCGGACAGCGCACTCTCCAACTGGGCGACGCTGACCAGGTCCAGGTTGTTCGTCGGCTCGTCGAGCAGCAGCAGTTGCGGCGCCGGCTCGGCGCAGAGCACACACGCCAGGGTGGCGCGCAGCCGCTCACCGCCGGAGAGCACCCCGACGGGCAGGTTCACCCGGGAGCCCCGGAACAGGAACCGGGCCAGCAGGTTCATCCGCCTGGCGTCCGGCAGGCTCGGCGCGTACGCGGCGAAGTTCTCCGCCACCGTGCGGTCGAGGTCGAGCAGGTCCAGCCGCTGCGACAGGTACGCGATCCGCCCGTCCGCCCGTTTGATGTCGCCGCCGGCCGGTTCCAGGTCACCGTTGACGAGGCGCAGCAGGGTCGACTTGCCGACGCCGTTCGCCCCGGTGAGCGCGATCCGTTCCGGTCCCCGGATCACCAGTTCGGCGCCGTCGCCGCCGAACAGCTCCCGATCGTCGAAGCGGGTTCGCATCCCCTGGCCGGAGAAGACGGTGCGCCCGGCCGGAACGGTGGTGTCGGGCAGGTCCACGGTGATCCGGTCCTCGTCGCGGACCGCCCGGCCGGCCTCGTCGAGGCGCGCCTGGGCCGAACCGACCCGGTTGGAGTGGGTCTCCTGCGCCCGGCCCGCCGACTCCTGCGCGCTGCGCTTGAGCCCACCGGCCACGATCCGCGCCAGTCCGGCGTTCTTCAGGTTCTTGGAGGCGTTGCTGGCCCGCCGGTCGGCTCGCTCCCGGGCCTGCTGCATCTCCCGCTTCTCCCGCTTGACCTCCTGCTCGGCGTTGCGCAGGTTGCTCTCGGCCACCTCCCGCGCCGCCTGCACCGCCTCGGTGTACGCGGTGAAGTTGCCCCCGTACCAGGTGACCTCACCGCGGTCCAGCTCGGCGATGCGGTCCATCCGGTCCAGCAGTTCCCGGTCGTGGCTGACCAGCAGCAGGCACCCGGACCAGTCGGACAGCACGTCGTAGAGCTTGTGCCGCGCCTCCACGTCCAGGTTGTTCGTCGGCTCGTCGAGCAGCAGCACGTCCGGGCGGCGCAACAGTTGCGCCGCCAGGCCGAGGGAGACCACCTGGCCGCCGCTGAGGGTGTGCAGCCGCCGGTCGAGCGCCAGGTCGCCGAGGCCGAGCCGGTCCAGTTCGGCGCGGGTGCGCTCCTCGATGTCCCAGTCGTCGCCGATCGTGGCGAAGTGCGCCTCGCTGGCGTCGCCGGCCTCGATGGCGTGCAGCGCCGCGATCCGCTCGGCGACAGCGAGCACCTGCGCCACGGTCAGGTCGCCGGCCATCGGCAGGGTCTGCGGGAGGTAGCCGAGCAGGCCGTCGACGGTGACGCTGCCACCGCTGGGCGGCAGCTCCCCGGCGATGAGCCGCAGCAGGGTGCTCTTGCCGGCGCCGTTGGGCGCCACCAGGCCGGTGCGCCCGCCCGGGACGGTGAAGGACAACTCCGAGAAGACCGGGGTGTCGTCCGGCCAGGAGAAGGAAAGGTTCGAGCAGACGATGAACGCATCAGACATGCGAGTGACCTCAAAGGGTGGGGTGGGCGCGCCTAGGTCGCCCGACGACACGGGACCGGTGGAACGACGACATGGCCTCGGCGGCTGCACCTACGCGCGCCGAACCGATGGCCGAACACGTCCGGTCTCACCCGGAGATGTCGTCGTCACCCGCCATGTCTGGTCTCCCTGGTCGTGTCACCAACCCAACTCGGCCAAGTCTAACAACGGATCTTCACGCCGCCACCGCAACAGCGTGCAGCGTCGGTGTATAGGCCAGGCTGTCGGTGTATAGGCCAGGCTATAGTCGCCGTTCGGGTGCTGTTCGTCTTCGATCCGTGGTCCCAGGCTGTGCTGCTGGTGGCGGGTAACAAGGCGAGGGCTGGCCGAGCTGATGGGTGTCACGCCCGGCCGGGTCAGCCAGATCGAGAACGGTGATCTCGAGGCCAACGAGGTCGCGACGCTGAGCCGATCCGCACGCGCGCTCGGGGCTCGCGTGCGGATCATCTTCGACTACGGCGACGACCTCCGTCAGATCGCCTGATCCGACCGTCGGGAAGCGCTCAGATCGGCAGGAAGCGCGTCCAGCTCGTCGTCCGACAGTAGGTCCGGCCGAGCAAGGTCGTCTGCGGAGGCGATCGGTCCAATGCCTTGGCTGCGGGCCAAATCTGCGGCGGACACATGCCGAGTCGTTGGCCATCCGGGCATCCGCCCGCCGTTGCTAGACGTCACGACCAACCCCCTGCGCCTCACATCGGTATACCTCTGAGTCATAACTATGACTCAGAGGTATACCGCTCGAAAGACGAACATTCCCGCTGCCGAGCCGCGAGACGGTCAGCGGGGGCGGTACTCGACCTCGGGGCGGCCGGGGGTGCCGTAGCGGGGGCTGCGAACCACGCGGTCGACGGTCACCAGGTATTCGAGGTAGCGGCGGGCGGTCACCCGGGAGATGCCGGTCGCCGCGCTCACCTCGGTCGCGGACAGTCCCGCCTGTGGGCCGGTCCCGTCGGTGAGCGCCGCGCGTACCCGATTGAGGGTCTGCGCGTCGAGGCCCTTGGGCAGGCTGTGTCCGGCGGTGCCGCGCAGGGTGGCGAACATCTGGTCCACCTCGTGCTGGGCGACGACCTCGCCGTCGGCGAGCGCCTGGGCGCGATAGTCGGCGTAGCGTTCCAGCTTGTCGCGGAACGCCGCGAACGTGAACGGTTTGAGCAGGTAGTGGGTCACCCCGAGGGACACCGCGGTGCGTACCACCGCCAGGTCCCGGGCGGAGGTCACCGCGAGCACGTCGACGTTGCTGCCGCCGGCCCGTAGCGCCCGGCAGACGTCCAGGCCGTGCAGGTCGGGCAGCCGAAAATCCAGGAGTACGAGGTCCACGTCGCCGCCGCCGCCCGCGCGCAGCGCCGCCATCGCCGCCCGCGCGGTGTGCGCCACCCCGACCACCACGAAACCGGGAACCCGTTCGGTGTACGCGGTGTGCGCCTCGGCCAGCAGCGGCTCGTCCTCGACGACCAGCACCCGGATGTCGGTCATCGCGGGGCACCGCCGACCGGCAGGTGGACCGTGAACAGGCTGCCGCCGTCGTCCGAGCGGGTCACCTCGTAGCGGCCACCGTGGCGGCGGACCACCTGCCCGATCAGCGCCAGACCGAGACCCCGTCCGGTGCTCTTCGTGGACCAGCCGCGCCGGAAGGCGTCCGCCACCCGGTCCGCGGCCAGCCCGGGTCCGCTGTCGGCGACCCGGACCACCAGGTCGTCGTCGACGGCGCCGACGAAGACCCGTACCGTGCGCGGCGGGGGCGTGCCGGCGACCGCCTCCAGGGCGTTGTCGATCAGGTTGCCGACGACGGTGAGCAGGTCGTTGGTGGGCAGCGGGCTGTCGTCGAGGCGGCAGTCCGGCTCGATGACCAGGTCCACGCCGCGCTCGCCGGCCTGTGCCGACTTGCCGAGCAGCAGCGCGGCCAGGGCCGGCTCGGTGACCGCGTCGACCACCCGGTCGGTCAGCTGTTGCGCCAGGGCCAGATCCCGGGTGCCGAGCCGGACCGCCTCGTCGGCCCGGCCCAGCTCCACCAGCGTCAGGACCGTGTGCAGCCGGTTGGCCGACTCGTGGGTCTGTGCCTGCAACGCCTCGGTCAGCGCGCGGACCGAGTCCAACTCGCTGGCCAGTGTGCGTAGCTCGGTCTGGTCGCGCAGGGTCAGCACGGTGCCGAGCGGCGCCCCCTCGAAGCGGGCGGTCCGCTGGTTGGCCACCAGCACCCGGTCACCGGCCAGCATGGGCTCGTCGAGGGCGTCGCGGCCGGAGCCGAGCAGCTCGGCCACCGCGGGCGGCAGGTCGATCCCGGCCACCGGCCGGTCGGTGACCGGCTCGTCGGCGTCGAGGCCCAGCAGACGCCGGCCCTCGTCGTTGACCAGCGCCACCCGTCGATCGGTGGTCAGCACCACGAGACCTTCGCGCACCGAGTGCAGGACCGCGTCGTAGTACTCGTACATCCGGGTCATCTGCGCCGGTCCCAGGCCGTGGGTCTGCCGGCGCAGTCGGCGGCTGAGCAGCCACGAACCGGTCGCGGCGAGGGCGAGCGCCGGCGTCGCGACGCCCAGCAGCACGGGAAGTTGGCGCAGCAGCTTGCGGTTGATGGCCCGGGTGGTGATGCCCACCGACACCAGGCCGACGATGCGCTTCTGGTCGTCGTACACCGGCACCACCGCGCGCACCGACTCGCCGAGCGTTCCGACGTTGGTGGTGGTGAACGGTTGGCCCGCCAGGGCGGGCCCGATGTCGCCGACGAACGGCTCGCCGATCCGGTCCCGGGTCGGGTGCGAGAAACGGGTGCGGTCGGGGGCCATCACGACCACGAAGTCGGTGCCCGTGGCCCGCCAGGTCGATTCGGCGTACGGCTGAAGGATGCTGGCCGGGTCGGCGGTCGTGAGGGCCGCGCGGACGTCGGGGGAGCCGGCCACGGTCTGCGCCACCGCGAGCACCTTCTCCTGCGCGGCCTGGCGGGAGTCGACGCGGGCCAGCCAGGCCGCGCCCGTCGCGCCGGCCAGCACGAGCAGCGTCACCACCATCGCCTGGAGGGCGAAGAGTTGCCCCGCGATGCTCCACTGCCGTCGAGCCACCTTCACCCCCTCCCTCGTCGCGCCGCTGCCGCTGTCGCGTTCGCGGTGAACAGAATGACCGCAAGGCTGTCAACGGGTGAGACCCGGTTCACATTGTCGACATGGACACCACCACATCCGCCACCACACCGGCACCGGCGGTCCGCCGGGACCGTACCCGTTACCTGTACCTCGCCGTCATCGTGGCCGTGCTCGCCGGCATCGTGGTCGGCCTGGTCGCCCCCGATTTCGGCAAGGAACTCAAGCCGGTCGGCACCGGTTTCGTCAACCTGATCAAGATGATGATCAGCCCGGTCATCTTCTGCACGATCGTGCTCGGCGTCGGTTCCGTCCGGCAGGCCGCGAAGGTCGGCAAGGTCGGCGGCCTGGCGCTGGGCTACTTCCTGACCATGTCGACGGTCGCGCTCGCCATCGGCCTGGTCGTCGGCAACCTCATCCACCCCGGCTCCGGCCTGGACCTCGGCCCGGACCTCGCGGGCGCGGGCAAGGCGGCCGCCGGAGACGAGGCCGGCGGTACGACGGAATTCCTGCTCGGGATCATCCCGACCACGCTGTTCTCCGCGCTCACCGAGGGAGAGGTGCTCCAGACGCTGCTGGTGGCGCTGCTCGTCGGCTTCGCCGTGCAGGCGATGGGCCGGCGCGGTGAGCCCGTGCTCGGCGCGATCGCCGTCATCCAGCGGGTCGTCTTCAAGGTCCTCGCCATGATCATGTGGCTGGCGCCGGTCGGCGCGTTCGGTGCCATGGCCGCCGTCGTCGGCGCGACAGGCGTGGACGCTCTCAAGAGCCTCGCGCAGATCATGCTCGGCTTCTACGCCACCTGTCTGATCTTCGTGCTGGTCATCCTGGGTGCGCTGCTCTGGTTCGTGGCCCGGATCTCGATCTTCTCGCTGCTGCGGTACCTGGGCCGGGAGTTCCTGCTGATCCTGTCGACCTCCTCGTCGGAGTCGGCGCTGCCGCGGCTCATCGCGAAGATGGAGCACTTCGGCGTGAGCAAGCCGGTCGTGGGCATCACGGTGCCGACCGGGTACTCCTTCAACCTGGACGGCACGGCGATCTACCTGACCATGGCGTCGCTGTTCATCGCCGACGCGCTGGGCAACCCGCTCTCCATCGGCGAGCAGATCTCGCTGCTGCTGTTCATGATCATCGCTTCGAAGGGCGCCGCGGGCGTCACCGGCGCCGGCATCGCGACCCTGGCCGGTGGGCTCCAGTCGCACCGCCCCGACCTGGTGGACGGGGTCGGCCTGATCGTCGGCATCGACCGGTTCATGTCGGAGGCCCGCGCGCTGACCAACTTCGCCGGCAACGCGGTGGCGACCGTGCTGGTGGGCACCTGGACCGGCGAGTTCGACCGGGACCGGGCGGCCGGAGTGCTGCGCGGCGACGACCCGTTCGACGAGGCCACGATGCTCGACGAGCACGACGACGACCACGACCACGACGACGACTCGGCGGCACGCCCCGACGAAGCAACCACGCCGGCCGGCGTCCCCGCCTGACCGTCCCGCCTGTTGGTCCACGGCGATGATCGACACGGGATCGGCGATACCGGGGTATCCGAACGCGTCGGACACCCCGGTATCGCTGACCTCGTGTCGATCACCACCGCGCGGCGCCGGCCGAGGTGCGGCGGTGACGATTCCCGTCCTCGCGCGCAGCCTCCGCACCCGAACCGACTCACGGGTTTCGTCAGCGACGCCGATCGGGCGCTGAGGGGGCGTTGCGGAACGCTCGGGGAGACATGCCGAAGGCGGCGGTGAACACCCTGCTGAAGTGGGCCTGGGAGGGAAAGCCCCAGCGGGCGGCGACGGCGTGGATGGGCCGCCCGCGTTGCAGGGGATCGCGCAGGTCGCGCGCGCACCGGTCCAGGCGCCTCGTCCGGATGATGTCGGCGACTGTCTGGTCCTCGGCCTCGAACGCCCGGTGCAGGCTGCGGAGTGAGACGTGATGCGCGGCCGCCACCGTGCCTGGGGAGAGGCCCGGGTCGCCGAGGTGCTCGTCGATGAACGCCTTGACGCGCACGCGCAGGCTGTGCCCGCGTACCTCGGTCGGCAGGGCTTCGGTGAGGTCCAGGCGCTGGGCCAGCGTCGCGGAGATGAGGTCCCGGGCGACGGTGCCCAGGAGCGGAACGTCGCTCTCCTGGTACTGCTCAGGGTGGGTCAACACCTGCCGTACGAAGTTGCTGAGCAGCGCGCCCATCCCCTCGGCGGCAGAGATGTTCGTGGCGAGGAGCTGCGCGATCTTGTTGGGATGCAGCGGTACGAGACCATGCGGCACGAGGATCGTCAGGGTGGTCAGCAGGCCCTCGTGCCGCGACCGCCCCTGGTGCGACGACTGATGCGGTCGCGACGTGTCGACGACGGTGAACTGCCCCGGCGTGAAGAGGTTCGTCCGCCGCTCCTGTTCCACCCCGCCGTGCCCGGACAACGGCAGCGCGAACTCGTACATCTCCGGGTCGCTGCGGCGGATGAACGTATTGGTCCGCTGCATGTCCAGGGACGGGTACCGCCACGACGACAGCACGATCTCACCCAGACTGATGACCTCGGCCCGGGCCTGGAAGTTTGCCGCGTGGGCACTGTGGATCCGCATCGGGACCGATTCACGCGCCACCAGGTCGTGCCAGTAACCGAATCGCTCACTCGCGGGCACCGAGGTCGTGTCCGCCGAGCCTACGGTGAGCACTGGTTACCTCGATTTCTGTCGATGTCGGTGACGGCAGCGCCGCCGAGCGGGATGAGAAGATCACCTTAACTCCGGCTCAGGTTTCGGCGCGTCGTCGTCGCCTCATGTTCGTAGGACGCCCAGACACCGGGCCATTACCCGGAAGGGGATGGCCTGGCCCCTGGTCTGGTCGACGGTGCCCACCAGGTGCAGGTCGAGCTGTGGACAGTGGAAGAGCCACGTCCCGGTGACTCCTGAATGGCCGACGAGCGTGACCGGGCGGCGCCCCGACGACAGGAGCCGGCCGACCGTGAAGAACATGGTGCCCAGCCCGTACCTGAGGACGGGGATGTTGCGCAGCCGGTTGCGCCGCTCAGTGAGCATCGCCCCTGAGCGGGTGTCACGGAAGAGGGCGCCACCAAGGAGCGCCCGCTGAAAGGTGAGGAGATCGGCCGTGGTGCTGAACAGGTCGTTGCAGGAGTCGATCATCGAGGGCACCTCCACGCGGCGCTGCTTCGCGTAGAGCGGCGAGGGCGGTGCGGACGCCGCAGGTGGCGGAGGGTCCCCGGGGAGCCAGGTGTGCGTCAGGTCGAGCGGGCCGAGGATCCGTTCGGTCAGCAGGTCGGCGAACGACCGACCGGTCACCGTCTCCATGATGCGGATCAACAGCTGGAAGCCGGTGTCGGAGTAGCGGGCCTTCTGCCGTACGGCAGTGAGGTTCTGCGGCGTGAAGTGCGGGCGCTGCTGCTCGCGCGTGGTGCGCACGGTGTCCTCGAAGGTCCAGGCCAGATCCTGCCCGGTAGCCAGGCGCTCATTCAGGCTGGGGCCTTCCCGACGCTTCTCGAAGTGGTCGGGCAGGCCGGACGTGTGACTCGCGAGGTGGCGCACCGTGATCGCCGACGTCCGGTCGATTCCTCCGAGGACATGCAGGCCGGTGGTCGTCTCCGCCGGCAGGTAGCTGGTGATCGGCGCGGACAGGTCGAGGTCACCGCGTTCGTGCGCCTGTAACACCAGCGCGATGATGAACCGCTTGGTGACGCTGGCGATGAAGAACGGGGTGTCGGGACGCACCGGTTGATCGTGGGTGTCGACCGGCCCGCAGGCAGCCGACCAGCGCAGCGTCCCGTCACCGCTGACGACGGCGAGGTTGGCGTGGTGCACGCCGCGGTGCGCGACGAGATCTTCCAGCAAGCCCCTCAGTCGCGCGTCGACACCTGCGGGAACGTGATTGTCGTGAGCGGTGATCGTGGTCAGTGGCGATCTCACCACCACATGTCTACTAGACATGTCTCTGAGAGGCAACGGCCTAGACTCGGCCAATGGCCCACGTGATCCTTGGTCTGCTCCTGATCACTCCGCAGACCTTCTACGACCTCATCAAGGGATTCGAGGCCGGCGTCGCGCTCTTCTACAGCGCCAGTTCCGGAAGCATCAAACGGGCGCTGGACACCCTGCTCACCCGAGGGCTCATCGAGGTGGCCAGCACCGAAGCCGGCGGGCGGGGACGGAAGGTGTACCGCGTCACCGACGCTGGCCGGCAGGAGTTCCACGCGTGGATGACCGGAGAGCTGACCGGGTCCGATCTGGAAACCGCAGCGCTGTCCCGGCTCTACTTCCTCGGTCTGCTGGAGCCGGACGAACGCGTACCGGCGCTGCGCAGGGTCACGGGCCGCATGGAGAACGACCTCGCCCGGCTCTCGGCCCTCGCCACGCACCTCGGAGACCTGGAGGTCCCCGAGGAGCACCGCGACCTCGCCACCCATCAGCGCGCAACGCTCGACTACGGCATCGCCGCACACCGCTTCACGCTCGACTGGTTCCGCGATCACATCAACCGATACGAGCGGGGCCACCTGCGCGACGAGGAGCCGAAGGTCCGCATCCAACGTCTCGGGTGACGCGTGCCGACCCGCGTCAGCTCATTGCCCCCAGGGCCGCCGCACAGAGCTCGGCTGGTGGCAGGTACTCGTGGGCGGAGACGTAGTGGAGCAGGAGCTGAGGTGCGGCGTACACGACGCCGTTGCCCTGGACCTGGAACTCGGCGCTCTCGCGGGCGATCATGCCCAGCCGAATGGCTTCTCTGGCGTCCCCGCCGATGTCCCGGATGCAGATCTCGCAGAAGTGGTATCCGCGCGTCTGGCGGACCCGCGTCTTGGCCAAGTCGGTCAGAGCCGGCATCAAGCCGTCCGGGGGAGCGCCGGTCGGGAACGGATGCACGGCGTCCAGCCAACCGACGTTGAGCAGCGGCAGGTCCGGCCACGGCTCGTCGGTCAACCCTGGCTCGTCCTCATGCCGCTCCAGGTACGTGTATGGCGTCAGGTCCGCGAAATAGGTCACGACCCATACGTACCATCGGCATACCTGGCTCCGATCGGCGGGCCGGCGGCCGGCGGTGACTGTCCGTCACCTCCGTGGGGGCGGATGCGGTGATGAGCGGTATGACCCAGAGTCATATTTATGACCTTGAGTCATACCGCTCGACAGCGCATCGACATGGCGGGCAGCCAACGCGCCGGGCGACTGGCTGCCGTGCTCGTCTAGCGGACCAACGCGCCGACCAACGTCGCGATGGCTGCCACGAAGGCAGTGACTACCGGGCCAAGGGTGCGGATGTACGCCAGGACGATGCCATGGCGCCGTGTCCGGCTGCCGTCGTCCTCCGTGATCCTCTGCCCTTCGATGTCTGGTCCCTGAGGGGTTAGAGTCAAGGCGGCTCCTTCCGTTGCGTGCGGTCGAGTCGATAGCGGCGTCCGGTTGCACCCGGGCGCCGCTTTGTTTGGCGGCGCTGAGCCGTTCGATCGATGCAGCATCCCATGCGGCGCAGGAGATCCTCCTATTTGTCCTGCCTGTTGTCACCAACGTGACGCCTTCGGGCGGTCACTTATCGATCGAAGTCCGGCCTCGCGTGCGACGGGTGCGTGCCGAGGTCACCCGAGCGCCGCTGCACTTGACAGGCGATGTGTGAGCGTTAACATCGACAACCACCACTGTCTTCCGGGAGGTCCGATGACGCTCGTCCTCGCGCGTTCCACCGCACGTCGGATGGCCGGGCTCACGGCTCTGGTCGTGCTGCTCGCCGTCGGCCTCAGCGTCATCTCCGCGAAGCCGGCCGCGGCCTGGGACAACGGCACGGCGGACACCCCGCCGATGGGCTGGAACAGCTACGACTCGTTCAACTGGCGCGTCACCGAGTCCGACGTCCGGGCGAATGCCGACTACATGCGTGACAACCTGCGTCAGCACGGCTGGCAGTACGTCGTCATCGACTGGGCCTGGTACTACCCGGGTCAGCACAACAACAGCCCCAACCAGGACGCCAGCCTCAACCCCCGGCTACGGATGGACGCCAACGGGCGGCTGCTGCCGGACACCACGCGGTTCCCCTCGGCGGCGGGCGACAACGGGTTCAAGCCCCTCGCCGACTACGTGCACGCGCAGGGGTTGAAGTTCGGCGTCCACCTGATGCGCGGCATCCCCCGGCAGGCGGTGGCCGACAACGTGCCCATCCTGGGCACCAACTGCCGAGCCAACCAGATCAACAACACCACCACCGCGGCCTGGCTCAACCTGATGTGGGGCCTGAACATGTCCAACGCCTGCGCGCAGGCGTACCTGGACTCGGTGTTCCAGCTCCTGGCCGGCTGGGGTGTCGACTACGTGAAGGTGGACGACATCGCGGCCCCGACGTACCGGCAGTCCGAGGTCGAGGGTTACCGGACGGCGATCCAGCGCAGCGGTCGGCCCATGGTGCTGAGCCTCTCGCCCGGCGCGACACCGCTGGCCAGCGGCGGGCACGTGCGGGACAACGCGCACATGTGGCGCATCGTCAACGACCTGTGGGACAACTGGTCGTCGCTCGACGCGCTCTTCGACCAGCTGCGCAACTGGACGCCGTACCGCACGACTGGTGCCTGGCCTGATCCGGACATGATCCCGATCGGGCGGCTGTCGAAGTACGGCCCGGTCGGCGCACCCCGCTACTCCGCGCTCACCGCAGACGAGCAGCGCACGCTGATGACCCTGTGGGCGATCAACCGGGCGCCGCTGATGTGGGGCGGCAACCTGGTCGAGAACCGCGCCGCCGAGCTGGCGTTGATGACGAACGCGGCGGTGCTCGCCGTCGACCAGAACAGCGCCAACAACCGGCAGCTCGTCGGCGGCACCCGGCAGGTGTGGACCGCCGACGTGCCGGGCAGCGACCACCGCTACGTGGCGCTGTTCAACCGCGAGAGCGCGACCGCCAACGTCTCGCTGAACCTGGCCGACCTGGGCATCGGCTCGGCCACCGTCACCGACCTGTGGTCCGGCGCCGGCCTCGGCACCGCCACCGGCACGCTCACCCGGTCCATCCCCGCCCACGGCAGTGGCCTGTACCGGCTGGCGCCGCTGACCACCACCCCCACGCCGACCACCTACACCGCGGCCGCGCGGCACAGCGGCAAGCTCCTCGACGTCTCCAACGCGTCCACCTCGGACGGCGCGAACGTCGTGCAGTGGGGCGCGAACGGGCAGGCCAACCAGCGGTGGCGGTTCCAGGACACCGGTGGCGGCTACTCCACGGTGACAAGCGTCAGCAGCGGCAAGTGCCTCGACGTGTACGGCGGCGCGAGTGCCACCGCCGACGGCGTCCGGGTCATCCAGTGGGCGTGCAACGGCGGCACCAACCAGCAGTGGCGCGTCGAGGACCTCGGCACCGGCTACGTCCGGCTCGTCGCCCGCCACAGCGGGAAGTGCCTGGACGTGCTGAACGCCGCCACCGCGGACGGCGCCCAGACCGTGCAGTGGACCTGCGGCACCGGCACCAGCCAACAATGGAGACGCACCACCGTGTAGCGCTCAGCGGCGTGCCCGCCACATCGCGGTGATTCGTCGCGCCGCGAGCGCGGCGGGCGATTCGGCCCCGATGTGACCGATCCGGTGTCCCAACCAGTCATGGAGTGTGGGAGTCCACCGGAGCACGGGAGTGAATCATGGATCAGAACCTGCGAATGCTCTTCGACCGGGCGATCGTCGACGAGCCCGCACTGCCGTCGACCGACCTGGCCGGCGCGGCGATGGCGGCCGGCACCAGCCTGCGCCGACGTCGGCAGCGCCTGGTGACGGCGGGCGCGGCAGCCGTGGCCGCCATCGCGGCGGTCGGGGTGGTGAACGTGGCGGCACCGCCGCAACGGTCGGCCCCGGCACCGACGACCGTGCCGGCGGCGTTCGGAATGCTGGTGAACAAGGTGTGCGAGTTTCCCGCCCGGACGACCGTGACCGACGCTGTGGTCTTCCTCGCCGATAACGTCACCGACCAGCAGCGCGACGAGGTCAACCGTGCGCTCAATGCGAACCCGGCGATCCGGACCGTGGCGTTCGAAAGTCGCGAGGAGGCGCTGGCGAAGTTCAGGAGGATGTACGCGGACGCGCCCGACCTCGTCGCCAGCGTGCGCGCCAGTCAATTTCCGGAGTCGTACCGGATCAGGCTTGTCGCGCGGGAGCAGTTCGCGACGTTGAAGGGCCCGCTCAAACGCATGCCCGGCGTCGACGAGATCATCGGCATCGACTGCCCGGCCGGCACGAACGCGTCGGCGGTCGACTGATGGCGGGTGTCCGCTGGGGCGCGGCCCGACGGCGCGAGCAGACCGCACGGCAGGCGGAGTTCACCGCCTTCGTCGAGACCACCGCGCCAAGACTGCGCCGGACCGCGTACCTGATGTGCCGCGACTGGCACCTGGCGCAGGACCTGACCCAGACCACCTTCGCGAAGATGTACGTGAACTGGGGCCGGATCCGGCACACCACGAACCTCGACGCGTACAGCCGCCGTGTCCTCATGAACGTCGTGTTCGACCAGGCAAAGCGGCGCAGCGCGGACGAGGTCGTGCTGGCCGAGTTGCCCGAGGCGGCGCCCCGACGGGTCGACGACACCGCGGAGTTGCACGTCACCCTGCTTCGGGCGCTTGCCACCCTGCCCCTTCGGGACCAGGCCATCGTCGTGCTCCGGCACTGGGAGGACCAGAGCGTCGAGGCCGTCGCCAGCACGCTCGGCGTCTCCGTGTCGGTGGTCAAGACGCAGAACGCCCGCGCACTGACCAGGTTGCGGGCGGTGCTCGGCCAGGACTTCGTCCGGATCTGACAGGCCGCCGGTTGCCGATTGGTCGTGCCCGTTCGACGCCGCCTCGCCTAGCGTCGACGAAATGGAGATCGAGCAGGCGCAGAAGCTGTGGCAGCCGGAGCCCGGCTGGTTGAACACCGCCTCCTACGGGTTGCCGCCCGAGCCGGCGTGGACGGCACTACAGGACGCCCTGGGCGCGTGGCGGGTCGGCCGCACGTCGTGGGAGGGCTGGGGCGAGGCGGTACACCGGTCGCGTACCGCGTTCGCCGCCCTGATCGGGGTGCCGGCAGGTGACGTCGCGGTCGGCGCGGCCGTGTCGCAGATCCTCGCGCCGGTCGCGGCGGCCCTGCCGGCCGGGGCGACGGTGGTGGTCCCCGAGGTCGAGTTCACCTCCAACCTGTTTCCGTGGCTGGTGCAGGAGGAGCGCGGGGTCAAGGTCCGTACGGTGCCGTCGGCTGCCCTCGTCGACGCGATCGACACCGACACCGACGTGGTCGCGTTCAGCCTGGTGCAGTCGGCCGACGGGGCGGTGGCGGCGTACGACGAGATCGTGAACGCGGCCCGCGCGCACGGCGCGTTGGTGGTGGTGGACGCGACCCAGGCGTGCGGCTGGCTGCCGTTCGACGGGAGCCGGGCCGACGTGGTGGCCGTCGGTGGCTACAAGTGGCTGATGAACCCACGCGGCACCGCGTACGCCTACCTGGCCCCGGCGCTGCGCGACCGGTTGCGCCCCGACGCCGCCGGGTGGTACGCGGGCCGCGACCCGCACGCCTCCTACTACGGCCCCCCGCTGCGGCTGGCCGACGACGCCCGCCGGTTCGACATCTCCCCGGCCTGGTTCAGCTGGGTCGGCGCGGCGCCGGCGCTGGAGGTGGTCGCCGAGATCGGCGTGCCGGCGATCCAGGCGCACGACGTGGCGCTGGCCAACCGGTTCCTGACCGGGCTGGGCCGGCAGCCGGGGGAGAGCGCCATCGTCAGCGTCGACGTGCCGGACGCGGAGCAGCGCCTGGCGGCGGCCGGCATCCGGGCGGCGGTCCGCGCCGGTCGGGTCCGCGCCTCCTTCCACATCTACTCCACGGAGGCCGACGTGGACGCGGCGTTGGAGGCGTTGACGGGGTGACTCCGCTCAGGCGAGGTGACCACCGATCTTGGTGTAGCCGCGCAGCAGGTCCCGGGAGATGATCAGCCGCTGCATCTCGTCGGTGCCCTCGAAGATCCGGTAGAGCCGGACCTGCCGGTACCACCGCTCGATGGGCAGCTCCCGGGTGTAGCCCATGCCGCCGTGGATCTGGAGCACCCGGTCGACCACCCGGTTGACCATGCCGGCGCCGTAGAGCTTGCCCATCGACGACGCGTGCCGGGGATCCAGGCCCTGATCGACGGTCCACGCCGAACGCAGCACCAGCCACCGGGCCGCCTCCAGTTCGGTCTCCGAGTCGGCGATCATCCACTGGATGGCCTGGTTGGTGCCGATCTTCGCGCCGAACGTCTCCCGGGTGTTGGCGTAGTCGATCGCCATCTGCAGCACCCGCTCGGCGATGCCGATGGCGTGCGACGGGATGGTGTAGCGGCCCTTGCCGATCCACTCCATGCCCAGCGTGAAACCCTGCCCGATCTCGCCGAGGATGTTGCGGTGCGGCACGCGGACGCCGTCGAAGATGAGCGACGCGGGGCCGCCCTCGCCCATGGTCTGGATGAACTCCGAGCGCCAACCCATCGTCCGGTCGACCAGGAAGGCGGTGGCCCCACCGTTGCGGGCGCCCTTGTCCCGGTCGGTCACCGCGACCACGATGGCGAAGTCCGCGTCGTGCCCGCCGGTGATGAAGGTCTTCTCGCCGTCCAGGACCCAGTCGTCGCCGTCGCGGCGCGCCGAGAGCCGGATGTTCGCGGCGTCCGAGCCCGCACCCGGCTCGGTGATCGCGAAGCAGGAGCGTCGCTCGCCCTCGATGGTCGGGATGAGGAACTCCCGCTTCTGCTCCTCGCTGGCGTGGAACAGGATGTTGTCGGCCTCGCCGCCGAAGCGGAACGGCACGAACGTGCGGCCCAGCTCCGTCCAGATCAACGACTGGAGTACGGCCGGCAGGTTCATGCCGCCGTACTCCTCGGGGGTGGCCAGGCCCCAGAAGCCGAACTTGCGGGCCTTGAGCTGCAGTTCGCGCACCTCGGAGTGGTCCAGGCCCGGCTGGTGCGCCCGCTCCCGGCGGAGCACCTCGGCTTCCAGGGGCATCACCTCGCGGCTTATGAACGACCGGACGGTGTCCCGCACCGCCCGCTCCTCGTCGGTCAGCGAAAAGTCCACGGTGGTCCTCCTGGCGTCGGAGCTGCCGGTCACCATTAAACTAGCGGTGCAAGTTTTGCCGCGTCCAGACCCCCACCGCCGAGACCCGCGAGGAGCGCAGTGCCCCGACCCCGCCAGCCCCGGCTCACCCGGCAGCTGATCGTCGAGACAGCCACCGCGCTCATCGACGCCGAGGGCCTGCCCGCCTTCTCCACCCGCCGGCTCGCCGCCGAGTTGGGCGTTCGCGGCCCCTCGCTCTACAACCACTTCGCCACCAAGGACGAGATCCTCGACGCCGTCGCCGACACGGTCACCGGCGCCGTCGACACCAGCGGCTTCGCCAGCCGGGACTGGGCCGCCGCGCTGCGCGACTGGGCCTGGTCGTACCGGCGGGCGCTCACCGCGCACCCGAACATCGTGCCGTACCTGGCGCAGGGGCCGGGCCGCCGACCAGCCGCCCTCGCCATGGCCGACGCCGTCTACGGCGGACTGGTACGCGCCGGCTGGCCGCCCGCCCGCGCCACCCACATCGGCGCCGCGCTGCGCTACTTCGTGGCCGGGTCGGCGCTCGGCTCGTTCGCCCGCGGCTTCGTCGAGGACCCCGAGTTGTACGCCGCGCACTACCCGCACCTGCGGCAGGCGCACCGGCTCGCCGAGCACCAGCAGAGCGTGGACGAGGGCGCCTTCGCCCTCGGCCTGGACGCGCTGCTGCACGGTCTGGCCGCCGAGTACGCCCGCAGCGTCGGCACGGTGGAGTCCGGGCGGCCCAAGGGGTAGCGTCCAAACTCCCAGCGCTAGTTTCATCGCCCCGTCGCGACTCCGTCGCCATCGCCGGTCGCGACCCCGTCGCCATCGCCCGTCGACCACCCCCCGAAGGGACGCCATGGACCTCGCCGCTCCGCCGTCGCAGCTGCCCGACACCCTGCGCCTCCGACGTCACCTGCACATCGGCGGCGAGTGGACCTCTCCCGCCACCACCGACCTGCTCGAGGTGGAGAATCCGAGCACCGGCGAGCCGATCGGGCAGGTGCCGGCCGGCACCCCGGCCGACATCGATCGCGCCGTCGCCGCGGCCCGCGCCGCCTTCCCCCGCTGGGCGGCCACCGCTCCCGGCGAGCGTGCCGCCCACCTCGACCGGCTGCACAATGCGCTCGCCGCCCGCGCCGACGACCTCACCCGCACCATCGCCGTGGAGTTGGGCTCGCCGCTCAGGTTCGCCACCCGCGTGCAGGTCGGGCTGCCGTTGACCGTGCTGCGCGACCACGTCGCGCTCGCCGCCCGACCACCCGTCGAGGAGAGCATCGGCAACTCCCTCGTCGTCCGCGAGCCGATCGGCGTGGTCGGCGCGATCACCCCGTGGAACTATCCGCTGCACCAGGTGCTGGCCAAGCTGGCGCCCGCGCTGGCCGCCGGCTGCACGGTGGTCCTCAAGCCCAGTGAGTTGACCCCGTTGACCGCGTACCTGCTGTTCGACGCCGTCACCGAGGCCGGCTTGCCGCCGGGGGTGCTCAACCTGGTCCCCGGCACCGGACCGGTGGTCGGCGAGGCCCTGGCCGGGCACCCCGACGTCGATCTGGTCTCGTTCACCGGCTCCACCGCCACCGGCGCGCGGATCATGCGGGTCGCCGCCGACCGGATCGCCCGGGTCGCGCTGGAGCTGGGCGGCAAGTCCGCGAACGTGATCCTCCGCGACGCCGACCTGGCCAGCGCGGTCAAGGTGGGCGTCGGCAACGCCCTGCTCAACTCCGGGCAGACCTGCACCGCGTGGACCCGGATGCTGGTGCACCGCGACCGGTACGCCGAAGCACTCGACCTGGTCGCCGCGGCGGTGGCCGGCTACCGGCTCGGCGATCCGTTCGATCCGGCCACGCGGCTCGGCCCGCTGGTCTCCGCCGCCCAGGTCGAGCGGGTCCGTGGCCACGTCGACCGGGCGCTCGCCGACGGCGCCCGGCTGGTCGCCGGCGGCCCGGACGTGCCGGTGCCGGCCCAGGGGCACTTCGTCGCCCCGACCGTCTTCGCCGACGTGCACCCGGACAGCGCGCTCGCCCAGGAGGAGGTCTTCGGCCCGGTCCTCGCCGTCCTCCCGTTCGACGACACCGACGAGGCGGTCGCCATCGCCAACAACTCGCGGTACGGGCTGGCCGGCGCGGTCTGGTCCGCCGACACCGAGGCGGCGCTCGCGGTGGCCCGGCGGCTGCGGACCGGCGCGGTCGACATCAACGGCGCCCCGTTCAATCCGCTCGCCCCGTTCGGCGGTTACAAGCAGTCCGGCCTGGGCCGGGAGTTGGGCGTGCACGGGCTCGCCGAGTTCTGCGAGCTGAAGGCGATCCAGCGATGAGCGCCCCCGAGCCGTCCCCGGCCGCCCCGGGCGGTGGCGAGTCAGTCACCGTCCGCGCGCTCGTCGCACGCGGGGCCGGCGCCGAGCTGCGCGTCGAGCGGATCCGCCTGCCCGCGCCCGGTCCCGGCGAGGTGCGGGTGACGATCCGAGCCGCCGGCGTCTGCCACTCCGACCTGTCCATGGTGAACGGCACCATCGCCGCGAGGTTCCCGCTGGCGCTCGGGCACGAGGCGACCGGCGTGATCGCCGAGGTCGGGCCGGGCAGCGCCCTGCGGGTCGGCACCCCGGTCGTGCTCAACTGGGCACCGGCCTGTCGGGCCTGCTGGTGGTGCCGCAACGGCGAGCCGTGGCTCTGCGCCGACACCACCGCCCCGACCGTGCCGCGCGGCGAAACCGACGACGGCCTCCCGCTGCACCTGACCCTCGGCCTCGGCGCGCTCGCCGAGGCGGTGGTGGTGCCCGAGAACGCCGTCATCCCGATCCCGGCTGGCCTGCCGCCGGAGCGGGCCGCGTTGCTCGGCTGCGCGGTGCTCACCGGTGTCGGCGCGGTCCACAACACCGCCCGGGTCGCGCCCGGCCAGTCGGTTGCGGTGATCGGGCTCGGCGGGGTCGGGCTCGCCGTGCTCACCGCCGCCCGCCAGGCCGGCGCCACGACGATCCTCGCGGTCGACGTCGCCGAGGCCAAACGGGACCTGGCGCTCGCCGCCGGGGCGACCGACTTCCTGCTCTCCGACGACCGGCTCTCCAAGGAGGTACGGGCGCGCACCGAGGGCCGGGGCGTCGACCACGCCTTCGAGTGCGTCGGCCGCGCCGCCACCATCCGCGCCGCCTGGCGGCTGACGCGGCGCGGGGGAGTGGTGACAGTGGTCGGCATGGGCGCCAAGGACGACATGGTCAGCCTCGGCGCGCTCGACATCTTCCACTCCGCCCGCACCCTGCGCTCCTCGGTGTACGGCTCGTCCGACCCGGAGCGGGAGGTGCCGGCGCTGGCTGCCAAGCTGGCCGACGGTGCGCTGGATCTGCGCGTGCTGGTCAGCGGCACAGTCCCGCTGGACGACGCGCCCACGGCATTCGCCCGGCTGGCCCGGGGCGAGGGCGCCCGCTGGGTGGTCACCCTGGATTGAGCCGAACGGGTTGGTTGGCGCTCTGCTCCGCCCACGCGCCTCAGCAGGACGTGCGGTGTCGGCGGCAGGACGGATGCGGCAAGTGACCAAGGGTTGACAGGTGGACGCCAGGTGCGGCAACCTGGCGGCCGACCACGCTCTTCGGCGTGGGCACATCGCATGAGGGAATGACGCCTGTGATCCAGGTAGGCCGAGCGGCCGCCTGAGTGTTGACCCCGCGACGGATGAGCGTCGCGCTGTTCGGTCATGGTCAAGCGGTCCAACGCATCTTCCGTTCACCGCAGCTTCTCTCATGCCGTGAGGTTCACGTTGACCATGGATGTGCGCATCCAACAGTCCGTTGTCGCCAACCTGTCCCGCCGACCCACGCCCGTAGAGGTGGGGCCGTTCGTGCTGGGGATGGATCCGACAACGAGCAGTCCCCACATCAATTACGCGACGCCGCGCCCCGGTGCGGCCATCACCGGGGCCGACGTCGCCTCCCTGGTCGCCGCCTTCCGCGCGGCTGATCGCCGACCCCGCCTGGAATACGTCATCAGTTGCGCGCCCGGTCTGGAGGCACTCCTGGCCACCGCCGGCTTCGTCGTGGAAGCCCGGCACATCTACCTGCTCTGTGTGCCGGGTGCGGTGCGGACACCACCCGCGCTCGACCACCTCGACCTGTCCGAACCGGACACCGACGTTCAGCGCGCCGCGCTGATCGGCGCGCAGAACGAAGCCTTCGGCGGTGACCCGGTGGCCTCTGCGGCCGACGTCGCTCGGCTCCGGCGCCAGCAGGGGGCCGGTGGTGTGGCCGTCATCGCCGTCACTGAGGGCGGCACCTGTGCCGGGGGTGGCGGAGCGGCCCCGCCCAGCGCTGCGGTGAGCGAGGTGTCCGGCATCGCCGTTCGCACGCCCTACCGTCGTCGGGGTGTGGCGGGCGCGATCACCGCCGACATCACCCGGCGGTTGTTCGCCACGGGCGCGGACGTCGCGTGGCTGGAGGCCTCCGGCGAGGATTCGCGGCGGGCGTACGAGCGCGTCGGCTATCGACCCGCCGGCCAACGGCTGTACATCGCCATGAACTGAGACGGACTGCGGGGAGCCGGCCCACCCGCAGACGGGTGGGCCGGCCGACGGTGACCACCGACGGCCGGACCCCGGCCGCGTTGGAGATCCCGCGTCCGCCGGCGCATCACCTGAGCGCCCTGACCATCGCCGGCTGGCGCCCGGCGGTGGAATGGTGGGGCTGCGACTGGGCCGCGCCATGATCGGGCGGCTCAGTCCCGGACGCTCGTCACATCCGCGCCCGCAGCACGTCGACCTCGCAGCCCGGCGACGAGGGGTCGAAGCCGTGCTGGGCGAGCCAGCGGATCGCCAGCAGGCTGCGCATCGACCACCACGCCCGGATCACGTCGAGGTCGACGTCGACGCCGTAGCCGGCCACGACGTCGTCGAGGTGCTCCTCGTGCCCGAGCGTCAACGTGGCGAGGTCGAAGAGGGCGTCGCCCCGGCACGCCTCGGACCAGTCGAGCACGCCGGTGAGCTCGTCACCGTCGACGAACACGTGGGCGATCTGCAGGTCGCCGTGCGTGAACACCGGTGTCCACGGCCGGAGCGCGGCCTCGGCGACGTGGCGGTTGCGGGTGACCAGGTCGGTGGGGAGGACGCCGTTGCTGACGAGCCACTCGCATTCGACGTCGAGCCGCGTGGCCAGCTCATCGAGGCCCTGACCGGGCCAGGGCGGCAGCGGCGCGTCGTGCAGCGTACGAGCGGCGGCGCCGGCCGCGGCCCATGCCCCCGGCGACGCGGTCGACGGCTCGCCGAGGCGACCGAGGGCGGTTCCGGGCAGGGCGGCGAGCGCGAGTACCGGCGGCCGGTGCCAGAGGACCGCGGGAGTCGGGACCGGTGCGATCGCCATCGCCTCGACCTCGACGTCGGCGCGTACCGGGTCGGCGTCGATCTTCAGGAACGTGTCGCCGACGCGCAGGGTCGCGCGTTCGCGATGGGCGACGACGACTTCGACTTCCTGCACGGCAGGCATTATCGCGACCCGACCACTGGTACCCCAGGGGTTTGTCGGCGACGAGGGGCGTGCCTGGCCCGGTGCCCTGGGCTGGCTCCGAACGGGCCAACCCTGGGCATCCGGGCGACAAAAGCCGGGCGACAGATCAGAAGGGTGGGGCGTCCTCGCCCATCAGCGCCAGCACGACGCCACCCTTGCCGCTCTTGAGGCCCTGGACCACGACTTTGCCGGTGCTGCCGTCGGGCAGCTCCAGGGTGAAGGTCTTGCCGATCGCGTTCTTGGGGCCGTTGCCGGCGCTGTTGGCGGGGCGGAAGTCGCCCGCCCAGGGCGCGATACCGCCCCTCCGGGCCGGCTCGGCGAAGAGCGCGGCGGTGCCGGGGGTCCGGGTGCCGTCTGAGGAAAGGAGCACTGAGGCGCTGCGAAAGGTAGCCATATGCGCCAAGGCTAACCCGGACCGTGCCGGTTCGGGGCACCACAGCTGCCCGGAACGGCGATTCGGTCGCCGCCCCTTGCGAGTGGAGCAATACCTAGCAGTACGATGCATCGTACTGCTAGGGTTAGGGGTGGGAGGCTTCATGAAAGTCGCCAAGGATCTGGTCGCCGCCTCGGCGACACCGATGGTGCTCGGCATCCTGGCCGAGGGCGAGAGCTACGGATACGCCATCCTCCGGCGGATCAACGAGCTGTCCGGGGGAGAGCTGGACTGGACCGAGGGGCTGCTCTACCCGTTGCTGCACCGGCTCGAACGGCTCGCCTATCTGGAGTCGAGCTGGCAGGCGGTCGCCGGTGAGCGCAGGCGCAAGTACTACCGCATCACCGACCGGGGCCTGGCCGAGCTGGCCGAGCAGCGCCGGCAGTGGGACACCGTCGTGGGCGCGCTCAGGGAGATCTGGCACGACCGCGCGCCACTGACGGCGTACCCGCTGGAGGGCCTCGCATGACGACGCACGGTGGGCCGGAGGAGCTGGAAGAGCAGTTCGCGCAGTGGCGCCGGTACGTGCTGCGCCGCAGGGAGCTGCAGGCGGTGGACGCGGACGAGCTGGAAGACCACCTTCGGGGCTCCGTCGACGAGCTCGTTGCCGCCGGCCTGAGCCCGGACGAGGCGTTCCTGGTCGCGGTGAAACGGATGGGCAGCCTCGACGATCTCTCCCGCGAGTTCGCCCGGGAACATTCGGAACGTCTGTGGAAGCAGTTGGTGCTGGCCGGCGACTCCGGCGGTCCGGTCGCCGGCACGCGCTCCCGCCGGGACCTGTGGGTCATGCTCGGCTGCGGGGCGGGTGCGGTGGTGTCCGTCAAGGCGCCCGCGCTGTTCGGGCTGAGCCTCGACGACGACGGCTCGTTCTACGCGCGCAACGCCACCCTGTTCGCGCTGCCCTGGCTGGCGGCGTTCCTGGCCTGGCGCCGGCAGGCCCGACCGGCGGTGCTCGCGGTGCTGGTGGCGCTGTTCGCGCTCGGCGTCGCGGCGGCCAACGCCTACCCCCTGGCGGACGACTCGCAGTCCGTGGTCGTCACCGGCGTCCACCTGCCCATCGCTCTCTGGCTCGTGGTCGGTCTGGCCTACGTCGCCGACGACTGGCGCTCGTCCCGTCGACGCATGGACTTCATCCGCTTCACCGGCGAGTGGTTCATCTACTTCGTGCTGATGGCCCTCGGCGGCGGGGTGCTCGCCGCGTTCCTGTTCAACACCTTCGCGGCCATCGGCATCGTCCCGGCGGCGTTCATCTCGCAGTGGCTCCTGCCCTGCGGCGCCGCGGCCGCGGTCGTGGTGGCCGGGTGGCTGGTCGAGGCCAAACAGGGTGTCGTGGAGAACATCGCGCCGGTCCTCACCCGACTGTTCACGCCGCTCTTCACGGCCGCCCTGCTCGCCTTCCTCGTCGCGGTGGTCTGGACCAGTCACGGCATCGACGTCGAGCGCGAGGCGCTGATCCTGTTCGACCTTCTGCTGGTCGTGGTGCTGGGGCTGCTGCTCTACTCACTCTCGGCCCGTGATCCGCTGGCCCCGGCCGGAGCGTTCGACAAACTTCAACTCGCGCTCGTGGTCAGTGCGTTGGCCATCGACGTGCTGGTGCTGTTGGAGATCACCGGGCGCATCACCGACGAGTACGGCAGCACGCCCAACCGGGCGGCAGCGCTCGGCGAGAACGTGATCCTGCTGGTCAACCTGGCGTGGTCGGCGTGGCTCCTGCTGACCTTCATCCGCCGGCGCACGCCGTTCACCACGCTCGAACGGTGGCAGACCGGCTACCTGCCGGTGTACGCGGCGTGGGCCTGGATCGTGGTCCTCGTCTTTCCCCCGCTGTTCAGCTACGCCTAGAGCTGGCCATCCGCTTCGGCTGCCCGCCAGGTGGATGAGCTGTCGAGCGGTATACCTCAGGGTCATATTCATGACTCTGAGGTATACCGCTCGCTACCGTATCCGCCGCCAGGGAGGTGACCGACGGTTACCGCCGGCCGCGCCCAGCGCTTCAGGCCGCGAGATGCCCATCAACCATGTGGTTGACAGGTGGCCACACAGATGCTGAACTATCAACCAACCGCTTGGTTGAGGATGGGTGCGGATGACTGAACAGCTCGACCGCCGGCAGGCCCTGGTGCACGCGGCCTTCTCGGCGATCGCCGAGAGCGGCTTCGAGGGGTTCCGGCTGCGACCGATCGCTGCCGCGGCAGGCATCGACCACTCCACCCTGCACCACTACTTCCGGACCAAGGCCGATCTGATCGCCGCGGTGCTCGAGCACGTGACCAGCCAATTTGAGGCCACAATGCACACCGACCTGGAACCCGCCGCCCGGTTGCGGCAACACCTCAGCGAGATCGCCACCGCCGTCGCACAACGGCCCGAGTTGTTCGTCGTACTCGACGAGCTTGATCTTCGCGCTCGACGTGACGCGTCCACCGAGGTCGATATCGAGCGCGACGAACAGGGGTGGCGCGACGCCCTCGCGGCGATCTTCACCGAAGGCATCGCGCACCACGTCTGGTCGGTGAACCTCAACGTCGCCGCCAGCGTCGAGCTGGTGATCGCCACCGTCAAGGGCATCCGGCTGCGTCCCGACAAGGCCGAGTCGGTTGTCAACCAACTGTGCGACCTCTTCGCACCGGAAGGACTCACCCATGATTGACGTCCTCATCGTCGGCGGTGGCATCGGCGGCCTCGCGCTCGCCCAGGGTCTGCGCAAACACGGCCTCGACGCCGCCGTGTACGAGCGTGACCGGCGCCGCGACGACCGAGTGGACCGCTACCGGCTCGCGATCAACCCGGCGGGCAGCCGGTCGCTGCGTGCCTGCCTGCCCGACCGACAGTGGCAGGCGTTCACGGACACCGCGGGCCGCCCCGGCGGCGGCTTCGGCTTCCTGGGCACGGACCTGCGCACGCTGGTCCTCGTCGAGGACGCGCTCATGCATCCCGACGATCCCGACCCGGCGGAACGGGCCTACCCGGTCGACCGACAGACACTGCGCGGCGTCCTCCTCGACGGACTCGACGACGCCGTCCACTACGACAGGACATTCGAACGCTACGAGATCGCCGCCGACGGTCGGCCCACCGCGCACTTCGCCGACGGAACGTCCGTCAGCTGCGACGTCCTGGTCGGCGCCGACGGGATCAACTCCCGGGTGCGCGCGCAGTACCTGCCGACCGCCACCCAGCGCGACACCGGCGCGGTGGGCGTCGGGCTCAAGTTGCCGCTGAACGACGACACCCGAGCCTGGTTACCCGCCCGGCTGGCGGACGGCATGAACCTCGTCCTGACCGGTGCGCCGTACTTCCTGTTCACCTCCGTGTTCGAACGCCAGCAGCCGGTCGGGGACGACTATCTGCTCTGCGCGTTCGTCGGCCGCAATGAACTGTTCCCCTCGCGTCCGGAGCGCCTCGACGGCGCGCAGTTGAAGACCTACGTCGCCGGGCTGATCACGGACTGGCACCCCGCGCTCCGCCGACTGATCGACGAGTGTCCACCAGAGGACGTGAGCGCGTTTCCGTTCCAGGCGTCCGACCGCCCGGTGCCCTGGGCGCCGTCGCGGGTCACCGTGCTCGGCGACGCCGTGCACGGCATGCCGCCGGCCGGCGGTAACGGCGCCAACACCGCACTGCGCGACTCCGCCCTGCTCACCCGCCAGTTGTCCCTGGCCGGCACCGGCCGCCTGCCGCTGCTGGACGCGATCGGCGAGTACGAGACCGAGATGCGCGAGTACGGATTCCAAGCCGTCGACCTGGCCCTGCGGACCCTCCACCAGGGCATGATGAGCAACCCGCTGAACGTGGGCCTGACCCGTCGCTGGTTCAGCCTCTGCGACATCGTGCCACCGCTGCGCCGGATGACCTTCGGCGCGAGCTGGGCCAAGGTCAGCGCTCCCCGCCCCTGGGAGCGGGCCGCCGCGCGCTGACGAGCCGATCCGCTCGGCGTCGGTCACTTGCCGGTGACGATGCCCGGGTTGATGCACAGACCCGGGTTGGCGCCGTTCTTCTCGGCGATCTCCAGGCAACGGGTCACCTTGTCGACCTTCGCGTTGGTCTCGGTGATCTGCTTGGAGATCTCGGCGTTCTTGCGGTCCTGCTCCAGGTTGCGGGTCTGGGCCAGCTTGTCCTGGAACGCCTTGATGTTGCCCTCGGTCTTGTCGTCGTGGTTCACCCGGGTGATCGTCACCGAGAGGATGTCCACGTCGGTGGTGAGCCGGGTCTCCGCGCTGGTCTTGATGTTCGCCGCGAACGGCTTCAGGTCGACGTTGAGGTCGCCGGTCTGGGCGTCGATCTTCTCGAGGGGGTTGTACGCGGCGAAGGCGTCGTTGACCGCGCTGTCCAACTGCACTCCCACCCGCTGGTTGCGGAAGCTGCCGAAGTCGCCCTTGTAGTCCATGAACTGCTTCGGCGCGTTCTCCGGCTTGACCTGCCACTCGATGAGGACCTCGACGCAGGCGTCGGCGAGCGTGCCGGTGCGGACCCGTACGCAGTTGTTGCCGCCGATGTGGTCGTACTTCTGCCGGCCGGCGTCCCACTCGCCGACCTTCTGCCAGGGCGCCACCCACTTCAGGCCGGAACCGGTCACCTCGCCGGTGGGCTTGCCGAAGCTGGTGACGATGCCGACCGAGCGGATGGGCACCGAGTGGGCGCTGGAGGTGATCCCGACCAGCAGGGTGAGGGCCAGGAAGCCGAGGGCCGCGAGAGCGGCCACCCGCTTCAGCGGCCGCGCGCGGGTGACGAGGGCCAGGACGGCGCTGACCGCCAGGGCGGCGGCGAAGACGATCGCCGTGGTGAAGCCGACAGGCATGGGTGGGGACCTTCCGCGGGGCTGAGTAGATCATCAACCTAGGAGGTCCGGTCAAGGTCGCCGCCGGTGATTCCCGCGCCGGCGCATCCACGGCGCGCCGTTTCAGCGAACCCCCGGGTAGGGAATGTCTATCCGGGGGTACGTCTGGTGCTGACCGAGCCGATGCCGGCGGGGACCGTGGAGATCGCGTACAAGCAGGTCTCGCTGGCTGCCGAGGACCTGGACGGCAACGCCGTCGCCACGCTGGTGCTGGAGGTGGCCGAGGACTGGGGCGTGCCGGCGCTCTGGGAGCAGGTCTGTCGTCCGATGCTGGCCCGGCTGCGGGGACGTACCGCCGCCGAGGTCGCCGTCGAACACGCCCTCTCCGAGGGCGTCCGGGTCGGGTTGGACGTGTACCGCCGGGAGCCGGGCCGGTCACTGCCCACCGGCGGGGTGCTGCTGGCCGGCGCCGAGAAGGAGGCGCACTGCCTGGGTCTGCACGCGCTCGCCGCCGCGCTGCGCGAGCAGGGGCGCGGGTGTCTGCACCTGGGTCCCGCGCTGCCCTGGTCGGCGCTGACCAGCGCGGTGTACCGGGCCCGCCCGCACACGGTCGTGCTCTGGTCGCAGACGCCGGTCACCGGCCGCGCGTACCGTCTGGTGCGCTTTGCCCGGGACTTCCCACGCCTGCGGGTGTACGGCGCGGGACCGGGTTGGATCGAGCCGCTCACCGCGCCGGCGGCGCATCTCGACTCGCTGCCGACCGCCGTCGCCGCCTGCCTGGCCGTCGCTACCCGGCGTGATGCCCACCACATACGATACGGATCGGTACCGTATCGTTAATGCGCGCCGTAGGCTGACCCGCGTTACGAGTCTGACCCGTATCGTATTGCGGCGCGGGACAAGCGTGGGGGGAAAACCAGGCATGGAGCTGCACAACAACACCGGCCACCCGAGGAGGTGGGCGATCCTGGGGGTGCTGGTGATCAGCCTCCTCGTGGTCGTCCTCGACAACACGATCCTGAACGTCGCCCTGCGCACCCTGGCCGACCCGGTGCACGGCCTCGGTGCCAGCCAGGGCGAGCTGGAGTGGTCCATCAACTCCTACACGCTCGTCTTCGCCGGGCTGCTGTTCACCTTCGGGGTGCTCGGCGACCGCGCCGGCCGCAAGCGCTTCCTGATGATCGGTCTGGTGCTGTTCGGCCTGGCGTCGCTGCTCTCCGCGTACGCCCAGAGTCCCGGCCAGCTCATCGCGGCCCGCGCCCTGATGGGGGTCGGCGGCGCGGCCATCATGCCGGTGACGCTCTCGATCATCTCCAACGTCTTCGACCCGCGCGAGCGTGGCCGGGCCATCGGTGTCTGGGCCGGCGCCGTCGGCCTCGCCGTGGCCATCGGCCCGATCCTCGGCGGCGCGCTGCTGGAGCACTTCTGGTGGGGTTCGGTCTTCCTGATCAACGTGCCGGTGGTCATCGCCGGCGTGGTGCTGGTGGGCCTGCTGGTCCCCGAGTCGCGTGACCCGCGACCGGGCCGGATCGACGTGCTCGGCGTGCTGCTCTCCGTGGTCGGCCTGGTCGCCCTCTCCTACGGCATCATCGACGGCGGTGAGCACGGCTTCGACCGCCCGATCGCCTGGGGTTCGATCCTGATCGGCGTCGCGGTGCTCGCCTGGTTCGTCCAGCACGAGCGGCGCAGCGACCACCCGTCGCTGGACGTCCGGCTGTTCAGGGTGCCCCGCTTCGCCGCGCCGGTCGCCATCGTCGGCCTGGTGTTCTTCGCCGCGATGGGCTCGATGTTCTTCGGCTCGTTCTACCTGCAACTCGTACGCGACTACAGCCCGTTGCAGACCGGTCTGCTCTTCCTGCCCTTCGCCGGCGCCCAGCTGATCTTCGCGCCGCGCAGCGCCGCGATGGTCCGCCGCTACGGCGGTAAGGCCGTCGCCACCGTCGGGCTGGCGCTGACCGTGGTGTCCCTCGCCGCCTTCGTCTTCATCGGCGCCTCCACCCCGATCTGGATCGTGCTGCTCGTCTTCCTCATCCAGGGCGCGGGAATGGCCAACATCATGCCGCCCGCCACGGAGTCGATCATGTCGGCGCTGCCCCGGGAGAAGGCCGGCGTGGGCTCCGCGGTCAGCAACACCATCCGCCAGGTGGCCGGCGCGCTCGGCGTGGCCGTCCTCGGCTCGGTCCTCTCCGCGGTCTACCGCAGCGACATCGGTGACGCGCTGACCGGTCTGCCCACGCAGGCCCGCGACGCGGCCAACGAGTCGATCTCCGGCGCGTACGCGGCGGCGGGCCAGCTCGGCCCGGCGGGGCCGACGCTGATCTCGGCGGCCAACGACGCCTTCGTCACCGCCATGCACTGGGCGGCCGGGCTCTCCGCGGTGATCGCCGCGCTCGGGATCATCGTGGTGCTGCGCTGGATGCCGGGTCGGGAGGACACCAGCGTCGCCCCGGCGGCTCCGGTTGCCGAGCCCGAGTTGGCCGGTACGGCGTAGGTGCGGGAAGAATGTCGGACATGACGTCCACCGCTGATGCTCCGCGGTCGCCCGGGCGACCGCGGAGCATCCGTGCCGACGAGGCGATCATCGAGGCCACCCTCGACCTGCTCGCCGAGGGCAGCACCATCGAGGCGCTCTCGATCGAGGCGATCGCCGCTCGCGCCGGAGTCGGCAAGGCCACCATCTACCGCCGCTGGGCGGGCAAGGACGCCCTGCTGCTGGACGCGCTACGTCGCCTCAAGGGCGTCCTGGCGCAGCCGGCCGGGCACTCGGTCCGCGACGACCTGGTGCTGCTGGTCGGCGCGATCGGCAAGAACGTCGACCCGCGCGCACCGAAGATCATGCCCTGTCTCGCATCCGCCGTGAACCGCGATTCGGATCAGTTCCAGCTCTACCAGAACATCATCTCGCCCCGCCGGCAGCTGATGCGCGAGGTGCTGCGGCGCGGCATCGACGAGGGAGTGCTCCGGGGCGACATCGACCTCGAGGTGACCATGGCGCTGCTCACCGGGCCGATGCTGATCCAGCGGGTGCTCCAGTGGAACCCGGACCTGGACGAGCAGACACTGCCCGAGCGGGTCGTCGACGCCGTGCTGCAGGGCATTCAGGTCCGCTGAGCAGGCCGCTGGTCAGCGAGCCGGCGGCTGCCTACCGGCGGTCGCCGGCTGGCGTCGGTCGATCAGCGGCCTGCCGGCTCTCGCTCACTGGCGGTCGTGGGCCGGCGTCGGTCGGTCAGCCGGCCGATGCGCGCAGCCGGTGCAGGCGCAGCGCGAGCTGCACCTCCAACGCCCGCTCGGGCCGCTGCCAGTCCGCGCCGAGCAGCTGCCCGACCCGCTCCAACCGCTGGGTCACCGTGTTCACGTGCACGTGCAGCTGCTCGGCGGCGCGGGCCAGACTGCCACCCACCCCGAAGTACGCCTCCAACGTCCGCACCAGAGCCGTGCCCCGCCGGGCGTCGTAGTCGACCACCGGTCCGACCGTGGTGCGGAGGAACTGGGCCACGTCCGTCTCGCCCCGGTCCCCGACCGTGCCCAGCAGTAACCCGACGAAGCCCAGCTCGGCGGTGCTTGCCCCCTGGCCGGTCCGGCCCAACGCGCCGAGCGCCGTCAGACACCGGTCCGCCTCGTGGAAGGTCCCGGCCAGCGCCGCCGGCCCGTTCGACGGGCCGCTCGCCCCGGCGGTCACCGGACGGCCAGTTACCCGGGACAGGTCCCGGGCAACCGCGCGAGCGCTGCCGCCCGCGTCCAACCCCGGCAGCATCAGCACCACCCGGCCGTCGCGCGCCGCGGCCAGCCCGCCGCGCGCCGAGGCGTACGTGGTGGCCCAGGAGAGCACCCGCTGCCGGGCCGAGCCGGTCGCCGCGATCGCGTCGTCGCCCACCGCCACCAGCACGTGGGGCGCGTCCAGGTCCACGCCGAGCCGGCGAGCCCGACTGCGCAACGCGTCGGTGTCCCGCAGCGGACGGGCGATCAGGTCGTCCAGCAGCTCGCCACGCACCCGCCCCTCCGCCTCCGCGACCGTCCGGCGGAACAGCAGCAGCAGCGCGGTCACCAACGCGGCCCGCTCCAGAATCCGCTGGTCGGCGTCGACCAACTCGTCGTCCGGACGCAGCACCAGGGCGCCCAGGTTCTCCGCGCCCGCCACCACCGCCGCGTACCAGAGTGGACCCCGGCGCACACTGCGCCCCTCGGTCCGCGACGCCGCCACCGCCTCCACGATGTCCGCCCGGTCCGGCTCGTCGATCTCACCCACCCGGGCCAGCAGGCGGCCCTCGGCGTCCAACGCCAGCAGCGCACCACCCAGCACCTCGGTCACCGCCGCCGCCACGTCCTCCACCCCGCCGCCGCGCAGCACCAGCGCCGTCATCCGGTCGTGTGCCGCCGCGGCCCGCTCCACCGAGCTGCTGTGCGCCCGGATGGTGGTGTTCGCCGCCGACAACTCGGCCAACGCCGAGCGGGTCTCGGTCAGCAGCCGGGCCGTGTCGATCGCCACGGCGGCGTGCGCGGCCAGCGAGACCAGCAGCGCCACCTCCTCCCGGACGAACGGCCGCGCCGAACGGTTGGCCGCGTAGAGCACACCGATCGAGGTGGAACCGAGCCGCAGCGGCACCCCGAGGATCGCCACCAGACCCTCCTCGCCCACCCCGGCGTCGATCTCCCCGGTGTGGTGGAAGCGCGCGTCCTCGCCGTAGTTGCCGGTGACGTACGGTGCGCCGGACTGGGCCACCAGACCACCCAGGCCGGCACCCATCGGCAGCCGCAACCGCTGGAAACGGGCCGACACCGACCCGTCGGTCACCCGCATGTACGTGTCACCGCGCTCGTCGTCGTTGAGCGTCATGTAGGCCACGTCCGCGCCGAGCAGGTTGCGGGCCCGGTGCACGATCGCCCGCAGCACGTCGTCCAGGTCGCGCAGCCCGGCCAGGTCGCTGACCGTGTCGTACAGGCCGGACAGCTCGGACTCCCGGCGACGGCGACGCTCCAGCAGCGCGCGGACCCGCAACGCCACCGACCTGGCCTGCTCCAGCTCGGCCAGCCGCTCCGGCGGCAACCCCGCGGCCCGCGCGGCCACCAACGGTCCCTCGAACTCGACCGCCGCGGCCTCACGGGCGAGCAGCTCCAGGAACTCCACCGGCGATGACATGGTCGACATTGTGCTCAGCCCCACTAGTTGGCCGTCCAGCCCCCGTCGAGGGCGATCGACGCGCCGGTGATGAACGCCGCCGGCGGCGAGCAGAGGTACGCCAACAGTTCGGCGACCTCCTCCGGTTCGATCAGGCGCTTGATCGCGGCCCGGGCCAGCATGATCTTCTCGATCACCTCGGCCTCGTCGATGCCGTGGCTGGCCGCCTGGTCGGCGATCTGGCTCTCCACCAGCGCGGTGCGCACGTACGCCGGGTTGATGCAGTTTGCGGTCACCCCGTGCGCGGCGCCCTCCAATGCCACCACCTTCGACAGCCCCTCCAGCGCGTGCTTCGCCGAGACGTAGGCCGCCTTGTACGGCGACGCGCGCAGCCCGTGCACCGAGGAGATGTTGACGATCCGACCCCAGCCCCGGGCGTACATGTGCGGCAGCGCGCGACGGATCAGCAGGAACGGCGCCTCCACCATCACCCGCTGGATGTACTCGAAGCGCTCGACGGGAAAGTCCTGCAGCGGCGCGACGTGCTGGAGCCCGGCGTTGTTCACCACGATGTCCACGTCCACGTCGAGGCGGTCCACCGCCTCGACGTCGGACAGGTCCACACCCTCGGCCCGGCCGCCCACCTCCGCAGCCACCGCCTTGGCCGCCTCCAGGTCGCGATCCACCACGAGCACCGTGGCGCCGGCCGCGCCCAGCCGCAGGGCGCACGCCCGCCCGATGCCGCCGCCGCCCCCGGTGACCAGGGCGGTCCGACCGGCGAGGTCGAGCTGTACGACGTGGGGGACCGCCACGGGTTCTGCCGTCATGGCGCAAGAAGTTACGAGCTGTGTGCTCCCCGGCACATGGGTCAGCGACACATACTCCGTACCAAAGCTGTGTGGCCCACCCGCCCTCGCTGCCCGCCCTCGCTGCCCGCTCCCGCTCCCATCCGTGTCGCGGGCGGCCGTCCCGGGTTTCGTCGGCGGCTTCTGTCGCGCGGGACCGTCGTCGCCTTCGCTCCCGTCGTGCGCGGCCGTCCCGTGGCCGTCGCGGCCGTCCCGTGGCCGTCGCTGTCGCACGTGGCTGTCCCCGCCTCGGTCGCTGTCGCGCGCGGCCGTTTCCGCCGCCGTCCCGCCGCCTCTCGCGCCGCAAGATCGCGCAGTAACCAGGATGTAGTGGCGTCCTGGTGCTTCGTGGCCACTACATCCTGGTTCGAGCGTGACCTTGCCTCTGGGCGCTCCGAACCCCCGCTCTCGGCCGGCCGAGCCTGGTGCGCGTCGTCAAGATCCGCGCAATATCAGGGATGTTGCTGTCTCTGCGGCGTCGGAGGCAGCAACTTCGGGGATGTTGTAAGGATCTTGGCGCGGTGCGCGGTGCGCGGTGCGCGGTGCGCGGTGCGGGGCGGGGCGGGGTGGCGCCTGGGCGCGGGGCGGGCGGCGTGGCACGTGGGTCGCGCGGACGGACGCCCAGGGTGGGCGTGGCGGCGGGAGGGCGTGTCCCGTGGGGCTGGTGGGAAGGGCGCCGGTTAGGGTGTCGAACACACGTACTGCTGACGGCTGGGGAGGGGGCGGCGTGCGGGTGCTGGGGGTCGACCCGGGGCTGACCCGGTGCGGGGTGGGTGTGGTCGAGGGTGTGCCCGGGCGTCCCTGCACTCTGATCGCCTACTACGTGGTCTACACCGACCCGGCCGACGACCTGGCGCTGCGCCTGCTGCACCTGGACCGGTCACTGGGCAAGTTGGTCGCCGAGCACCAGCCGGAGAGCGTCGCCGTCGAGCGGGTGTTCAGTCAGCACAACGTGCGTACGGTGATGGGCACCGCGCAGGCCAGTGGCATCGCCGTGCTGGCCGGGG
Organism: Micromonospora sp. NPDC048839; assembly: GCF_040649915.1. Lineage (NCBI taxonomy): Bacteria > Bacillati > Actinomycetota > Actinomycetes > Micromonosporales > Micromonosporaceae > Micromonospora > Micromonospora sp. NPDC048839. The sequence goes on from NZ_JBEZGL010000010.1 coordinate 157,681, forward strand.
CGCGCGCCGGACTGCCGGTGCAGACGTACACGCCGAGCGAGGTGAAGGCGGCGGTGACCGGGTCCGGTCAGGCGGACAAGGCGCAGATGACCGCGATGGTCACCCGGCTGTTGCGGCTCGCCGAACCGCCCAAGCCGGCCGACGCGGCCGACGCGCTCGCCCTGGCCATCTGCCACGTGTGGCGTGGCGGGACCCGCTCCAAGCTGGCCGCAGCGGCCGACCGGGCACGACGAGGAGGAGTCTCCTAGTGGTGACGCAGGAGGATCGTCCGGCCTGGTTCGGCTTCGATGCTCTGGAGCAAGTCAGGTGAAGGTCACTCCATCCGCTCAGTGATGAGCAAGCGAGAGGAAGCAGGAGCACGATGATCGCCAGCGTGCGCGGCACGGTGACCGCGACGGGTCCGGACCAGGCCGTGATCGAGGTTGGCGGTGTCGGCCTCGCCGTGCACTGCGCCCCCGGCACCCTCGCGGAGCTGCGGGTCGGTCAGGTTGCCCGGCTCGCCACCAGCCTGATCGTGCGGGAGGATTCGCTGACCCTCTACGGCTTCGCCGACGACGACGCCAAGTCGCTGTTCGAGTTGCTCCAGACCGCCAGCGGGGTGGGTCCGCGACTGGCGCAGGCGGTGCTTGCCGTGCACAGCCCGGACGCGGTGCGCAAGGCGATCGCCAACGCTGACACGGCCGCCCTGACCCGGGTGCCCGGGATCGGCAAGAAGGGCGCCGAGCGCCTGGTGCTGGAGCTGCGCGACCGGATCGGCCCGGTGCCGATCGGCGTCGACGGGGTGACCGGAGTGACCCGCGGTAGCTGGCCGGACCAGGTTCGGCAGGCGCTGGTCGGGCTGGGTTGGACGGCTGGCCAGGCCGATCAGGCGGTGGCCGCGGTGGCCGAGTCGATCGAGGGTGAGACGCCGCCGGTGCCGGTCCTGCTCAAGCAGGCCATCCGCCTGCTGGGTCGGACCCGATGAGCGCCCGGCGGCAACGGAAGGCGGCAGGGTGAGCGCGAGAAGTGAGCCGGGGTTGCGAGCCCCGCAGTCGCGAGTGAAGGCGGCAGGGTGAGCGCGAGGAGCGAGCCGGGGTTGCGAGCCCCGCAGTCGCGAGTGAAGAGGGCACGGTGAGCGAGACCGACGGGCTTGTCTCGGCGTACGTCAGTGACGCCGACCGGGACGCGGAGGCCACGGTCCGGCCGAGGCGGTTGGCGGAGTTCATCGCCCAGGACCGGGTGCGTGATCAGCTCGACCTGTTGTTGCAGGGCGCGATGCGGCGGGGGTCGCCACCGGATCACATCCTGCTCTCCGGCCCGCCCGGTCTGGGTAAGACGAGTCTGGCCAACATCGTCGCCGCCGAGCTGGGCGCGGGTATCCGGGTGACAAGTGGCCCGGCGATCGAGCGTTCCGGGGACCTGGCGGCGATCCTGACCAGTCTCACCGAGGGCGATGTGCTCTTCATCGACGAGATCCACCGCATCGCGCGTCCGGCCGAGGAACTGCTGTACAGCGCGATGGAGGACTTCCGGGTCGACGTGGTGGTCGGTAAGGGGCCGGGGGCGACGGCGATCCCGCTGGATGTCGAGCCGTTCACCCTGGTCGGCGCGACGACCCGCTCGGGTCTGTTGACCGGTCCGATGCGGGACCGGTTCGGGTTCGTCGCCCACCTCGACTTCTACGCTCCGGCGGATCTGGAGACGCTGCTGCACCGTTCGGCGCGGATCCTGGGGGTGCCGATCACCCCGGAGGGCGCGACCGAGATCGCCGGTCGGTCCCGGGGCACGCCGCGGATCGCCAACCGGTTGCTGCGCCGGGTCCGCGACTACGCCGAGGTGCGGGCCGACGGCGTGGTCGATCTCGACACCGCCCGTGCGGCGCTGATCGTGTACGACGTGGACGCGCTCGGGTTGGACCGGTTGGACCGTGCGGTGCTGACCGCGTTGGTCGACTCGTTCCGGGGCGGTCCGGTGGGTCTGTCCACCCTTGCCGTGGCGGTGGGGGAGCAGCCGGACACGGTCGAGGAGGTCTGCGAGCCGTTTCTGGTCCGTGCCGGTCTGTTGGCCCGTACGCCGCGGGGGCGGGTGGCCACGGAGGCCGCCTGGCGGCATCTGGGGCGCACTCCGCCGAATGGTACCTTTGGCATGGATAGTCCACCTGTGCCCGATCTGTTCTCGATGGATACCGAACAGCCGTGATGTGAACGTGATCTGTGCCGCATTCGGTGTTCTCAGGTGCAGGGTTTAGACTTCGCCGCGGTCTGTACAGGACGTGAGATTCCGCCTCCGCTCCGGCGCCAGTGCCGGGCCGGTGGCCAGTGGGAAGGTCAGTAACCGTGGATTACATAGCAGCGGGCCCCTCAGGTGGCGGCATCACGCCGATCCTGATGATCGTCCTGCTCTTCGGTGTCATGTACTTCATGATGATCCGACCCCAGCAGAAGCGCCGCCGCGAGGCTGAGTCGATGCAGTCCGGGCTAGGCCCGGGCGACGAGGTCGTCACCATCGGTGGGCTCTACGGCACGGTCACCGGCATCGAGGACGACACCGTCCTGATCGAGGTCGCTCCGGGCGTGCAGACCCGCTACGCGCGGGCCGCCATCGCCCGGGTGGTCACCCGCGCGGAGCTGCCGAGCGAGCCGGTCAGTGGGGACGCCGACGTCATCAAGGAGTGACGTCTTCTCCGGGGGCGGCGAGTCCGGCGTACGGCCGGTCGACCGGCTTCCGGGACACCGCGCCCGACGGGGCAGCGGACGAGACGTGAAAACTGGATAGTTGGGTCGACGTCGGGCGTCGGCACGTCCCATCACCATCGGCGTTCCGCGCCGGGTGTCCGGGCCGCGTGTCGGCATCTCGTCGGCTCAGGTCAGCCCGTCAGCCGGGACCCCCGGCCCGACACCGCCGCCGCTGCGCACAGCGGCGCCACCGCACAGGGAGACAGGACAGCCGTGGCACCACCTCAGGGACAGATGCGCCCCGGGCGGCAGCTCGCCGTGCTCGGGTTCATCTTCGTCGTCCTCTATCTTCTGGTGTTCTTCTCGGGTGCCAGCGGCAGCCTGAAGGATCGGCTCGAGCCCCGGCTCGGTCTGGACCTCATCGGCGGCACCCGGATGACGTTGGAGGCGAGAAACAGCATCGGCGGCAAGGCGCCGACGGCGGAGAATCTCGAGGAGGCTCGTCAGATCATCGAGAGCCGGGTCAACGCGTTCGGCGTGGCCGAGGCCGAGGTGGTCACCGAGGGCAACCGGAACATCGTCATCTCCCTGCCCGGTGAGAACCGCAACCTGGACAACGTGGGCAACGCCGCCGAGCTGCGGTTCCGCAAGGTGCTCAAGGGTGCCGACGGCAGCGGGACGGCCGCCGTGCCGCCGCCGGCCGCGCCCACCCCGTCCGGCAGCGCCGTCCCCAACCCGTCCGGCAGCGCGACGCCGTCCGGCGGCGCCACCCCGACCCCGTCGGGCAGCGGCACTCCGAAGATAACCTCGTCGCCCAGCGGCGGTCAGGGTGGAATGGCCCCGGCGCCCAGCGCCACGCCGACTCCGTCCGCGTCCGCCTCGGCGTCGGCGAGTGCCGCCGCGCCCAGCGCCGGTGCCAGCGAGGAGCCGGTGTCGGCCAGCATCGAGGAGCAGCGCAAGGCCGTCGAGCAGAAGGTCGGCGCCGCCGCCTGGCAGGCCGCCAACGGTCTGCAGGCCCCGGCCGACCTGGCCGCCGACCCGTCGCTCGCCGACAAGCTCAAGCCGTTCGGCACGCTGTCGCCGCAAGAGGTCGCCGTGCTGTCGGCGCAGATGCAGTTCAACGTGCCGACCATCGGCTGCAAGCAGCTCGACGAGCGCCCCCCGGCGTCGATCTCCGACCCGAAGCAGCAGGTCGTCTCCTGCGAGGACGGCGCCTCGAAGTACCTGCTCGATCAGGCCAAGGTGCTGGGCACCGACGTGTCCGACGCCGACGCGGTGCTCGACCAGACCAACGCCTGGGTGGTCAGCCTCGACTTCAAGGGCGACGGTCAGGGCAAGTGGACCGACCTCACCCGGGAGTCGTTCAACAACGAGGGCCAGGCCTGCGACGCGACCGCACTCGGCCAGGACGGCAAGTGCCGGGTCGCCGTGGTGCTGGACAACGAGATCGTCTCCTCCCCGGAGATCCAGGGTGTGCTGACCGGCAACTCCCAGATCACCGGCAACTTCAACCAGAAGGACGCCAGCGCGCTCGCCGGCCAGCTGCGCTTCGGCGCGCTTCCGGTGACGTTCAAGCAGCAGGAGGCGCAGAACGTCACCGCCACGCTGGGTGCCAGCCACCTGCGCGCCGGCCTGCTCGCGGCCGGCATCGGCATGCTGCTGGTCATCATCTACTCGTTCTTCTACTACCGGCTGCTCGGCTCGGTGATCTTCCTGAGCCTGATCCTCTCCGCGCTGTTGGTCTTCGGCGCGCTCGTGGTGCTCGGCCGGCAGATCGGCTTCACGCTCACCCTCGCCGGCATCGCCGGCATGATCGTCTCGCTCGGTGTGGCGGCGGACTCGTTCGTCATCTACTTCGAACGACTGAAAGACGAGATCCGCGAGGGCCGCAGCCCGCGTAGCGCGGTGCCGCGCGCCTGGATGCGGGCCCGCCGCACGATCATCTCGGCCAACGCGATCACCCTGCTCTCCGCCGTGGTGCTCTACGTGGTCTCGGTCGGCACGGTCAAGGGCTTCGCCTTCGCTCTCGGTCTGGCCACCGTGCTGGACCTGGTCGTGGTCTTCCTCTTCCGGCACCCGATCATGACGATGTTCGCCCGCACCCGGGCGTTCCTGTCCCCGCGGGTCAGCGGTCTGGGCCGGGCGCTTCCGGCTCGCAACCAGCCGACTCAGCCCCGCAACCCGCGCGCCAAGGAGGCCTGAGATGGCTGAAAACGGTCTGGCGAGCCGCCTCTACAACGGCGAGGCCGGTCTCGACATCGTCGGCCGCCGCAAGCTCTGGTTCAGCGTCGCCGGCACCCTGATCCTGATCGCGCTGCTCAGTTTCGGCCTGCGCGGGTTCAGCCTCGGCATCGAGTTCGCCGGCGGCAACTCGTTCCAGGTGCCGGCCAGTGTCGGCACCCTGGAAGACGCCGAGCGGGAGGTCAACTCGGCCCTCGCCGCCCAGAACACCGGCATCAAGGTGGCCACCGCGCAGAAGGTCGGCGGCACCGGCGGTGACACCTACGAGCTGCGGACGCCGCAGCTCAGCGCCGAGCAGACCAACGCGGTCAGGGGTCAGATCGCCGAGGATCTGGGGATCAACGCGGACCAGATCAGCGGTAACCAGGTCAGCGAGGCGTGGGGCAGCCAGGTGACCCAGCGGGCCGTACTCGGTCTGGTCATCTTCATCGCGCTGGTGATGGTCTACCTGATCCTGCGCTTCGAGTGGCGGATGGCCATCGCGGCCGTCGCGTCGCTGTTCACCAACCTGATCCTCACCGCCGGCATCTACTCGCTCGTCGGCTTCGAGGTCACCCCGTCGACGATCATCGGGTTCCTCACGATCCTGGGCTTCGCGCTCTACGACGTGGTGGTGGTCTTCGACAAGGTCCAGGAGAACACTCGCGGCATCACCGCCAACAACAACCAGACGTACGGCGAGGCGGCCAACCTGGCCGTCAACCAGAGCCTGATGCGGTCGCTGAACACCTCGGTGGTCGCCCTGCTGCCGGTCGGCGGTCTGCTCTTCATCGGTGCCGGCCTGCTCGGCGCCGGCACGTTGAAGGACCTCGGCCTGGTGCTGTTCGTCGGTATGGCGGTGGCGTTCCTGACCTCCATCCTGGTGGCCACGCCGCTGCTGGCCCTGCTGAAGAACTACGACCCGCGGATCCAGGCGCACAACAAGCGCGTCCTGGCCCGGCGGGGCGGGCTCGCCCGGGGCGAGGTCACCGGCAAGGGCGCGGTGAGCCCGACCCAGGGTCAGGTGACCGAGGAGTCGCTCGACCCGGACGCTGCCGCGCTGGCCGGCGCTGCGCCCAAGGTGGGTGCCCGCCCGGCGGGCAAGCGGCCGTCCGGTGCCCGGGGCGGTCGCCCCGGTGGTGGCGGCAACCGGCCGGGTGGCGCCAAGCGGCGCTGACCCGCCTGGCGCCAAGCGGCGCTGACCCGCCACGACACAACCGAACGGCGTCCGGCATGCTGTGCGAGCAGCACTGCCGGACGCCGTCGTCGTTGAAGGAGAGCGAAACAGCCATGACGGAGACCCACAGCACCGCGGCGCGCGGGGACAGCGGCCCGGAGGCCGCCCGACTGGTCGCCAGTCGGGTGCTGGACGTGCCCGACTTCCCCAAGCCCGGCGTCATGTTCAAGGACCTGATGCCGCTGTTCGCCGACGGGAAGGCGTTCCGCGAGGTGATCGACGGGATCGTCGCGTACCACGGTCGGGACGCCTTCGACGTGGTGGTCGGCATCGAGGCGCGCGGGTTCGTCGTCGCCGCGGCCGTGGCGTACGCGGCCGGGGTCGGCGTGGTGCCGGTCCGGAAGGCCGGCAAGCTGCCCCGCCCGGCGCACTCGGTCTCCTACGCGCTCGAATACGGCGAGGCCACTCTCGAGGTGCACGAGGACGCCTTCACCGCCGGGCACCGGGTGCTGGTGGTCGACGACGTGTTGGCGACCGGCGGCACCGCCGAGGCGACGCTGGACCTGGTGGAGCGGGCCGGCGGCACCGTCAGCGGTTTCACCGTGCTGCTGGAGCTCGGTTTCCTGGGTGGGCGCGAGCGGTTGGCGCCGCGTCCCGTCCATGCCCTGCTGACTGTTTGAGCCGTTCGGTGGCGGGCTGACCGTTTGGTGGCGGACTGGTCGGTCGGAGCCTGCGCCGACCGTCCGGCGGAGCGGCAGCGGACCGTGCGTGCGGGTAGCATTGCCCATTGCTGACGCCGGCGGTACGTCGTCCGGCGGAGCGAGACCAGGCCGGCCGATTGTTCGGCAGGTGTTTTCCCGGCGAGCGGTGAGGAGGCCGGTGTCCCACGATGTCGTCCCTCCGGCGGAGGGCACGGTGCACCCGACAGGCGACGCTGACGGCACGGTGACCGACCGGGCAGGCGACGCGCCAGCCCGGGTCACGGGCGCCGGCAGCGGCTCTGGCCGGGCTGCGGGCGAGAGCGCGGTACGTCCGATCAGCGGCCCGCCGAGCGTCGAGGCGTCCCCTGGCGCCGACGGGGTGGTGGTGCCGTTCCCGAGCGACGCCGGCGTCGACCCGTCGCCGAGCGGTGGCTTCGGGCTGTCCAACGCGCCCACTGGGCGGCGGGTGCGGGCCCGGTTGGCCCGGTTCAACGCGCCCTGGCAGACCTCCCAGGTCAGTGAGGTGCTGGAGCCGCTCATCGCGAGCCACCGGGACAACCATCCCAAGGCCGATGCCCGGCTGCTCCAGCGCGCCTTCGACACGGCCGCGCGGTGGCACTCCGGGCAGTACCGCAAGTCCGGTGACCCGTACATCACGCACCCGCTCGCGGTGGCGACCATCCTCGGCAACCTGGGGATGGACACCACCACGCTCGTCGCCGCGCTGCTGCACGACACCATCGAGGACACCGAGTACACCCTCGACGCCATGCGCGCCGACTTCGGCGGCGAGGTCGCCCTGCTGGTCGACGGCGTCACCAAGCTCGACAAGGTCAAGCTGGGTGACGCGGCCAAGGCCGAGACGATCCGCAAGATGGTCGTGGCGATGGCCAAGGACCCGCGGGTGCTGGTGATCAAGTTGGCCGACCGGCTGCACAACATGCGCACCCTGACCTTCCTGCCCCGCCCCAAGCAGGAGCAGAAGGCCAAGGAGACGTTGGAGATCCTGGCGCCGTTGGCGCACCGGCTCGGTATGAACACGATCAAGTGGGAGCTGGAGGACCTGTCCTTCGGTACGTTGTTCCCCAAGCGCTACGAGGAGATCAACCGGCTGATCGGGGAGCACCAGCCGCAGCGCGAGACGCTGTTGCGGCAGGTCACCCAGAAGGTCGGCACCGACCTCAAGGCCGCCAAGATCAAGGCGGAGACCACCGGCCGGCCGAAGCACCTCTACTCGATCTACCAGAAGATGATCGTGCGGGGTCGTGACTTCAACGACATCTACGACCTGGTCGGGGTGCGGATCCTGGTCGACACGGTTCGAGACTGCTACGCGGCGCTGGGCGTCATCCACGCCAACTGGCAGCCGGTCCCGGGCCGGTTCAAGGACTACATCGCGATGCCCAAGTTCAACATGTACCAGTCGTTGCACACGACTGTCATCGGGCCCACCGGCAAGCCGGTGGAGATGCAGATCCGCACGTACGCGATGCACCGCACCGCGGAGTTCGGCATCGCCGCGCACTGGAAGTACAAGGAACACAAGGGCACCCAGATCGTCGGCCCGCCGGCGCACATCGACGAGATGACCTGGCTGCGGCAGTTGCTCGACTGGCAGCGGGAGGCGGCCGACCCGAGCGAGTTCCTGGACGCGCTGCGCTTCGACCTGTCCAGCCAGGAGGTGTACGTCTTCACCCCGAAGGGTGACGTCATCCCGCTGCCGACCGGGTCGACGCCCGTGGACTTCGCGTACGCGGTGCACACCGAGGTGGGGCACAAGTGCATCGGGGCGCGGGTCAACGGCAAGCTGGTGCCGTTGGAGTCGACGCTGTCCAACGGCGACGTGATCGAGATCTTCACCTCGAAGTCCGAGACCGCCGGCCCGACACAGGACTGGCTGGGCTTCGTCAAGAGCCCGCGGGCGCGTACGAAGATCCGCCAGTACTTCAACAAGGAGCGGCGCGAGGAGGCGATCGAGGCCGGCAAGGACGCGATCGTCAAGGCGATGCGCAAGCAGGGCATGCCGTTGCAGCGGATGCTCACCTCCGACGCGCTCATGTCGATCGCGCGGGACCTGCACCTGGCCGACGTGGCGTCGCTCTACGCGGCGGTCGGTGACAGTCAGGTCTCCGCGCAGTCGGTGGTGCAGAAGCTGATGGCCGCGTACGGCGGCGAGGAGGGCGCGGCGGAGGACATCGCCGAGACCGCCGTCGCCACCCGGCCACCGCGCAGCCGCCAGAGCAGCAACGACCCCGGTGTCGTGGTCCGCGGCGTCAGCGACGTCTGGATCAAGCTGGCCCGCTGCTGCACCCCGGTCCCCCCGGATTCGGTCTTCGGGTTCGTCACCCGCTCCGGCGGGGTGAGCGTGCACCGCGACGACTGCGCCAACGCCGAGGACCTGCGGGCCCAGAGCGAGCGGGTGGTCGAGGTGAGTTGGAAGCTCACCTCCGCCTCGACCTTCCTGGTCGCCATCCAGGTCGAGGCACTGGACCGGCACAAGCTGCTGGCCGACGTCACCCGGGTGCTCTCCGACGAGCGGGTCAACATCCTCTCCGCCACCGTCACCACCACCCGCGACCGGGTGGCGGTGAGCCGGTTCAGCTTCGAGATGGCCGATCCGAAGCACCTGGGCCACCTGCTGGCGACGGTCCGCAAGGTGGACGGCGTCTTCGACGCGTACCGGGTCACCTCCGGCGCCTGACGCGTACCCCGGACACAGAGGCGCCCGCCGGCTAAGCCGGCGGGCGCCTCGTCGTCAGCGCGAGTGTCAGCCCTGCGGTGGGCTCATCGCGAGGTCCTTGATGATGACCTCCTTCTTCGGGTGGCCACCACCGGCCTGCTGGGCGAACGCCCCGTCATCGCCGGCCTTGGCCACGTCCTTGACGATGTCCATGCCGCCGGTGATGGTGCCCAGCACCGTGTACGCCGGGTCCAGCGGCGAGTCGCCGTAGACGATGAAGAACTGGCTGCCGGTGCTGCCCGGATCCTGCGACTTGGCCATCGCGATGACACCGTCCGGGTACGGCGGGCGCTTGTCGGTGGGCAGGTTCTCCTCGGCCATGCGGTAGCTCGGGCCGCCCTGGCCGTCGGTGTCCCGCCAACCGTTGCCGGTGGCGCTGGGGTCGCCGCACTGCAACACCTTGATGCCCTCGCTCACGAGGCGGTGGCACTTGGTGTTGTCGAAGAAGTTCTTCTCCGCGAGGTAGCTGAAGCTGCCCGCCGTGCACGGCACCTTCGACCGGTCGACCTTGGCCGTGATCGGGCCCAGGTTGGTGTCGATCGTCATGGTCTGCACGCCGGTGGCGGACTGCTGGTTGCTCGGCAGCCCGACGTCCTTGATCTGTGGGGGCCGCTGTTCCTTCGGCAGCTCGTTGAAGGCGCACTCCGCCGCGCCGGCCGGCGCGGCGGCGTTCTTCTTGTCGTCGTCGCCGCCGCCGAGGCTCACCGCCAGCCAGACGGTGCCGGCGACCACGAGCACCAGCGCGCCTGCCGCGCTGACGATCGCCCGCGTCTGCCGGCGCTTGCGGGCCTTGGCCGCGCGCTCGGCCATCTCCTTCTCGAGCCGGGCGCGTGCCGCCGCGCGCTGCCGCTCTCTGGTGGACGTCACGCCTGGATCCTCCTGGCTGTCTGCTGCTGGGGTGCCGCTTGGGTGTGGGTGGTGGCGGCCGGTCAGCCGGCGCTGGGGCTGCTGGACGGCGCGCCGGAGGCCGACGGCACCGGCGCCGCCGCGGTGACCGGCTCACCGACGGTGAGGCTCTGGATCGTCACGTCGGTGCTGGGCTTGACCTTGGCCCCGGTCCCATTGTCCACGGTCGGGAGGGCGCCGATCTTCTCCACCACGTCCAGCCCGCCGGTCACCCGCCCGATCACCGGAAACTTCGGGTCGGCGGTGGTGAAGTCCTTGAAGAAGATCAGGAACTGGCTGCCGTTGCTGCCCGGCGGGTTGGCGATCATCGCCACGGTGCCCTTCGGGTACGTCGGCGGCTGGCCGGGAGCCGGGTTGGCCGACGGTGACGCCGACGGCACGGTCGGCAACTCCTCGTCGTAGAACGAGTAGGTCGGGCCGCCGAGGCCGGTGCCGCTCGGGTCGCCGCAGCGCAGCGCGCCGTCGGCGGTGATCTCGTGGCACTTGGTGTTGTCGTAGAACGACCGGCTCGCCAGGTGCGCGATGCTCGCCGCCGCGCAGGGCGAGTTGGTCAGGCTGAGCTCCGCGGTGATCGGCCCGCCCTGGTTGGTGGTCACCGTCATCGCCCGGGTGCCCTCGGTGGGCAGACCCTTGCTCTCCGGCGTGCCGACGTCCTTGAGGTTGGCGTTGGCCGAGGCGTCCTGCGGCGTCCAGAGGCAGGTGTCCTCGTTTGCCGTGTTCTGCTTGGAGTCGGAGTCGAACGCCCCGAGCGCCCAGGCGGAGCCGGCCACGACCAACACGAGGATCAGGGCGGCGCCCAGACCGGCCTGGATCTGCCGACGCCGCCGCGTGGCGGCGGCCCGCCGGGCCAACTGCCGGTCGAGCTTGGCCCGCGCCATTTTGCGCTGCCGGTCCCTGCTGGAAGCCACCGGTGCTCCCCTTTCCTCTACCTGGTCGTCGCCGGCGACCGGGCGTCCCGGCCCGTCCGGGCGTCACGTGTGCCGCGCCACACGCCCGCCAGAGTGTACGGCTAGTGACTGGGAAAGTGGTGTACGAGGTCCACCCCGTTCCGAGCAGCGCTTATCGGGCGATGTCACTGTGTCCCGCGGGGCGCGCGGGACGGACGCGGCAAACTCACTCGGCGCGCCCGTTAGGCTGCTGGGCAGGACGACAGCCGTTCGACGAAAGGACAGCGCCCGTGCTCGTGGCCGGCTTTCCCGCGGACGCCTTCGGCACCAACTGCTACGTGGTTGCCACCGCGCCGGGGGAGCAGTGCGTGGTGGTCGATCCCGGCATCGGGGTGCTCGACCAGCTCGACGCGCTGCTCGCCGAACACCGCCTGCATCCGGCCGCCGTGCTGCTCACCCACGGCCACCTCGACCACACCTTCTCGGTCGCGCCGGTCTGCGGTGCGCGGGGCATCACCGCCTACGTGCACCCCGGTGACCGGGAAATGCTGGCCGACCCGGCCAAGGGCCTCTCGACCGACCTGACGTCGCTGTTCGGCGGCCGACTGAGCTACACCGAGCCGGAGGACGTGGCCGAGTTGACCGACGGCGCCACCCTCACCCTCGCCGGCCTGGAGATCGCCGTCGACCACGCACCGGGCCATACCGGCGGGTCGGTGCTGTTCCGGCTGCCCGGCGCGGGCTCGGGCTGGGAGGCAGACGAGATCTGCCTGTCCGGCGACGTCCTCTTCGCCGGGTCCATCGGCCGCACCGACCTGCCGGGCGGGAGCATGCCGGCCATGCTTACCAGCCTGCGCGACAAGATCCTTCCGCTGGCCGACGACACGGTCGTGCTGCCCGGCCACGGCCCGAGCACCACCATCGGCCGCGAGCGCGCCAGCAACCCGTACCTCATCGAGGTGGCCGGCACGTCGCCGGCCGCTCCCACCCGGGGCCTCTAGATCTTTCGTCCGCGCCGCGCGCGGACCCACGACACCACCGCGCCGCGGGCGCGGCACCGCAAGGAGTACGCCGATGAGCAAGCCCACGCCCATCTCCGGCTTCCCGGAGTGGACCCCCGGCCAGCGGATGATCGAGCAGTTCGTGCTCGACAGGATCCGGGCCACGTTCGAGCTGTACGGCTTCGCGCCGCTGGAGACCCGCGCGGTGGAGCCGCTGGACCAACTGCTGCGCAAGGGCGAGACCTCGAAGGAGGTCTACGTGATCCGGCGGTTGCACGCCGACGCCGAGGGGGCGGGCGGCGACGACCAGCTCGGCCTGCACTTCGACCTGACCGTGCCGTTCGCCCGGTACGTGCTGGAGAACGCCGGCAAGTTGACCTTCCCGTTCCGCCGCTACCAGATCCAGAAGGTGTGGCGGGGGGAGCGGCCGCAGGAGGGGCGCTACCGGGAGTTCGTCCAGGCCGACATCGACATCGTCGACCGGGACACCCTGGCCCCGCACCACGAGGCGGAGATGCCGCTGGTCATCGGGGACGCGCTGCGGTCGCTGCCGATCCCGCCGGTGACCATCCAGGTCAACAACCGCAAGATCCCCGAGGGCTTCTACCGGGGTATCGGGCTCACCGACCCGGAGGCCGCGCTGCGGGCGATCGACAAGCTCGACAAGATCGGTCCGGTGAAGGTGGCCGAGCTGCTGGCCCAGACCGCCGGGGCGAGCGAGGCGCAGGCCAAGGCGTGCCTGGCGCTGGCCGAGATCTCCGCTCCGGACGCGTCGTTCGCCGACGCCGTGCGGGCGCTCGGGGTGAGCGACCCGCTGCTCGACGAGGGCATCGAGGAGCTGGTCCGGGTGGTGCAGACCGCCGCCGAGCACTCGCCCGGCCTGTGCGTGGCGGACCTGCGCATCGCCCGCGGCCTGGACTACTACACGGGCACCGTCTACGAGACCCAGCTGCGCGGCTACGAGCGGTTCGGCTCGATCTGCTCCGGCGGCCGGTACGACAACCTGGCCAGCGCCGGCGCTGTCTCGTACCCCGGGGTGGGTATCTCGATCGGGGTGACCCGGCTGCTCGGGTTGCTGTTCGGCGCGGGGGACCTGTCGGTGTCCCGCTCGGTGCCCACCTGTGTCCTGGTGGCGTTGGCCGACGAGGAGCACCGGCCGGCCAGTGGCCGGATCGCGGCGGCGCTGCGGTCCCGCGGCATCGCCACCGAGGTCTCGCCGAGCGCGGCGAAGTTCGGCAAGCAGATCCGTTACGCCGAGCGGCGCGGCATCCCGTACGTGTGGTTCCCGGGTGCCGACGGAGCGCCGGACGAGGTGAAGGACATCCGTTCGGGTGAGCAGGTCACGGCCGGTGCGGGGGAGTGGATGCCACCCCTGGCTGACCTCAAACCGACGGTCAGCTGAGTCTCACCACTGGCGCTCATGGCCGCGGGGACCTACGGTAGCGTAAGTTACGCCACCGTAGGGAGCTTCTCGTGACCGTCAGCACCACAGTCAGTCAGACCGCACTCCTCGTCGAGTTGGAGCCGGTGGTTGCCCGCAACCTCGACCGCCACCTCTCGCTCGCCAAGGAGTGGTTCCCGCACGAGTACGTGCCGTGGAGCGAAGGGCGGACCTTCGACGGGCCGCTCGGCGGCGAGGCGTGGTCACCGACCGACTCCACCATCCCCGACGTGGCCCGCACGGCGCTGATCGTGAACCTGCTGACCGAGGACAATCTGCCCTCGTACCACCACGAGATCGCCACCCTGTTCGGCCGGGACGGCGCGTGGGGCACCTGGGTGCACCGGTGGACCGCCGAGGAGGGTCGGCACGGGGTCGCGATCCGCGACTACCTGACCGTCACCCGGGCGGTCGACCCGGTGGCGTTGGAGCGGGCCCGGATGACGCACATGTCGGAGGGCTACACCAACGCCCACGGCGACGAGGTGCTGCACTCGCTGGCGTACGTCTCGTTCCAGGAGTTGGCCACCCGCATCTCGCACCGCAACACCGGCAAGGCCACCGGCGACCCCGCCTGTGAGGCACTGCTGGCCCGGGTGGCCGCCGACGAGAACCTGCACATGGTCTTCTACCGCAACCTGCTCGCCGCCGCGTTCGAGCTGGCCCCGAGTCAGGCCATGCGGGCCGTCGCCGACGTGGTGGCCGACTTCCAGATGCCGGGCTCCGGCATCGACGGGTTCGCCCGCAAGTCGGTGGCGATCGCCCTGGCGGGCATCTACGACCTGCGCCAGCACCGCGACGAGGTGCTCCAGCCGGTGCTGCGTCAGTGGGACGTCTTCAACGTGACAGGTCTCGACGGCGACGGCGAAGCCGCCCGCGAGCAGCTAGCGGCCCAACTGGACAACCTGGACAAGGCAGCGAGCCGCTTCGAGGAGAAGCGCGACGCGAGAGCCGCCCGCCTAGCCCTCCGCTAACCCACCCACCCCCCACTCCCCACCCCCCCACCCCCCACTCCCCACTCCCCACTTCCCTGCCACCACCCCCGGCTCCACTCCGTTGATCATGGAGTTATAGCCACTCGCGCCGGCGTGTCAGCGCTATAACTCCATGATCAACGCGCTGTGGGGGTGGGCGGCGTGGGAGGGGAGGGGAGGGGGTTGGGAGGGGAGGGTTGGGGGTCAGGGTTGGGGGAGGATCAGGCAGGTGCTGGTGGCGTGGGCTGTCAGGCGGCCGTTGGCGTCGGTGATGCGGGCCTCGGCCAGGGCCGTCCGGTTGCCGCGTTGCAGCACCGTCCCCGTGCAGCGCAGGGTGCCGCTGGCGACCGTGACCGGGCGGAGGAACTTCACGTTGAGGTCCAGCGAGGTGTAGCCGACGCCGGCCGGCAGGGTGCTGTGCACGGCGCAGCCCGCGGCGGTGTCCAGCAGTGTCGAGAGGACACCGCCGTGGACGGTGCCGAGCGGGTTGTAGTGGAACTCCTGCGGGGTCAGCTCGACGACCACCACGCCCTCGTCGGCCGCCATCCGGGTCATGTCGATGAGGTGCATCACCGGTGGTGCGGCCAGCTCGCCGGCGATCATCGCCCGGAGCATGTCGAGGCCACTGCGTCGACCGATCTGAGCGGCGTTGACCGCCGGGTCCGCCCAGGTGAAGGTACGGCTGCGCGCTGGCTCCTGAGTCTGCGTCATGGACGCAGCCTGGCAGCAGGTTGCTGAGTCTGTCAACGAGACCTAGCCTGGTCGGATGCGACCCGCAGCACTGGACTGGTCGGTGGAGAACTGCACCATCGCCCGCGCCATGGAGATCCTCGGTGAGCGGTGGACGGTTGTGGTGCTCCGCGAGGTGTTCACCGGCATCCGCCGCTTCGACGACATGCGGGTGCGTACCGGCATCCCGCGGCAGGTGCTGACCAAGCGGTTGGCCAGCCTGGTCGAGCAGGGCGTGCTGCGCCGCGAGCCGTACCGGGAGCCGGGCAGTCGGCTGCGCCACGAGTACCGGTTGACGGAGAAGGGTCTGGATCTCTGGCCGGTCCTGGTGGCCGTGCTCGGGTGGGGTGACCGGTACCTCGCCGACGCCGAGGGTTCGCTGTTGACCGTCACTCACCGTGACTGCGATGCGCCGGTGCGCCTCGAGTTGCGCTGTGCCGACGGACACGACGTGGGGCGGATGCGCGACGTGGTGTCGCGCCCCGGTCCCGGCGCCCGCCGCCGGACCCCCTGACGCGCGACACCCGCGCCAGACCGACGCCGCAAGGCATCGACGATCATGCTCACACAGGGCGGGTTGAGTGTGACGGTGGCTGTTCGCCATCGTGTCGGTGGTGTTGCGGAGATGTGGCCGGCCGCGTTCGCTGAATCCGGGCGGAATCGAGCCTTGTTAATGATCTTAAGTATGTGAATACTTCAGTGCACTTGGCCGGTTTCCCCAGATCGGCCGGGTGCCCTCGGGTCAGCCGACCTCGGCGAGACCCGCTCCCCCGCCCAGGAGGTTGTTACATGCGACCCACGAGGTCCACATTCCGCGTTGCGGCCACTGTCGCCGTTTCCGGAAGCCTGGTCGTCGGCGCGCTCATCGGCGCACCGGCCCAGGCCGCGCCCGCCGCATCGCCCGACGCCGCGGCCGCGCTGTCCGCGCAACTCGGCGACCGCTCGGCCGGCTCGTACATCGACGCCAGCGGCAGGTCCGTCGTCACGGTGACCGACGCGGCCGCCGCGAGCGCGGCGAACAAGGCCGGCGCGGCCGTCCGCTACGTCACCCGCGGTGCCGGCGAACTCAACCGGGCCACCGCCGACCTGGAGCGCTCCGCGAAGATCCCGGGCACCGCCTGGTGGAGCGACCCGGTCACCAATCAGGTCGTCGTCTCCGTCGACAGCACCGTCACCGGCGCCAAGCTGGAGCGGGTCAGGGCCGCCGCCGCGCGGGCCAACGGCGCGGTCCGCGTCGAGGCCGAGGCGGGTGTGCTGAGCACCCGGATCTCCGGCGGCCAGGCCATCTACGCGGGCGGGGGCGGGCGCTGCTCGCTCGGCTTCAACGTGCGCAGCGGCAGCACCTACTCCTTCGTGACCGCCGGGCACTGCACCAACATCTCCGCCAACTGGTACTCGAACTCCGCCCAGACCGCCCTCATCGGCACGCGGACCGGCACCAGCTTCCCGGGCAACGACTACGGCATCGTGCGGCACAGCAACTCGGCGAACGCCGCCGGCAACGTCTACCTCTACAACGGCAGCTACCGGGACATCACCGGCGCCGGCAACGCGTCCGTCGGCCAGTCGGTGCAGCGCTCCGGCAGCACCACCGGCCTGCGCGGCGGCACGGTGAACGCGACGAACGCCACGGTCAACTACGCCGAGGGTTCGGTCTCCGGCCTGATCCGTACCAACGTCTGCGCCGAGCCGGGCGACAGCGGCGGCTCGCTGTTCGCCAACACCACGGCCCTGGGCATGACCTCCGGCGGCAGTGGCAACTGCCGCACCGGCGGCACGACCTTCTTCCAGCCCGTCACCGAGGCCCTGAGCCGCTACGGCGTCAGCGTCTTCTGATCCCGTCACCGCCCGCGGGCCGCCGGAAACACTCCGGCGGCCCGTTCGCTGTGTAAGCACCCGAACCCGCGATGCTCGGCAGTCCCGCGCGGAAGGAGACCAGCTCAGGCGTGCCCGGCAAGCCGGTGCCGTGCGCCCGGCGCCCGCGACGTCGGTCAGCTCGGCCCGGAGGATCTCGGCCGCCGCTGAGCGGCCAGCGCGGTGAGCACGGCGGCCAGCGGCACGGCCGTCTCGGCGGCCGCCAGAGACCGTTCCGTCAGGCCGATCAGTGCGCCGTCGGTGAAGAGCTCGACGGCGAACCAGCCGAGCAGCCCGAGCAGGACCGCCGTCACCGCGAGCGGTATCCAGTGTGCGGGACCGCTCGGAGCCGACCCGTCGGGCGAATGGCGGTCGTCCCGGCCCGGGGACGCCGCTCGACGGGGCACGGCCAGCGCCGGCCAGACAGCCAACGCCACGAACGCCACACCAGCGGCTACGACGTGAATCGTCGAGCCATCCCCTGGACGCTGCGGAAACGCGACAAGCACCAGGGTGGCCAGACCGCCCAGCGCGAGCAGCCCTCGGCCCGCCGGAGCGGCGGTAACCAGGCCGAGCGCGGTCATCAAGTGACAGAGGCCCAGGCCGGCCAGCCCGATCGTCATGATCCAGCGGTGGTCGGCACCCGTGGCGGTAAGCGCGCTGATGGTCTGCCGGACCGGATCGAACCCGTCAGGTTGGGCGGCCTGCGCCAGCGTCCAGCCCCCGATGAGAAACAGCGGTGCGCCACCGGCCGACAGCAGGGTCCAGCGGGGAACGGCGGACATCTGGCGATCGTAGCGGTGCGAAAGAAGGAGCTCCCCGGGCCGACACCTCGAGCCCGGCCAGAATGACCGCCGCCGGCTCACGTCGGGCGACGACTCAGGGCAGTCGATCGGGCCGTCGAGGAGCGGGCCCGCGACCTGGTCGAAGCGGATCCGGGGGTACGACGCTGACTGGCGGTAGGTCCGGGCCGATGCGCACGATGCCGCCAACGGCCGAGGCGAGGTGCGCCCGCCGGGCGGAAAGGACCGCCAGCAGTGGCCAGAGTGAGATCGCCACCGCCGTCACCCGCTCGGCCAGCCCGGTCCGAGAACCGCTTGTCACCTCGAACGCGCACCAGCCGAAGAGGGCGAGCAGCACCCCCGTGGCGCTCAACCCCACCGCCCGGCGGAACGCCCACGGCGGGTCCCGCCGGGTCGGGTGCCGGGTGCCGTGGCCGCGCGGGAGCCACAGCGCCGATCCGGCCGGCCAGAGCGCCAGGGCGAGGACGGCCACCGTCGCCGTGATGCCGTGGCTGAGCGAGCCGCCCACCGTTGGCCGGGGAAACGCGACAAGCGCGATGGTCGCCACCCCGCCGACGGCGAGTAGGAAACGGCTGGGCAGGCCTGCGGCGTGCAACACGGCGGCGACCGTCAGGTAGCAGCAGCCCATCAGCACCAGGGACGTGACCATGATCCAGGCGTCGGCGGCGTCGTGCCCGGCCAGCTCGCTGATGGTGTCCCGGATCGGGTCGTACCCGGCGGGCTGCCGGGACTCCGCGACCCTCCACCCGGCCACCAGCAACACGGGCGCGGCCGCCGCCGTGGCGACGACCCAGGTCGGTACGACGCGCATTTCGCCACGTTAACCGGCGTGGCGGCCCGTCGAGCAGGGTTCGCCGGTCCCGCCAGCGACGCGCCCAGTTGCCAGTCAGCCCTGACTAACCCGGGCCGCGGTGAAGATGACCGAACCGCCCGGGTACTGGCACTGGACCTGCAGCGTCAGCTCGTCAACGCCTTCGACGTCCGCCATCAGGTCCCGTGGACTGTCCATGCGGGCGTCGAACTGCTGCCCCCGGGTCACCCGGGTCAACGCGCCGTCGGTCTGTCGGATCGTCGCCTGCGCATGGACGAGGACGACCCCGTCGCGTTCGTCGGAGGGAAGAAGAAGGGTCGTGCGGTGAGGGTGAGATCGAGATAGCGGCGCTGCAGACGATAGGTGACATCGCGTTGCTTGTCGGCGCCGGAATTGGTCGGACAGCCGATAACGATTGGACGGTCGTACTGCGACTGCCCGTTCAGTTGGCGAGAAAGCTTCTCAAGGTTGACGGCCCCCGCTTCAACGGCGAGAGTGTCCGGCGCCTCCAGCGTGACGACGGTCGACTGCGGGTCGACCGGTCCGGACGGTCTCGGGCCGAGCGCGGGGCGGAGGATCCGCCGACTCTCGAACGGAGGCGATGTCCCGGGCGGTCTGCGCCTGGTCCAGCGCCCGCCAGGAGATGGCTGCGGAGGCGGGCGCCACCAACAGCGCCAGGCCAGCCACGGCGATCACTATCAGGCTTGTCGGGCTGCGATGCGCGTCGGTGACGGGCTGAGTCGGTGATGGGGAAGGGCCACCAGGCGGCTGGGAGTCGCCACTCCGCGGTGCTGATGGAGAAACTGAGATGGGTTCGGGCATTAGTGACCGTGGATTGGGTCGGCTCACCGCTAAGACCTCCCGCATCGGCAAAAATGAGCGTCGGACGGGGAGAAGTCGTTGTCCCGGGCGGAATCCGCACGCTATCAGGAACTCGCCACCGCCCGAGAAGGAGTAGTCTTCGCCGACGCGAAGTGACCGGAAGTCGTCAGACAAGAGCGGTTCCATTCACACGTCGGCGGCGGGAAGGTAATGCGAACATGCAAGAGTCCACCGAATCACCGACGTCAACGCGGGAGCCGGACCATCGTGGCGCGCGGCTGGCAGTCGTCTTCGCCGTGGTTGGGCTGCTTCTCGCAGCGGTTGCCCTGGCTCGGGACGTGTTCGACTGGCGACTGGGGGCGGAGACTCCAGCGGCCACCGGGCCGACGGCGAGTGCCGGCCCGGCCAACCCGGTGCCCGGCAATCCCGCATCGAGCGTGCCGCCACCCACCGCCACCTCATCCGTCCGACCCCGGTCGCCCGCAACACCGCCGAAAATCGACGCCCAGGCCGTCTACGAGCCCGAGTACGAGAACCAGAGCCTCACGCTGAAGACAGCGGACTGCTTCAAGAAGATGCAGGTCGATCTCGACGATCCCCGAGCCAACGTGGGTTCGGACGCGTCGGAGATGAGCCTCGACCCCGGCTGTCAGGGAGGCGCGCCGTGGATCAGGTTGGACGGCGGCGTCGAGGGCAGTGAGGCGGCAGCGGCCGGAATGAAACCGGGCGAGTGTTATGACGCTATTCGGACGTCTCCGATCGCGGAGGGGGCCGAGGTCCCCCTCCGCAAGGGCTCCTGGCTCTGCGTCAGGACCAACTTCCAGACCGCGTCGGCGCAGCGCGACGATTGGCGGATCGTCCTGGTGGAGGTCGTCTCCCTCGGCAATGATCGGGCCGTCGTCATCCGGGCCACGGCCTGGAACATCCCGAAAGACTGACGATCTGCGCCACCCGCCGACCTCGCCCGAATGATCCGGCGGGTCGACGGGTGGCGCGGATCGTTGCCGGCACTCCTGACAGAATGCGGGTGAGGACTGTTCCACGATGAGGAGTTGCCAGCCGTGATCCGTACCCACAATGCCGGAAGCCTGCGCGCCGCGGACGCCGGCTCGACGGTGACGCTCGCCGGGTGGGTGGCCCGCCGGCGCGACCACGGCGGGGTCATCTTCGTCGACCTGCGCGACGGCACCGGCGTCGTCCAGGTGGTCTTCCGCGAGGAGGACGCGCACGCGCTGCGCAACGAGTTCTGCGTGAAGGTCGTCGGCGAGGTGACCCGCCGGCCGGCCGGCAACGAGAACCCGGAGCTGCCCACCGGTGAGGTCGAGGTGACCGTCACCGAACTGGAGGTGCTCTCCGAGGCCGCGCCGCTGCCGCTGCCGGTGGACGACCAGATCGAGGCCGGCGACGACATCCGGCTGAAGTACCGCTACCTGGACCTGCGCCGCAGCGGCCCGGCGAACGCGCTGCGGCTGCGCTCGCGGGCCAGCCACCTGGCCCGGGGTGTGCTGCACGAGCGGGACTTCCTGGAGATCGAGACGCCGACGCTGACCCGGTCGACGCCCGAGGGCGCCCGCGACTTCCTGGTGCCGGTGCGACTGCAGCCCGGCAGCTGGTACGCGCTGCCGCAGTCGCCGCAGCTGTTCAAGCAGCTGCTGATGGTCGGCGGCATGGAGCGGTATTACCAGATCGCCCGCTGCTACCGGGACGAGGACTTCCGGGCCGACCGGCAGCCCGAGTTCACCCAGCTCGACATCGAGATGTCCTTCGTGACCGAGGACGACGTGATCGACCTCGGTGAGGCGATCGTCTCGACGCTGTGGAAGGAACTGGCGGGGCACGAGATCTCCGGGCCGATCCCGCGGATCACCTGGCACGACGCGATGGCCCGGTACGGCTCCGACAAGCCGGACCTGCGCTACGGCGTCGAGCTGACCGAGCTGACCGACTACCTGCGCGGCACCGCGTTCCGGGTGTTCGCCGGGGCGATCGACGCGGGCGGCTACGTCGGCGCGGTCGTGATGCCGGGTGGCGCGGCGCAGAGCCGCAAGGAGCTGGACGGCTGGCAGGACTGGGCCAAGGCGCGTGGCGCGCGCGGCCTGGCGTACGTGGTGCTGGACGCCGAGACCGGCGAGGCGCGCGGGCCGGTGGCGAAGAACCTCTCCGCCGAGCACCTGGGCGGGCTCGCCGACGCGGTTGGCGCCAAGCCGGGCGACGCGATCTTCTTCGCCGCCAGCGCCACCACCCGGGAGGCGCAGGAGCTGCTTGGCGCGGCCCGCGTCGAGATCGCCAAGCGGTCCGGTCTGATCGACGAGAGCGCCTGGGCGTTCTGCTGGGTGGTCGACGCGCCGATGTTCGAGCGCACGGACGAGGGCGGTTGGACGGCCGTGCACCACCCGTTCACCTCGCCGAACTCGGAGTGGGTCGACCGGTTCGAGGAGGCCCCGGACCGGGCCCTGGCGTACGCGTACGACATCGTCTGCAACGGCAACGAGATCGGCGGCGGGTCGATCCGTATCCACCGGGGTGACGTGCAGAAGCGGGTCTTCGACCTGCTCGGCATCACGCCCGAGGAGGCGCAGGACAAGTTCGGCTTCCTGCTGGAGGCGTTCAAGTACGGCGCACCGCCGCACGGCGGCATCGCCTTCGGCTGGGACCGGGTCTGCATGCTGCTCGCCGGCGCGGACTCGATCCGCGAGGTGATCGCGTTCCCGAAGACCCGGGGTGGGTTCGACCCGCTGACCGGCGCACCGACGCCGATCACCGGCCAGCAGCGCACCGAGGCCGGCATCGACGCCAAGCCCAAGCCGCCCGCGACGGCCCACACGGGAACCGCCGGCCCAGCGGCCCCGGTAGCCGACCCGGTCTGATCCCCCTCTTCGCGCCGTCGATCATGAGGTTGACGGGCCCGCGCCACGGCGTGTGGCTCGTTAACCTCATGATCGACCTAGGTGGGGGAGTGGGCTGGCATGCGGGTGCTTGTGGTCGGAGGCAGTGGGTTTCTGGGGCGGGAGGTTTGTCGGCGGGGGGTTCGCGCCGGGCTCGCTGTGGTCGCGACCTTCCACTCCGGTGAGGTCGCGGTGCCGGGCGTGCACGCGCGGCGGCTGGACGTGACGGACCGGTCCGCCGTGCGCGCGCTTGTCGCGCAGGTGCGGCCGGACGCCGTGGTCGGGACCCCCTACCGGTACGACGACTGGGCGGTCACCGCCGACGGCGCCGCGAACGTGGCGGTCGCCGCCGCCGAGGTGGGCGCCCGACTGGTGCACGTGTCGAGTGACGCGCTGCACGCCGGCCGTCCCACGCCGTACGCCGACGACGACCCACCCACCCCGGTGCACGCGTACGGGGCGGCGAAGGCCGCGGCCGAGACCGCCGTGCGGGCGATCGATCCCGGCGCGGCCCTGGTGCGTACCTCGCTGATCCTGGGGGAGGGCAGCAAGCAGATCCAGCTCTGCCGGGACGCGCTCGCCGGTCGGGCCGTCCTGTTCAGCGACGAGCTGCGCTGCCCCATCGACGTCGACGACCTGGCCGACGCCGTGCTGGAGCTGGTCGCCTCCTCGTACGCCGGTCTGCTCAACGTGGCCGGCCCGGACGCCGTCAGTCGCGCCGAGCTGGGCCTGCTGGTCGCGGCGCGGTTCGGCCTAAACCCGGCCGGCCTCACGACCACCACCGGCGCCGCCGTCGGCCTGTCCCGCCCTCTCGACGTACGCCTCGACTCGGCCCGGGCCGCCGGCCTGCTGCGCACGCGCCTGCGGGGAGTACGCGAACTTCTCGCGCACTGAGCAAGCTTGCACACCTGTCATGCACAACTCTTGTGCACAAGAGTTGTGCAGAGATAGTGTGCAGAAATGGAGAGCACTTCACCCGACCGGCCGGTCGAGCAGCGCCGCGTCCATCTGGACGGCCGACAGGTCCGCACACTTGCCCACCCCCTGCGGATGCGGCTGCTCGGCTCGCTGCGGGTCGACGGCCCGGCGACCGCGACCGCGCTGGCCGAGCGGCTGAGCACCAACACCGGCGCCACGAGTTACCACCTGCGCCAGCTCGCCGACGTCGGGTTGGTGACCGAGGACCCCGACCGGGGCACCAGCCGGCAGCGATGGTGGCAGGCCGCACACGACGTCAGCGACTTCGAGCCCACCGACTTCGACGACGACCCGGACGCCCGTGCCGCCGTGCAGTGGATCCAGGGCGACCAGGTACGGGTGATGGCCGAGCTGGCCGAGCGGTGGATGGCCGTCGAGCACCACCAGTCCCGTGACTGGCGTGACGCCGCCGGCATGAGTGACCTGGTGCTGCCGCTGGATCCGACCCGGCTGCGGGCTCTCAGTGCCGACCTGTGGGAGGTGCTGATGCGCTACCGCGACGAGGCCGTCACCGAGGCGTCGGACGCCAAGCCCGTGCACGTGTTCCTGGCCGGTTTCCCCCGGTTGGACGATCGCTGGTGAGCGCGAGGAGTGAGCCGGTGTTGCGAGCCCCGCAGTCGCGAACGAACGGTGGCCTGGTGAGCGCGAGGAGTGAGCCGGTGTTGCGAGCCCCGCAGTCGCGAACTGAGGTGACGTCGTGAGCGCGCTGACCGTACGCCAGGTCCGGTTCCGCTACCTCACGCTCTACGGTCTGCGCTGGTTGCCCACGGGTCTGATCATCCCGGTCATGATCCTGCTGATGCAGGAGCGCGGCCTGTCGCTGCCGCAGATCGGCCTGGTCTTCAGCGCGCAGGGTTTGCTGGTGCTCGCGCTGGAGCTGCCCACCGGAGGGCTGGCCGACGCCCTCGGCCGCCGACCGGTGCTCGTCGTGGCCGGGGCGCTCAGCCTCGTCTCGCTGGCGCTGTTCGCGGTGGCCGACTCGTTCTGGGTGTTCTTCCTGGTCTATGCGGTGCAGGGGATCTACCGGGCACTCGACAGTGGGCCGTTGGAGTCCTGGTACGTCGACGCCACACTGGCCGCGGACCCGAATGCCGAGTACGAGCGGGGCCTGGGCTACGCCGGCACCGTCAGCGGCGGGGCGATCGGCGCTGGCGCGCTGCTCAGTGGTGGCCTGGTCGCACTGGGTTCGATCGGGCCGGTCAGCGCGCTCACCGTGCCCGTGCTGGCCGCGATCGTCGCGCAGGCGGCCGCTCTTGTCGCGCTGCTCGTCCTGCTTGTCGAGCAGCGACCGGCCAGCGGGTTGGCGGCCCTGCGGGCCTCGGTGGTCCAGGCCCCCCGGATGATCGGCCAGGCGATCGGGCTGCTGCGCCGTTCCCGGGTGCTGCTGGCGCTGGTGCTGGTGGAGCTGTTCTGGGGCTTCGGCATGATCACTTTCGAGTCGCTGCTGCCGGTCCGGCTCGCCGAGGTGATCGGCGATCCGGAACGCGCCGCCGCGCTGCTCGGGCCGGCCAACTCGGCGGCCTGGCTCGCCTCGGCCGCCGGCGCGGCGCTGACCCCGTTGCTGCTGCGCTGGTTCGGGGCCGCTCCGGGAGCGGCGCTGCTGCGCATCCTGCAGGGCGTCACGGTGGTCGGGATGGGCCTGTTCGCCGGGCCGGTCGGGGTGCTGGTGGCCTACCTGGCCTGCTACGCCGTGCACGGCGCGTCGAATCCGCTGCACAGTGGGCTGCTGCACCGGCAGGTCGACGGCCCGTACCGGACCAGCGTGCTGTCGCTGAACTCGATGATGGCGCAACCCGGCTTCGCCCTCGGCGGGGTGGTCCTGACCGCGATCGCCGCCGCCGCCAGCGTCAGCACCGCGATGGTGGTCGGCGCGGTGGTGTTGGCCGTCGCCGCGCCGCTCTACCTGCCCGCCTGGCTGGCCAGCCGCCGGCCCGCAACCCCGGTCGCGCCGACGGCGGTGCCCGTGTCGGCCGAACGGTAGGAGGGCCACTCACCCGGGCGGCGGTCGACCTGGTCCGGAGGTGGACACCCCAGATCCAGGGTGGAGATTGGCGAGCCGACCGATTGGGTACATCACGCGCCGACCTACTGGGAACCCCCACCGGAGGAGCGACATGCTCGCCATTCTCGCGGCCATCGTCTTTGGCTTTGCCCTGCTGATCGACCTGCTCGACACCGACTTCGGCGCACCCGACCTGTTCAACTGGAACACCCTCGTGCTCCTCGGTCTGTTCCTGCTCTCGCTCTACCTGGGCGGCGTGGGCAGCGGCCCGCGCAGTGGCGGCGGTGGCGGCGGCGGTCGCTGGTACCGGGGCCGTCGCCCCGGTCGTGGCTGACCGGAACCGATCACCGGGGGCGGGCCCACGGCGCGATTCTGGCCTCGTGGGCCCGGCCCGGTACTGTCTTCGTGATGGAGTCCGACGCCCTCTTCTCCCTCGGTGAACCCGCCGGGTCGCGCAGCGCGCCCGACGGTCCCGCCGGTGTCGACGGCTTCACCGCGGTGGCCGACGACTCGCCCCTGCCCGTCCGGATGCGCCCGGTGACTCTCGACGAGTTGATCGGCCAGGACCACCTGCTCGCCCCCGGCGCCCCACTGCGGCAACTGGTCTCCGGCGGCGCCCCGATGTCGGTGATCCTCTGGGGTCCCCCGGGCAGCGGCAAGACCACCATCGCGCACCTGGTGGCCGGGGCGACCGACCGGCGCTTCGTCGCCATGTCGGCGCTCTCCGCCGGCGTCAAGGACGTCCGGGCGGTGATCGAGGCGGCCCGCCGCCAGCGCCGCTCGGGCGGCCCGCAGACCGTGCTCTTCATCGACGAGGTGCACCGGTTCAGCAAGACCCAGCAGGATTCGCTGCTCGCCGCGGTCGAGGACCGCACTGTCACGTTGCTGGCGGCGACCACCGAAAATCCGTACTTCTCGGTCATCTCGCCGTTGCTGTCGCGGTGCGTGCTGCTCACCCTGCAACCGCTCGACGACGAGGCGGTGCGGGGTCTGCTGCGCCGCGCGGTCGCCGACAAGCGTGGCCTCGACGGCGTGCTCACCCTGGCTCCGGAGGCCGAGGACCACCTGGTCCGACTCGCCGCCGGCGATGTCCGCAAGGCACTCACCGCGCTGGAGGCGGCGGCGGCCTCCGCCACGGCGCTGGGTGGCGGGCGGATCGACCTCGCCACCGCCGAGCAGGCCGTCGACGTCGCGGCGGTGCGCTACGACCGCGACGGCGACGCCCACTACGACGTGGTCAGCGCCTTCATCAAGAGCATGCGCGGCTCGGACGTGGACGCCGCGGTGCACTGGTTGGCCCGCATGCTGGTCGCCGGTGAGGACGCCCGGTTCATCGCCCGCCGCCTGGTCATCTTCGCCAGCGAGGACGTGGGCATGGCCGACCCGAGCGCACTGAGCGTCGCCACCGCCGCCGCCCACGCCGTCGAG
Organism: Micromonospora sp. NPDC048839; assembly: GCF_040649915.1. Taxonomy (NCBI): domain Bacteria; kingdom Bacillati; phylum Actinomycetota; class Actinomycetes; order Micromonosporales; family Micromonosporaceae; genus Micromonospora; species Micromonospora sp. NPDC048839. The sequence goes on from NZ_JBEZGL010000010.1 coordinate 184,694, forward strand.
TACGTGGGGCTGCCCGAGGTGCAGCTCAACCTGGCCCAGGCGGTGATCCACCTGGCCACCGCCCCCAAGTCCAACTCGGCCACCACCGCCATCGGTGCCGCGATCGCCGACGTCCGGGCCGGTCGGGGTGGCCCGGTGCCGCGCGGGCTGCGCGACGCGCACTACGCCGGCGCTCGTGGCCTGGGCCACGGCACGGGTTACCGCTATCCGCACGACGATCAGCGCGGCGTGGTCACCCAGCAGTACGTGCCGGACGATCTGGTCGGCACCGACTACTACCAGCCCAGCCCGCACGGCGCGGAACGGTCGGTGGCCAACCGGCTGCCGGTGCTGCGCCGGATCGTGCGTGGCCTGCCGGCCCCGGCCACCCGTCCGGACACTCCGACAGCCGAGCCGCAGGTAACGACGCGGACCGCGTCCGCGCTTCCTGGTGAGAACGGCCGCCCGACGACGGGCACGGGCACCTCCGGCACGACGCAGGACAGCGGCGCTGACGCCGCAGGAGAGGGTCAACAGTGAGATCGCGTGGTGGGGACCGCCCGGACGAGGGCCCGGACGAGCGGCGCGATCCCCGCGCCAAGACGCGCCGGTGGGGTCGAGGCCGGGCGGCCGAGGCCGAGCCGGAGGAGCCGGTCGCCGGCGAGGAGTTCGGCTGGATCGACGACCTCCGCTCGGCCAAGCAGCAACGCGGTGAACTGGGTCCGGACGGCGCGCCGGCCGAACCCCTCCGCCCCCGCGGTGGTCCGCCGGTAGAGCCCGCCGGGCCGCGCGGGGGTGCGCCGGTCGAACCCACCGGGCCGCGGACGGGTGCGCCCGTAGAGCCCGCCGGGCCGCGGACGGGAGCGCCGGCCGAGCCGGCCCGTGCGCGAGGGCCGGTGCCGCCGGCGGCCGCGGTGCCGCCTGCCCCGAGCCAGAGCGGCCCCGGTGCCGCCGCCCGTCGACCGGTCGACACCCCCTGGCCGGGGGACGTGCCGCCGGCGGCACGCCGCCCGGATGACCGTCCACCTCCCGCTGCCCCGGGCCCGGGCCAGCCCGCGCGTCGCGGCGTACGGCCGGCACCCGGTGCCCGTGCCGCCGTACCGCCGGCGCCTCCGGCCGCCCGCCCGGTCGGCGGCGACCCGGCCGGCCCGCCGGCGCCTCGCGCCACACCCGACGCGCCCGGCGGCCCGGCCCGGCGCCCGGCAACGGCTCCCCCCGGCCCACCCACCTCGGGCGCCCCGACCGGTCGTCGTCCGGACGCCGCCGTTGCGCCGGGTCGTCGTCCGGACGGCGCCGTAGCCGGCGGTCACCCGGACGCGATGCCGCCACTGCGCCGCCCGGACGCCGGCCCACCGGGTCGCCGAACTGGTCCGGAGCCCACCGAACCCGGTCGTGCACTGCCGCCGGCCGAGGGAACTCCCGCTGGTCGGCGCGCCGGAGCGACACCCGATCCGGCGCGGGCGGCCGCCGGCGCGGCGCGCCTGGCCGGCGCGCCGGCCGCGCCACCGGCCGCCGACAGCCTGCGACCCGACCCCGCCATCGACCGTGACCCGCGTACCGCGCGGCGTCGCCCAGGCCCGGTCGACCCGGGGGCACCGGAGCCCGCCGACCGTCGTCCCGACGAGCGTCCGGCCGCCGGCCGCCGCCGTGCCGCCGAACCCGACGAGCCCGCGGTGCCCCGCACGGGCAACGCGCCGCCGGTGCCCGCGGCGTCCGGCGCGCACAGCGGCGCCACGCCCACCATCGGACCGGCCGACGGCACCGGTCGCCGCCGGGCCGTCCCCGCTGAGCCGGAGCGACGGACGCCGGCCGGCGGTGAACCCCGGGCGGACCGCCCCGAACGGCCCGCTGGCGCCGAACCCCGGGCGGACCGCCCCGAACGGCCCGCCGACTGGCTGCGCCAGGCCGGCCGCCTGCCGCACACCGACCCCGGCCTGCCCGTGGTCAACCGCCGCGGTGGCACCCCGCCGGCCGCGGGTCGCGGCCCCGCGCCGGGCGGCGGCGCGGGCGACCTCGTCGACCACGCGTCCGGTCGCCTCGGCGTGCCCGACCCGGCCGCGGAGCGCACCGCCGCCCGCCGGCCCGCCGGCCCGCCGGCCGACCCCGGTGCGGACCCTCCGACCGGTCGTCGTGCCGCCCGACCCGACGCGCCAGGCACCACAGGTGAGCAGGCTCTGCCCCCTGCGTCGGCGTCCGGCGATCGCCCGGCCCGTGGCCGGGGCGCTGCGGCGTCCGTTCCGGACCGCATCGGCGGGCGGGCTCGCCCGGTGGCCCCGCCCGGCCCGGATGCGACTCCCACACCGGATCCGACCGACCGACGACGCCGGCCGGGCGCCAAGCCCGGTCCGGACGGCCCGGGGCGACCCGGGCCGGCCAACGACCGCGGCGACGACCCCTACGCCGGTGGACGACCCACGCCCGGCGCCGGTCCCGCCGCACCGGCGCGCGGCGCCGTCCGCTCCACCCCGCCCGGCCGGGCGCGACCCGTCCCGGGTGGCGCACCGGTCCCCGGCGCCGGGCGCCGGGGCGTCGACCCCGCGGCCCGGCCCGCCCCGGGCTCCGAGTCGGCCCCCCGGGACGCCGTCCGTCCGGACGGTCCAGCTCGGGCCGCCGTTCCACCGGGTGGGGACGTCCCGGTTCGGGCCGCCGCCGCACCGGGCGTGGACGGTCCGCCGCGTACCCGGCCGGATGGCCCGGCTCGTGCCGCCGTCCGCCCGCCCGGCGGTGCGCGACCGCCGCTCGCCGACGATCGGGCGCACGGTGAGCCGGGTGCCGGTCCCGGGTCCCCGACGCGTGGTGGCGCCCCGGCCGGCCGACCCGTGCCCGCCGACCGTGCCGCCGGACGCGCGTTGCCGCCGCACCGGGAGCCCGGCCGGGCCGACCCGAGCGGTGTCGCACCGGTGCCACCGCCCGGCCGCCCCGGCGAGCCGGTCGGGGTGGCCCGTGCCGCCGCGGCCGTGCCGGTCCCGGCCGGCCCGGTGGATCGGCCGGCAGGTGAGCCCGCGCTGCGCGCGGCTGGACAGGACACGCCCGACGACGATGCCGCCCCGGGTGCCCGATCCGAGTTGCGCCGGCAGTTGCGGGAACGCCGTCGCCTGCGGGCGGCGGTGCTGGTGCTGGTCAGCGTCGTGCTGCTCGGTGCGGTGCCGCTCTTCTTCGGTATTCGGACGCTGAGCCGTGACCCGGTCTTCGACAACCTTGATCAACTCAACGTGCCCGGCTGGGCCGCCGCCAAGACCGTCGACGACGTCAGCGGCAGCCGCTGGTGCCTGCTCGACTGCCGGCTGCGGGAGCGCACCGTCACCTCGGACAAGTCGCCGGAGGACACGGCGAAGGTCTACGAGGACGCGCTGCGCCAGGACGGCTGGCAGCCGTGGAAGGTGAGCCGCTGCCCGGAGCAGAAGACGAAGGGCAGCTACACCTGCTGGCGTCGCGACGAGTTGACCCTCGACCTGTGGGTACGCGAGCCGACCTGCGTGCCGCCGCCGGTCGACGGGGAGCCGGCGGTCGTGCCGTCCGGCGACCCGTCGGCCGCTGCGACGGAGTGCACCGGCTCGTTGGTGTCGGTGAAGGTACGCAACGCGATCGACGATGAGCGGACCAGGCCGCAGCCGACCACCGACCCGTCACTGACCGGAGAGGACCCGTTCCCGACGGTCAGCGGGGATCCGCTGGGTGAGCTGACACCCTCACCGTCGTGAGGCGGTCTCCATCACGGACGGTAGGGTCTGGGGCTGGCGGGCACGCCCGCCGTCGGTGACCGCTGACGGCGTGGCGGCCGCCACGGTGCCACGGTTGTGCGTTCCGGGGACGTCGGGTCCTGCGGAACTCTGCTTGAGGAGGACAGGCGTGGGCGACATTTTGGCGATCGCGGCGCTGATCGCGGCGAGTGCGTTCGCGGTGCTGGTGCTCATCCTGACGCTGCCCATCCTGCGGCTGCGGCACACGGTGGACGCCACCACCCGGATGATCAACGATCTCAACGATCGGACCGGACCGCTGCTCGGTGACGTGAACACCACGGTGAAGAACGTCAACACCGCCCTGGAGCAGGTGCAGACCTCGCTCGACGGTGTGAACCTCCAGTTGGCGAAGGTCGACACCATGACCAGCCACGCGCAGAACGTCACCGCCAACGTCGCCAACCTGGCCACCGTCGTCTCCGCCGCAGCCGCGAACCCGCTGGTCAAGGTGGCCGCGTTCGGCTACGGCGTGCGCAAGGCCGCCGCCGGCCGTCGGCACGCCGAGACCGAGCGCGAGGTACGCGACACCATCAAGCAGCAGCGACGGGCCGCGCGACGCGGCAACAGCTGACCGGCCCGGCGCACCAGGAGGTAGCGGGACATGAGGCGCTTGTTCTGGCTCGGCATCGGCGTGGCCGTCGGGGTGATCGTGGTCCGCAAGGCGACCCGGACCGCGCAGGCGTACACGCCGGCGGGCATCGCCAGCTCACTGACGGAATCCGCTGGCGGGCTCGTCGAGTCGCTGCGTAGTTTCGTGGAGGACGTCCGGGTCGGGATGGCCGAACGCGAGCAGGAGATCCACCACGCGTTCGCCCAGGGCGAGGCGTTCGACGACAAGTTCGCCGACCTGCGGGAAGACCCGCGGATCGGCGATCGGGAAATCTTTCCGGAGGAACACCAGCGATGAAGACGGCGGAGATCAAGCGGCGGTACCTCGCGCACTTCGAGGCGAATGGCCACACCGTGGTGCCGTCCGCTCCGCTGCCCGCCATCAGCGACCCGAACCTGCTGTTCGTCAACGCCGGCATGGTGCAGTTCGTCCCGTACTTCCTCGGTCAGCAGACGCCCGCGTACCAGCGGGCGGTCAGCGTGCAGAAGTGCCTGCGCACCCCGGACATCGACGAGGTCGGCAAGACCAGCCGGCACGGCACGTTCTTCCAGATGAACGGCAACTTCTCCTTCGGTGACTACTTCAAGGCCGGCGCGATCCCGCTGGCCTGGGAGTTGTCCACGAAGCCGATCGCCGAGGGTGGTTACGGGCTGGACCCGGAGCGGATCTGGCCGACGATCTACCTCGACGACGACGAGGCGTACGAGATCTGGCGGTCGGTGGGGGTGCCCGCCGACCGGATCGTCCGCCGGGGCAAGGCGGACAACTTCTGGTCGATGGGCATTCCCGGGCCGTGCGGTCCGTCGTCGGAGCTGTTCTACGACCGGGGCCCGGAGTACGGCCGCGAGGGCGGCCCGGCGGTCGACGAGGACCGGTACATGGAGTACTGGAACCTCGTCTTCATGCAGTTCGAGCGGGGGCCGGGCACCACCAAGGAGGACTACCCGATCCTGGGTGACCTGCCGGCGAAGAACATCGACACCGGCATGGGCCTGGAGCGGATGGCCTCGATCCTGCAGGGTGTGGACAACCTGTACGAGATCGACGAGGTCCGGCCGATCCTGGCGCGGGCGGCGGAGCTGACCGGTAAGCGCTACGGCGCGCACTCCGGCCACGTGGCCAGCGAGTCGCACCCGGACGACGTCCGGCTGCGGGTGATCGCCGACCACGTGCGCACGGCGCTGATGCTGATCGGCGACGGCGTGACCCCGAGCAACGAGGGTCGCGGCTACGTGCTGCGCCGGATCATGCGCCGGGCGATCCGGTCGATCCGCCTGCTCGGCTGGCAGGACCGGGCGCTGCCCGAGTTGCTGCCGGTGGCGCGGGACTGCATGTCCCCGTCGTACCCGGAGCTGGCGACCGACTTCGACCGGATCGCGGACTACGCGTACGCGGAGGAGGAGGCGTTCCTGTCCACCCTGCGTGCCGGCACGACGATCCTGGACACCGCGATCGCCGAGACCCGCACGGCGGGCGGCTCGGCGCTGTCCGGCGCGAAGGCGTTCCAGCTGCACGACACGTACGGCTTCCCGATCGACCTGACCCTGGAGATCGCCGCGGAGCAGGGCCTCGCGGTGGACGACGAGGGCTTCCGCCGGCTGATGGCCGACCAGCGCACCCGGGCGAAGGCGGACGCGCAGGCCCGCAAGACCGGGCACACCGACCTGTCGGCGTACCGGTCGGTGCTCGACTCGGGTGGCCCGGTGACGTTCACGGGTTACAGCGAGGTGGCCCGCGAGTCGACGGTGCGGGCGCTGCTGGGTGCCGACGGCCCGCGGCAGGCGGCGACCGAGGGCGACACCATCGAGTTGGTGCTCGACACGACCCCGTTCTACGCCGAGGGCGGTGGCCAGCAGCCCGACCAGGGCATGATCACCGTCGGTGGCGGGCAGGTCGAGGTGCTCGACGTGCAGCAGCCGGTTCCCGGCCTGATCGTGCACCGGGCCCGGGTGATCCGGGGTGAGGTGCGCGCCGGTGAGGCGGGTTACGCCGAGATCGACACGACCCGGCGGCGGGCGATCTCCCGGTCGCACACCGCGACGCACCTGGTGCACCAGACCATGCGGAACTTCCTCGGTGAGTCGGCCACGCAGGCGGGGTCGCTGAACGCGCCCGGTCGGCTGCGGTTCGACTTCAACACACCGACCGGGGTGTCGCCGACCGTCCTGCGGGACGTGGAGCAGCAGGTCAACGAGGTGCTCCTGGCCGACCTGGAGGTGCACGCCTTCATCACCTCGCTGGACGAGGCGCGGCGGATCGGCGCGATGGCGCTCTTCGGCGAGAAGTACGGCGAGGAGGTGCGGGTCGTCGAGGTGGGCGACTACGCCCGGGAGCTGTGCGGCGGCACGCACGTGGCCCGCTCGGCCCAACTCGGCCTGGTGAAGATCCTCTCCGAGTCGTCGATCGGGTCCGGTGTCCGCCGGGTCGAGGCGCTCGTCGGCATGGACGCCTTCGGCTTCCTGGCCAAGGAGCACCTGCTGGTCTCCCGGTTGGCCGAGCTGTACCGGGTGCCCAACGACCAGGTCGCCGACCGGGTGGAGCAGACCGTCACCCAGCTCCGGGACGCCGAGAAGGAGCTGGAGAAGCTGCGCGCCCAGTTGGTGCTGGGCGGGGCGTCGGCGCTCGCGGCGCAGGCCAAGGATGTGCGCGGGGTGGCGTACGTGGGGACCGAGGCGCCGGAGGGCGCGGCCGGCAACGACGTGCGGACCCTGGCCCAGGAGATCCGGGGCAAGATCGACCCGGCGCGGCCGGCGGTGGTCGCGGTGGCGGCCCGGTCGAACGGCAAGGCGTCCCTGGTGGTGGCGGTCAACGCGGCCGCGCGCGGCCGGGGCCTGGCCGCGTCGGATCTGGTGAAGGCGGCGTTCTCCGGGCGCGGCGGGGGCAGCCCCGATCTGGCCCAGGGCGGCGGTCTCCCGGCGGCCGAGGCGCCGAAGCTGCTGCTCACCGTCGAGAAGGCGATCACCGAAGCGTGATAGATCATTACTGTGAGTCAGGGCGGGCCATTTGGTCCGCCCTGGTTCGTACCCGGCCGGTGGTGACCGTCGGTGGCTGAGCTGACGCGTGGTGTGCGGATCGGCGTGGACGTCGGTCAGGTGCGGGTGGGCGTCTCCCGCTCGGATCCGGACGGGATCCTGGCAACGCCGCTGGTCACGCTGGCCCGTGATCTGGGGGCCGCGCCGGACGCGGTGCCCAGCGATCTCGCCGAGTTGGCCGCGCTGGTGGCCGAGCACGAGGCCGTCGGGGTTGTCGTCGGCCTTCCGGTCAATCTCGCCGGCAAGCATGGTCCGGCGGCTGTCCACGTGAAGGCGTACGCTGACCGACTGGTCGATGTGATAGCGCCCGTCCCGGTAACGCTCACCGACGAGAGGATGTCGACGGTGGTCGCCTCTCGTAGGCTTGCCGAGCGTGGCGTCCGAGGTAAACGTCAACGTGCGGTTGTCGATCAGGCGGCCGCAGTGGAGATCCTGCAGAGCTGGCTGGACGCGCAGCGGAGGCGGACGTAAATGATCGACGATCTGGAACTGGGGTTCGACGAGGCGGAGCGGGGGGAGAAGGGCCGGCACCGGCGCAGCTTCCGCAAGCGCAACGGTGCCTCCGGCGGCGGCCGGGGCAAGACGTTCCTGGCTCTGCTGATGGCCCTGGTCCTGTTGGGCGCGATCGGTGGCGGCGCGTTCTACGGCTTCGACCGCATCCAGAGCTACTTCGTCACCCCCGACTACGACGGCGCCGGGTCCGGCGAGGTCACCGTCGACATCAAGAGCGGTGCGCTGATTGCCGACATGGCCGACGCCCTCGTCGCGGCCGACGTGGTGAAGAGTCAGAAGGCGTTCATCGAGGCGGCCGAGGCCAACTCGCGCAGCAAGAACATCCAGCCGGGCACGTACAAACTGCGCAAGCAGATGAGTGGCACGAGCGCCGTCACCGCGATGCTCGACCTGAAGAACAAGATCGTCAACGGGCTGACGATCCCCGAGGGTCGCACGAGCTTCAACATCTACAAGCTGCTCTCCGAGAAGACCAAGATCCCGGTCAAGGACTTCCAGGCCGCCGCGAAGAACCCGGAGGCGCTCGGCGTTCCGGACTGGTGGTTCACGCGCAGCGACGGCAGGAAGGTCGGCAAGTCCATCGAGGGTTTCCTCTACCCGGACACCTACGAGATCCCGCCAAAGGCCACCGCGCAGAGCATCCTGAAGCTGATGGTGAATCGCTTCCTCTCGGTGACCGGTGAGATGAAGTTCGCCGACACGGTGCAGAAGGAACGGGGCGGCGTCAGCCCGTACGAGGCGTTGATCGTGGCCTCACTGGCGCAGGCCGAGGCGGGCAACGCCGACGACCTGGGCAAGGTCGCCCGGGTGGCCTACAACCGGGTGTACGGCGAGTTCTTCTGCAACTGCCTGGAGATGGACGTCACGGTCAACTACTACCTTGAGTCGATCGGCAAGCCGACCAAGTCGTCCAAGCAGATGACGGCGGCCGAGATGGACGACCAGAAGAACCCGTACAACCGCAAGCTGCGGGGCCTGATCCCGACCCCGATCAACAGCCCCGGAAAGGCAGCCCTGGAAGGGGCGATGGATCCGCCGCCGGGCAAGTGGGTCTTCTTCGTGGCGGTCGACAAGCAGGGGCACTCCGAGTTCGCCGAGACGCCCGAGCAGCACGAACGCAACAAGGACAAGGCCCGGGCGGCCGGCATCATCGACTGACGGCATCCGGTCCGGCACACTCGGGAGGGCAGGGCAGTGACGACAACCGGCGGTGGTCGTGTCGACCCGTAGGGCCGCGGTGCTCGGGAAGCCGATCGCGCACTCCCTCTCCCCGGTGATCCACAACGCCGGTTACGTCGCGGCCGGGCTGACCGGGTGGTCGTACACCCGGATCGAGTGCGCCGCCGCGGAGCTGCCGGACCTGGTCGCCGGCCTGGGGCCGGAGTGGGCCGGCCTGTCGGTGACCATGCCGGGAAAGGAGGCGGCGCTCGCCGTGGCCGACACCGCGTCGCCGGTCGCCCTCGCCGTCGGCGCGGCCAACACGCTGGTACGCCGCCCCGACGGCTCCTGGTACGCGGACAACACGGACGTCGCCGGCATGGTGCGGGTGCTCACCGACGCCGGGGTGGGTGCCGGCGCCGCCGTGACGGTGCTCGGCGCCGGTGGCACGGCCCGCGCCGCGCTGGCCGCCGCAGCGCGGTTGGCCTGTTCCTCGGTCACGGTGGTGGCCCGTCGGGCGGCCGCGGTCGACGAGCTGCGGCCGGTGGCGGACGCGCTGGGTGTCGCGCTGATCCCCGCCGACTGGGCCGCCGCGCACCAGCATCTCGCCGCCGCAGACGTGGCCGTCTCCACCGTGCCGAAGGGAGTCGCCGACCCGTTGGCCGACGCGGTGACCTGGCGGCCGGGGGCGGTGTTCTTCGACGCGCTCTACGACCCGTGGCCCACGCCGCTGGCCGCCTCCGCCGTCGCGGCGGGGCGGCGGGTGGTGTCCGGTCTGGACCTTCTGCTGGCCCAGGCGGTCGGGCAGTTCGAGCAGTTCACCGGCGTGGCCGCACCGGTCACGGCGATGCGGGAGGCGGTACGACAGGCGACCAGAGGTGGCTTTCTTTAGCTGACGGTTAAGACGCGCTTACGGGAAACTGTCGTTCCCGCGATGCGTCCTGGTCATGGATACGCTGCTCACCGTTACGGACGCAGACACAGGGAGTTTCCTTGACCAGGCACGGACTGCACCGCATTACCCGGTTCCGCTCCGCGCCCCGGCGCAAGGCGATCGCCATCGGCGTGGTCGGCGGATCGGTGGTGGCCGGCGTCGTGGCGACCATGATGCCGCTGTTGGCCAGCGACGACCTGTCGATCCGGGCGGTGGCCGACACCACCGCGACCGCGGTGTCGCAGGACGGCGACAACGCGACCAAGACGACGCTGGCGACCTGCGCGACGCGCTGCGACGGCAATCCGCGTGGTGGCCGCGAGGCGGTCATCGAGTTCGCGGTGACCACTGTGCCGGCCGCCGCGGTAAACGTCCGGGCGACGCTGCGGATGCACGCCTGGCAGCAGTTCCCCGCGACGGTGACGGCGCACGCCTCACCGCTGAGCGCCCGCGAATCGCGGCCGCCGCTGGCGACGGCCGGTGCGGTGCTGGACAGCGTGTCAGGTGTGGCCAAGGGCTTCAACGAGTGGGACATCTCCAAGCTGGTCACCGGTAACGGCACCTGGACTGTCGCCCTGGCCCAGACGGGCCTGGAGAGCCGGGTCTACTGGGCGTCGGTCGAGAACCGCAACCCGGACCTGCGTCCCAGCCTGGTGATCAGCTACGACATCGGCACCCGGCCGTCGTCGGTGACGACCACCCGGCCCGCGCCGCCGCCGAGTGCGGCGCCGAGCGCCGCGCCGACCACCGGCGCGCCGAAGCCGTCGGCCACCATCGCGCCGAGCCGGACCGCGACACCGAGCCCGAGCGGCACCCTCCCGGACGGCCGGTGTGGTTCCGTGTCGGACAAGCTCGTCCCGTCCTGTGGCGCCTGGTGGGGTATGTACTCGCCGGCCGGGGCATCCGGCGGCTGGGACCACGGCAAGGCCGTCACCGACGTGGAGGCGCAGGTCGGGCGCAAGTTCGACATCGTGCACCGCTACCACGACTTCTCCAACGCCGGCAGCAACGGCGCCTTCCCGGACGCGTACGAAACGCAGCAGATGCGCGAGGGCCGGTTGATGTTCTTCGCCTGGGAGTCCCGTGACTTCTCCGCCGGCACCACGATGAAGTGGTCGGAGATCTACAGTGGCCGGCAGGACGCGACGATCGACGCGGTCGCGGGCCGCATCCGCGCGGCGGGCGTACCGGTGTTCATGGGCTTCGACCACGAGCCGGAGGACGAGCCGAACAAGGGCGGCGACGCCGACTTCGTCCGCGCCTGGCGCTACGTCCACGAGCGGTTCGCCAAGGCCGGCGCGACGAACGCGGTCTGGGTCTGGACGATGATGGGCTGGTCCGGGCACTACTCCCGGTACGCCGGCCTGTACCCCGGTGACCGTTACGTCGACTGGGTGGCCTACGACCCGTACAACTTCCACGTCTGCAACGGCAGCACGGTGTGGAAGAGCCCGAGCACGACCGTGGGCGGTTTCTACGACTGGTTGGACGCCAACGGCATCGGCGCCGGCAAGCCCCGGATGCTCGCCGAGTTCGGCACCAACTTCAACTCCGCCGACCTGGGCGCCAAGCAGCGCTGGTTCCAGGACTTCCCGGCCGCGCTGAAGGCCCACCCGAAGATCAAGGCCGCCATCTACTTCAACTCGCCGGGCATGACCAGCCGCACGGCGACCTGCGACATGACGATGAACCACGACGCCGCAGCGGTGGCCGGTTTCGCGAAGGCCGGGCAGGATCCGTACCTGCGGCAGCCCACCGGGGGGAGCCGCTGACGACCGTTTTCGGCCACTGACAGGACGCCGCGCACCGGAGGTCGGACATCCGACCCTCCGGCGTTCTGTCGGCTAGCAGATTCATGCACCGCCCAATCGGCGGATTTCATTGACCAAGCTGGACGAGGCACGCTACCCCGGGTTCTCATCCACCTTGGAGGCGCAGCGTGCCTAGACTTTCGCACTTGTGGCGTTTCGCAGGACAACGTCGGGGCTGGGCGGGGATGGTCGCGTTGGCGATCGTCGCCGCGGTTCTCGGCGTACCCACCACCGCGTCGGCCGCGGTGGTGCCGGTCCCCGAGACGGCCACGTTGGTGTCGGCCAACCCCGCCGATGTGACGCCGCACGCCCGAGACGGTGAGACCCGCGCCTTCGCGCAGGTGGGCAACACGGTCTTCGTCGGCGGCAGCTTCACCCAACTGCGGCAGACCGCCGGCGCCGCGTGGGTCACCCAGCGCTACCTCTTCGCGTACGACCGACTCACCGGCACCATGTCCACCACCTTCCTGCCGGTGCTCGACGGGGCGGTCAACACGCTCGTCGCCGGTCCTGGCGGCACGCTGATCGTCGGCGGCACCTTCAAGAACGTCAACGGGGTCTCCCGGAAGAACCTGGTCGCGCTCGACCCGGCCACCGGCGCGATCATCGACAGCTGGGTCGGGCGCTCCGACGGCGGCACGGTCCGCGACCTGGCGCTGCACGGCAACTGGCTGTACGTGGCCGGCGCGTTCAACTGGCTCAACGGCACCGCGCACGTCGGTATCGGCCGGCTCAACGCGACCACCGGCGCGATCGACCCGAGCTTCGTCATCGACGCCACCGTGGGACGGCACGGCACCACGTCGTACGTCTGGACCCTCGACGTCGCACCGGATGGCAACACGCTCGTCGTCGGCGGTAACTTCACGCTCGTCAACGGCCTGGCGCGCAACCAGATCGCGCTCGTGGACGTCTCCGCGACCCCCACGCTGCTCGACTGGAGCACCGCCAAGTACACCTCGCCCTGCGCGTCGCCGGCGACCTTCGTGCACTACGTGCAGGACGTGAAGTTCGGCGAGGACGGCAGCTGGTTCGTCGTGGGCAGCAACGGTGGCGGTGGCTGGCCGACCGCGTACTGCGACGTCCTGGTCCGCTTCGAGACCGCCGCGCGGGGCAGCGGCCTGGTCGCCACCTGGGCCGACTTCACCGGCAACGACACCATCACCTCGGTCGAGGTGGCGGACAACGTGATCTATCTGGGCGGGCACTTCCGCTGGATGAACAACCCGAACGCCAGCGACAACGCCGGTCCGGGCGCGGTCGACCGGCTCGGTATCGCCGCCGTCACCCCGGCCACCGGGATGCCGGTGAACTGGAATCCGCGCCGCAGTGGCAGCGCCTCGATGCCCTCGGGCACCAGCAGTTGGGGTTCGGCGGTGCCGGTGCTCTGGCGCGGCTCGGACGGCCTCTACTTCGGGCACAACTCCGACGGCATGGGCGAGGAATACCATGGCCGGCTCGGCATGTTCCCGCTCGCCGGCGGGCGTACCTTCGCCCCGATGAACCCGCCGTCGGCCACCACCGGCAACCTCTACCTGAACACCGGCGCGGGCACGGTGGCGAAGGTGCCGTTCGACGGCACCGCGCTGGGCACCGCGACCACGGTCAGCCAGCCCGCCTACACCGATGCCGGCGCGACGTGGCGGGTGAACGACCGGATCTACTGGGCGCACACGGTGGCCGGCACGCCCACCGGCAGCCGGATCGACGTCTCGCTGTTCAACGGTGGCGCGATCGGCTCGTCGTGGGAGGCGTCCGGCTACAACGACTGGTACAACCCGGCGGTGTTGACCGGCGCCTTCTTCCTCGACGGTCGGCTCTACTACACCCGCACCGGGGCCAACAATCTCTACTACCGCTACTTCGAGATCGACGGCAACTATCTCGGCGCCACCGAGTTCACCCTGCCGACGACCGGGGTGACCTGGTCGGGAGTGCGTGGCATGGCCTGGGTGGGCGGTCGGATCGTCTACGGTGGCACCGACGGCACCCTGCGCAGTGCGCCGTTCGACCCGGCGGCCACGTCGAGCATGGCGGTCGATGGCACGACGGCGACCGTGATCAGCGCCGCGACGCCCGAGTTGTCCTGGTCCACCCCCTCGACGTTCTTCTCCGTGCAGTAATGGTCAACCGTTCGTAACGGAGCGTCGGTAGATTGTTCACGTTGGGTCGGTGGCGGGCACACCGTCACCGGCCCCGTGACGTGGGGAGGCTCGTTGCTCGGCGCCGCTGGCATCCGTACGAGACGCGCGGTGCGTCTGATCTTCGCGGTCAAACGCGTGTGGTATCAGCTCCGCTACCGGCGGTTGACGCTCGGCCGGGACGTGGAGATCCGGGGCCGAATCCGGCTGCGCCGGGGTGTACGGGTGACCATCGGGGACCGCACCCGGATCAACAAGCTGGTCCGCTTCGCGGGTCCCGGTGAGGTACGCGTCGGCGCAGACTGTCTGCTCAACGCCACCTGGATCGGCACCTGGACATCGGTCACCGTGGGGGACCGGTGCCTCCTGTCGGACTGTGAGTTGCTCGACAACGACTTCCACAACCTGCCGCCCGCGCAACGGCACGCCCCGCCCGGCCCGGCCACCCGCGCCCCGATCGTCCTTGAGGACAACGTGTGGGTCGGCGCGCACGCCCTGGTGATGAAGGGCGTCCGGGTGGGCCGGGACAGCGTCGTGGGCGCGGCGACGGTGGTCCGCACGGACGTCCCTCCAGGCGTCGTGGTCGTCGGCAATCCTCAACAGACGGTGAAGAAGTTCCATGACTGATGCGACTTCCGGCTCCTGGACCACCGACGGCCCGTCCGCCGCGACCCCCGGCGCGGTGACACTGACCGACCTGCTGCGGGTGCCGATGCACCGGTTGCGGCTGGTCGGCGCGGCGGCCCTGGTCGGTCTGCTCGCCGCGCTCGGCTACGTGCTGCTGGTGCCGGCGGCGCTGACGGCGAACGCCGTGGTGGCGGTCCGGCCGGTGGTGACCGACGCCTTCACCCCCAGCGGCGCGGGTGCCGACCGGGCGGTCAACATGAACGTGGAGAGCGGCATCGCCACCGGCACCGAGGTGGTGCAGCGGCTCGCCGACGCGGCCGGCGGACACCCGCGCGACATTCGCGGCGCGCTCGAGGTCGAGGTGCCCACCGGCGGGCAGATCCTGCGCTTCAGCTACCAGGCGGGCGAGGCGCAGCGGGCGGTGCAGGGCGCCAACCTGGCCGCCCAGACCTACCTGGACGTGCGACGCACCATGTACGAGCAGCAGCGCGCCGAGATGCTGCGCTCCTACGACGTCAGCATCACCAAGGTCGCCGCCCAGCAGGCCGCGCTGCAGAAACGGGCCAGCACCACCAAGGACCCCGCCGCCGGCAACGCGGTGGTCGCCGAGTTGGCCGGGGTCAACAACCAGCTCACCCAGCTCAACACCGCGCGTACCGAGATCGCCGCGGTCGACGTCAACCCCGGCTGGGTCACCCAGACCGCCGAGAAGTCGCTTGTCGCCTCCGCCGGGCACCGGCCGCTCTACCTGGTGGCCGGCCTGCTGGGCGGGGCGCTCATCGGCATCGTGCTCGCGTACGCCTGGGAGTCGGCCGACCGGCGGGTCCGCTCGGTCGCCGACGGCCGGGACGCCACCGGCCTGCCGCTGCTCGGCACGGTGCGGAGGCCGGCGTTCCGGGGCAGCCCCCGGGCGGTCGACGCCGACGTCCGGTACGTGGCGATGGCGGTCGCCGAGCGGGTCCGTCCACCTGCCCGGGTGGCGCTGGTCAGCGCCCGGGAGGACGCTTCCGCGCTCACCGCCGGGCTCGCGGTGGCGCTCGCCGCCGACGGCCGCGACGTCTTCGTCGCCGACGACAGCGGGCGCACCGAACTGCTGCGCGCCACGGTGCTCGCCGACCGGGGACGGCTGCCCATCGACCCGTCCCGGCCGCTGGTGCCGAAGCCCCGCCCGGCCGGCAGCCCTCCGCCCGCCGGCACCGGCGAGGCCGCGACCCCCCGCCGACCCTCCCCGCACCCGCCCGGCGCCCGCCCGTCCACCGACGCCGACGCCACGCTGACGCTGCCCCGGGTGTCGTCCGCCCGCCCGGAGAACGGTCGGGTCGTCGACCCGGACGAGGTGAGCGTCGGTGTGGGCAGCGTCCGGTTCGGCACCTGGCGACAGGGCGCCGACCACGGCCTGGTGCTGTTCAACGCCCCGCCCGCGGAGTCCGACGAGCGCGGCGTCGCCGTCGCCCGGCAGGGCAGCGCCGTGGTGGTCGTGGAGCGGGACCGCACCCGGCAGAGCGACCTGCGACGCCTGGTGGAACGGCTGCGCGCCGCCGGGGTCACCCCGCTGGGCTTCGTGCTCACCCGTAACGGCCGGGCCTGAGCGTGTCGGTCACCCGCGCCCCGGCGACCGATCCGCCGCCCGGCGGCGCTACCGCCGGTATCGCCCCGGTGCCGTCGTCGCTGCCGCCCCGGCTGCCGCTCTGGCCCCTGTCGCTGATGTTCGGCCTGGTGCCGCTCTGGTGGCTGTTCGGTGCGTTCTACCTCGGCTGGCCGCTGCTGGGTGGGTTGCTGTTCGCGTTGCTGCTCACCCGGGGTCGGGTGCCACTGCCGCCGGCGGCCGGGATCTGGTTGCTGTTCCTCGCCATCGTGGTGGTCAGCGCCACCCAGCTGCCGTCGCCCGCCTCGCTGCTGACGTTCGCCCTGCGCCTGGCTTTCTACCTGACCGCGCTCGTGGTCGGTGTCTACGTCTACGTCGCCGCCCGGGAACGCGCGAGCCTGGTGGCGGTGCTCAGTCCGCTCTGCGCGTTCTGGTTCGCGCTGGTGGCGCTCGGCTGGCTCGGGGTGCTGGTGCCCCGGCTGGCCATGGCCACCCCGATGGAGGTGCTGCTGCCCGGAGGGGTGGCCGGCACCCCGTTCATCCAGGACATGGTGCACCTGACCACCGCCGAATACAGCACCCGGTCGCTCAACCCGATCTACCGGCCGGCCGCGCCGTTCGCGTACACGAACAACTACGGCAGCGCGTACGCCATGACGTTGCCCTGCGTGGTGGCCTTCACGATGCTGCGTCGGCGGGGTGTCCTGCGCTGGGTGCTCCTCGCGTCGTTGCCGCTGTCGCTCGCTCCGGCGTTCCTCACCCTCAACCGGGCGATGTTCCTCAGCCTCGGTGCCGGGCTCGCGGTGCTCGGGGTGCGGGCCAGCCTGCGTGGCAACATCCGGGTGGCCGCGTCCATCGTGGGCGTGGTGGTGATCGGCGCGCTGGCCACACTGTTCATTCCGATCGCCGAGTTGATCAGCAACCGGGTCGATTCCAGCGACACCAACACCGACCGGCTCTCGCTCTACACCGAGGTGATCCGCCGGGTGCAGGAGTCACCGTGGTTGGGCTACGGCGCGCCGGTGAACGTCGACACCGTGTCGGCGGACGCGCCGATCGGCACCCAGGGGCAGCTCTGGATGGTGCTGTTCAGTCACGGCGTACCAGCGCTCGTCTGTTTCCTCGCCTGGTTCGTCGCCGCCGCGGTGATCTGCGCGCGGGCGACGTCGGCGGCCGGGCAGTGGCTGTCGGTGGTGCCGGTGGTCTGCCTGGTGCAGGTCCCGTTCTACGGCATGGCGAACCAGAATCTGGCTGTCGCGTTCTTCGCGGTCGGCTTCGCGATGGCGCTCACCGAACGGGAACGGTGGACCGGGTCGCCCCGGGCGCCCGGGTGGTCGCAGCCCGCCGCGCCGGCCGCGGCGGTGCCGGCGTGACCGCCGCCACCCGACCGCCGACCGGTCCGGAGCACCCGACGCCGGTGCCCGCCGGTGCGGACGAGCCGGCCGTCATCGCCGACGCGGGCTCGACCGAGACCCGACGCAGCGCGCGCAGCGGCGTGGCCGGGCTGCTTGGCGCGGCCACCAGCGGCCTGTTCGGCTTCGTGCTGGCCGTGGTGATCACCCGGTCGTACGGCACGGCCGGCGCGGGCGCGTTCTTCGCGGCGATCGGGGTGGTCACCGTGGCCGCCGCGATCTGCACGCTCGGCGCGGAGACCGGCCTGATGTGGTCGCTGCCCCGGCGTAGCGTCGGTGTGCGCGGCGACGCGGCCCGGGTCCTTCCGGTGGCGCTGATCCCGCCGCTGCTGGCCGGGCTCCTGGTCGCCGGCGTCGGCGTGCTGGCGGCGGACGCGCTCGCGCCCCGGCTGCTGCGTGGTTCCGGTACGAGCGGCCACGCGCTGCTCACCATCACGTTCGCCGCGGTGCCGGTGGTGGTCGCGATGACCCTCCTGCTGGCCGCGTTGCGCTGCGTGCGGTCCATCCGGGCGTACGTCGGGGTGCAGTTCCTGCTGTTGCCGGTCGCCCGTCCGCTGCTGGTCGGCGCCGCCGCGCTGGCCGGCGGTGGCCTGGTCGCCGGCATGACCGGCTGGTTGGTGCCGGCGGCGGTGGCGCTGCTGGTCTGCCTCACCCTCGTGGCCGGTCCGCTCGGGCTGGGCCGGGGCGCGGCGCTGCGACCGACCCGAGGCGACTGGCCGACGTTCTGGCGGTTCGCGCTGCCCCGGGCGGCGTCGGCGGCCATCGACGCGGGCAGCATGTGGGTGGGTGTGCTGCTCACCTCCGTGTTGGCCGGGCCGACGGACGCCGGCGTGTTCGGCGCGGTCGGCCGGTACGTCCTGGCCGGCCAGCTCGCCATGCAGGGGTTGCGGGTGGCGGTGTCACCGCAGTTGTCCCGGCTGCTCGGGCGCGGCGAGCGGGCCGCGGCGGCGGCCGTGCACCGGCAGTTGACCATCTGGGGGCTGGTGCTGTCCTGGCCGGTGTACCTGTTGCTGGCGGTCTTCGCGTTGGCCTTCCTGCAGTTGTTCGGGCCGGAGTTCACCGCCGGTGTGCCGGCGATGACCGTGCTCGCGCTGGCGATGCTCGTCAACACCGGGGTGGGCAACGTGCAGAGCCTGCTGCTGATGGGTGGGCGCAGCGGGCTGCACCTGGTGGCCACCGTGGCCGGGTTGACCGTGACCGTCTCGCTGGGCCTCTGGCTGATCCCCCGGCACGGCGCCACGGGAGCGGCGGTGGCCTGGGCGGCGGGCATCGCCACCGAGAACCTGACCGCCGCCGGGTTCGCGCGGTCGGTGGTCCGGGAGCCACTGTTCGACCGCGCGACGGTGCGTGCCGCGGCGGCCACGGTCACCGCGGTGGGCCTGGCGGCCGGCGCCGGTGTGCTGGTGGGCGGGCGCGGGCTGCCCGGCCTGGCGGTGGCGCTGGGTGTGCTGCTCGCCGGCTGCGTCGGCATGTTGACGTTGCCCCGGGTGCGCGCCGGTGTTCGGGAGACCATGAGGCAGGTCCGTGGACGGGAGACCGCGGCCGCGGCCGCCGACCCCGGCCCGGCATCGACGAGAGGCAGGTGAGGTCCGTCGTGGCGTCCATCCGTGACCGGGTCAAGCAGTTGGTCCCGACCCAGGTGACCGTCCGGGTGAAGGAGTCCCTGGTGGACTACGGGGTCCGTACCAGTGACCGGCGGCCCCTGCCGGACTTCCTGATCATCGGCACGAAACGGGGTGGCACCACCTCCCTGTGGAACTACCTCATCCAGCACCCGCTGGTGCCCCGCCTCTTCCCGGCGTGGAACACCAAGTCGGCGCACTACTTCGAGGAGCACTGGGGGCGCGGCGAGGCGTGGTACCGCTCGCACTTCCCGACCCAGCGCCACCGCGACGCCCTGTCGAAGCGGCACGGCGGGCCGGTCCGGGTCGGCGAGGCCGCGCCGCTGTACATGTTCCACCCACTCGCCGCGCAGCGGGTCGCCGCGCTGCTGCCGGGGGTGAAGCTGATCGTGCTCCTGCGGGACCCGGTGGAGCGGGCGTACTCGCACTGGAAGGAGCGCCGCACGCACGGTATCGAGCCGCTGGACTTCGCCGCCGCGCTGGCCGCCGAGCCGGAGCGGACGGCGGGGGAGCGGGAGCGGCTGATCGCCGAGCCGGAGTCGTTCAGCGAGGCGTACGACTGGTACACGTACCGGGCGCGGGGGCGCTACCTGGAGCACCTGGAGCCGTGGTTGGAGCGTTTCGACAGGCAGCAGATCCTGTTCCTGCCCAGCGAGGACCTCTACCGTGACTCCCGGGCGACCTACCGGCGCACCCTCGACTTCCTCGGCCTGCCGGCGTACGACCTGCCGCACTTCAAGGTCTTCAACGACCGGCGCTCGGCGCCGCTGGAGCCGGCGGTACGCGCCGAGTTGACCGACTACTACCGGCCGCACAACGACGCGCTGCGCCAGCGGCTCGGGTTGGACCTCGACTGGGCGGACCGGCCGGCGTGACGACACGGGTGGGCCCGGCCACGGACCCGCGCTCCCGGGTGGACGGTCTGGGCTGGGTGAGCCGCGCGGTCTTCCCGGACGAGCGGGTCACCCTGGCGGTGGGTGCCGGCGCACCGGCCGGTCACCGGGCGGTGGCCCGGTACGCGGTGGTGCCGTCGGTCGCCCGGGCGCGGTTCCTGGTGCCGTTGGGCGCTCCTCGGGCCGGGGCGGCGTCGCTGTTGGCGTACAACGCCCTGCGACCACCGAAGGTGCGCGCCCTGCGGGCGGTGCTCGGTGGACTGGCCCGGCTCGGCGCGGTGGGGCTCGCGCCCTTCCCGACGTTGACCGTGTCGGTGCCCGCCGGGGCTGCGGCGGCGGAGTTGTTGCTGACCGAGCGGCTCGCGGCCGAGCTGGGCGGCACGCCGCTGCTGGCCGCGTGCGGGGTCCGACCACCCGACCCGAACGCCAAGCCCACCCTGCAACTCTTCACGGCCGACGGTCGGCCGCGCGGCTACGCGAAGATCGGCTGGAACGACGCGACCCGCGCGTTGGTCACCGCCGAGGCGGCGGCGCTGCGGGCGCTGCGGACGGTGACCGGTGTCGCCGACCATCCGACGCCGCCGCGGCTGCTCACCGAGACGGCGTGGGCGGGCCAGGTGGTCGCGGTGATCGAGCCGCTGCCACCGGCGGTACGCGGTGTGCCGGTCGACGACCCGCCGCGGATCGCGGCGCTGCTGGCGGTCGCCCGGCGTGGCGGCCCGCCGGGTGCACGCCGGGCACTGGCCGGGTCGACCTTCCTGACCCGTCTGGCCGGGCAGGCCGACCGGGCTGCCGCGGCCGAGGAGTCCGGTGCGCGGGCGGTCGCCGCGGTGGCCGCGCTGGCTCGTCGGCACGGCGACACCGGCGTCGAGTTCGGTCACTGGCACGGCGACTGGGTGCCCTGGAACCTGGGTCGGCACGACGGCCGGTTGGTCGCCTGGGACTGGGAGCACAGCGGGGCGGACGTGCCCATCGGGTTCGACCTGGCGCACGACGCGTTCCAGCGGGCCCTGGTGCTGCGGGGCGAGTCGGCCGCTGTCGCGGCGTCGGCCGTCGACGCGTACCTGGACCGGCACGGCGAGCGACTCGGTCTCGGCGCGTCGCAGCGCCGGTTGGTCGCCGACGCGTACCTGGTGGAGATGTGGTTGCGGACCTGGCGGTTGGCCGACGCGGGCGCGGGCTG
Source organism: Micromonospora sp. NPDC048839 (assembly GCF_040649915.1). Taxonomy (NCBI): domain Bacteria; kingdom Bacillati; phylum Actinomycetota; class Actinomycetes; order Micromonosporales; family Micromonosporaceae; genus Micromonospora; species Micromonospora sp. NPDC048839. The sequence goes on from NZ_JBEZGL010000010.1 coordinate 205,937, forward strand.
GAACACCGCGCTGCATCCCGCACTTCTGGACGTCATCGAGAAAAGACATAGCGGCTGATCCGGAGGAATCGTGGCGTCGAGGCGCGCCACAGAGTGACGACATAATGGCAGGTGGTGATAACGATCGATGGACCTCGGGCGTTCGACGCGCCCGGGTGCCCGATGTGGAGATCGACGTCTCGGCCGGTCGCGCTATTCAACGACCGGAGAACGTGTGATCTGCTTCTGCGTGGCGTGAACTGGAATTCCAAGCGAACTTGTGGGGAGTCGCGTGGACACGAAGATCGACGACGATGCCGCGCCAGTGCTTCTGCTGGTCGGCTCCAGCGGTGGCCATCTGGCCCAACTACTCGCCCTGCGGCCCTGGTACGAACAGTGGCGGCGCTGCTGGGTCACCTTCGACACCCCGGAGGCGGTGTCCCTGCTGACCGGCGAGGACCTGGTGCCGGCGCACCACCCGACCACCCGCAACATCCCGAACCTGCTGCGCAACGCGCTGCTGGCCTGGCAGGTGCTGCGGGCCCGGCGGGTCGCCGCGGTGGTCACCACCGGCGCTGGGGTGGCGGTGCCGTTCGTGGTGCTGGCCCGGCTGTGGCGCATCCCGACGGTCTACATCGAGGTGTACGACCGGATCGACACCCCGACGTTGACCGCACGGCTCTGCCGACCGTTCCTGTCCGCGATGCTCGTGCAGTGGGACGAGCAGCGCCGGCAGTATCCCGAGGCCACCGTCGTCGGGACGCTGCTGTGACGGGGGAGGCCGGCACCGCCCGGCGATCGCAACCCGCCTCGACCGACGAGGAGCCCCGGCTGCCGCGCCAGCGGGACACCGCGGCCGGCCAGCTCCGGCTGCTGGTCGCGGTGGGCACCGACAAGCACCCCTTCGACCGGCTCGTCGACTGGCTGGCGCAGTGGCACGCGCAGGCCACCGACGAGGTCGGGCTGACGGTGCAGCACGGGCACACCCGTGCTCCGCACCTGCCCGGCGCGGTGCCGTTCCTCGGCCACGACGCGCTGCAACAGGCGATGGCCGAGGCCGACCTGGTGGTCTGCCACGGTGGCCCGGCGACCATCCTGGAGGCGCGCCGGCACGGCCACCTGCCCATCGTGGTGCCTCGCGACCCGGCGCGCGGTGAGCACGTCGACGACCACCAGCTCCTGTTCGCCCGCCGGCTCGGCGCCGCCGGCCTGGTGGCGCTCTGCGAGACCCGGGAGGCGCTGCACGGCGCGTTGGCCGACGGGTTGGCCGACCCATCCCGGTACGCGGTTGCCGCCGACCCGCAGGCGCACGAGGCACAACGGGCGGCGGTGGCCCGGGTCGGGCGGATCGTCGACGACCTGGTGGCCCGCTCGACCCCGCGCCCACTCCGGTGGCGGGCCTGGTCCCGGCCGCGCCCGGGTGCGAAGGAGATCCGATGACCCACCAGCCCAGCGTCAGTGTCGTGGTGCCCACCCGGGACCGCCCGGAGCTGCTGAGGTCGGCGGTGCGCGCGATCCTGGCGCAGGAGTACCCGGGGCCGATCGAGGTCGTGGTGGTGTTCGACCAGTCCGCGCAGGACGAGTCGCTGACCGAGTTGGCGGGCGGCCCGACCCGTTCGGTGCGGGTGATCGGCAACACCCGTACCCCGGGGTTGGCCGGTGCCCGCAACAGCGGCACCCTCGCCGGTGCGGGTGATCTTGTCGCGTTCTGCGACGACGACGACGAGTGGCTGCCCGGCAAGTTGGCCCCGCAGGTCGACGCGCTGGCCGCCGACCCGGCCGCCGAGTTCGTCTGTTCCGGCATCCGGGTCAGCTATGACGGGCACACCGTCGACCGGGTGCTGGACAAGGACCGGATCAGCCTGGACGACCTGCTGCGCGACCGGTTGACGGAGCTGCACCCGTCGACCTTCCTGATCCGCGCCAGTGCGCTGCGCGACGGGTTCGGGCTGGTCGACGAGGAGATCCCGGGCAGCTACGCGGAGGACTACGAGTTCCTGCTGCGGGCGGCGCGCAGCGCACCACTGATCAACCTGCGGACGCCCTCGGTGCTGGTCCGGTGGCACAAGCGCTCGTACTTCTCGCAGCGCTGGGACACCATCTCCGACGCGTTGCAGTGGCTGCTGCGGCGCTACCCCGAGTTCGCCGGCCAGCCGGCCGGTGCGGCGCGGGTGGCCGGTCAGATCGCGTTCGCCCAGGCCGCCGCAGGCAACCGCCGGGGCGCGCTGCGGTGGGCTCGGCGCACCCTGCGGAGCAATCCCCGCGAGCCGCGCGCCTATCTGGCCCTCGCCGTCGCCGGTCGGGTGGTCCGGGCCGACGCGGTGCTGCGCACCCTGCACAAGCGCGGTCGGGGGATCTGACCTGGACACCGGTGCCCGGTCGACCGGGCACCGGTGTCCGCAGGGCGGGACACGGCGGGCAGCGTGCCGGGTCGGTGGCACGCCGTGACAGACTGGCCGCTGTGTTGCGCTGGTTGACTGCAGGTGAATCGCACGGTCCCGCCCTCGTCGCGATGATGGAGGGGGTGCCGGCCGGCATCGAGGTGACCTCCTCCGAGATCGCCGACGAGCTGGCCCGTCGGCGGCTGGGCTACGGCCGTGGCGCCCGGATGGCGTTCGAGCGCGACGAGGTCGAGCTGCTCGGCGGTCTGCGGCACGGCGTGACCCTGGGCAGCCCGGTGGCGATCCGGGTGGGCAACTCCGAGTGGCCGAAGTGGCAGACCGTGATGGCCGCCGATCCGGTCGACCCCGACGAGCTGGCCCGGCAGGCCCGCAACGCGCCGCTGACCCGTCCCCGGCCGGGCCACGCCGACCTGGCCGGTATGCAGAAGTACGGCCACACCGACGCCCGGCCGATCCTGGAACGCGCCAGCGCCCGGGAGACCGCCGCGCGGGTGGCCGTCGGCACGGTCGCCAAGGCGCTGATCCGGCAAGCGCTCGGCATCGAGATCGTCTCGCACGTCGTCGAGCTGGGTCCGGTGGCCGCGAAGCCCGGGCTGCGTCCCGTGCCGTCCGACGCGGCCCGGATCGACGCCGACCCGCTGCGCTGCCTCGACCCGGAGGCCAGCGCGCTGATGGTCGCCGAGGTCGATGCCGCGAAGAAGGCCGCCGACACCCTCGGGGGCGTGGTCGAGGTGCTGGCGTACGGGGTGCCGCCGGGTCTGGGCAGTCACGTGCAGTGGGACCGCAAACTCGACGCCCGACTGGCCACCGCGCTGATGTCCATCCAGGCGATCAAGGGCGTGGAGATCGGCGACGGCTGGCAGCAGGCCCGCTCCCGGGGCTCGGAGGCGCACGACGAGATCATCCCGTCGGCGACCGGCGTCCGCCGGGTCACCGACCGGGCCGGCGGGCTGGAGGGTGGCATCACCACCGGCGAGCCGCTGCGGGTTCGTGCCGCGATGAAGCCGATCTCCTCGTTGAACCGGGCGCTGGCCACCGTGGACATCACCACCGGCGAGCCGGCCACCGCGATCAACCAGCGGTCCGACGTCTGCGCGGTGCCCGCCGCGGCGGTGGTCGCCGAGGCGATGGTGGCGCTCGTGCTCGCCGAGGCGGCCACCGAGAAGTTCGGCGGGGACTCGATCGCCGAGATCCGTCGCAACCTGGCCGGCTACCTCGACGCCCTGGTGATCCGCTGATGGCACCGGTCGTCGTGCTGGTCGGCGTGCCCGGCTGCGGCAAGACCACCGTCGGCCGGGCGCTCGCCGCCACCCTCGGGGTGGAGTTCCGCGACACCGACATCGACATCGAGCAGATGGCCGGCAAGCCGATCCCGGAGATCTTCATCGACGAGGGAGAGGCGCACTTCCGTACCCTGGAACGGGCCGCGGTGGCCGCGGCGCTGGCCGGCGGCACGGGTGTGCTCGCGCTCGGCGGCGGCGCGGTGCTGGCCGAGGAGACGCGGGCCGCGCTGATCGGGCACCGCGTGGTGCACCTCTCGGTGGAGCTGCCGGACGCGGTGAAGCGGGTCGGGTTGGGCGCCGGCCGGCCGTTGCTGGCGATCAACCCGCGCGCCACCCTCAAGCACCTGATGGATCAGCGTCGGCCGCTCTACCGCGAGGTCGCCACGATGACGGTGACCACCGACGGCCGGGCCCCGGCGGCGGTCGTCGCCGAGATCGCCGCCGTGCTGAGGGGCTGACCTCGGCCCGGTTCGGCGCTCAGCCGCGGGCGGCGCGGTCGAGCACGTCGGCCAGGGCCTTCGGCTCGCTGAGCATCGGCCAGTGCCCGGTGGGCAGCTCGAACAGCTGACCGCCGGCCAAACCGGTGAAGAACGGGTGTCCCTCGCCGATCATCTGCCGCACCACGCTGAGCGGGAAGGTGCTGGCGACCAGCGCGGTCGGCACCGGACGCCCGCCGGTACGGCGTACCGGGTCGGTGGCGGCCGCCAGCGGCTGCGGGGTGGCCCGGGCACGCAGCAGGGCCAGCGTCGGCTCGTCCAGACCGGCCAGGTTGGTGGGGTCGGCGGCCGGGTCCCACGCCGGCGGCGGCAGCAGGTGGCCGGTGCCGATCGCGGCGCGCAGCCGCTGCTGCTCCTCCGGTGGCACGGTGTCGAACTGCGCGACGCCGTCCGGCAACGGCCCACTCTCCACGTAGATCACCCGGGCGATCCGGTCCGGAATGCGGTCCGCCGCCTGGGCGACCGGCATCCCGCCGCCCGAGTGGCCGACAAGCAGCACGTCGCGCAGATCCTCGACCTCGATCAGTCGGACGATGTCGGTGGTGTGCGTCTCCAGGCCGGTCTCCGGACCGGCGAGATGGTGGCGTTCGGCCACCCCGGTCAGTGTCATCGGGTGGACCTCGTGCCCCTGCGCGCGCAGCGCCGAGGTCACCTCCCGCCACGCCCAGGCACCCAACCAGAACCCCGGCACCAGTACGTACGTCGCCATCTGTCGCTCCTTCTCTCGGCTACCGACAGACCGTACGATCGAATCCGGACAGAATCCGCCCGGTTTCGAGGAGTGGTCTGTGTCACATCCCGCCGGTCGGGTGCTGGCCCTGCTGGAGTTGCTCCAGACCCGGCACCGCGCGACCGCCGCCGAGCTGAGCGGTCGGCTCGGTGTCGACGAGCGGACCGTGCGCCGGTACGCGGCCACCCTCGTCGACCTGGGCATCCCGGTCACCGCCGACCGGGGCCGCCACGGCGGGTACCGGCTGCACCCCGGTTACAAGCTGCCACCGCTGATGCTCACCGACGACGAGGCGGTGGCCGTGCTGCTCGGGCTGGTCGTCGCGGAGCGGGTCGGGCTGACCACCGAGCAGCCCGCCACGGCCACGGCGCTCGCGAAGATCCGTCGGGTCCTGCCGGCGGCGCTCGCCGACCGGCTCGCGGCCGTGCAGGAGCACCTCGGCTTCACCCTGCGCAGCCCCGAACCGGAGCTGCGGCCGGCGTCGGGCACCCTGCTCGCGCTGGCCGCGGCGGCCCGGCACCGGCAACGGGTGGCACTGGACTACCGCTCCTGGCGGGGCGAGCGGTCGCACCGGGAACTCGACCCGTACGGCCTGGTCTTCCACTCCGGCCGCTGGTACGTCACCGGCCACGACCACCGGCGCGGTGAGGTGCGCACGTTCCGTCTGGACCGCGTCGGCGCCGTGACGCCCGGCACGGCGACGTTCACCGTCCCGGAGGGCTTCGATCCGGTGGCCCGGGTGACCAGGTCGCTGGCCGGCGTGCCCTACTCGCACGAGGTCGAGGTGCTGCTGGAGACCGATGTGGATGCGGCGCGCCGTCGCATCCCGCCCAGCGTGGCCGAGCTGACCGTCACCGCCGAGGGAGTGCTGCTGCGGGCCCGGGCGGAGAGTCTGCCCGGTATGGCCGCGCTGCTCGCTGGTCTGGGCTGCCCGTTCACGGTGCGACACCCGGAGGCGCTGCGCGCCGCGGTGGCCGAGCACGCCCGCCTGCTCGCCGGCTGGGCGGCCCGGCCAGCAGGTGGGCAGATGCCGTCACCGCGCCATCCGCTGGACTAGGCTGCCGGCGATGAACGAGGTGACCCGGATTCCGGTCGGCGGCGAGCGGCCGTACGACGTGTTGGTGGGGCGTGACCTGCTGACCGCGTTGCCGGGCCTGCTGCCCGGCGCGAGTCGGGCGGCGGTGCTGCACGCGCCCCCGCTCAAGGCCCTGGCGGACGCGCTCGGCGAGCGGCTGCGCGCCGCCGGCGTCGAGCCACTGCCGATCGAGGTGCCCGACGCCGAGTCGGGCAAGCAGATCGACGTGGCGGCCGCCTGCTGGGACCGGCTCGGCGCGGCCGGCTTCACCCGTACCGACGCGGTGGTCGGGGTGGGCGGCGGCGCGGTGACCGACCTGGCCGGCTTCGTCGCGGCCTGCTGGTTGCGCGGGGTGCGCTGGGTGCCGGTGGCGACCTCGCTGCTGGGCATGGTGGACGCCGCGGTGGGCGGCAAGACGGGCATCAACACGGCCGCCGGCAAGAACCTGGTGGGCGCGTTCCATCCGCCGGTCGGTGTGCTGGCCGACCTGGCCACCCTGGACAGCCTGCCCGCGGTCGACCTGGCGGCCGGGCTCGCCGAGGTGGTCAAGTGCGGGTTCATCGCCGATCCGGCGATCCTGGATCTCGTCGAGAGCGACCCGGAGGCGGCCACCGACGCGCGCGGGCCGGTGACGCGGGAGCTGATCGAGCGGGCGATCCGGGTCAAGGCGGACGTGGTCGCCGGTGACCTGCGCGAGTCGGGCGTGCGGGAGGTGCTCAACTACGGTCACACCCTCGCCCACGCGATCGAGCAGAACGAAGGCTACCGCTGGCGGCACGGGCACGCCGTCGCCGTCGGCCTGGTCTACGCGGCCGCGCTGGCCCGGCTCGCCGGCCGGCTGGACGCGCCGACCGCCGACCGGCACCGGGTCGCCCTGACCGCGCTCGGTCTTCCGGTGAGCTACCCGGCCGACGCCTGGCCGCGGTTGCTGGCCGCGATGCGGGTGGACAAGAAGGCGCGGGGCAGTCGGCTGCGTTTCGTGGTGCTGGACGGGTTGGCCCGTCCGGCGATGTTGGAGGGCCCGGACGACGCGCTGCTGGAGGCCGCCTACCAGGAGGTGGCCAGCCGGTGAAGGTGTACGTCCTCAACGGGCCGAACCTGGGCCGGCTGGGCACCCGGGAGCCCGAGGTGTACGGCGCGACCACCTACGCCGACCTGGTGGCGCTCTGCGAGGCCACCGGCCGGGAGTTGGGGTTGGACGTGACGGTCCGGCAGACCGACGCCGAGCACGAGCTGCTCGGCTGGTTGCACGCCGCCGCCGACGAGGCTGCCGCGGTGGTGCTCAACCCGGCTGCCTGGTCGCACTACTCGTACGCCGTCCGTGACGCGTGCGCGATGCTGCGGGGGCCGTTGGTGGAGGTGCACCTGTCCAACATCCACGCCCGTGAGGAGTTCCGGCACCATTCGGTGGTGTCCGCGGTGGCGACCGGGGTGATCTGCGGCCTCGGCATCGACGGCTATCGCCTCGCTCTGCACCACCTGGCCGGCCGAGGCGCCTGACCAACGCCTTCCCGCCCATTTCCCACCGGCTGCGACAAATCACCGATTGTGAGCGTTAACGGCGTCGCCGAGCGTTACCGGGTGTGCCGCGTCCGGCGCCGGTGTACCCAGCTGCTCAGATCCTTTGCTCTGCTTCAACCGGCGCAACAGTGCGGTGAGCTGCGGCTTTGTGAGTTGGGTCGTACCGAGGGCGGCTGTCTGGCCGGCACGGTGGGTGACTGGTGCGTGGGTTGAAGCAGAGCAAAGGGTTCGACGAGGGGAACGGGTACCCTCGCGAAGGTCACGTTCCGTCACCATTGTGGGCGTCGATGCCCGTGGGTCGGCCCCCGCCCGCGTAGGGTGGTCAGCGGGTCTCGGCGCAGCTAGTAGACTCGTAAGGTCTGTCCGCCAATTGATGATCAAGGCAGGAAATGGCCTCCACCAACGACCTCAAAAACGGCCTGGTACTCAACCTGGACGGCGAGCTCTGGGCTGTCGTCGAGTTCCAGCACGTCAAGCCCGGTAAGGGTGGTGCCTTCGTGCGCACCACGCTGAAGAACGTGCTGTCCGGGAAGGTGGTCGACAAGACCTTCAACGCGGGCACCAAGGTCGAAACCGCGACCGTTGACAAGCGCACGATGCAATACCTGTACGCCGACGGTGAGGACTTCGTCTTCATGGATCTGGAGACGTTCGACCAGATCACCGTGCTCGGCGGCACCGTTGGCGAGGCAGCCAACTACCTGCTGCCCGAGGCGGAGGCGACCGTCGCCCAGCACGAGGGTGTGCCGCTCTACATCGAGCTGCCCACGAGCGTCGTGCTGGAGGTCACCTACACCGAGCCGGGCCTGCAGGGTGACCGCTCGACCGGCGGCACCAAGCCGGCGACCGTGGAGACCGGCGCCACCGTGCCGGTGCCGCTGTTCATCACCACCGGTGAGAAGATCAAGGTCGACACCCGCGACGGCCGTTACCTCGGCCGCGCCTGATGGCTGAGGGTTCCAAGCAGCAGATGCCGGCGCGCCGCAAGGCGCGCAAGCGGGCGCTGGATGTCCTCTACGAGGCCGACCTGCGGGACAAGCCTCCGGTGGAGGTGCTGGCCGGCTACGTGCAGCGGATCGAGCAGCCCCGACCGGAGCACCTCGGCTACGCGGTGGGTCTGGTCGAGGGCGTCGCCGAGCACCTCAACCGGATCGACGAGCTGATCGGCAGCTATGCCGAGGGTTGGACGTTGGAGCGGATGCCGGTCGTCGACCGGAATCTGGCCCGGATCGCCGTCTACGAGTTGCTCTACGTCGACGAGATCGACGACGCGGTAGCGATCAGTGAGGCTGTGGAGTTGGCCCGGCAGATGTCGACCGACGATTCGCCGCGCTTCCTCAACGGGGTGCTCGGCCGCATCGCCGAGTACGCCACCCGCTGACCGTCGCAGCACCGAACACCGTTACCGGAAAGGGCCCGTGCCAGATGGCACGGGCCCTTTCGGTACAGCGACAGCTCAGGAGGCGAAGAACGCCCGCGGGTCGGCCACCAGCACACCGTGCTCGGTGAGCCGCTCGATCAGACCCGACGGCGAGGCGTCGTAGACGATCGCGAGGGCCCGCAGATCGTCGGCGCGGATCGAGAGCACCCGGCCGTTGTAGTCACCACGCTGCTGCTGGATGGCGCGGGCGTAGCGGGCGACGTAGGCCAGGTCCTCGGAGGCCTCGTCGTAGAGCCGCTCCAGGTCCAGGACGATCTTGCTGGTGGGCTCGTGCCGGACACCACTGCCGTCAGGCAGCAGCTCCGAGACGGGGACACGGTAGAACTCGGCCAACTCGGCCAGACGGGACACCGTCACGGCCCGGTCGCCGCGCTCGTACGAGCCGACCACCACGGCCTTCCACCGCCCATTCGACTTCTCCTCCACACCCTGCAGGGACAGGCCCTGCTGCTGGCGGATGGAGCGCAGGCGGGCGCCCAGAGACTTGGCGTATTCAGAGGGCATTCGGACACTCCCAGTGCTGCTCGGGGTTCTCCCGTCGATCGCTACGGAGCGTGACGGTACGGGGAATGCGACACCTGGTCAAGTGGTCGTGACCCGACCGTTGAGGAGCGTCCGGGAAGTCGTCCCCGAATCCTGGTCCTGACCCGGTGGTCAGCGGCCGCCGTCCCTCGGCCCGGTGACCACTGGTAACGTGGCGCGAAGCCCCGGTCAGGTCCGCTGCGCGGTCCGGCCGGAGGTGCCCGACATCCTTTAACGACCCGTCCCGTGAGGCGGGGAAGGAGGTCCGCCGTGGCATACCCACCGGCTGCCCGCCCGTCACCACCGCGACAACCCTCGGTGAAGGTGATCCTCGCCAGCGCCGACGTGCAACGCGTGGTCGACCGCATCGCCCACCAGATCCTGGAGAAGACCCAGGGTGCCGCCAACACGGTGCTGCTGGGAATTCCGACCCGGGGGACGCCCCTCGCCCGGCGACTCGCCGACCGGATCAGCACCTTCGAGGACGTCGCCGTTCCGGTAGGTGTGCTCGACATCACCCTGTACCGCGACGACCTGCGCCGGCAGGCCACTCGCGCGATCGGCCCGACCGAGTTGCCGTCCGGCGGGATCGACGGCAAGCGGGTCATCCTCGTCGACGACGTGCTCTTCTCCGGCCGTACCGTCCGGGCCGCGCTCGACGCGCTCAACGACGTGGGCCGCCCGGCGTCGGTGCAACTCGCCGTCCTGGTCGACCGCGGCCACCGGGAGTTGCCGATCCGCGCCGACTACGTCGGCAAGAACATCCCGACCTCGCTCGCCGAGAACGTGAAGGTGACGTTCGCCGAGACCGACGGGACCGACGAGGTCAAGCTCTACGGGGGACCCGTCGCGAACGAAAGGCCAGCGGAGTGATCAAGCATCTGCTCTCCGGCGCGGACCTGGACGCCGACACCGCCACCGAGATCCTGGACACCGCCGCCGAGATGGCCACCGTCGCCGGTCGGGAGATCAAGAAACTGCCCGCCCTGCGCGGCCGGACCGTGGTGAACCTCTTCTACGAGGACTCCACCCGCACCCGGATCTCCTTCGAGGCGGCGGCGAAGCGGCTCAGCGCCGACGTGATCAACTTTTCCGCGAAGGGCTCCAGCGTCACCAAGGGCGAGAGCCTGAAGGACACCGCGTTGACCCTGCAGGCCATGGGCGCCGACGCCGTCGTCGTGCGGCACCCCGCCTCGGGCGCGCCGCACCGGCTGGCCAACTGGGTCGACGGATCGGTCGTCAACGCCGGGGACGGCACCCACGAGCACCCGACCCAGGCGTTGCTGGACGCGTACACCATGCGGTCCCGGCTGGGCCGGCTCGCCGGGCTGTCGGTCGCGGTGGTCGGGGACGTGCTGCACTCCCGGGTCGCCCGCTCCAACGTGCTGCTGCTCTCCACCCTCGGCGCGAAGGTCACCCTGGTCGGCCCGCCGACGCTCATCCCGGTCGACATCGCGGGAGCCCTCGCCCCGGCGACCGACGTCTCCTACGACCTCGACTCCGTGCTGCCCAACGTCGACGTGGTGATGATGCTGCGGGTGCAGCGGGAGCGGATGAACGACTCCTACTTCCCCTCCGCGCGCGAGTACGCCCGCCGCTACGGGCTGGACGGCCCACGGATGCGCCGGCTGCCCGAGCACGCGATCGTCATGCACCCCGGCCCGATGAACCGGGGGATGGAGATCACCCCCGAGGTCGCCGACTCACCCCGCTCCACAATCGTCGAACAGGTCACCAACGGTGTCTCCGTGCGGATGGCTGTTCTTTACCTGCTGCTCGGAGGGAACAACCGGTGAGCGCGTACCTGATCACCAGCGTGAGTGTCGTCGGCGGCGCGCCGACCGACCTGCTGATCCGCGACGGTCTGGTCGCCGAGGTCGGCGCCGGCCTGTCCGCGCCGGACGCCACAGTCGTCGACGGCACCGGGCTGGTCGCCCTGCCCGGCCTCGTCGACCTGCACACCCACCTGCGCGAGCCCGGCCGGGAGGACGCCGAGACCGTCGAGTCCGGGTCCCGTGCGGCGGCGATGGGTGGCTACACGGCGGTCTGCGCGATGGCCAACACGTCCCCCGTCGCCGACACCGCGGGCGTGGTCGAGCAGGTCTGGCGGCTCGGCCGCGAGGCCGGTCTGGTCGACGTGCAACCGATCGGCGCGGTCACCGTCGGGCTGGCCGGCGAGCGCCTCGCCGAGCTGGGCGCGATGGCGGACTCCGCGGCCCGGGTGCGGATCTTCTCCGACGACGGGCACTGCGTCGCCGACCCGAAGCTGATGCGCCGGGCACTGGAGTACGTGAAGGCGTTCGACGGGATCATCGCCCAGCACGCCGAGGAGCCCCGGCTCACCGAGGGCGCACAAATGCACGAGGGTGAGGTCTCCACCCGACTCGGGCTGATCGGCTGGCCGGCGGTCGCCGAGGAGGCGATCATCGCCCGGGACGTGCTGCTCGCCGAGCACGTGGGCAGCCGCCTGCACGTCTGCCACGTCTCCACCGCCGGCAGCGTCGAGGTGCTGCGCCAGGCGAAGGCCCGTGGGGTACGCGTCACCGCCGAGGTCACCCCGCACCACCTGCTGCTCACCGATGAGCGAGCGGAGAGCTACGACCCGGTCTTCAAGGTCAACCCGCCGCTGCGGACGGCCGCGGACATCGCCGCGCTGCGCGCCGCGCTCGCCGACGGTGTGGTCGACGTGATCGCCACCGACCACGCCCCGCACGCCGTGGAGGACAAGGAGTGCGAGTGGGCGTACGCCCGACCGGGCATGCTCGGCCTGGAGACGGCCCTGTCCATCGCGCTCGACGTGCTCGGCCCCGAGTGGGACCTGATCGCCGAGCGGATGTCGCGTACGCCCGCCCGGATCGCCGGCCTCACCGGGCACGGCGTCGACCCCGCGCCGGGTGTGCCGGCCAACCTGACCCTGATCGACCCGGCCGCCCGCCGCACCATCGAGCCGACGGAGCTGGCCAGCCGCAGTCGCAACACCCCGTACGCCCGCATGACGCTGCCGGGTCGCATCGTGGCGACCTTCCTGCGTGGCGAGCCGACGGTCCTGGACGGAAAGGCCATCAAGTGACCAAGCGCAGACCCGCAATCCTGGTGCTCGAGGACGGGCGCACGTTCCCCGGTGAGGCGTACGGCAGCGTCGGGGAGACCTTCGGCGAGGCGGTCTTCAACACCGGCATGACCGGTTATCAGGAGACCCTGACCGACCCGTCCTACCACCGGCAGGTGGTGGTGCAGACCGCCCCGCACATCGGCAACACCGGCGTGAACGGCGAGGACGACGAGTCCGGCCGGATCTGGGTGGCGGGTTATGTGGTGCGCGACCCGGCCCGGATCGGTTCGAACTGGCGGGCCACCGGCAGTCTGGAGGACCGCCTCGCCACCGAGGGTGTGGTGGGCATCAGCGGGGTGGACACCCGGGCGCTGACCCGGCACCTGCGCGAGCGGGGCGCCATGCGGGTGGGCATCTCCAGCGTCGAGAAGGACCCGCAGAGCCTGCTGGCCCGGGTCCGGCAGTCACCGCAGATGGTCGGTGCGGACCTGTCCGCCGAGGTGAGCACCGCCGAGCCGTACGTCGTCGAGGCCCTCGGCGAGCACCGGTTCACCGTGGCGGCGCTGGACCTGGGCATCAAGCGCAACGTGCCGCGTCGGCTGGCCACCCGTGGGGTGACCACCCACGTGCTGCCGGCGTCGTCGAGCATCGACCAGATGCTCGCCACCGGCGCCGATGCGATCTTCCTGTCGCCCGGCCCGGGTGACCCGGCGACCGCCGACGCCCCGGTGGCGTTGGCCCGGGAGGCGCTGCGGCGGGAGGTGCCGCTGTTCGGCATCTGCTTCGGCAGCCAGATCCTCGGTCGGGCGCTCGGCTTCGGCACCTACAAGTTGGGCTACGGCCACCGGGGGATCAACCAGCCGGTGCTCGACCGGGTCACCGGCAAGGTCGAGGTGACCAGCCACAACCATGGCTTCGCGGTCCAGGTCCCCGGCACGGGCGCTGGCGCGGTCGTCCCCGACCAGGTGATCGACACCGACTTCGGTGGCGTCCGGGTGTCGCACGTCTGCCTCAATGACAACGTGGTCGAGGGACTGCGGGCCGTGGACCTGCCCGCGTTCACCGTCCAGTACCACCCGGAGGCGGCGGCCGGCCCGCACGACGCGGACTACCTCTTCGACCGATTCGCCGATCTCATCGAGGGCCGGAACCACAGCAGGGGGCGCAGCAATGCCTAAGCGGACCGATCTCAAGCACATCCTCGTGATCGGCTCCGGGCCGATCGTCATCGGGCAGGCCTGCGAGTTCGACTACTCCGGCACCCAGGCGTGCCGGGTGCTGCGCAGCGAGGGGATCCGGGTCAGCCTGGTCAACTCCAACCCGGCGACGATCATGACCGACCCGGAGTTCGCCGACGCGACGTACGTCGAGCCGATCACCCCGGAGTTCGTGGAGCTGGTCATCGCCAAGGAGCGCCCGGACGCGATCCTGGCGACCCTCGGCGGGCAGACCGCGCTGAACACGGCCGTCGCCCTGCACGAGGCCGGCGTCCTGGAGAAATACGGCGTGGAGTTGATCGGCGCGAACATCGACGCCATCAACCGGGGCGAGGACCGGCAGCTGTTCAAGGAGATCGTGGCGAAGGCCGGCGTACGCCTCGGTGTCGACGACCCGACCGGCCTGGTGCCCCGCTCGCGGGTCTGCCACACGATGGACGAGGTCGAGGCGACGGTCGCCGAGCTGGGCCTGCCGGTGGTGATCCGGCCGTCGTTCACCATGGGTGGCCTGGGCTCCGGCATGGCGCACACCTCGGAGGACCTGGCCCGCATCGCCGGCGACGGCCTGGCCGCCAGCCCGGTGCACGAGGTCCTCATCGAGGAGAGCGTGCTCGGCTGGAAGGAGTACGAGCTCGAGCTGATGCGCGACCGGCACGACAACGTGGTGGTGGTCTGCTCGATCGAGAACATCGACCCGATGGGCGTGCACACCGGCGACAGCGTCACCGTGGCCCCGGCCATGACGCTCACCGACCGGGAGTACCAGCGCCTGCGGGACCTGGGCATCGCGGTGCTGCGCGAGGTCGGGGTGGACACCGGCGGCTGCAACATCCAGTTCGCGGTCAACCCGGTCGACGGCCGGATCGTCGTGATCGAGATGAACCCCCGGGTGTCGCGCTCCTCGGCGCTGGCCTCGAAGGCGACCGGCTTCCCGATCGCGAAGATCGCCGCGAAGCTGGCCATCGGCTACACCCTCGACGAGATCCCCAACGACATCACGTTGAAGACCCCGGCGGCGTTCGAGCCGAGCCTGGACTACGTGGTGGTGAAGATCCCCCGGTTCGCGTTCGAGAAGTTCCCCGGCGCGGACCCGGAGCTGACCACCACGATGAAGTCGGTGGGCGAGGCGATGAGCCTCGGGCGCAACTTCACCGAGGCGCTGAACAAGGCGATGCGCTCGATGGAAACCAAATCGGCCGGTTTCTGGAGTGTGCCGGACCCGGCGGACGTCACCCTGGCGGACACCCTCGCCGCGCTGCGGATCCCGCACGACGGGCGGCTCTACACCGTCGAGCGGGCGCTGCGCCTCGGCGCGTCGATCGCCGAGGTCAGTGAGGCGTCCGGCGGGATCGACCCGTGGTTCCTGGACCAGATCGCCGCGCTGATCGAGCTGCGCGGCGAGATCGTCGACGCGCCGGTGCTCGACGCCGACCTGCTGCGCCGGGCCAAGCGGGCCGGCCTGTCCGACCGTCAGCTCGCCGCGCTGCGCCCGGAGCTGGCCGCCGAGGACGGCGTACGCACCCTGCGGCACCGCCTCGACGTACGCCCGGTCTACAAGACGGTGGACACCTGCGCGGCCGAGTTCGAGGCGACCACGCCGTACCACTACTCGACGTACGACCTGGAGACCGAGGTCGCGCCGTCGGACCGGCCGAAGGTGCTGATCCTCGGCTCCGGCCCGAACCGGATCGGGCAGGGCATCGAGTTCGACTACTCCTGTGTGCACGCGGTGCAGGCGTTGCGGTCGGCCGGTTACGAGACCGTCATGGTCAACTGCAACCCGGAGACGGTCTCCACCGACTACGACACCGCCGACCGGCTCTACTTCGAGCCGCTGACCTTCGAGGACGTGCTGGAGGTCTGGCACGCCGAGGACTCGTCCGGCCGGGCGGCCGGCGGGCCGGGTGTGGTCGGGGTGGTCGTGCAGCTCGGCGGGCAGACCCCGCTGGGCCTGGCGCAGCGGCTCAAGAACGCCGGTGTGCCGATCGTCGGCACCTCCCCGGAGTCGATCCACCTGGCCGAGGAGCGGGGCGCGTTCGGCGCCGTGCTGGCCCGCGCCGGGCTGCGCGCGCCGGCGCACGGCATGGCCACGTCCTACGACGAGGCCAAGACGATCGCCGACGAGATCGGCTACCCGGTGCTGGTCCGGCCGTCGTACGTGCTGGGCGGTCGGGGCATGGAGATCGTCTACGACGACCCGACGCTGCGCGACTACATCGGTCGGGCCACCGACATCTCCCCGGATCACCCGGTGCTGGTGGACCGGTTCCTCGACGACGCCATCGAGATCGACGTGGACGCTCTCTGCGACGCCGACGGCGAGGTCTACATCGGTGGCGTGATGGAGCACATCGAGGAGGCCGGTATCCACTCCGGCGACTCGTCCTGCGCGCTGCCGCCGATCACCCTCGCGGGCTCGCACCTGGCCGAGGTCCGCCGCTACACCGAGGCCATCGCCCGTGGCGTCGGCGTCCGCGGCCTGCTCAACGTGCAGTACGCCCTCAAGGACGACGTGCTCTACGTGCTGGAGGCCAACCCGCGGGCGTCGCGTACCGTGCCGTTCGTCTCCAAGGCGACGGCGGTGCCGCTGGCCAAGGCGGCGGCCCGGATCGCGCTCGGCGCGAGGATCGCCGAACTGCGCGCCGAAGGCCTGCTGCCGGCGGCGGGGGACGGGGGCACGATGCCCGCCGACGCGCCGGTCGCGGTCAAGGAGGCGGTGCTGCCGTTCAAGCGTTTCCGGACCCGCGCGGGCAAGGGCATCGACTCGCTGCTCGGGCCGGAGATGAAGTCGACAGGCGAGGTGATGGGCATCGACACCAACTTCGGGCACGCCTTCGCCAAGAGCCAGTCCGCCGCGTACGGTTCGCTGCCGACGGCCGGGAAGATCTTCGTCTCGGTGGCCAACCGGGACAAGCGCGGCATGATCTTCCCGATCAAGCGGTTGGCCGATCTCGGCTTCGAGATCGTGGCGACCACCGGCACCGCCGAGGTGCTGCGCCGGCACGGCATCGCCTGCGAGCAGGTCCGCAAGCACTACCAGGCTGGCGAGGGCGATGACGCGGTGTCGCTGATCGCCGGCGGCCAGGTGGCGCTGGTGATCAACACGCCGCAGGGTTCGGGCGCCAGCGCCCGCTCCGACGGCTACGAGATCCGCAGCGCGGCCGTCACCGCCGACATCCCCTGCATCACCACGGTCCCCGGCGCGGCGGCGGCGGTCATGGGCATCGAGGCGCGAATCCGCGGCGACATGCAGGTACGCCCCCTGCAGGATCTGCACGCCATCCTGCGGGCCGCCCAGTGACCCTGTTCGAGCAGGCGGTACGGCCCTGGTTGTTCCGGATCGGGGGTGGGGACGCCGAGGCGGCGCACGAGTGGACACTGCGGCGGCTGGCGGCCCTGTCGCGGCGGCCGGCCGCGTTGGCGGCGCTGCGAACCCGCTACGCGGTCGACGCGCCGCGCACGGTGTTCGGGGTGCGCTTCCCCAACCCGGTCGGGTTGGCGGCGGGGATGGACAAGGACGGCGCGGCGCTGCCGGCCTGGCCAGCCCTCGGCTTCGGTTTCGTCGAGGTCGGCACGGTCACGGCGCACGCCCAGCCGGGCAACCCACGGCCGCGGCTGTTCCGCCTGCCGGCCAGCGAGGCCGTGGTCAACCGGATGGGCTTCAACAACGCCGGGGCCGCGGCGTTGGCGGCCCGGCTGACGGCGCTCACCCGCCCGCTCGGGGTGCCGCTGGGCATCTCGTTGGGCAAGTCCAAGGTGACCCCACTGGACGAGGCGGTCGAGGACTACCTCGCCTCGTACCGGGCGCTGCGCGGCCACGGCGACTACTTCGCGGTGAACGTGTCCTCACCGAACACTCCGGGCCTGCGGTCGTTGCAGGACCGCGCCCACCTGGACGCGCTGCTCGGCGCGCTGGTGGGGGAGAAGCCGGTGCTGGTCAAGATCGCGCCCGACCTGACCGAGGCGGCGATCGCCGAGTTGCTGGAGGTCTGCCTGGACCGTGGGGCCGCCGGGGTGATCGCCACCAACACCACGCTGTCCCGGACCGGGCTGGCCACGGTGGACGCCGAACGCGGCGCCCAGGCCGGTGGGCTCTCCGGTCGGCCCCTCACCGGACGGGCTCGGGAGGTGGTCGGCTTCGTCCACCGGGAGACCGGTGGTCGGCTGCCGATCATCGGCGTCGGCGGGGTGCTGGACCCGGACGACGCGGCGCGGATGTTCGACGCCGGCGCCGCCCTGGTGCAGCTCTACACCGGCTTCATCTACCGCGGACCGGCCCTGGTCCGCGCCGCCGCCCGCGCGACGGCCGCCACGGCGGCACCGGACGCGGTCGCCGGCCGGTGACCGCTCCCGGGTCGGGCCGGTGCGGGGGCCGGCCGGCGGCGGTTGGCCGCCGCACCGGCTTCGAGCCCGGGAGGCCACCTTCACCTGGCGCCCTTTGCTCTGCTTCACCGGACGCAACACCCGGCGTCCGGATATCGGACGTTGGCCGGTGCGTGGGTTGAAGCAGAGCAAAGGGCGCGAAGAGGCGACCCGACTCGGCCGCGCGACGTCCGCCGCCTGGCCCGTCCGTGTCTGGAAGGAGTACCCGTGACACCGGAGGAGATCCTGGCCTACGACCGGGCGCACGTCTGGCATCCGTACGCCGCGCTGCCGCCGACGAACCCGCCGTACGTGGTGGAGAGCGCCGAGGGGGTGCGGCTGCGGCTGGCCGACGGGCGGGAGCTGGTGGACGGGATGTCGTCCTGGTGGGCGGCGATCCACGGCTACCGGCACCCGGTGCTGGACGCGGCGGTGACCGACCAGCTCGGCCGGATGAGCCACGTGATGTTCGGCGGACTCACCCACGAGCCCGCCGTACGGCTCGCCCGGACCCTGGTCGAGCTGACCCCGGATGGTCTGGAGCACGTGTTCCTGGCCGACTCCGGCTCGGTGAGCGTCGAGGTGGCGGTGAAGATGTGCCTGCAGTACCAGCGGGCCGTCGGTCGGCCGCAGCGGCGCCGGTTGGCGACCTGGCGGGGCGGCTACCACGGCGACACGTTCCACCCGATGAGCGTCTGTGACCCGGAGGGCGGCATGCACCACCTCTGGGGTGACGTGCTGCCCCGGCAGGTGTTCGCCCCGGTCCCGCCCGGTGGCTTCGACGACCCGCCCGACGACGCGTACGTGGCGGCGTTGGTGGAGACCGTCGAGCGGCACGCCGACGAACTGGCCGCGGTGATCGTCGAGCCCGTCGTCCAGGGCGCCGGCGGGATGCGGTTCCACCATCCGGGCTACCTCCGGGTGCTGCGCGAGGTGACCCGGGCGCACGGGGTGCTGCTGATCTTCGACGAGATCGCCACCGGGTTCGGCCGTACCGGTGCGATGTTCGCCGCCGAGCACGCCGGGGTGACGCCGGACGTGCTGTGCCTGGGCAAGGCACTCACCGGGGGCTACCTGACGTTGGCGGCGACGCTCTGCACCCCGGAGGTCGCCCGGGGCATCTCCGCCGCCGGCGTCCTCGCGCACGGACCCACGTTCATGGGCAACCCGTTGGCCTGCGCGGTGGCCAACGCCTCCCTCGGGCTGCTGCGGGCCGGGGACTGGCCGGCCCAGGTGGCCAGGGTCGGCGCCGGCCTGCGCGCCGGCCTGGAGCCCCTGCGCGGTGCGCCCGGCGTGGCCGACGTGCGGGTGCTCGGCGCGATCGGGGTGGTCCAACTCGACCACGAGGTCGACCTCGGTGCGGCCACCGTGGCCGCGGCGGATCAGGGGGTGTGGCTGCGCCCGTTCCGCGACCTCGTCTACACGATGCCGCCGTACGTCACCGACGACGCCGACCTGGCCCGGATCACGGCCGGGGTGGCGGCGGCGGTGGCTGCCGGCTGAACCGCCGTCGTCAACGCACACCCGGGAGGCGGTTCGCCGCCCGGCAGGAGAGAGGGAGTACCGGATGGAGAGCTTCGGAACCCGGCTGCACCGGGCGGTCGGCGAGCGGGGGCCACTCTGTGTGGGCATCGACCCGCATCCGGGTCTGCTGGCTCGTTGGGGCCTCCCGGACGACGTCTCGGGGCTGGATCGGTTCGCGCGGACCGTCGTCGAGGCGCTCGGTGACCAGGTTGCGGTGGTGAAGCCTCAGTCGGCCTTTTTCGAGCGATTCGGATCCCGCGGAGTGGAGATTCTTGAGTCAACTATCCGACAGTTACGGGATGCCGGCTCGCTCGTTCTCCTCGACGTGAAGCGCGGCGACATCGGCTCGACGATGCGCGCGTACGCCTCCGCGTACCTCGATCCATCCAGCCCGATGTATGTCGACGCGGTCACCGCGAGCCCCTACCTCGGAGTCGGTTCGTTGGCGCCGATGTTCGAGTTGGCCGCCGAGCACGGCGGTGGCGTGTTCGTGCTGGCCCTCACCTCCAACCCCGAGGGCGCGGCCGTGCAGCGGGCCCGCACGGCCGACGGCCGCAGCGTGGCGCAAACCGTGATCGACGAGATTTCCCAGCTCAACGAGGGTGCGACTCCGCTCGGGAGCTTCGGTCTGGTGGTCGGGGCGACCATCGGTGACACCGGTCACGACCTCTCCGGCGTGGGGGGTCCACTACTCGCTCCGGGGCTCGGAGCGCAGGGTGCCGGTGCCGCCGATCTGCGTACCGTCTTCGGTTCGAGCCTCGCCTCGGTGCTCCCGTCGTACTCCCGGGAGGTGCTCTCCGCCGGCCCCGACGTTGACGCCCTGCGGGCCGCCGCGGACCGCGTGTTGGCCGACTGTCGGGCCGTCCTGCCTGCCCGGTGACTGACTGACGGGTCGGTCACCTTACGGTGATCATGCGGCCCCCACGTTGCCGAAAGCTCCGTTGGCCGCTAGTTTTCCCCGCGCTGGGAACCATGGACCCCTTGGTTCACAGCGACACCACGTTTCACAGATGCGGCGGTGCGCCCCGCCCGCCGCGATAGGGACCTGAGGAGAACTGGTGCCGCTCCCGTCACTGACCCCCGAACAACGCGCTGCCGCGCTCGAGAAGGCCGCGGAGATCCGCAAGGCCCGTGCTCAGCTGAAGGAGCAGCTCAAGCAGGGCAAGACCACTCTTGGTGCCGTCCTCGAGCGCGCCGAGAGCGACGACGTCGTCGGAAAGCTCAAGGTTTCGGCCGTCCTGCAGGCCATGCCGGGTATCGGCAAGATCCGGGCTACCCAGATCATGGAGAAGCTCAAGATTGCGGACAGCCGTCGCCTGCGTGGCCTCGGCGAGCAGCAGCGCAAGGCACTGCTTGGAGAGTTCGCCGCCAACTGAACCTGGCAGCGTGTAGAAACAAGCAGTGAGCACGGATGACGAGGCGCGCCCGGCTGCTCGGCTCACTGTCCTGGCTGGACCTTCGGGTTCCGGCAGGGAGAGTGTCGTCGAGCTGGTCCGGGCGCGTTCTCCGTCCGTGTGGATCCCGGTGCCGGCAACGACCCGCCCGCGCCGGGAGGCGGAGATCGACGGGGACGACCGCGTTTTCCTCGCCCCCGCCGAGTTCGATCGCCGGGTCGCCGTGGGCGAGCTGTTGGAGTGGTCCCGGATCGGCGCATACCGCCGGGGCACGCCGTACCCACCGCTGCGCGCCCGGCTCGACGCCGGGCAGCCGGTGTTGCTCCCGCTCGACCTGCCCGGCGCGGCGGTGGTGCGGGCCCGCCGGCCCGATGCGCGGCTGGTGCTGCTGAGCCCACCGGGGTACGAACCCGACCCCACCGTGACGGCCGCCTTCACGCACACGCTGACCCACGACCGCACCGAGCGGGTGGTCGACGAGCTGGTAGGCTTACTCGGTTCTTCTTATCCGGATCCGGCCTGGTCGCGCGTGCGCGGCTGACCGCCGGCCGCCGTTGAGACTCAACACCGCGTGCGCGCGGCTCGAAAGACGCAGAGGTCAAATTCGTGGGATCCATCGCCAACCCCGAAGGCATCACCAACCCGCCGATCGACGAGCTCCTCGAGAAGACGACGTCGAAGTACGCGCTCGTCATCTTCGCCGCCAAGCGCGCGCGCCAGGTCAACGCCTACTACAGCCAGCTCGGCGAGGGCCTGCTGGAGTACGTCGGCCCGCTCGTCGAGACCACCCCGCAGGAGAAGCCCCTCTCCATCGCCATGCGCGAGATCAACTCGGGCCTGCTCACCGCCGAGCCGACCGACCAGCCGTAAGCACTCGCCGGCCGATGTCCGCCTCGATCGTCCTCGGGGTCGGCGGCGGCATCGCCGCCTACAAGGCGTGTGAGCTGCTGCGACTCTTCACCGAATCAGGTCACCGGGTCCGGGTCGTGCCGACCGCGTCGGCGCTCCGGTTCGTCGGGGCGCCGACCTGGGCGGCGCTCTCCGGCCAGCCGGTCGCCGACGACGTCTGGACCGACGTCCACGAGGTGCCGCACGTCCGGCTCGGTCAGCAGGCCGACCTGGTGGTGGTCGCACCGACCACCACCGACCTGCTCGCCAAGGCCGCGCACGGGCTCGCCGACGACCTGCTGACCAACACGCTGCTGACCGCCCGCTGTCCGGTGCTGCTGGCCCCGGCCATGCACACCGAGATGTGGGAGCACCCCGCCACCGTGGCCAACGTCGCCACGCTGCGCTCCCGGGGGGTCCGGGTCATCGAACCGGCCGTCGGGCGGCTCACCGGCGTCGACACCGGCAAGGGTCGGCTGCCCGACCCGGCGGAGATCTTCGCCGTTGCCCGTCGGGTCCTGGCCCGAGGTGCCTCCGCCCCCGCCGACCTGGCCGGCCGCCGGCTGGTCGTCACCGCCGGTGGCACCCGGGAGCCGCTGGACCCGGTCCGCTTCCTGGGCAACCGTTCCTCCGGCAAGCAGGGGTACGCGTTCGCCCGTGCGGCGGTCGCCCGGGGTGCCCGGGTCACCCTCATCTCGGCCAACGTCGGCCTCGCCGACCCCGCCGGCGTCGACCTGATCCGGGTCGGCACCACCGCGGAGTTGCGGGAGGCGACGCTGAAGGCCGCCGTCGAGGCCGACGCGGTGGTGATGGCGGCGGCTCCGGCCGATTTCCGGCCCGCGACGTACGCGACTGGCAAAATCAAGAAGTCGGACGACGGTGTCGCACCCACCATCGAGCTCGTCACGAACCCGGACATCGCGGCGGAGCTCGGCCAGCGCAAACGACCAGGGCAGGTGCTCGTGGTGTTCGCCGCCGAGACCGGCGACGCCGAGGCCAACGGCCGGGCGAAACTCGCTCGGAAGCGGGCCGACCTGATCGTCGTCAACGAGGTCGGTCCGGACCTGGTCTTCGGCGCCGACACCAACACGGTGACGGTCATCGGCGCGGACGGCTCGGTCAGCCGGCTGCCCGAGCAGGCCAAGGAAGCCGTGGCCGACACCGTCTGGGATCTCGTCGTGGCGCGGCTGCCGGTCCGCTCCTGACGGGTGGAACGGAGCGCGACCGGTCCCTGCACCGGCCGCAGTGGTGATTAGACTGCCGCGGAACGACCTCACACGCTTAGGAGTGCCGTGACACGCCGCCTCTTCACGTCCGAATCGGTCACGGAAGGCCACCCGGACAAGATCGCCGACCAGATCAGCGATGGCATCCTCGACGCGTTGCTGACCGAGGATCCGCACAGCCGGGTCGCGGTGGAGACCATGATCACCACTGGCCAGGTGCACATCGCCGGTGAGGTGACCACCAAGGCGTACGCGGACATCCCGACGATCGTCCGCCGCACCATCCTCGACATCGGCTACGACTCGTCGAAGAAGGGCTTCGACGGCGCGTCCTGCGGCGTCAGCGTCTCCATCGGCGCGCAGTCCGAGGACATCGCACAGGGCGTGGACAACGCCTTCGAGCTGCGGACCGGGGCGTCGGAGAGCGCGCTGGACGCGCAGGGCGCCGGCGACCAGGGCATGATGTTCGGCTTCGCCTGCTCGGAGACGCCCGAGCTGATGCCGTTGCCGATCGCCCTCGCCCACCGGCTGGCCCGCCGGCTGGCCGCCGTGCGCAAGGAGGGCACGATCCCCTACCTGCGGCCGGACGGCAAGACCCAGGTCACCATCGAGTACGAGGGGCTGCGCCCGGTCCGGCTGAACACCGTGGTCGTGTCCAGCCAGCACGCCGCGGACATCTCGCTGGACTCGCTGCTCACTCCCGACGTGCGCGACCACGTGATCGCTCCGGAGTTGGAGAGCCTCGGCCTGGACACCGACGGCTACCGGCTGCTGGTCAACCCGACCGGCCGGTTCGAGATCGGTGGCCCGATGGGTGACGCCGGGCTGACCGGTCGCAAGATCATCGTCGACACGTACGGCGGGTACGCCCGCCACGGCGGCGGCGCGTTCTCCGGCAAGGACCCGTCCAAGGTGGACCGCTCCGCCGCGTACGCGATGCGCTGGGTCGCCAAGAACGTGGTCGCCGCCGGCCTGGCCGAGCGGTGCGAGGCGCAGGTCGCCTACGCCATCGGCAAGGCGCACCCGGTGAGCCTGTTCATCGAGACGTTCGGCACCGAGACCGTGCCGGTCTCCTCGATCGAGAAGGCCGTCACCGAGGTGTTCGACCTGCGTCCGGCCGCGATCATCCGGGACCTCAACCTGCTCCGCCCGATCTACCAGCAGACCGCCGCGTACGGTCACTTCGGCCGGGAGTTGCCGGACCTCACCTGGGAGAGCACCGACCGGGCCGCCGACCTCAAGTCGGCCGCGGGAGCCTGACCGCCACCAAGCGCAGCGACCGGCGACCCGCGGACGGGTCGCCGGTCGCGCGCGTCTGCGTGGACGTCGGACTGGCGCACCTGGACCGGCCGTTCGACTACCTGGTGCC
Organism: Micromonospora sp. NPDC048839; assembly: GCF_040649915.1. NCBI lineage: Bacteria > Bacillati > Actinomycetota > Actinomycetes > Micromonosporales > Micromonosporaceae > Micromonospora > Micromonospora sp. NPDC048839. The sequence goes on from NZ_JBEZGL010000010.1 coordinate 230,419, forward strand.
GGCGGAGCTGGACGAGGTGGCGGTGCCCGGCACCCGGGTGAAGGTGCGCTTCGCCGGGCAACTCGTCGACGGGTGGCTGCTGTCGCGCGCCGACGACTCCGGGCACACCGGCCGCCTCGCGTACCTGGAGAAGGTCGTCTCGCCGGAGCCGGTGCTGGCACCCGAGATCGCCCGGCTGGCCCGCGCGGTCGCCGACCGGTACGCGGGCAGCCTCGCCGACGTGCTCCGGCTCGCCGTCCCACCCCGGCACGCCCGGGTCGAGAAGGAGCCCCGCGACGACGGCACGTCCGTTCCCCCGGACGCCGACACCCTCGACCCGCCCGCCGCCGAACCCTCGACTGCGCGGCCGGGGCTCCCCGCGTCCGCGTCCGTGCGGTCCGGGCCCGCCGACCCGGCGCCCGCCGACCCGGTGCCCGCCGACCCGGTCGGGGCCGCCGACCCGGTCGACCCGCGTGGGTGGCGGGACTACCCGACGGGTCCGGCGCTGCTGCGGGCGCTCACCGACGGCCGGGCGCCCCGCGCGGTCTGGTCGGCGTTGCCCGGCGAGGACTGGGCGGCCCGCTACGCCGACGCGGTGGCCGCCACCGTCGCCGGCGGGCGCGGCGCGGTGGTGGTGGTGCCCGACGCCCGCGACCTGGACCGGCTGGACGCCGCGCTCACCGGCGTGCTCGGCCCGGGGCGGCACGTCAGCCTCTCCGCCGCCCTCGGTCCGGCCCGGCGCTACCGGGCGTTCCTCGCCGCCCGCCGCGGGCAGGTGCCGGTGGTGATCGGCACCCGGGCGGCGATGTTCGCCCCGGTGGACCGGCTCGGCCTCGTCGCCATCTGGGACGACGGCGACGACCTGCACTCCGAGCCCCGGTCGCCGTATCCGCACGCCCGCGATGTGCTGCTCACCCGCGTCCAGCTCGCCGAGGCCGGCGCGCTGGTCGGCGGGTACGCCCGCACCGCCGAGGCGCAGTTGCTGCTGGAGACCGGCTGGGCGCGGGAGGTGGTCGCCGACCGGGCCACCGTGCGGGCCCGGATTCCGGCCATCGCGCCGACCGGCGACGACCCGCAACTGGCCCGCGACCCGGGGGCTGCCACCGCCCGACTGCCCAGCCTGGCCTGGACGGCCGCCCGCGACGCTCTCCGGCAGGACCTGCCGGTGCTGGTGCAGGTGCCCCGTCGCGGCTACCTGCCGTCGATCTCCTGCGCCGAGTGCCGCACCCCGGCCCGGTGCGAGCACTGCTCCGGGCCGCTCGCGCTGCCCTCGGCCGGTGGCACCCCGGCCTGCCGGTGGTGCGCTCGGGTGGCTGCCGCGTACGCCTGCCCGGAGTGCGGTGGGCGGCGGCTGCGGGCCGCGGTGACCGGTGCCCGGCGGACCGCCGAGGAGCTGGGTCGGGCGTTCCCCGGCGTGCCGGTGCGCACCTCGGGGCGCGAGGAGGTCCTGACCGACGTGCCCGGCGGCGCCGCCCTGGTGGTGACCACGCCCGGCGCCGAACCGGTCGCCGCGGGCGGCTACGGAGCGGTGCTGCTGCTCGACTCGTGGGCCCTGCTGACCCGGGCCGACCTGCGCGCCGGTGAGGAGGCGTTGCGTCGCTGGCTGGCGGCGGCGGCCCTGGCCCGTCCGGCACCCGCGGGCCGGGTGGTGGTGGTCGCCGACGGTGCGCTCGCCCCGGTGCAGGCGCTGCTGCGCTGGGACGCCGCCTGGTTCGCCGGCCGGGAGTTGGCCGAGCGTCGGGAGCTGGGCTTCCCACCGGCCGTCCGAATGGCGAGCGTCACCGGCGCGGCCGAGGCGGTGGCCGACCTGCTCGCCGCTGCCCGGTTGCCCGACGACGCCGAGGTGCTCGGGCCGGTGCCGGCCGAGGAGGGCCGGGAGCGGATGCTGGTCCGGGTGCCCCGGGCGCGGGCTGCCGCGCTCGCCGAGGCGCTGCACTCGGCCGCGGGTGTGCGCGCCGCCCGCAAGGCCGCCGATCCGGTTCGTCTCCAGGTCGACCCGCTGAGCCTGTTCTGAGCGGTTTCGGGGGGCGTCGGCGGGCGGCGGCCCCGGCCCGCGCGGCTGGTCCTCGCACACCGCGTCCGACCGGGTGGTGGCGGTGGAGTGGTAGCATCGCCCGTCATGCCAAGGCGTACGACGGCTCCAGGTTGCGACGGAGCGTCACAGGCGCCGTGCTGGGGCCGCCGCAGGATGGCGCGACGATGGCGGGAACGCGTCGGTCGGACGCGATGTCGATGATGTCTTTGAGCCGGTGAGCAGGGGTGGACCAGTCGTGACCGTTGGACAATCGATCGTCTTCAACGGCGACCTCGGCAGCGGCAAGAGCACCGTGTCGGTCGAGATCGCCAAGCGGCTCGGTATGCGCCGGGTCAGTGTGGGTGACCTCTACCGGGAGATGGCGCAGCAGCGGCAGATGACCGCTCTGCAGCTCAATCTGCACGCCGAGCTCGACCAGGCCGTCGACGGCTACGTCGACCAGCTCCAGCGGAACATCGCCGCCTCCGGTGAGCGCCTCGTCATGGATTCCCGGCTGGCCTGGCACTTCTTCACCGACGCGCTCAAGGTTCACATGATCACCGAGCCGGGTGAGGCGGCCCGCCGGGTGCTGGCCCGGCCGTCCGGGCCGGCGGAGAGCTACGCCTCCCTGGAGGAGGCCAAGGCCAAGCTCCGGGAACGCAGCGCGAGCGAGCGCAGCCGGTTCATCGTCCGGTACGGGGTGGACAAGGCCCGACTGCGCAACTACGACCTGATCTGCGACACCACCCGCGCCTCGGCGGCCGAGGTGATCGAGCACATCGTCGCCGCGTACGAGGGCACGCTCGGCGCCGAGGTGCTGCGCGACGGTCCGCCGCTGCTGCTGCTGGACCCGGCCCGCGTCTATCCGACCGAGGACATCGCCACCCTGCGGGGTCTGTGGGACACCGACTTCGTCGGTGACGTGGCCGAGGCCGGCGACGAGGCCCTCGAACCGCTGAAGATCGGGTTCACCGGCGAGTACTTCTTCGTCGTCGACGGTCACCGTCGGCTCAGCGCCGCCCTGCAGAACGGGTTCTCGCTGGTCCCGGCCCAACTGGTCGCCGAGGTCGACGAGCCGGTGGTGGGTGGGATGAGCGCGATCGACTACTTCGCCGCCCAGGTGCGCCCCGGCCTGATCTACGACTGGGAGGCGGCCCACAAGATCCAGCTGCCGCTGCCCGAGCCGGCGCTGCTGCGCGGTGACGCGGTGCTCGCCGGGGACCCGGCCGCCGGCGCCTGAGCCCAGCGATGGGCCGGACCGGCACGCGGGGTGCGCGCCGGCCCGGCCACCTGTTCGGTCGTTGCGTCGAGGGGCTGCCTCAGCCGAGGACCACGCCGGAGGCGCCGACGCCGGCCATGCCGGAGAAGATGTCCTCGTAGTAGAACCGCCAGGCGCAGGTCCGACCGGTGGGGACGTAGCCGGTGCAGGCGGTCACGGTGTTGGTGTCGTCGATGGCGGTGTTGGTGCCGGTCGCCCAGACCTGGAGGGTGTTCGCCGCGTTCACGATCTCCACCGGGCCGCCGCTGTCACCCTGACCGACGGCGTTGGTGCGGGTGGTGCTCTCGGCCTGCACCTGACCGCAGACCGTGCCGAAGTTGCGCACGTTGATGCACAGGTTGCGGGCCTTCACCTGGATCGAGCAGCGGGTCCCGGAGTACGCGCCGGAGGTGCACACCCAGTTGCCGACCTGGCTGGCCGTCGCGCCGATCACCTGGTTGTTGAACTCACTGACCACCTGGCCGGCCGCGTTGGTGCTGTTGTTGAAGACCCGGCCGCCGCCACTGCCGTTGAGCAGCAGGGTGTCGGTGCCGACGTTGCGGGTGCCGACGGTGCCGATCGTCTGCCCGGTCGGGTCGGTCGCCAGGACGTTCAGGTTGGCGCAGTGTGCGGCGGAGAGCACCCGCGTCACCCCGCCCTGGTAGACCCCGAAGCCCGTCGAGCAGCCACCACCGGTGGCGGTGTTGCGCCACGCGGCGCCACCCCACCACGGCGCGCTGTCGTCCCACCGGGTGGCCGGCGCGGCGGCGACCCCGGTCTGCACGGTCACCGGTACGCCGGCGAGTGCCGTCGCGCCGAGCAGGCCGTCCTGGGTGCCGACGAGCAGGCCGGCGCCGTCGGCGCGTGGCCCGACCGTGGTGATCTGGTTGCCGACCTTGGCCCGCAGCCGGTCGGCCGCGGCGACGAGTTCCCGCTGCGTGTACGGGGCGGACAGCACCTTGGTGGCGACGGTGGCCCGGGTGGTGGCCACCAGGTTGGCCGGCGGCTCGCCCTTCCAGTAGACCTGGAGGTGCCGGGTGGTGGGATCGGCGACGATTCCAGCGAAGCCGGAGGTCGCGTTGCGTTCGGCGGCCTTCGTGATCCGCGCGGCGGCGGTGTTCATGCGCTGCTGGAGCCCGAGCAGCTCCGACCAGGAGGCGAAGCCGCCGGGCACCGGTGTGCTGTCGACGAACGAGCCGGTGGTGGCGGCCTTGCCTCCGGGCGCGGCGCTGGCCGGTGCGGCGGTCACGCCCGCGGCGAGCAGCGTGAGGCCGAACGCGACGACGGCAGCGCGACGCAGCAGCGACGGGGCTCGCCGGACGGTCAGCTGTGGACGGATCATCAGTACCTCTTCCCCCAGGGTGTGTGGAGCGGGTCGAACCCGCACCAGGACGGTGGCATGGGAGGTCGGCTCCGCGCGGCGCATCCTGGACGGGGCTGGACACCGTCGGACAGCGCCGGACGGGCGACCGTCCGACATGGAACTGTCAGACATCGGCGCTCGCCTATCAACTGGTGCTGGGGCGGAATTAGCCTGCCCGTGCGCATCCGGGGCGGCCGGGTGACCGGGGGGTGGGAGCCGCATGTCCGACCAACGCGTACCTCTCGGTCGACCGGCGGCACCGGGATCGTCGGCGGCGTTCGAGGTGGCCAGCGGCGCCGCCGAGGCGCAGACGTTGCAGGAGCTGGCCGGGCTGCTGCGCCAGTTGCGCCGTCGGGAAGCCCGTCAGCAGGGCGAGACCCAGTTGACGTACCGGCAACTGGCGGCGAAGACCGGCTGGTCGCGCGGGATCATCGGGGAGTACTTCGCCGGTAACATCCTGCCTCCGCCGGAGCGGTTCGACGCGCTCATCAGGCTGCTCGGGGCCACCCCTACCGAGCAGGGAGCGCTGGCCACGGCACGGGACCGGGTCGAGGAGCGCCGCCGAGGCCCGAACCGGGACCACGCGACGACCGGACGGGCGAGCGCCGGGGCGGGACGGGCCAGGGCCGGCGGCCCACGCCCGGGTACGTCGCCGGCCCGGTTCCCGGTGCCCCGCCAACTGCCCCCGGCGCTGCCGGGGTTCGTCGGGCGTGCCGCCCAGCTCGCCGAGCTCGACGCCGCGTGTGCCAGCCCCGGCGGGTCCGGGGACGACAGCATGGCGCCGGGCACCGTCCTGACGTTGTCCGGCACCGCCGGGGTCGGCAAGACGACGCTTGCGGTGTACTGGGCGCACCAGGTCGCCGACCGTTTTCCGGACGGCCAGCTCTACGTCGACCTGCGGGGGTTCGACTCCTCCGGGGTGGTGGTGACTGCCGTCGAGGCGGTCCGGGGTTTCCTGGAGGCCCTCGAGGTGCCGCCCGAACGAATCCCCACCCACCTCTCCGCGCAGGTGGGCCTCTATCGCAGTCTGCTCGCCGGTCGCCGGATGCTGGTGCTGCTCGACAACGCCCGCGACATCGACCAGGTCCGTCCCCTGCTGGTCGGCAACCCGAGCTGCCTGGTCCTGGTCACCAGCCGCAACCGGCTCGCCGGTCTGATCGCCGCCGACGGCGCCCGCCCGATCGGCGTCGGCCTGCTCAGCACCGTCGAGGCCTGGCAACTGTTGGGCCGGCGGCTCGGCGCGGACCGGTTGGCGGCCGAACCGCGGGCGGTGGACGAGATCATCGAGCGGTGCGCGCGGCTGCCGTTGGCGCTGGCGGTGCTCGCCGCCCGAGGCGCGGCGAACCCCGCCTTCGGCCTGGCCGCCCTCGCCCACGAGCTGCGTGCGGCGCCGCACCCGCTGGACTCGTTCGACGGTGGCGACGCCGGCAGCGACGTGCAGGCGGTCTTCTCGTGGTCGTACCGGAGCCTCACGCCCGCGGCAGCGCGTCTGTTCCGGCTGTTCGGCTGCCATCCGGGGCCGGAGATCGGGGTCGCCGCGGCGGCCAGCCTGGCCGGGCTGCCCCGGGGCCAGGTGCCTCGACTGCTGACGGAACTGGCCCACGCCCACCTGGTCACCGAGCAGGCCCCGGGCCGGTTCGGCGCACACGACCTCCTCCGGGCGTACGCGGCGGAGCTGGCGGAACGCCTCGAACCGGCGCAGGCCCGGCGGGCGGCGATCCGGCGTGGGCTGGACCACTACCTGCACACCGCCCACGCGGCGGCGCTGCTGCTGCAACCGGGCCGGGATCCGGTCGCCCTGGCCGCCGCCCCACCGGGCGTGCTGCCCGAGGAGATCACCAACCACGGTCAGGCGCTCACCTGGTTCACCATCGAGTACCCGGTGCTGTTGGCGGCGGTCGCACACGCGAGACGTGCCGGGTTCGACGGCCACGCCTGGCAGTTGGCCTGGACACTTGTGGATTTCCTGCAACGCCGGGGGCGGTGGACGGATCTCGCGGTCGCCCAGCGGACCGCCCTGGCCGGGGCGCGGCGCGCGGGTGACCGGCTCGGGCAGGCGAACGCCCACCGCGACCTGGCCCGGGTGCTCTCCCGGCTGGGCCGGGTGGACGAGGCGGCCCGGAACTACCGCCAGGCCCTGGTGATCTTCGAGGCGTTGGGTGACCACACCGGGCAGGCGCGCACCCACCGGGCGTTCGGCGCGATGCTCGACGGGCTCGGCCGGTACGCCGAGGCGCTGGACCACGGCCAGCGGGCCCTGGCGCTGTACCGGGCCGCCGGCCATCCGGCCGGGGAGGCCAGCGCCCGCAACGCGGTCGGTTGGGCGCACGCCCAGCTCGGCCAGTACGGGCCCGCGCTCGAGCACTGCGAGCAGGCATTGGTGTTGCTGCGCCCGACCGGTGACCGGCACGGTGAGGCGAACACCTGGGACAGCCTCGGCTTCATCCACGCCCGGCTGGGTGACCACCGCGCGGCGATCCGCTGTTACCAGCGGGCGCTCGGGTTGTACCGGCGGGTCAGCGACCGCTACGACGAGGCGGACACCCTGGCCCGGCTCGGCGAGAGCCGAGACGCAGCGGGGGACACGGCCGGCGCCGTCCGCACCTGGCGGCGGGCCCTGGGCATCCTCGACGATCTCGGCCACCCCGACGTCGAGCGGGTACGTGACCTGCTGAGCCAGGCGACGCCCAGCTGCTCGGCGCGGGGCTGACGCTCCGCACGGGCCGCTCGGACACCGGCGAGGGGCCGGCGCCGGGCGCGCTCGGCCGGTGCCCGGCAGCCGGCCGGTGACGCTGGGCACACCTGCGGTGGCCGATCGAGGTACGCCGGCCAGCGCGCGGCCGGGCACTCCGTAGACTGGTACGCGATGCCCGTCCACCTGTCGAAGGAGCCATCCCGCGTGACCGTTCAGCCCATCCGTCTGTTTGGGGATCCGGTGCTGCGCACGCCGGCCGATCCGGTGGTCACCTTCGACGCCGAGCTGCGTCGGCTCGTGGCCGACCTGACCGACACGATGCGTGAGCAGAACGGCGCCGGCCTGGCCGCGCCGCAGCTCGGCGTGAGTCTGCGGGTGTTCACCTTCGACGTCGACGATGTGCTCGGGCACCTGATCAATCCGGTGCTGGAGTTTCCGGACGAGGAGGAGCAGGACGGCCCGGAGGGCTGCCTGTCGATTCCCGGGCTCTACTTCGACACCAAGCGTCGGCAGAATGTCATCGCCAAGGGCTTCAGCTCCTTCGGTGACCCGGTGCAGATCGTCGGCACCGGCCTCATGGCGCGTTGCGTGCAGCACGAGACCGACCACCTCGACGGGGTGCTGTTCCTGGACCGGCTGGACCAGGAGGGGCGCAAGGAAGCCATGAAGGCGATCCGGCAGGCCGACTGGTACGACGCGGCGGCCCCACCCACGGTCAAGCTGAGCCCGCACATCAGTGACCCGTTCGGTCTGGGTCGGTGACCCCGATGCGTGTGATCTTCGCCGGTACGCCGGCCGTCGCCGTTCCCGCCCTGGCCGCCGTCGCCGCGTCCCGGCACGACCTGGTCGCCGTGGTGACCCGACCGGACGCGCCGGCCGGGCGTGGGCGTGGCCTGTCCCGCTCCCCGGTCGGCGAGTGGGCCGACGCGCACGGCGTCGAGGTGCTGACGCCGGAGCGCCCCCGCGACCCCGAGTTCCTCGACCGGCTCCGCGAGCTCGCGCCGGACTGCGTGCCGGTGGTCGCCTACGGCGCGCTGGTGCCACCGGCCGCCCTGGAGATCCCCCGGCACGGCTGGATCAACCTGCACTTCTCGCTGCTGCCGGCGTGGCGTGGCGCGGCTCCCGTGCAGCACGCCGTGCTGCACGGTGACGAGCTGACCGGGGCCAGCGTCTTCCAGTTGGAGGAGGGTCTGGACACCGGTCCGGTCTACGGCACCCTCACCGACGAGATCCGGGCCGCCGACACCTCCGGTGACCTGCTGGAACGGCTCGCCGATTCCGGTGCCGGGCTGCTCGTGGCGGTGCTCGACGCGATCGCCGACGGCACCGCCCGCGCCGAGCCGCAGCCCGCCGACGGGGTGTCGCTGGCGCCGAAGCTGACCGTGGACGACGCCCGGGTCCGCTGGGGTGACCCGGCGTTCGCCGTGGACCGCCGGATCCGGGCCTGCACGCCGGCCCCGGGCGGCTGGACCACGTTCCGGGGTGAGCGGGTGAAGCTCGGCCCGGTCGTGCCGGTGCCCGACGGCCCCGAGTTGAAGCCGGGGGAGTTGCTGGTGGAGAAGTCCCGGGTGTTGGCCGGCACGGCGACCGTGCCGGTGCGCCTCGGTGAGGTCCGCGCCGCGGGCAAGCGGGCCATGGGCGCGACCGACTGGGCGCGCGGCGTCCGGGTCGGCGCCGGAGAGGACTTCGCGTGACAGCCCCGGAAGGCACCCGCCCGACCCGCTCCGGCCCGCCTCCGGGTCGTGGCGGGGACCGCCGGCCGGTCCGGCCACCACTGGACCGCCCGCGCCGTGCGGCGTACGAGGCGGTGGCCGCGGTGCACCGCGACGACGCGTTCGCCAACCTGGTGCTGCCCATCATCCTGCGGGAGGAGGGGCTGTTCGGCCGGGACGCGGCCTTCGCCACCGAGCTGACCTACGGCACCCTGCGCAACCTGGGCACGTTGGACGCGATCCTGACCGACGCCGCCGGCCGGGACGTGGCCCGGATCGACCCGCCGGTCCGTGACGCGCTACGGCTCGGGGCGTACCAGCTCCTGCACACCCGGGTGCCCGCGCACGCCGCGGTCTCGTCGACCGTCGACCTGGTCCGTTCGGTCGCACCGGGCGCGACCGGCTTCGCGAACGCGGTGCTGCGCGAGGTGTCCAGCCGGGACGCGGACGCCTGGGTGGCGAAACTCGCCCCGCCGATGGAGACCGACCCGGTCGGGCACCTGGCGTTGGCGTACAGCCATCCGCAGTGGATCGTGCGGGCCTTCTCCGAGGCGCTGGACGGCGATCTCGGTGAGACGGCCCGGCTCCTGATCGAGGACAACGAGCGTCCCCCGGTGCACCTGTGCGCCCGGCCGGGCCTGATCGACCCGATCGAGCTGGCCGACCAGGTCGGCGGGGCGCCCGGCGCCTTCTCGCCGTACACCGTCTATCTGCCCGGCGGCGCGCCGGGCGACATCCCGGCGGTGGTCGACGGCCGTGCCCACGTCCAGGACGAGGGTTCCCAACTGGTCGCGGCGGCACTCGCCGACGCACCGCTGGACGGCCCGGACGGGCGGTGGCTGGACCTGTGCGCAGGCCCGGGCGGCAAGGCCGGCCTGCTCGGCGCGTTGGCCGCGCAGCGTGGCGCGCGGGTGACCGCGGTGGAGGTGGCCGAGCACCGCGCCCGGCTGGTCTCCCTGGCCACCCGCGACCTGCCGGTGACCGTGCTGGCGATGGACGGCCGTGACGTCGGCGCCGACCCGAAGCTGCCGGAGCAGCACTTCGACCGGGTGCTGGTGGACGCCCCCTGCACGGGGCTGGGCTCGCTGCGGCGTCGGCCGGAGTCGCGGTGGCGTCGCGAACCGTCCGACCTGCCGCCGCTGACCCGGCTGCAACGGGAGTTGCTGGGCGCGGCGTTGCGGGCGGTCCGCCCGGGTGGTCTGGTCGCCTACGTGACCTGCTCGCCGCACACTGTCGAGACGCACGTGACGGTCACCGAGGCGGCCCGCCGCAGTGGTGTCGCGGTGGACTTCGTCGACGCCCGACCGCTGCTGCCGGCCGGCATGCCCGGTCTGGGTGACGGGCCGACGGTGCAGCTCTGGCCGCACCGGCACGGCACCGACGCGATGTTCCTCGCCGTCCTGCGGCGAGGCTGACGGGGCTCACGTCCGGCCGGTCACCCGACCGGCCGGGCGTCGGACGCTCAGGTGACCGGGAGCCCCTTGGTGCCGGCGTTGCGCATCGAGCGGGTCAGGTTCCGGTCGGAGATCCAGAGGAAGCACTGCACGCCGCGGTTGCCGTTCTTCCACTCCTCCTCGTACGGCTGGTAGAAGATCGTGCCGGCGCGGAACTCGAGCTGGGAGTTGTCCGGCACCTTGGCGTACCTGGCGATCATCGTCTGGCAGGCCCGGTGGGTCTTCTTCACGGTGCGGGAGAACTCGGCGAAACTGACCGCCGGGGCCTGCCAGACCCCGACGAACTCGGCGTGGTGCTTGGCCGTGCAGGAGACCGGCAGCATCTCGTCGATGTCGTCCTTGACCAGCTTGGGGTTGAAGCAGCGGTACGCCAGCGGTGCCGCGCCGGACAGCGCGCCCCGGAGGCTGCCGGTGCGCGGGCCGACGGTGGTGTCGTCGATGCTGGCGATCTCGCTGACGTCGCAGCGGTACCACCGGGCGCCGCCCGCCCAGGCCTGCGGCGACGGCAGCACCACGGTCAGGCCGATCCGCCCGGAACGCCAGTCGGCGCCCACCGCCTTGTTGACAGCCGTGTCACACCCGGCCTGCGCGGCCCGCATGCCCGCCGAGCCGGGCTGCGGGGGCGTGCCCGGCTGGGCGTTCGGGCCGGTGAGCGTGCCGACGTGCATGGTCTCCACCAGATGCGATTCGGTGCACGCCGTCGGGTTGTAGCCGGTCAGGAAGCCGACCTGCTGAGAGGTCAGGTGGCAGACGTCGGCGGCGGGCACGAACTGCTGCGCCGCCACGGGTGCCGGCCAGTCGTCCACGAGGTCGGTGTCGACTCCGGCGGGTGCGCTGCACCCGGTCAGCACCAGGGCCAGGGCCGCACCCCCGGCGTACGCCGCCCACCACCGTCGCATCCCTGACCTCCCGCCACTGTGGCCTCCGGCCGGACCCCGCCGGTCGGTAGCGCCACGGCGCAGCAGCATACGGCACCGGCCCCTAGATGGCGGGCAGTCCCTCGGGGCCGGCGCCGCGCATCGAGCGGGTGAGTTTCCGGTCGTCGCTCCACAGGAAACAGCGCACGCCGCGGTCGCCCTCCTCCCACTCCCGTTGCGACGGCGGGTAGTAGATGGACCCGGCCCGGTACGGGAGGTCCTTGTTGTTCGGCACGGCCGCGTACGCGGCGATCAACTCCATGCAGCGTCGGTGGGACTGCGCGGCGGAGGCGGTGAACTCCGCCCAGCTGGCGTCCCGTTCCTGGTAGACGCCCACGAACTCGGCGCGGTGCGGCTCGGTGCAGAGCACCGGCGCCATGTAGTTGAGGTTGTCGCCGATCAGCTTGGGATCGAAGCAGCGGTGGGTCAGCGGGCTGTCGCCGATCAACGCGCCCCGCAGGCTGCCGGTGCGGTTCACCGGGCGGGTGTTGTCGATGCTGCCGGTCTCGCTGAGGTCGCAGCGGAACCAGCGCGCGCCGCCGGCCCAGGCCGGTGCCGACGGCAGCGCCAGGGACAGCGTGAGCCGGGCGGTGTGCCAGTCGCCGCCGAGCACCTCCCGGGCCCGTTGGTCGCACTCGGCGCGGGCCGTGCGCAGCGCCGCCGAGCCGGGCTCCGGTCGGGTCTCGGTCAGCGCGTCGGGGCCGACGAAGGTGCCGACGTGGATGGCCTCGGCGAGGTGGTTGCGCGCGCAGTCCACCGTTTCGTAGGTGCTGGCCTGCACGACGCCGGTGATCCGGGGCAGGCAGGTGTCGGTGGCGGGGGTGAACGGCGTCGGGTCCCGCAGCGCCGGCCAGTCGTCGGTGAGATCACCGTCCGCGCCCCGCGCCGGCGAGCAGCCAGCCAGCAGCATCGTCGTGACGCCGGCCAGCACCAGCGCTGGAAGCCACCGTCGCATCGTCCGCCCTTCCGGGAGCTGGCGGCCGGTCACCGCGCCCCGCGGCGAAACCCCGGCGGGCGTGCGCCCTTCGGCACCGTCCCGCTTGGAGTGTCGTCGCGTTTCCGTCGATCGGCCAGCCACTCATGTCTGTTCGTCCGGATTCGGCAGTCCGGAGCGCCTAATTCTGCACCACTGGTCACTGTCGCATCACAACGCGTCGGAGTTGGTGCCGCGCTGCGGGTCGCGCGTGACCGCGTTCGTACACTGGCCCCGTGACCGTACCGCCGCCGATCGTCGCGCCGAGCATCCTGGCCGCCGATTTCGCCCATCTCGCCGAAGAGGTCCGTGCCGTCGAGGACGCTGCGGACTGGTTGCACGTCGACGTGATGGACAACCATTTCGTGCCGAACCTGACCATCGGGTTGCCGGTGGTGCAGAGCCTGCGGGCGGTCACCGCGATGCCGTTCGACGTGCACCTGATGATCGAGGATCCGCGCCGGTGGGCGCCCGGTTACGCCGACGCGGGGGCGTACAACGTCACCTTCCACGCGGAGGCGGCCGACGACCCGGTGGCGCTGGCCAAGGACCTGCGCTCGGCGGGCGCGAAGGCCGGCCTGGCCATCGACCGGGACACTCCGATCGAGCCGTATCTGGACCTGCTGCCCAGCTTCGACACCCTGCTGATCATGACGATCAAGGCCGGCTTCGGTGGGCAGCGGTTCATTCCGCAGTTGCTGGAGAAGGTGCGTACCGCCCGCCGGCACGTCTCGGCCGGGCACCTGGAACTGCGCATCGAGGTGGACGGCGGGATCGCCGCGGACACCATCGAGCAGGCGGCCGCCGCCGGCGCCGACGCGTTCGTGGCCGGCACCGCCGTGTACGGCGCCGCCGACCCGGCGGAGGCGGTACGACACCTGCGGGCACTGGCGGAACGCGCGGCTCCCGGGGCCTGAGGTGGAACCCGAGGTCGACCGCAAGGACATCATCCTCGTCGTCGACGACGACGCGGACATCGCTCGTTTCGTCGAGTTCAACCTGCGGCTGCACGGCTTCGAGGTGATCCACGCCAGCGACGGTCAGGAGGCCCTGGAGGTCATCGAGCGTCAGCGACCGGACCTGGCGGTGGTCGATCTCATGATGCCCCGCATCGACGGGCTGGAGCTGACCCGGCGGCTGCGCGCCGACCCGATGACCTCCGCCCTTCCGGTGATCATGCTGACGGCCAAGGGGATGACTGTCGACAAGGTGCACGGGCTCAGCGCCGGCGCCGACGACTACCTGGTCAAGCCGTTCGACACCGCCGAACTGGTGGCCCGGGTCTCGTCCACCCTGCGCCGCAACAAGGAGTTCCGGGAGGTCTCCCCGCTGACCGGGCTGCCCGGCAACAGCCGGATCCGTCGGGAGATCAGCGACCGGGTCCGCAACGGCGTGGACTACGCCGTCGGCTACGTCGACATCGACCGGTTCAAGAGCGTCAACGACCGGTACGGCTTCGTGCGGGGCGACGACTTCATCTCCGCGCTGGCCCGCAGCCTGCACCGGGCGGTGGTGGGCGTCGGGCTGCCACCGGCCTTCCTCGGTCACGTCGGCGGCGACGACTTCGTCATCGTCTGCGCACCGGACCAGGTGCGCCCACTGACGTCCCGGGCGGTCGTCGACTTCGAGAACGCGGCCGACACGCTCTACGACCCGACCGACCGGGAGCGCGGCTTCGTCGAGCTGAAGGACCGGCGCGGCAACATCCGCCGCGCCGCCCTGGTCACGCTCTCCATCGGGGTGTCCCTCTCCGACGCCGGCAAGCGGTTCACCGACCCCCTGGAGGCGATCGCGGTGGCCTCGGAGATGAAGACGGTGGCGAAGAGTCAACCGGGGTCGTACGTCGCGGTGGACCGGCGCCGTGGTGTCACGTGAGCATGACGGCCCTGTGAAGTAGCTCGCCTAGGTGGCGACGCGCGCCCGTCGGCGTGCAACACTTTCCTGTACCCACCACGCGCTGGCGGGACTCGGTGAAATTCCGAACCGGCGGTGATCCACGGTCCAACCGTGGTCAGCCCGCGACCCGGACGGCTCTGCTGTCCGGTGGACCTGGTGAAAATCCGGGGCCGACGGTTGGGAGCGGTTCGTCCGCCCCCAGACAGTCCGGATGGGAGACAGCGCGCGGGACGGACGGGTCCGAGCCGGCCGCTGGCTTCAGCGTGCCGCGCCGACCCTCCGGGGGCGGCTGTGCCGTTCCCGGAATCCGTGGGCGGCTCGCGCCGTTCCCGGATCCGCCTCCGCCTGCCCGCGGCCCCATGGCCGCAGCCTCCCTGACCGCCCGCGCGCGGACCGGCGAGTGAGAGGGCAGGACAGGGCGATGGCCAGCGTCTCCGTCGACGAGGCGATGCGGCGTGCGATCGAGTTGGCGGCACGCGGGCTCGGCACCACCAGTCCCAACCCGGTGGTCGGCTGTGTGCTGCTCGACGAGGACGGCCAGGTCGTGGGCGAGGGCTTCCACGCGTACGCGGGCGGGCCGCACGCCGAGATCGTCGCGCTGGCGCAGGCCGGGCGACGCGCCAAGGGCGGCACCGCCGTCGTCACTCTGGAACCGTGCGACCACACCGGCCGCACCGGCCCCTGCAGTTCCGCCCTCGTCCAGGCCGGGGTGTCCCGGGTGGTCATCGCCGTACCCGACCCGAACCCGGTCGCGTCCGGGGGCGCCGCCACCCTGCGCGCCGCCGGGGTCCGGGTCGACCTGGGGGTACGCGGCGAGGAGGCCGAGGCCGGCAACGTCGCGTGGCTGACCTCGATGCGCCGCGGCTGGCCGTATGTCATCTGGAAGTACGCCGCCACGCTCGACGGGCGCTCCGCCGCGGCGGACGGCACCAGCATGTGGATCACCTCGGAGGCGGCCCGGATCGACGTGCACGCGCTGCGCGGGACCGTCGACGCGGTACTCGCCGGGGTGGGCACCGTGCTCGCCGACGACCCCCGGTTGACCGCCCGCAACCTGCGCGACGGCAGCCTGGCCATCCGGCAGCCGCTGCGGGTGGTCGTGGACAGCTCGGGGCGTACCCCGGCCGACGCCCGGGTCCGCGACGGCGCCGCGCGGACGTGGATCGCGACCGCCGCCGAGGTCGGCGCCGACCCGGACGGCCGGGTGGACCTGTCGGCGCTGCTCGCGGCGCTGCACCAGCGCGGGGTCCGCGCGGTGCTGCTGGAGGGCGGCCCCCGACTGGCCGGCGCGTTCCTGCGGGCCGGCCTGATCGACAAGATCGTCGGGTACGTGGCGCCCCGGTTGCTCGGCGCCGGTCCGACCGCCCTGGTCGACGCGGGAGTGACCACCATCGCCGAGGCCATCGATCTGGAGTTCGTCGACGTTACGCAGATCGGTCCGGATCTCCGGATCACCGCTTTGCCCCGAAAAAGGGAGGGCTGACATGTTCACCGGCATTATCGAGGAGTTGGGCGAGATCGTCCGGGTCACGGCGACGGCGGGCGATTCCGCGCTTGTCGCCGTGCGCGGTCCGCTCGTCACGTCCGATGCCCGGCACGGCGACTCCATCGCGGTCAACGGCGTCTGCCTGACCGTCGTGGACGTCACCGACGGGGTCTTCACCGCCGACGTGATGGGGGAGACGCTGCGCCGCTCCGCGCTGGGCGCGTTGAACGTCGGCGACCCGGTCAACCTGGAGCGGGCCGCCGCCCTCGGCAGCCGGCTCGGCGGGCACCTGGTGCAGGGCCACGTCGACGGCGTCGGCGAGCTGACCTCCCGGGAGCCGGCCGAGCACTGGGAGACCGTCCGGTTCCGCCTGCCCGCCGCGCTGTCCCGGTACGTGGTGGAGAAGGGTTCGATCACCATCGACGGCGTCTCGCTGACCGTGGCCGAGGTGGGCGCGGACGAGTTCGCCGTCGGGTTGATCCCGACCACGCTCACAATGACCACGCTCGGCGCCAAGGGTGTCGGCGACCCGGTCAACCTGGAGGTCGACGTGCTGGCCAAGTACGTCGAGCGGCTGCTCGGCGACCGGCTCACCGACGCTCCCGCGACGGCCTCGACCCTGGGCGAGGTGGCCTGATGGGTCCGCTCAGCTGGCTGTTGGACGCCCAGGTGCAGGTGGCCGGCTCGCCGGTGCTGGCCCGGGAGATCGTCGGCAACGCCTTCGGGCTGGTCTCCGCGCTGCTCGGGCTGCGCCGGCTGGTCTGGGCGTGGCCGGTCGGCATGGTCGGTAACGCGCTGCTGCTCACCGTCTTCCTCGGCGGGGTGTTCGCCACCCCGCAGGAGCACGACCTGTACGGGCAGGCCGGCCGGCAGGTGTTCTTCTTCGCCGTCAGCGTCTACGGCTGGTGGCGCTGGCAGTCGAACCGTCGCGCCGACGCCGGTCAGGCGGCGGTCGTCCCGCGGTGGGCCACCGGGCGGGAGCGGCTGATGCTGCTGCTGGCCGCGGTGGTCGGCACCGCCGCGGCGTACCCGGTGCTCAAGGCACTGGGCTCGTGGGGTCCGCTGCCCGACGCCTGGATCCTCACCGGCAGCCTGCTGGCCACCTACGGCATGGCCCGTGGCTGGGTGGAGTTCTGGCTGCTGTGGATCGCGGTGGACGCCGTCGGCGTGCCGCTGCTGCTGCGCGGCGGCTTCTATCCGTCGGCGGTCATGTACCTGGTCTACGGCGCCATCTGCGCCTGGGGCTTCGCCGCCTGGTGGCGCACCTCGCGCGCTGCGGCCCTCGCCCGCACGCCCATCTACCGGGAGGCCGTCGCGTGACCAGTTTTGGGAGCATCGAGCAGGCGATCGCGGAGATCGCCGCCGGCCGGCCGGTCGTCGTGGTCGACGACGCCGACCGGGAGAACGAGGGCGACCTGATCTTCGCGGCCGAGCTGGCCACGCCGGAGCTGATGGCGTTCATGGTGCGCTACACCTCCGGGTACGTCTGCGTGGCGTTGACCGAGAGCGAGGCCGACCGCCTCGACCTGCCGCCGATGCACCACACCAACCAGGACCGGCGCGGCACCGCGTACACGGTGACCGTGGACGCCCGGGAGGGGGTCAGCACCGGCATCTCGGCGGCCGACCGCGCGCACACCAGCCGGCTGCTCGCCTCGGCGGCGACCGACCCGACCGACCTGGCCCGGCCCGGCCACGTGGTGCCGCTGCGCGCCCGTGAGGGCGGGGTGCTGCGGCGACCCGGGCACACCGAGGCGGGGATCGACCTGACCCGGCTCGCCGGTCTGCGCCCGGCGGGCGTGCTCTGCGAGCTGGTCAACGACGACGGCACCATGATGCGGGTGCCGGACCTGGAGAAGTTCTGCGCCGAGCACGGCCTCATGCTGATCACCATCGCCGACCTGGTCGCCTACCGGCGGCGTACCGAGAAGCAGGTCGAACTGGTCGCGGACGCCCGCATGCCCACCCGGCACGGGGTGTTCCGGGCGCTCGGCTACCGCGCCGAGCACGATCCGGCCGAACACGTCGCCATGGTGCTGGGTGACCTCGGCGACGGCCAGGACGTGCTGGTGCGGGTGCACTCGGAGTGCCTGACCGGTGACGTGTTCGGCTCGCTGCGCTGCGACTGCGGGCCGCAGTTGGACGCCGCGTTGGCCCGGGTGGGCCGCGAGGGCCGGGGCGTGGTTCTCTACGTCCGCGGACACGAGGGGCGCGGCATCGGGCTGTTGCACAAGCTGCAGGCGTACCAGTTGCAGGACGCCGGCCGCGACACCGTCGACGCCAACCTCGACCTGGGCCTGCCGGCGGACGCCCGCGACTACGGCACCGGCGCCCAGATCCTCTACGACCTCGGCGTGCGCTCGATGCGCCTGCTGACCAACAACCCGGCCAAGCGGGCCGGGCTGGAAGGGTACGGGTTGACCATCACCGGCCGGGAGGGGCTGCCGGCCGGCGCGCACCCGGAGAACCTGCGCTACCTGCGCACCAAGCGGGACCGGATGGGTCACCTGCTGGACGAGTTGGACGAGGTGTCCGAGGCGCCACTGGGGCGCCCGGTCGCCAACGACGAGATCGGAGCATGACGATGGCGGGTTTCGGTGAGCCGGGAGTCGACGCGGTGGACGCCGCGGGGCTGACCGTCGGGATCGTGGCAGCCCGGTGGCACGGTGACCTGACCGACCACATGCTGGAGCGGGCCGTGGCCGCCGCCGAGGCGTGCGGGGCGCGTTCGGTCGTCGCCCGGGTCGCCGGGTCGGTCGAGTTGCCGGTGGTGGCGCAGGCCCTCGCGCGTCGCTGTGACGTGGTGGTCGCGCTCGGCGTGGTGGTGCGCGGCTCCACCGCCCACTTCGACTATGTCTGCCGCTCGGTGACCGACGGGCTGACCCGCGTGGCGCTGGACGAGGGCAAGCCGGTGGCGCACGGGGTGCTGACCGTGGAGACCATCGAGCAGGCCCGCGACCGGGCCGGTCTGCCCGGCTCGGCCGAGGACAAGGGCTGGGCCGCCACGGTGGCCGCGCTCGACGCGGCGCTCGCCGTGCGAACCGTCGCGGCGGGCAACGCCCAGCGGGTCGGCTTCAGCGGCTGACGCCCGTGCCGCCCCGGTCGTCTCTGGGGGCGGGCCTTCAGAGACGACCGGCTTCGATGATCCGGTGCAGGAACTGCCGGGTCCGCGGCTGGGTCGGCTCGCCGAACACCTGCTCCGGCGGGCCGCTCTCGACGACCCGCCCGGCGTCGAGGAAGCAGACCTGGTCGGCGACCTCCCGGGCGAAGCCCATCTCGTGGGTGGCCAGCACCATCGTCATGCCGTCGGCCTTCAGGTCCCGGATCATCGCCAGCACCTCGCCGACGAGTTCCGGGTCCAGCGCGGAGGTGATCTCGTCGAGCAGCATCAGTCGAGGTGAGTTCGCCAGCGCCCGGACGATCGCCACCCGCTGCTGCTGCCCGCCGGAGAGCCGATCCGGGTAGGCGTCCGCCCGGGCGCCCAGACCCACCCGGTCGAGCAACTCCCGGGCCTGCGCCTCCGCCGCCGCACGATCCCGCCGGTGTACGCGCCGCGGCGCGAGGGTGATGTTGTCCAACACGCTCAGGTGCGGGAACAGGTTGTACGCCTGGAACACCATCCCGATCCGCCGGCGGACCCGGTCCGGGTCCACCCGGGGATCGGAGATGTCCTCCCCGTCCAACTCGATGGTGCCGTCGTCGAGCTCCTCCAGCAGGTTCACACAGCGCAGCAGGGTGGACTTGCCCGAGCCGGAGGCGCCGATCAGCGCGACCACCTGATGCTCGGCGACCGTCAGGTCGAGCTGGTCGAGCACGACCTGACCGGCGAACTCCTTGCGCAGGCCCCGGCACCGCAGCACAGCCATGGTCAGCCTCCCGACTGTCGGCGGGCCGCCCGCAGCGTCACCCAGTCGGTGACCGCGATCAACGGGATCGCGAGCAGCACGAAGAGCACTCCCGCCACGATGTACGGCGTGTAGTTGAAGGTCTGGGCGGTGGCGATCTGGGCGGCCCGGACCGCGTCGATCGGCCCGGCGAGCGAGACCAGCCCGACGTCCTTCTGCAACGCCACCACGTCGTTGAGCAGGGGTGGCGCCACCCGGCGGACGGCCTGCGGCAGGACCACGTGCCGCATGGTCTGCCGGTACGTCAGGCCCAGCGAACGGGCCGCGGCGAGCTGGCTGGGATGCACCGACTCGATGCCGGCCCGGAACACCTCGGCGAGGTATCCGCCATAGGTGAGGACCAGCGCGAGCCCGCCGAGCACCAGCGCCGGCGGCATGCCCTGCAGGCGCAGGCCGGGCACGCCGAGGGTGAGCACGTACAGCACGATGATCAGCGGCAGACCGCGGAAGGTGTAGGTGTAGCCGGCGGCCAGCGCCCGGACCGGAAAGAAGATCGGGCCGCGCAACGTCCGCAGCACCGCGATCACCAGCCCGAGCACCAGCGCGCCGACGGCACAGCAGACCAGCAGTCGGACGTTGAGCCAGAGCCCGCCGAGCACCGCCGGCAGCGCGTCCCGGGCGATCGCCGGGTCCAGGAACGACTGCCGGACCCGGTCCCAGCCGGGCGCGCCGGTCAGCGCGACGACCAGCAGCGTGCCGAGCGCCGCCGTGGAGCCGGCCGCGACCAGCACGCTGTGGACCGTCTGCCGATGCCGGTACGCCGACCGCCGCCGCTGCGCCTCGGAGGGAACGTGTTCGCGCAGGGTCACCGCAGCTCGGCCGCCCCCGCGACCTGCGCGAGCCACTTCTCCTCCAGCTGCTTGAGCGTGCCCGCCTCGGTGAGTTGACCGACCGCGCCGGTGACGCAGGGGGTCAGTGGCGAGTTCTTGTCCAGCAGCAACCCGAAGGCCTCGGGCGCGCCGACCTGCGGCACCTGCCCGACGATCGTCGCGTCGGTGAGCTCCGCGCCGGTGATGTAGAAGGCGGTCGGCAGGTCCACCACCAGACCGTCGATCTGCCCGTTCTGCAGGGCCTTCTTGGCGTCGTCGTTGCTGTTGTAGACCTGGGGTTTGCTGGTCGGCTTGAGCACGTCGACGATCGCCTGGTGGCTGGTGGTGCCGACCTGGGCGCCGAGCCGGGCGTCACGGAGTTCCGCCAGCGACTTCCGGCCGGCGATCTTGGACGACTTCAAGGCGATCACGGTCTGCCGGACCAGGTAGTACGGCGCGGAGAAGTCGACCGCCCGCTTGCGCTCGTCGGTGATGGAGAACTGGTTGATGTCGAAGTCGAAGGCCTTCGGCCCGGGTGCGATGGCGGTGTCGAACTTGACCCGGGTCCAGGCGACGTCCGCGCGGGCGTAGCCGAGCTTCTCGGCCACCGCGTACGCGACGGCGGATTCGAAGCCCTCGCCGTTGTCCGGCTTGTCCTTGGCGAACCACGGCTCGTAGGCGGGCTGGTCGGTGGCGATGGTGAGCTTGCCCGGTGTCCGCGTGGGCAGGCTGTCCTTGGCGCAGGACGGTGCGGTGACAGTGGGGGTTGGCTCCTTCTGGGGCGCGCATCCGGCGGTGGCGACGACGACGGCACCGGCGAGGGTGAGCGCGAGGAGACGTGAGCTGCTGGCCATGGCCGACAGCGTAGAGGTATCGACCGGCCTGCTTGGGGTTTTATCCCACCATGTTGATAGGGAATTGTCCGCTTGCTGGATTTCGGCGGACCCGGACGCGGGGTGCCGCCCCGGTGGCTGGAAGAATCGTCCACCGTGAAGACGTTCGAGGAGTTGTTCGCCGAGCTGCAGGCCAAGGCCGCCGCCGGCACCCCGGGCTCGGGCACCGTCGCCGCTCTGGAGAAGGGCGTGCACTTCATCGGCAAGAAGGTCGTCGAGGAGGCGGCCGAGTCGTGGATGGCCGCCGAGCACGAGGGGCCGGAGCGCACCGCCGAGGAGATCTCCCAACTGCTCTACCAGGTCCAGGTGCTCATGCTCGCCAGTGGTCTCGACCTCAAGGACGTCTACCGACATCTGTGAGTGCATCCCCACCCGTTGATCGCCATCCGGATCGAAGGAGCACTCCCGTCATGCTGCGTGTCGCCATTCCCAACAAGGGCACCCTGGCCGAGCCGGCCGCCCAGATGCTGCGTGAGGCGGGCTACCGCCAGCGCACCGACCCCAAGGACCTCGTCTGCCGCGACGAGGCCAACGACGTCGAATTCTTCTACCTGCGCCCCAAGGACATCGCCACCTACGTCGGGTCCGGTGACCTCGACCTCGGGATCACCGGCCGGGACCTGCTGATCGACTCGGCCGCGCCGGCGGAGGAGGTCGTCGACCTCGCCTTCGGGCAGGCCACCTTCCGCTTCGCCGCCCGCCCCGACGACATCGCCTCCGTGCGGGACCTGGGCGGGCACCGGATCGCCACCGCGTACCCCGGGCTGGTCGAGCGGCACCTCGGCGAGGTGGGCGTCAAGGCCGACGTGATCCGCCTCGACGGCGCGGTGGAGAACGCCGTACGCCTCGGCGTCGCCGACGTGATCGCGGACGTCGTGGAGACCGGCGCCACCCTGCGTCAGGCGGGCCTCGTGGTGTTCGGTGAGCCGCTGCTGCGCTCCTCGGCGGTGCTGGTCCGCCGCGCCGCCGCGCCGGCCCACCCGCAGGCCGCGCAGCTGCTGCGTCGCCTGCACGGTGTGCTGGTCGCCCGCCGCTACGTGATGCTCGCCTACGACGTGCCGGCCGGTCTGCTGGAACGGGCCAGCGGGCTCACCCCCGGCATCGAGTCGCCCACGGTGTCGCCGCTGCACCGCGAGGGGTGGGTGGCGGTGCAGGCGATGGTCCTCCGTGAGGACGTCCACCGCATCATGGACGAGCTGTACGAGCTGGGCGCCCGCGCCATCCTCGTCACCAACATCCACGCCTGTCGCCTCTGACCGTCGGCATCCACCGCTCGGCCCGCCACGGTAGGGCGCCGTCCGCGCGGTGCCGTCCGCGCGGTGCCGTCCGCGCGGTGCCGTCCTGCGCAAGATCACGCTCGATCATTGATGTAGTGGCCTCCAGCGCCACCGATGCCACTACATCCCGGATCGAGCACGATCTTGCGCGGGGCGGTGTGGCTTGCGCGGGGCGGTGTGGCTTGCGCGGGCGGTGCGGCTTGCGCGGGCGGTGCGCTCGACGGGCGGGTGCGGATGGCAGACTGGTGGGGTGAGTGACACCGAACTGGTCCACCTGAAGCCCCGCCGCATCCGCGTGGTCTGCTGGTCGGCGGCGGTCGCGCTGGTGGTCGTGTTCGGCCTGGTCGCCACCTCGCTGAGTGGGCCGACCGGCGACGGTTACGGCAGCTTCCAACGTGGCGACCAGATCGCCATGATCGGCCTGGGCATCTTCGGCGCGCTGGGCTTTCTGCTGTTCACCCGTCCACGGGTAGAGGCGGACGCTCGTGGCATTCGGGTCCGCAACGTCATCAGCTCCTACGAGCTGCCCTGGGAGGTTGTCCGGGGAGTCCGTTTCGACCGGGGCGCCCCGTGGGCCAGCCTGGAGCTGCACGACGACGATCTCCTGCCGATGGTCGCCCTGCAGGCCGCCGACAAGGAGCTGGCCGTCGACGGGGTCCGCGCGCTGCGGCGACTGCACGAGGCGCACCAGGCCCGTCTCGCCGAGCGTGCCGGCGGCCGCTGACCCGCTGACCCGACCCCCAGCTGTCCAAGATCCGCGCAACAACACCGAAACTGCTGCCTCACGCCCGCCGGAGGTAGCACTATCGCCGATGTTGCTCGGATCTTGACGCGCCGTGCGCCGTGCGCCGTGCCGCGTGCGCCGTGCCGCGTGCGCCGTGCCGCGTGCGCCGTGCCGCGTGCGCCGTGCCGCGTGCGCCGTGCCGCGTGCGCAGTGCCCCGTGCGCAGTACCCCGTGCCCCGTGCGCAGTGCCCCGTGCCCCGTGCGCAGTGCCCCGTGCCCCGTGCGCAGTGCCCCGTGCCCCGTGCGCGGGCAGGGCGGGCCGAGCGCCCCGCGCGGGGGGACGGGCGCCGAGCATCCGCCGTACCCGGACGGGGCGCGGCTGAGCGCCCGCCGTGCGCGGGCCGGGCGGGGTCGAGCGCCCGGCAGTACGCGGGCGGGGCGGGCGGGTAGGCCCAGCGTGGCTGGGGTGTGCCCGGTTTGGGGCCAGCCGGGGCGCGGGTGTAGTGTTATCGAGTCGACCGGGCTGTCTCCGCATGCGAGCAGGCAGCCTTGAAAGCGGAGCGCCTGCTCCCACCCGAGTCGCCGCTACGGTGGCCGGGTCCGGTCACCGGTTCCGGGCACGTCCCGGCACCGGACGTGTGATCCTGTGATCGCACCGACCGGTCGAGCGGGCCCTGGCATGCGCCGGGGCCTTCTGCTTTCCAGGTCGGTTCCCACCTGGGAGCCGCCGGGGTCGGTTACCTGAGCAGAAACGACTCGAGGAGGCCCCATCAGCGTCGAACCACGCGTGAACGAGCAGATCCGGGCACGTGAGGTCCGACTGGTCGGCCCCGAGGGTGAGCAGGTGGGCATCGTCCCGCTGGAGCGCGCCCTTCAGCTGGCCGCGGACGTCGATCTGGACCTGGTCGAGGTTGCGCCGATGGCGCGCCCGCCGGTGTGCAAGCTCATGGACTTCGGCAAGTTCAAGTATGAGAGCGCACTCAAGGCGCGCGAAGCGCGGCGTAACCAGCAGCAGACCGTCATCAAGGAAATGAAGCTTCGGCCGAAGATCGACCCGCACGACTACGAGACCAAGAAGGGTCACGTGGTGCGGTTCCTCAAGGCGGGCGACAAGGTCAAGGTGACGATCATGTTCCGTGGTCGCGAGCAGAGTCGCCCGGAGCTGGGTTACCGGCTCCTGCGCCGGCTCGAATCCGAGATCACGGACCTGGGATACGTCGAGGCCGCCCCCAAGCAGGACGGCCGAAACATGATCATGGTTCTCGCTCCGCTTCGGGCCGTGAAGGCCTCCGCGGTCGCCGCCACGGCGTCCCGCGGTGCACCTCGGGACCGGGCAGCGGACGAGTCCGCCGCTCCGGCAGCCGATGAGACCGCGGCGGTCGGCGAGACCGCAACGGCCGGCGAGACCGCAACTGCCGGTGACACCGGCCTCGCCGCCGACACAAGCGGCGAGTAACAGGGGAGAAGACGTTCCACATGCCGAAGATGAAGAGCCACACGGGTATGGGCAAGCGGGTCAAGGTGACCGGCCGTGGCAAGATCGTGGCCGAGCAGGCCGGCAAGCGCCACCTGCTGGAAGGCAAGTCTTCCACCCGTACCCGCCGGTTGACCGGCACGGTCGAGGTGGCCAAGGCTGACGTCAAGCGCATCAAGAAGCTGCTCGGCCGCTGACGCGCGCCACCTTTACGTTTTAAGGAGTTGAGATGGCACGCGTCAAGCGGGCTGTAAACGCCCAGAAGAAGCGTCGTACCCTGCTGGAGACCGCGAGCGGTTACCGCGGTCAGCGCTCCCGCCTGTACCGCAAGGCCAAGGAGCAGGTGCTGCACTCGATGCAGTACGCCTACCGGGACCGTCGCGACCGCAAGGGCGACTTCCGGCAGCTGTGGATTCAGCGGATCAACGCGGGCGCCCGGGCCAACGGGATGACCTACAACCGTCTGATCCAGGGCCTGCGTCTGGCTGGCATCGAGGTCGACCGCAAGATCCTGGCCGACATGGCTGTCAACGACGCCGCTTCCTTCGCGGCGATCGTGGAGCTGGCCCGGGCCGCGGTCACGGCCGAGGGCACCGGCGGCGCGGCGGCTCAGGCCGCCTGATCCCCACGCACCAGAGCGAGGCGTCTCCCGTGTCGGCACCGCCGTCCGGGGGGCGCCTCAATCGTGTCGGAGGAACGCACATCATGGCCTTCACCCCGCGTACCCCCAGGGTTGTCGCCGCTCGGCGGTTGCAGCGCCGGCGCGACCGCGACGCCACCGGCCGGTTCCTGGCCGAGGGACCGCAGGCGGTCCGCGAGGCTCTGGCGCGGCCGGGGGTGGTCACCGAGCTGTTCGGTACGCCCGCCGCGCTCGACCGGCACCCGGAGTTGGCCGCCACGGCGGCCCGCGCCGACGTGCCCGTCTCCGAGATCACCGACGACGCCCTCGCGGCCCTGACCGAGACCGTCGCCCCACAGGGGCTGGTCGCGGTCTGCCAACACCTGGACGTGTCGTTGGAGCAGGCCCTCGCGAATGCGCCCCGGCTGGTGGCGGTCCTCGCCGAGATCCGCGACCCCGGCAATGCCGGCACGGTGCTGCGCACCGCCGACGCGGCCGGCGCGGGTGCGGTGATCTTCGCCGGCGACGCCGTCGACCCGTACAACGGCAAGTGCGTGCGGGCGTCGGCCGGCAGCCTCTTCCACGTCGATGTGGTCCGCGCGCCGGACCCGGTCACGGTGGTCGACGCGCTGCGCGCCGCCGGGCTGTCGATCTTCGCCACCACGGGGTACGGCGACAACGACCTGGACGACCTGACCGACTACGGTCGGCTCGTCGGGCCCACCGCCTGGTTGTTCGGCTCGGAGGCGCACGGCCTGCCCGAGGAGCTGACCGCCGCCGCCGACACCACGGTGCGGGTGCCGCTGTACGGGCGCGCGGAGAGCCTCAACCTGGCTGCCGCGGCGGCGGTGTGCCTGTACGCTTCAGCGAGAGCACAGCGCTGAGGTGATCGTGCCCGGCGCGACTGACAGCAGGGGAGAGCGTCCGCCCATGAACGCGACACGGCGTTCGTTTAGCCAGCCCGCCGGCGTCGGCGGGCGGCGGGCCTGACCTGCTCCCTGCACAACTCCTACCGGCGGGCTGCGGCGAAGCCGCGCGTCCGTAGACTCGCCTAGCCGCCCCGGTGAGGGCTGGCGCCGCCGTGAGGGAGTGCCCGTACGCCATGAGCTACCGAAACGATCCGTACGACCCGAAGCAGGTCGCCCTGCTCGACCCCGCCGCCCTGGACGAGGCTGTCGCGGACGCCACGAAGGCGTTCACGGCCGCCGCCGACCCGGACGCGTTGACCGCGCTGCGCTCGGTGCACCTGGGGGACCGGTCGCCGGTCTCCCTGGCGCGCCGCGAGATCGGCGCGTTGCCGCCGGCCGCGAAGTCCGACGCCGGTAAGCGGGTCAACGAGGCCCGCCGGGCGATCGAGACCGCGTACGCCGACCGCGCCGAGGTGCTGGAGCGTGAGCAGGCCGAGCGGGTGCTGGTCGAGGAGCGGGTGGACGTTACCCTGCCCTACGACAGGCGTCCGCGGGGAGCCCGGCACCCGCTGAGCGTCCTGATGGAGTCGATAAGCGACCTGTTCGTCGGGATGGGCTACGAGGTGGCCGAGGGTCCCGAGGTCGACCTGGAGTGGGTCAACTTCGACGCGTTGAACATCCCTGCCGACCACCCGGCGCGCGGGTTGATGGACACCTTCCACATCGCGCCGGAGGGGTCCGGGCTGGTGCTGCGGACGCACACCTCCACGGTGCAGACCCGCACCATGCTCAGTCGGAAGCCGCCGATCTACGTGATCGTGCCCGGCCGCGTCTACCGCACCGACGAGATCGACGCCACCCACAGCCCGGTGTTCCACCAGGCCGAGGGCCTGGTGGTCGACAAGGGCATCACGATGGCGCACCTGCGGGGCACACTCGACCACTTCGCCCGGGCGATGTTCGGTCCGGAGGCGAAGACCCGGTGGCGGCCGCACTACTTCCCGTTCACCGAGCCGTCGGCGGAGTTCGACGTGTGGTTCCCGGAGCACCGCGACGGCCCGCAGTGGGTCGAGTGGGGTGGCTGCGGGATGGTCAACCCGCGGGTGCTGCGCGCCTGCGGCGTCGACCCGGAGGTCTACTCCGGCTTCGCGTTCGGGATGGGCATCGACCGGACCCTGATGGTCCGGCACGGGGTCAGCGACATCCGCCATCTCTTCGAGGGCGACGTGCGGTTCAGCCGCGCGCTCGGGACCGGGGCGTAGGCGATGCGGGTACGAGACACGGGAACGGTGGTCTGACGTCATGCGAGTTTCTGTCAGTTGGCTCCGGGAGTACGTCGATCTCCCCGCCGACCTGCCCACCGGTGACCTGGAGCAGGCCCTGGTCGACCTCGGCATCGAGGTCGAGTCCGCCGTGGACCTGACCGAGACCGTCACCGGTCAGCTCGTCGTCGGCGAGGTGCGTGAGATCGAGGAACTCACCGGCTTCAAGAAGCCGATCCGCTTCTGCCGGGTCGACGTGGGCGCCGCCAACGGCACCGGCGAGCCGCAGGAGATCGTCTGCGGGGCGCGCAACTTCGCCGTCGGTGACCGGGTCGTGGTGATCCTGCCCGGCGGTGTGCTGCCCGGCGGGTTCGCGATCGGCGCCCGCAAGACGTACGGGCACAACTCGGCGGGCATGATCTGCTCGGCGAAGGAGTTGGGTCTGGGCGACGACCACTCCGGCATCATCGTGCTGGGGCCGGAGGTGACGGCCAAGCCGGGCGACGACGCGCGCCCGGTGGTCGGCCTCGACGACGTCGTGTTCGACCTGGAGATCACCCCCGACCGGGGGTACGCGCTGAGCCTGCGCGGCCTGGCCCGGGAGCTGTCGCACGCCTTCGACGTGCCGCTGCACGACCCGGCCCTGACGCCGGCGCCGGGCGGCACCGAGACGCCGGCGTACCCGGTGGAGGTCCGCGACACGGTCGGCTGCGACAGGTACACCGCCCGCCTGGTCCGCGGCGTCGACCCGAACGCGCCCACCCCGTCCTGGATGGCCCAGCGACTCGTCACCGCCGGCATCCGCAGCATCTCGCTGCCCGTCGACATCACCAACTACGTGATGCTGGAACTGGGCCAGCCGATGCACGCGTTCGACGCCGACCGGATCGCCGGGCCGCTGGTGGTTCGCCGTGCCGAGGCGGGGGAGAAGCTGACCACCCTGGACGGGGTCAAGCGTGTGCTCACCGCCGACGACATGGTCATCTGCGACGACACCGGCCCCATCTCCCTGGCCGCGGTGATGGGCGGCGAGACCAGCGAGGTCGACACCGGCGGCACCACGAACGTGCTCTTCGAGGCCGCCCACTGGGACCCCGCCATGGTCGGGCGCACGGCCCGCCGGCACAAGCTGTTCAGCGAGGCCGCGAAGCGCTGGGAGCGGGGCGTCGACCCGGCCGTGGCGTTGGTCGCGCTGGACCGTGCCGTTCGGCTGCTCACCGAGCACGGCGGCGGCACCCCGAGCGCGGAGATCCTGGACATCGACCACGTCCGTCCGCGTACCCCGATCACGCTGCCGGCGGACCTGCCGACCCGGCGGGTCGGGGTCGAGTACCCGCCGGCGCGGGTGGTCGCCCTGCTGGAGCGGGTGGGCTGCACCGTCGCGCAGGGCGACGACCGGTTGTTCGAGGACCCGGGCGCTCTCGGCATGGCCAGCGGCGCCGGGGCGGCGCTGAGCGTCACCCCGCCGACCTGGCGGCCCGACCTGACCGACCCGGCCGACCTGGTCGAGGAGGTGGTCCGCCTCGACGGGTACGACAAGGTCCCGTCGGTGCTGCCGACCGCGCCCCCCGGCCGCGGCCTGACCCCGCGGCAGCGTCGCCGCCGGGCCGTCGCCGGGTCCCTCGCTGAGCGGGGGTACGTGGAGGTGCTCGCGCACCCGTTCGTGTCGCCGGAGCTGGCGGATCAGCTGGGCCTGCCCGCCGACGACGCGCGCCGACCCGCGGTGCGGCTGGCCAACCCGCTGTCCGAGGAGGAGCCGCTGCTGCGCACCACGCTGCTCGGCCCGCTGCTCGGCATCCTCAAGCGCAACCTCGGCCGGGGTCACCGCGACCTCGCCCTCTACGAGATCGGCGCGGTCTTCCACCCGCGCGTCGGTGCCGGCAGCCCGCCCGCGATGGGCGTGGACCGGCGGCCCACCGACGCGGAGTTCGCGGCCGCCGACGCGGTGGTGCCGGCGCAGCCGGTGCACGTCGCGGTGGTGCTCGCCGGCGACCTCGACCCGGCCGGCTGGTGGGGTGCGGGTCGACCGGCCGGCTGGGCGGACGCGATCGAGGCGGCCCGGGACGTGCTGGCCGCCGCCGGGATCCCCGACGAGCGGGTCGAGGTGCGCGCGGCCGAGTACGCGCCGTGGCACCCCGGTCGCTGCGCCGAACTGCGGGTCGACGACACGGTCGTCGGGCACGCCGGTGAACTGCACCCGGTGGTGGTCGCGGCGCTGGAACTGCCCCGGCGCACCTGCGCGATGGAGCTGGACCTCGACGCGCTGCCGGCGACCCCGGTGACGCCCGCGCCGACGGTGTCCGGCTTCCCGCCGGCGCTCATCGACGTGGCCCTGGTCGTGGACGACTCGGTGCCGGCGGAGCAGGTGCGCCGGGCGCTGGAGGCGGGCGCCGGTGAGCTGTTGGAGGACGTGCGGCTGTTCGACGTCTACTCCGGGACGCAGCTCGGCGAGGGTCGCCGGTCGTTGGCGTACAAACTGACCTTCCGGGCGCCGGACCGGACGCTGACCGTCGAGGAGGCGGTCGCGGCACGGGATGCGGCGGTCGCCGTCGCGGCGGAACGGCTCGGCGCGACCCTGCGCGGCGCGTAACCGGCTCGGCCCGTCCCCGCACCGCGATCTCTTAATCCGCCGGTTCGGGGTTCGAGTCCCTGGCGGCGCACCATCGATCAAGGCTCCGACCTGGTGGTTCACACCGGGTCGGAGCCTTTTTTCGTGTCTGCGTCTGGGTGGTGGCGGCTCGGTAGGTGCTCGGGAGCCGATGGACCGGGGTGGTCCCGGTGGGACGCGGCGGGCTGCTTTAGGACGCCGGTCGGTGGTTGCCGGTGCGGCGGGATATGGCCGGCATCGAAGTCACCATTTCGAGTCTGTGGCACCGCGCTGGGCCAGCAGCCGTGGGCGACCAGCTTCGTGACCGAGCTGCGGGATGGGCCGCGTACTCGCTGCGCCGGCAGCTGCGGGAACACCTTCACTGATGGCGCGGCCGCCGCGGCAACGGTCCACGTCGTGCCTGGCAGCGGCGAACATCGCCAGCAGTCCGGCGCCGCGGAAGGCGGCATGGGCGATGCGGTCCGCGGCCACGCTCAGCGGGATGATGCCCGTCTCCTCGCGGACGACTTCGTGGGCACGCACGAGCGCTACGAAAAGCTCCGGCCAGCCGAGCGGGCAGTCCAGTCCGACCTTGTCGGCGTGCTCGCTGGCCTCGATGATGCCGGCGTCGCTGACGTCGAGGACCAGGTCCGGCACTATGGCGCGGTCCGGCAGCCATTCGACCGCGGCCATCGCTGTGCGCTTGTCCCCGCTGCGAGGTCGACGCCGAGGGTTAACGCCTCACCACTCCAGGTGCCGTTAGCGCAGTCGGACATTGCTCGACCGACGGTCGTTCGCCGACGTTCAACTGTGTCCTAGATCCGATGTGCTGAGTCAGGGGCGGGCGCGGCTGCCGCGTTGAGGAGAGAACCGTCGTTGGCTCCGTCCATGTTGGTCATGCTGCCTCGTGTTCCGACACATGGATCGATGGATGTTGGCTGGGCTCTTGGCGGCGGGGGAGGTTCACATGTCATCGCGCACGGGGGCGAGTGCGTTTCTTGCGGTGGTGTTGTCGGTTGTGCTGGCCGGGTGCGGCACGGATGGCGGCACACAACCGCCAGCCGGACCGAGCCCATCGCCAGCGACCGCCGCGCCGGCGGCCAGCGAGGTGGCTGCCTCGGTTGAGCCCGAGGCCGCGCCGGTCAATCCCGTCGAGGTACTTGCCCGCAATACCCGGCGTGCGTATGCGGCGTGTGGCGGCTGCGGAGGAGTGCTCGCGCTTTCCGGTGCCGACCTGCAGGTGGCGATCGACTCCCTGGTTGCCGAGCACTCCAAGCAGGCCGGCCCGGCACTGACGCGAAAGAACGCGGAGCTTGCCCTTTACGGTCCTGCCGGGACGACGCCGAAGGTGGCCGGGGACAACGTCCAGGGATTCGACGTGTTGTTCTACGATGCGTCGGGCAAGCTGGTGCTGGGACGCCAGATCAAGACGTTCGCCGGCAAACCCAACCAGTTTCCGAACCGACTCCGCGCGGCGGCGCCCACCATGAAATACGACGGAGAGCTGCTGGTCCAGGTAGCGCCCGGTGTCGACGCGGCGGCCGTGGAGGGCATGATGAAAAGCTTCTGGGGCAACCGCTCCGATGCACGGCTGGCGGCCTACCAGAACATGTGGGTGGCGTTCCGGTCTCCGGACGGAAGGCCGCTGGGCTTGTGGATGCCGGGCGCGCGTGGCATGGGCGTGCCGGGCTGATCGGGGACGACCTGTGGGAATTGACGCCACCTTGTTCTGCCTCTGCCGACGGGTCCAGCTTGTCCTCGGCAAGCCGGTGCGTAACTCGTGGGACGACATCATCTACTTCGCCTACGCACACCCGAGTACGCCAAAGCACAGTCAGTCGCGGGAGATGTCGGGGGCGTTGTGGAAGATCCTCGCTGAGCACGTCGGTCACCAGTTGCAAGTGATCTACGACTCTCAGTTGGAGTACGACGAGATGTGGGAGCCGCCTGGGCCGCCGGCCATGATCGGCGGTGACGAGGCCGGTGATATCGAGTTCAGCGATTATCTTGCCGCCTGGCCAGAGGACGATTTCGCCGACTACCCGGATAGCGGCTGGGATGTGTCGAAGGTCGGCTACCTGGCGTGTTTCCGTTGTCGGGAACGGCTCTGCCTGGGGCAGGCGGTGCGCGACGCCGATGGTCGGGTGCTGTTCTTCCACCGTGGTGGTCCGGAGACTCCGGCCAACTCCCGGCAGCCGGTGCTCAACCGGGCGGCGTGGCGGTTTCTGGCCCGCCACTCCACGCACGAGATGCCGATCCTGGTCGGCCCACCGTACGACCGGGACCTCGACGGTTACGTCGAGATCGGCGGCAAGCGGCCTGACGATGTTCCGTTTGACGACTACCTGGCCAACTGGCCCGGGTAAGGCCAGGTGCATACACCCGGCACGTCGCTCCGCATCAACGGACGACGCCACGCCGACAGCCCACCCGAGGCGCGTCACGGTGGTGCTCCCTGGGTGCTCGGCCGCCACGGACCGGCTCGCTCAGAGTGGACTGGGGATACGTCGGTTTGGCTCAAACGGGCAAAGCCAGGCAGCGCGTGGACCGGTGAGACTGAAGGAGCGGGAGAGCACTGATCAATGCCGCCTCTCAATCCGCGGGTCCGGGGTCCGAGTCCCTGGCGGCGCATCAACGAGATAGGCCCTGAGCTGGTGGTTCATATCGGGTCGGGGCCTTTTCGTGTTCCCTTGGGTGTTGGCGTCGAGTTCCGGCACCAGCGAGGACGGGTTCGACCAGTATTCGCCGATGGACGCCATCAAGTGCGCGCCAGGGTGGCTGAGTGAGCCGGTCACGAGATGATCGTGGCTGGTGTTGGCGGCGGCGAGACCTAGGCTGGCAACGGTCCAGGCGACGTCACCTTCGCCGAGCTTGGTTAGGAACGACGCGGCGAACGGGCACCAGCGCCCGCCGCAATTCCCGGAGACGAGTCGTCGTCAGTCGCTCACGTGCCGAACAGCACTTGCGAGGCTGGCAATTTTCTCATCGGCGCGGCGGCGGTGGTGCCTCACCCACTGCTTGCCTTCAGCCGCGATCCCCTCCAGGACGTGCAGGGTATGGCTGAGTCCGGACG
This sequence comes from Micromonospora sp. NPDC048839, assembly GCF_040649915.1. NCBI lineage: Bacteria > Bacillati > Actinomycetota > Actinomycetes > Micromonosporales > Micromonosporaceae > Micromonospora > Micromonospora sp. NPDC048839. The sequence goes on from NZ_JBEZGL010000010.1 coordinate 263,697, forward strand.
CGTCCTGTGACAGCTCGGTGATCTTTGTCGGATCATCCTCATGTGGGTCGGTCTCGCCATCTGGCACGCTCACCTGCACCGAAACCGGGTCGCCGTTGAAGAGCGTCAGCTTGAAGGTCTGCTGCTGTCCGGCGGCCCCTTCGATCCGTACGGCGGCGACGGCGTCGAAGCGGTAGTTGAGGCGTTGGGTGATCCGGCTCGTGGTCAGCTCGAAGTCCAGTTCGATGTCGACCTGCCGCACACCATCCTGGGTGAGCAGGAAGAGCAGGAGCTGATACCGGGAGTATCGCCAGGGGCCACGGGGATAGCGAGCCCGCTTGCAGGCACGGCCGGGTGCCTCGATGAATGCGTGCGCGATGACTTGACTGGGGTGCAGTTGGAATTGCCTCATGGCCTGGTCGACCAGGACCTTGCGGTCGTGTTCCAGCCAGGCCGCCATCTCGGCGTCGGAGGGGCTGTCGGCCAGCTTCGCCTGCCACTTGCGGTACGCCGCCCATTGGGCTTGCCGGGCGCGAGCCTCGTTAGCGAGAAGGCCCCTGGCCTTCTATCGTCCTGTGGCGACAGTCGCTAGGTGCGCAGTATGGGAATGCTGTCGAGCTGATCTTGATGAAGCTTTGATCCGATGATGCCGGACGGCCGTCCCCGCTCGGGTCTGCAAGCCACTACCTCGTTCGGCGTGATCGCGAAGTCGACGCTGAAGTCATGGTCCGCATCGGGCAGCTCGTCATCCAAGAGTTGGGTCTGGTGGATCGTGGTGGCGATGGCGGTCTCGGTGGTGACGAGTCCGGCCTCGGTGAGGAGGGCGATCTCCAGGTCGGAGTAGCCGGCGCCCTTGCCGACCCGCACGCCGCTGTGGCGACTGACCGCGACGCTGCCGCAGACGATGAGGTCCACCGGACGCATCTCGTCGGGTCCCACGGTGGGAGCGACCTGGGGTGCGCCGCTACTGGTAGCCGCGGTCTCGATCGGTGCGGTGAGGTTGGTGGGGTCGAGCAGATAGAAGGGCTTTGGGGTGGCGAGTCTCGGGACCGCCATGTAGAGCAGCTTGCCTTCCTGCAGAGCACGTACCCGGACGGGAAGTTGTGCCCGGTCGGGGTTGCATTTGATGGTTCGGGCGTTCTTCCAGACGTCCAACTCGGCGAGGTGGGCTGCGGCCTCCTCCTTGCCGACGAAGTCGGGGATGTGACCGTGCACGCCGGATGGGGCGGCACCTTGACGTTCGAGGAGGTCCCATACGTGCTGTCGAACGGCGTGTTTGGCGCGGTCGATGTCGGTCACGTTGGTGCTCCTATGGGCTCATGAGGGTGAGGAGTCGGTCGTTCACGTCCTGGACCGAGGGCTCGTTGCGCCATGGGCGTAGCTGCCGGGCGGCGGCGAAGGCGAGGTTGAGTCCGCCGCCGGCACGGGTCCGCTCGATGACGTCGATGGCCTGGTGCAGGTAGGTCGTTGCGGCGTCGACGTCGCGTTGGAGGATGCTGGCGAGGGCAAGATTGCCGAGGATGACGGCGGTGGACTTGCGGCGGGCGGCGATCAGTTGTCGGGCGTCTTCCAACGCTGGTACGGCTTGGTCTGGCTTGTTGAGGGAGAGCCAGCAGGATCCCGCGAGCCTCGTGTAGTGGCTGGGGCAGAAGATGTCGGTGGCTGGATCTCGGGCGTCGACGGCGGCGAAGTGACCTTCAGCGGTACCGAGAGCGTCGGAGCAGTCCCCGGCCTGACCGAGCATCGCGTGTGCCTCAGCCCGATGCAGTTCGGCGAGGCCGGCGATGACGTGACTGTCGCTGTGGCTCACGGCGGCGGCGCGGGTCGTCAGGACAAGACCGGCGTTGGGTTGCTTGGTGCCGTAGAGGGCGAGGTAGCTCTTGCGGAGCAACGCGTTGGCCTCGGTCACCGGGTCTCGCGTTTCCTGGGCCGCGCTGATCGCCTGGTCGAAGTACGCGGCGCTGGCGACATGGTCACGCCGCTGCGAGGCGTCCCAGACAAGTTGACCCATCAACGTCGCGGACTCGGCGACTGCTGCCGCCAGCTCGCGCTGAACCGGCCCGTTGCGGGCGTGCTGGCGAAGGAAGATTGCCTGACCGTGTAGTTGCCCGGCCTCGGCGAGCAGGAGCGTCGAGGGCATCTGGTCGTAGCGCTCGTCGAGGCGCCGTACGCGCTCCCGTAGGTGCGCCACAGCGATCAGGTCGACGCGGCCGGGGTTGCGCAGCACGTAGCCGAGACGCTCGTCGGGCAGTGACGGCGCCTGGCCGACGTCGGCCAAAAGCTCGGCCAGTTCCTCGATCGACAGCTTGAGGGCCGTGGCAAGGCGCGGCCGGTGCCAGGGCTGCGGGTCAGTCTCCGCCCGTTCCCACCGCACGATGGTGGAGCGGTCGACGCCGAGGGCTTCGGCGAGGCGTTCCTGGCTCAGACCGATCGTCTTGCGGCGCTGCGCAAGCCGGTGCCGACGCCTGTCCGCCACGTACCGCCTCCCTTCGCCTCCATCCGTCACGGTCCATTCACCCAGCTCACACCGTGCGACGCAATGGGGATGCATCAGTTCTGCGCCGTTGCCGCGCTGGGCAGCAGCGCCCGCCGGGGCTTGTGTAGACGCATGGCCGGAACGGGTGGGAGCAGAAGCCGCTGTGCAAGGCGCGGCGGCCACGTGAACTCCCGCCCGGTCCGCCGCCGTGCCAAGCCCGACCTACCGAGTGGGGATAGACGTGAGCGCCCAGGAGCGGGACCGGCTTGATTCCACCGGAGCGTCTTCTGCCGCCCGGACCCACGAAGAGCGCCTTACCCAAGCCCAACGCCTCGACTCCGGGTGCAGAGAGCACACTCCGCTGCGCCCGATCTGGCTCTGCCGTGCCTGTGGCCAACCCTGGCCCTGTGGCCGGGCGAAGCTCGCTCTCGTCACCGAGTACGACGGCGATCAGGTCAGTCTGTGCCTCTACCTGGCCCGTATGCTCCATGACGCCATCGACGACCTGCACAAGCTCAACCCCACCACCACCGGGTGCGCCAGTGACATGTTCGATCGGTTCCTCGGCTGGCCCACCCGACGCACCCGCTTATCCCGGATGACTGAGGCCGGCTCTCCGCGGCCCGAGGAGACCGGAGCATGAGGCCTCCCGCTTACCGGGTTGGGGGCACCGCACCGTTCAACCGAACTGTTCATTAGCATGCAGTACTCTGCATGAACTTGCACTCATGAGTCGTCCTTGTTAATCTTCGCTGCATAGTCATGCGGAGGTGGGTATGGGGATTCGAGTCGCGGTCGCCGGTGCGAGCGGGTACGCAGGCGGTGAGCTGCTGCGTCTGATCGCCGGGCACCCGGAGTTCGACCTGGTCGCCGCCACCGCGCACAGCCAGGCCGGGCATCGTGTCGACGTGGTGCATCCGCAGCTCACCGGGCTGGACCTGGTGCTCGGCCAGACCGACCCGGCGACCCTGGCAGACGCGGACCTGGTCTTCCTGGCCCTGCCACACGGCGAGTCGGCAGCCCTCGCGGCCCAACTGCCGGACGAGGTGCGGATCGTCGACCTGGGCGCCGATCACCGGCTCGCCGACCCGTACGCCTGGGCGCAGTACTACGGCGGCACGCACGCCGGGCAGTGGACCTACGGCCTGCCCGAGCTGCCCGGCCAGCGGGAGTTGATCTCCGGTTCCACCCGGGTGGCGAACACCGGCTGCTACGCCGCGGCGATCACCCTGGCGCTCGCGCCGTTGATCGCCGACGGTGCGGCCAGCCCCGCCGACGTGGTGGTGGTCGCCGCCTCCGGCACCTCCGGCGCCGGCCGGTCGACGAAGGCGCACCTGCTGGCCAGCGAGGTGATGGGGGACCTGTCGCCGTACCGGGTGGGCACCCACCAACACACACCGGAGATCAAGCAGGCCAGCGGTGCGACCGGCCTGTCGTTCACCCCGGTCCTGGCGCCGATGCCGCGCGGGATCCTGGCCACGGTCACGGCGGTGCCGGCACGCGGCGTCGACCCGCAAGAGGTGCTGGCGCGGGCGTACGCCGACGCGCCGTTCGTGCACGTGCTGCCGGAGGGCCGCTGGCCGCACACCGCCGCCACGCTGGGCTCCAACTCGTGTCACCTGCAGGCCACCGTCGATGTCGACTCGGGTCGCCTGATCGTGCTCAGCGCCCTGGACAACCTGGGCAAGGGCGCGGCCGGTCAGGCCGTACAGAACGCCAATCTGATGTTCGGCCTGCCGGAGACGACGGGCCTGTCGATCTGGGGGACCGCACCATGAGTGTCACCACCCCACGGGGGTTCCGGGCGGCCGGGGTCGCCGCCGGTCTCAAGGCCGGCGGTGGCGCGGACGTCGCCCTGGTGGTCAACGACGGCCCGGACGCGGGTGTGGCAGGTGTGTTCACCACCAACCGGGTCAAGGCCGCGCCGGTGCGCTGGACGCAGCAGGTCGTGCAGGGCGGCGTGGTTCGCGCCGTGGTGCTCAACTCCGGTGGTGCCAACGCCTGCACCGGCCCGGGCGGTTTCCAGGACACCCACGCCACCGCCGAGCACACCGCCGCCGCGCTGACCTCGGTGAGTCCACGACTGATCCTCGGTGCCGGCGACGTGGCGGTCTGCTCGACCGGGTTGATCGGTGAGCGGCTGCCGATGCCGAAGCTGCTGCCGGGCGTCCGCTCGGCGATCCGCGGACTGTCCCGGGCCGGCGGCCAGGCCGCCGCCGAGGCGATCATGACCACGGACACCCGGCCGAAGACCACGGTGGCCCCCGGTGGGGGCTGGACCGTCGGCGGCATGGCCAAGGGCTCCGGGATGCTCGCGCCGGGGATGGCCACCATGCTCTGCGTACTCACCACCGACGCGGTGGCCGGGCCGGCGACGCTGGACGAGGCGCTGCGGGCCGCGACTCGGGTCACCTTCGACCGGGTCGACTCCGACGGCTGCATGTCCACGAACGACACGGTGTTGCTGCTGAGCAGCGGGGCGAGCGGCATCGAGCCGACGCTGGCCGAGTTGACCGCCGCCGTGACCGAGGCCTGTCACGACCTGGCCCAGCAGTTGGTGGCCGACGCCGAGGGCGCCACCAAGGAGGTCGCCATCGACGTGGTCGGGGCGGCCGACGAGGACGACGCGGTCGAGGTGGGCCGCACGGTGGCGCGCAACAACCTGGTCAAGACGGCGTTGTTCGGCAACGACCCCAACTGGGGGCGGATCCTCGCCGCGGTCGGCACCACCGCCGCCGCCTTCGACCCGGACGAGGTGGACGTGGCGGTCAACGGGGTGTGGGTGTGCCGGGGCGGCGCCGCCGCCGAGGACCGCTCGAAGGTCGACCTGACCGGACGCAACGTGACCATCCGGATCGACCTGCACGCCGGCTCGTCCGCCGCGACGATCTGGACCAACGACCTGTCCCACGCGTACGTGCACGAGAACTCGGCGTACTCCTCATGAGCCTCAGCACCGATCTCGCCCGCGCTCAGGTCAAGGCGGAGACGCTGATCGAGGCGCTGCCCTGGCTGGCGCGTTTCTCCGGCTCCACGGTCGTGGTCAAGTACGGCGGCAACGCCATGACCGAGCCCGAGTTGCAGCGGGCGTTCGCCGCCGACATGGTCTTCCTGCGGTACGCCGGTCTCAAGCCGGTGGTGGTGCACGGCGGTGGTCCGCAGATCTCCGCCATGCTGGGCCGGCTCGGCATCGCCAGTGAGTTCCGGGGCGGCCTGCGGGTGACCACCGCCGAGGCGATGGACGTGGTCCGGATGGTGCTGGTCGGGCAGGTGGGCCGCGAGCTGGTCGGGTTGATCAATTCGCACGGCCCGTACGCGGTCGGCCTCTCCGGCGAGGACGCGCGGCTGTTCACCGCGGTGCGCCGCCCGGCGTACGTGGACGGGTTGCCGGTCGACGTCGGCCAGGTCGGTGACGTCGAGTCGGTCGACGTGTCGGCGGTGACCGACCTGATCGAGGCCGGTCGGATTCCGGTGATCTCCACGGTGGCGCCGGACGCGGACGGGGTGCTGCACAACCTCAACGCGGACACCGCCGCCGCGGCGCTGGCCATCGCGTTGCGGGCGCGCAAGCTGGTCGTACTCACCGATGTGGCCGGCCTGTACGCGGACTGGCCGGACACCACCAGCCTGGTCTCCGAGATCGTCGCGGACGACCTGGCCAAGCTGCTGCCCAGTCTGGAGTCGGGGATGGTGCCGAAGATGGAGGCCTGCCTGCGGGCGGTGCGTGGGGGAGTGCCCGCCGCGCACGTCGTCGACGGCCGGGTGGCGCACTCGACGTTGCTTGAGGTGTTCACCTCGGAAGGGTTCGGAACGATGGTGGTGCCAGGAGACGGGATGGTCGCGTCGTGAGCACGTTGGCGCAGCGTTGGAAGCAGTCCATGATGGACAACTACGGCACGCCGCCGCTGGCGTTGGTCTCCGGTGCCGGCGCCGTGGTGGTCGACGACGCCGGCCGCGAATACCTCGACCTGGTCGGTGGCATCGCGGTGAACGCCCTCGGTCACGCCCACCCGGCCGTGGTGGCGGCGGTGTCGAAGCAGGTCGCGACCCTCGGGCACGTGTCCAACCTCTTCGTCGCGGAGCCGCCGGTGGCCCTGGCCGAGCTGCTGTTGGCGCTCGCCGGCCGGCCGGGCCGGGTGTTCTTCGCCAACTCGGGCGCGGAGGCGAACGAGGCGGCGTTCAAGCTCTCCCGGCGCACCGGCCGCACGCACGTGGTGGCCACCCGGGGCGGCTTCCACGGCCGCACCATGGGCGCGCTCGCGTTGACCGGTCAGCCGGCCAAGGCCGACCCGTTCCGGCCGCTGCCCGGCGAGGTGACCCACGTCGACTACGGCGACGTGGCCGCCCTCGAAGCGGCAGTCACGGACGCCACCGCGATGCTGATCCTGGAGCCCATCCAGGGTGAGAACGGCGTCGTCGTCCCGCCGGCCGGCTACCTGGCCGCGGCCCGGCGGATCACCGCCCGGCACGGCGCGCTGCTGGTGCTCGACGAGGTGCAGACCGGCGTGGGGCGTACCGGGCACTGGTTCGCGCACCAGGCCGAGGGCGTGGAGCCGGACGTGGTCACCCTGGCCAAGGGGCTGGGTGGTGGGCTGCCCATCGGGGCGACGCTGGCCTTCGGCCGGGCCGCCGACCTGCTCACCCCCGGCTCGCACGGCACCACCTTCGGCGGCAACCCGGTCAGCTGCGCGGCGGCGCTCGCCGTGGTGGCGACCATCGCCAACGAGGGCCTGCTCGACAACGTCAAGCGGGTCGGCGAGCGGCTGCGTCGCGGCATCGAGGCGCTGGGTCACCCGCTGATCGATGGCGTACGCGGTGCCGGGTTGCTGCTCGGCGTGACGCTCACCGCGCCGGTGGCGTCGGTGCTCGCCGAGGCGCTGCGGGAGGCCGGTTTCCTGGTCAACCCGGTGCAGCCGGGCGTGCTCCGGCTGGTCCCGCCCCTGATCCTCACCGCCGCGCAGGTGGACGCCTTCGTCGCCGCGCTGCCCGCCGCCCTGGACGCGTCGGCCCCGGCGGCCGCCGGGACCGCCGGGACCGCCGGGACCGCCGGGACCGAGCCAGATCTTGGAGCGAAAGCGCCCCTCCAGGGGCCGAAATCTTCCAAGATCTCGACGCCGACCACGCCGACCACGCCGACCACGCCGACCACGCCGACCACCACGACCACGCCGACCACCACGACCACTACGGGGACGACCGCATGACCCGGCACTTCCTGCGCGACGACGACCTCTCGCCGACCGAGCAGTCCGCGGTTCTCGACCTGGCCGCGCAGATGAAGGCGGACCGCTTCGGCCATCAGCCGCTGGCCGGCCCCCGCTCGGTAGCGGTGCTCTTCGACAAGCAGAGTCTGCGGACCAGGATCTCGTTCGACGTCGGGATCGCCGAGTTGGGCGGACACCCGCTGGTCGTGGACACGCAGGTCACCCACTTCGGCCGGGGCGAGTCCCTGGCGGACGCGGGACGTGTGCTGTCCCGCTACGTCGCGGCCATCGTGCTGCGGACGCACGGCGACGAGCGGATCGCCGAGGTCGCGGCGGGAGCCACCGTGCCGGTGGTCAACGCGCTCACCGACGGCTTCCACCCGTGCCAGCTGCTGGCTGACCTGCTCACCATCCGGGAGCGGTGCGGCGGCACGGCCGGGCGCACCCTGACGTACGTGGGCGACGGCGCGAACAACATGGCGCAGTCGTACCTGCTGGCCGGGGCGCTGGCCGGCATGCACGTGCGGATCGCCGGGCCGGCGGGGTTCGCGCCCGATCCGGCCGTCGTGGACCGGGCGGCCCGGATCGCCGCCGACACCGGCGGGTCGGTGCGGGTGCTGACCGACCCGGCCGAGGCGGTACGCGACGCCGATGTGCTGGCCACCGACACCTGGACGTCGATGGGGCAGGAGTCCGACGGGCTGGACCGGATCACCCCGTTCCTGCCGTACCAGGTCAACAAGGAACTGCTCGGTCAGGCCGCGCCGGACGCGATCGTGCTGCACTGCCTGCCGGCGCACCGTGGTGAGGAGATCACCGACGAGATGCTCGACGGGCCGCAGAGCGCGGTCTTCGACCAGGCGGAGAACCGGCTGCACGCGCAGAAGGCGTTGCTGGCGTTCCTGCTGGAAATCGCGACCGGTGACGCTGCGACCGGTGACGCTGCGACCGGTGACGCCGCGACCGGTGACGCTGCGACCGGTGACGCTGCGACCGGTGACGCTGCGACCGGGGCGCGGCGATGACCGGGCCGTTGACCCGCGCGGCCCGGCACGCCCGGATCGTGGAGCTGATCCGCGACGGGGCGATCCGGTCGCAGACCGAGTTGGCGGACCTGCTCGCCGCCGACGGTGTCGTCGTCACCCAGGCCACCCTCTCGCGGGACCTGGAGGAGTTGGGCGCGGTCAAGGTGCGCGGCGGTGACGGACCGGCCGTCTACCTGATCCCGGAGGACGGCCAGCGACCGCTGCGCGACGCCGAGGCAGCGCCGGCGCGGCTGGTGCGGTTGCTGCGCGAGCTGCTCAACGGGGTCGACTCCAGCGGCAACATCGCCGTGCTGCGGACCCCGCCGGGCGCGGCCCAGTACCTGGCCAGCGCCTTGGACCGGGCGGGTCTGCCGGAGATCGTCGGCACCATCGCCGGCGACGACACCATCCTCGTGGTGGCCCGCGAGGCCATCGGCGGGGCCGCGCTCGGCGACAAGCTTGCCGGTTGGGCCCGCCGGGACGACACCGTCGAAGGGAACCTCCCGTCATGACCGAGCGGGTCGTGCTCGCGTACTCCGGAGGGTTGGACACCTCCGTGGCCATTCCGTACCTGGCCGAGCAGACCGGCGCCGAGGTGATCGCGGTGGCGGTCGACGTCGGGCAGGGCGGCGAGGACCTCGACGCCATCCGGCAGCGCGCCCTGGACTGCGGCGCCGCCGAGTCCGAGGTCGTCGACGCGCGCGACGAGTTCGCCGCCGACTACTGCCTGCCGGCGATCCGGGCCAACGCCCTCTACATGGACCGCTACCCGCTGGTGTCGGCGCTGTCCCGACCCCTGATCGTCAGGCACCTGGTGGCGGCGGCACGTACGCACGGCGGCACGATCGTGTCGCACGGCTGCACCGGCAAGGGCAACGACCAGGTCCGGTTCGAGGTGGGGCTGAACGCGCTCGCCCCCGACCTGAAGATCATCGCGCCGGCCCGGGACTTCGCCTGGACCCGGGACAAGGCGATCGCCTTCGCCGAGGAGAAGGGGCTGCCGATCGACGTGTCGGCCAAGTCCCCGTACTCGATCGACCAGAACCTGTGGGGTCGCGCGGTGGAGACCGGCTTCCTGGAGGACATCTGGAACGCCCCCGTCGAGGGCCTGTACTCGTACACCGCCGACCCGGCGCAGAACCGCGACCCCGACGAGGTCGTGATCACCTTCGACGGCGGCGTGCCGGTGGCGATCGACGGTGAGACGGTCACCCCGTACCAGGCGATCCTGGAGCTGAACCGGCGCGCCGGCGCCCAGGGCGTGGGTCGGCTCGACATGGTCGAGGACCGCCTCGTGGGCATCAAGAGCCGCGAGGTCTACGAGGCGCCCGGCGCGATCGCGCTGATCACCGCCCACCAGGAGTTGGAGGCGGTGACCGTGGAGCGGGACCTGGCCCGGTTCAAGAAGGGCGTGGACCAGCGCTGGGGCGAGCTGGTGTACGACGGCCTGTGGTTCTCGCCGTTGAAGGACTCGCTCGACGCGTTCATCGACGACGCGCAGCGGCACGTGAGCGGCGAGGTGCGGATGACCCTGCACGGCGGTCGGGCGACGGTGACCGGCCGGCGCTCCGAGGCGAGCCTCTACGACTTCGGGATGGCCACCTACGACACCGGAGACACGTTCGACCAGTCCCTGGCGAAGGGCTTCGTGCAGTTGTGGGGGCTGCCGAGCCGGATGGCCGCCGCTCGGGACGCCCGATTGGGCGGTGGCGGACAGTGACCCGTGCGAGCGCGAACGCAGTGAGTGAGCCCCGCAGTCGCGAGGGAGAGACGAGCAGAGCAATGATGGGCGACGTGGACGACAAGAGCCTGACCGAGAACAGCGCAGCCACCAACCGGACGAGCCTGTGGGGCGGCCGCTTCGCGGGCGGCCCCGCCGAGGCGCTGGCCCGACTGTCGGTGAGCGTGCAGTTCGACTGGCGCCTGGCCCCGTACGACATCGCCGGTTCCCGGGCGCACGCCCGGGTCCTGGCCGGCGCCGGCCTGCTCGACCCGGAGGAGCTGGGCCGCATGCTGGCCGCGTTGGACGACCTGGAGGCCGCCTGCGCCTCCGGGGCGTTCCGCCCCACCATCGAGGACGAGGACGTGCACACCGCGCTGGAGCGCGGTCTGCTGGAGCGCCTCGGCAGCCTCGGTGGCAAGCTGCGCGCCGGCCGGTCCCGCAACGACCAGGTCGCCACCGACCTGCGGCTCTACCTGCGCGACCACGCCCGGGGCGTGGCCAGCCGGCTCGTCGAGCTGGCCGAGGCGCTGGTGGAGCAGGCCGAGCGGCACATCGACACGGCCGCGCCCGGCATGACGCATCTCCAGCACGCCCAGCCGGTCACGTTCGGGCACTGGCTGCTCGCCCACGTGCAGCCGCTGCTGCGGGACCTGGAGCGGCTGCGCGACTGGGACCACCGGGCGGCGGTCAGCCCGCTCGGCGCGGGCGCCCTCGCTGGTTCGGGGCTTCCGCTGGACCCGGTGGCCGTGGCCAAGGAGTTGGGCTTCCGGACGTCGTTCGCCAACTCCATGGACGCGGTCGCCGACCGGGACTTCGTCGCCGAGTTCCTGTTCACCACCGCCCTGATCGGCGTGCACCTGTCCCGGCTCGGCGAGGAGGTCGTGCTCTGGACCTCGCACGAGTTCGGGTGGGTGGAGCTGGACGACTCGTTCGCGACCGGGTCGTCGATCATGCCGCAGAAGAAGAACGCGGACATCGCGGAGCTGGCCCGCGGCAAGTCCGGCCGCCTGGTCGGCGGCCTGGTGACGGTGCTCACCATGCTCAAGGGCCTGCCGATGACCTACGACCGGGACATGCAGGAGGACAAGGAGCCGGCGTTCGACGCCGTCGACACCCTGGAGCTGCTGCTCCCGGCCCTGGCGGGAATGATCTCCACGATGACGGTCCGGGTGGATCGTCTCGTCGCCGCAGCCCCGGTCGGCTTCTCCCTGGCCACCGAGGTCGCCGACTGGCTGGTCCGGCGCAACGTGCCGTTCCGCGACGCGCACGAGATCACCGGTCGGCTGGTGGCGCTCTGCGCGGCCCGGGAGTGCGAGCTCAACGACGTCTCCGACGACGACCTGACCGCGATCAGCGAGCACCTCGACCCGTCGGTGCGCGACGTGCTCTCGGTCCGCTCGGCCCTCGCCGCCCGCACCACCCCCGGCTCCACCGGGCCCGGCCCGGTGGCCGACCAGCTCGCCACCGCTGCGGACCGGCTGACCACGTGGCGGGAGTGGGCCGCCGAGCGGGTCGTTCCGCGCTGAGCTGTGCCGTGGCGTCGGCGCTGGCCGCCGGCGCCGCGGCGGTTCAGGCCGTCGGGCGCTCCCGCTTCGGCAGCTTCGCCACCACCATGTCGTACGACGCGTCGACCGCCTCGGTCAGCTCCTCGTCGTCGATCCCGCCGTCCAGGCGCAGCGTGTTCCACCCGGACCGGCCGATGTAGGCCATCACCTGGGCGTCGTCGGGGTGCCGGTGCAGCCACTCGTCGGCCACCTCCCGGGTCTGCCCGCACTTGATGCCGACCGTCGGCTTTCCCGCGCCGCTGCCGAGGAACGCGAAGATCCGGCTGCCCACCTTCACCACCTCGTCGCCCTCCCACGGCCGGTCCAGCCACGCTCCCGGCTTGGCCAGGCAGTACGCCAGCATCTCCGCGCGCTCCATGGGTGCCTCCTCGTCGTGCGCACAGTGTGCCCGCCGCGGGGCCGTCGCACGCGCGCCGTGCCGATCCCGCCCGCACAAGCGCGCGTGCCGATCCCACCCGGCCCCCGCCCGGCTCTGGCCCCGCCCCGCGCGCCGATCCCGCCCGGCCCGCCCCGCTCTGGGCTCGCCCTGCCCCGCCCCGCCCCGGCCCGCCCCGCAAGATCGTGCTCGATCCAGGATCTAGTGGCCTCCGCCGCGGTTGAGGCCACTACATCCTTGATCGAGCACGATCTTGACGCGGTCGCGCGCGATCTTGCACCGACCAGCGCGACCTTGCCGCGGATGAGCCCGACCTTGACGCCGACCAGCACGATCTGCACGGACCAGCGCGACCTTGACGCGGATGAGCCCGACCTTGACGCCGACCAGCACGATCTGCACGGACCAGCGCGGCCGTCAGGCGCTCTGCTCGGCCGAGCGGGCGGCGACCCGCTCGTAGCGCTGCCGGGCCGCCTGCGCGCTGCCCAGCCCCAGCCCGTACGCGATGGCCTGCCAGGTCAGCCCCCGGTCGCGGGCCAGCGTCATCAGCCCGGCCTCCAGCGCGTCCAGTTCGGCGCGGACGTGCGGCAGCAGGGTCAGCGCGGCGGTGAGGTCGGCGGCGTCGATCGGCTCCTCGGCCGGCTCCCGCTCGGCTCCGCCGGCGGCCAGCGCGGTGACCAGGGCGACGGCCTCCCACGGGTCTAGCACGTACGGGTGGGCCCAGCGGCCGCGCTGGTTGTCGTTGCCGGCGTGGCGGTCGCTGATCCGCTGGAGGGCCTCGTGGGTGCGGTGGGCACGGGCGTGGGCCGGGTGCGGCGCGGTGAACGGGTCGTTCGTCGTCATGCCCCGAGCACACACCTTCAACATGCAATTGTCAACATAATGTTGATGCTGGGGTGGGTCGTGCGTGGTGATCACCGCTCGGCTGGGTAACGTCGGAAGCATGGACCTGTCGCCCGGTGACCACGCCACCGACGCCGACCTGGCGGGGCTGGCCGACCTGCTCGCCGGCCCCCTGCTGCCGGCCGCGCGCGGGCTGCTGGGCTGCGAGCTGCACGCGGGCGGCGTCACCGTCCGGATCACCGAGGTCGAGGCGTACGCCGGCATGGCCGGGGATCAGGCCTCGCACGCGCACCGTGGTCGCACCCCCCGTAACGCGGTGATGTTCGGGCCGGCCGGGCACGCGTACGTCTACTTCACCTACGGCATGCACTGGTGCATGAACGTGGTGACAGGTGTCGAGGGGGAGGCTTCCGCGGTCCTGCTGCGTGCCGGGGAGGTCGTCGACGGGCTGGCCACGGCCAGGGAGCGCCGGCCGGCCATCCGGCGGGACGTGGATTTGGCCCGCGGACCCGCCCGGCTCTGCTCCGCGCTCGGCATCGACCGCGAGGCGTACGGCGCGTACCTGCTGGGTGACGGTCCGGTCCGGTTGCGCCCACCGACGCGGCCGGTGCCGCCGGAGACGGTGGTCGCCGGCCCGCGCGTCGGGGTGACCGGCGCGCACGACCTGCCGTGGCGGTTCTGGCTCGACGGCGATCCGACGGTCAGCGCCTACCGCCGGCACGCGCCCCGCACCCGGCGCTGACCCTGCGGGCGTGGGTCCGGGGAACGTGTCGGAGGGTGTGGCCATAATCACCGCACTGCTCATTGACGGTTCGGAGGAGATCATGGCGACGCTGCTCGCGATCGGCACGGCCAAGGGGCTGTTTCTCGCCACCAGCGCCGATGACCGGCGCGGTTGGGAGATCACCGGCCCGCACTTTCCGATGACCGGGGTCTACGCGGTCGCGGTCGACACGCGGCGGTCCACCCCGCGGCTGCTCGTCGGGATGACCAGCTCACACTTCGGCCCCAGCGTCGCCACCAGCGACGACCTCGGCGCCTCCTGGGACGAGCCGGACGAGGCGCCGGTCGCGTTCCCGGTCGACACCGGCGTCTCCCTCGGGCGGGTCTGGCAGTTGGTGCCGGCCGGCCCCGACCAGCCGGACGTGGTCTGGGCCGGCACCGAGCCGTCGGCGCTGTTCAGGTCCACCGACGGTGGCCGCAGCTTCGAGCTGGTCCGTTCCCTCTGGGACCACCCGCACCGCCCGCAGTGGGACGCCGGCTTCGGCGGCCAGGCCGTGCACACCGTGCTGCCGCACCCGCGTGATCCGGCCCGGCTGCTGGTTGCCATGTCCACCGGTGGCGTCTACCGCTCGGAGGACGCCGGGGCGAGCTGGGCGCCGGGCAACACCGGCATCCACGCCCGCTACCTGCCCAACGAGTGGCCGGAGTTCGGCCAGTGCGTGCACAAGGTCGCCCGGGACGCGGCCGATCCCGAGCGGCTGTACGCGCAGAACCACCACGGCGTCTACCGCTCCGACGACGACGGCCGCACCTGGTCCTCGATCGCCGACGGGCTGCCCAGCGACTTCGGCTTCCCGATGGTGGCCCACCCCGGGCGGGGCGGGATGGTGTGGACCTTCCCGTTGGTTGCCGACAGCGAGCGGTTCCCGACCGACCACCGCTGCCGGGTGTTCCGCTCCGCCGACGCCGGCGGCAAGTGGGAGCCGCTGTCGGTGGGGTTGCCCGAGGGGCCGTTCTACCCGGCGGTGCTGCGCGACGCGATGTGCGCCGACGACGCCACCCCCGGTGGGGTCTACTTCGGCACCCGCTCCGGCTCGGTCTACGCCAGCCGCGACGAGGGCGACTCCTGGTCCCTGGTGGCCGCACACCTGCCGGACGTGCTCTGCGTCCGGGCCGTGGGGGTCTGAGCGTGGTCACCGTGCTGCTGCCCGGCCCGCTGCGGGGCGAGGCCGGCGGGGCCAGTCGGCTGAGCGTCGGCGCCGCCGGGACGCTGCGGGCGGTCCTCGACGAGTTGGCCGTCGCGCATCCGCGGCTGGCCCGGCGGATCCGCGACGAGCGTGGCGAGCTGCGCCGCTACGTCAACGTCTACGTCGACGGTGCCGACTGCCGGCACTCGGGCGGGCTGGCCACGCCCGTCGGTGAGGGCGCCGAGGTGCAGGTGCTCCCCTCGGTGGCCGGCGGTTGAGCCGGTGACAAGCCCCGTCAAGTCCGGCGGTGTCCGCTATCGGGCGTGACCGGCGTCACCGCGAGATGGGCCGGCCACGGAATAGTTGCGTCGTCAAATAAGTTGTGAGCTGCGTCCGGGTACCACGACGGCACCCGGTTGACACGCGAGGAGCTGGTCATGCAGTTCGGAGTCTTCACCGTCGGCGACGTCACGGTCGACCCGACCACCGGTCGGGAGCCGACCGAGCATGAGCGGATCAAGGCCATGGTCGCCATCGCACTCAAGGCCGAGGAGGTCGGTCTGGACGTCTTCGCCGCGGGCGAGCACCACAACCCGCCGTTCGTGCCCTCGTCGCCGACCACCATGCTCGGCCACATCGCGGCGCGCACCGAGCGACTGCTGCTGTCCACCGCCACCACGCTGATCACCACCAACGACCCGGTGAAGATCGCCGAGGACTACGCGATGCTCCAGCACCTCTCCGACGGCCGGGTGGACCTGATGATGGGCCGCGGCAACACCGGCCCGGTCTACCCGTGGTTCGGCAAGGACATCCGCGCCGGCATCCCCCTCGCGATCGAGAACTACGACCTGCTGCACCGGCTGTGGCGCGAGGACGTGGTCGACTGGAAGGGCAAGTACCGCACCCCGCTGCAGTCGTTCACCTCGACGCCGCGCCCGCTCGACGGCGTGCCCCCGTTCGTCTGGCACGGCTCGATCCGCAGCCCGGAGATCGCCGAGCAGGCCGCGTACTACGGCGACGGCTTCTTCGCCAACCACATCTTCTGGCCCAAGGAGCACACCCAGCGGATGGTCGCGCTCTACCGCCAGCGGTACGCACACTACGGCCACGGCAGCGCCGACCAGGCCATCGTCGGCCTCGGTGGCCAGGTGTTCATGCGCCGCAACTCGCAGGACGCGGTCCGCGAGTTCCGGCCCTACTTCGACAACGCCCCGGTCTACGGGCACGGGCCGTCGTTGGAGGAGTTCACCCGGGAGACGCCGCTGACCGTGGGCAGCCCGCAGCAGGTCATCGACCGCACGTTGGGCTTCCGGGAGTACGTCGGTGACTACCAGCGGCAGCTGTTCCTGGTGGACCACGCGGGGTTGCCGCTGAAGACCGTGCTGGAGCAGCTCGACCTGCTCGGTGAGGAGGTGGTGCCGGTGCTGCGTAAGGAGTTCGAGGCGCTGCGTCCCGCGCACGTGCCGGCAGCGCCGACGCACGCCTCCCTGGTCGCCGCCGCGGGCGGTGGCAAGGACAGCACCGTGCACGCCGTCGACGACGTGACGGGCAAGGCACCGGAGGGGGCGACCCGATGACGCGCCGCACCCTGGCCGTGGTCTCGGCGGGGCTGAGTCAGCCCTCGTCGACGCGGCTGCTCGCCGACCAGCTCGCCGCGGCGACCCGCGACGAGTTGGTGCGGCGCGGCTCCGAGGTGGAGCTGCACGTGGTCGACCTGCGGGAGTACGCCCACGACGTGGTCAACAACATGCTCACCGGCTTCCCGCCGACCGCGCTGCGCGACGTCATCGACACGGTGACCGGGGCGGACGGGCTCATCGCCGTCACCCCGATCTTCAGCGCCTCGTACAACGGGCTGTTCAAGTCGTTCTTCGACGTGTTGGATTCCGAGTCGCTTGTCGACCGGCCGGTGCTGATCGGCGCCACCGGGGGCACCGCCCGGCACTCCCTCGCGCTGGAGCACGCCGTCCGCCCGATGTTCGCCTACCTTCGGTCGGTGGTCGTCCCGACCGCGGTCTTCGCCGCACCGGAGGACTGGTCCGACGGCACCGCGGACGGCGCTCTGCGCGGTCGGATCCGGCGCGCCGCCGGTGAACTGGCCGACCAGATCGAGCGCCGGCCGCCGACCAGCGGCCCCGCCGACCCGTTCGCCCTCACCACCGACTTCCTGCAGATGCTCGGCCGATCCGACGGCGCGCCAGTCAGCTGACCGGGTGGGCGACCAGCACCGGGCAGTGCGCGTGCTGGATCACCGCCTGACTGACCGACCCGAGCAACAGACCCGCGAATCCGGCCCGGCCCCGGGTGCCCACGACCAGTAGCGACGCCGTGCCGCTGGCTTCGATGAGCCCCTGGGCCGGGCCGGCCGCCCGGACCGGATGCTCCCGCACCACCAGGTCGGGGTGCTCGGCGCGTACCGCGGCGGACGCGTCGGCCAGTAGCCGCACCGCCTCGGCCTGGTCCGCGGCCTGCGCCTCCTCGATCTCCTCCGGCACCGCCCGGTCCCCGGCCGCCGGGCCGACGTGCACCAGCACCAGCGGCACCTCCCGCCGCGCTGCCTCGTCGGCGCCGTAGCCGGTGGCCAGCCGGGACGACTCGGAGCCGTCGACCCCGACCAGCACCGGCCCGTCCACCGGGATCGGCTGCTCGTCCGGGCGGACCACCAGCACCGGGCAGTGCGCGTGCGCGGCCACCTGCGTGCCGACCGAGCCGAGCAGCAGCCCGGCGAACCCGCCGAGCCCTCGACTGCCCACCACGACCAGTTCGGCCTGGCGGGACTCCTCGATCAGCGTGATGCCGGGGCCGCCGGCAACCTGGCGCACCTCGACGACCAGGCCGGGCCAGCGGTCGGTCAGGTCGGCCGCCGTGGTCTCCAACATCCGCTGCGCCTCCTCGGACGGCACCGGCATCCCGAGGTCGTACGGGTTGAGCGGGATGCCGTAGCCGAGTGGGTGCAGGTAGCCGTGCAGCAGGAGCAGCGGCCGGGACCGGAGCAGTGCGGCGCGGGCCGCGTGCTCCGCGGCGACCAGGCTGGACGGCGATCCGTCGACGCCCACCACGACGGGTCGGTTCATCGGCGCTCCCTGGGTCGGTCGGTTGCCCCCTTCATCCTGCTGCCTCGGTGGCGGCGCGCTCGCCACGGATCGCCGACGCCTAGACTTGCTCGTAAGTACGTTAGTACGTACTATTCCCACATGAGCACAGTGGAAGAGCGGCTGGCCGCACTGGAAGCGCAGATCACCGCCCTGAGCGAGCGGCTGACACCGGCACCGACGACACCGGCCGCGTCCGAGGGCACCTTCTGGGCCCTCGACGGCCTCAAGCAGCGCCTGCCGCCCGACGGCGCCGGCGCGGTCCTCTACACCGGCACCGTCCGCGTCGCCGGCCAGCACTACGACTGGCAGTACGGCCGCACCGTCGACGACGTGCTCGCCGCCGACTGGACCGAACTGTCCAGCACGCTCTCCGCGCTGGCCCATCCGGTGCGGCTACGGCTGCTGCGCGAGATCCTCGACGGTCACCAGAGCACCAGCGAACTGGCCGAGATCGAGGAACTGGGCACGACCGGCCAACTCCACCACCACCTGCGCCAGATCACCGCCGCCGGTTGGCTGCGCAGCGTCGGCCGAGGCCGGTGGGCCGTCCCCGCCGAACGCGTGGTGCCGCTGCTCACCATCCTCACCGCAGCCGGTCGCTGACCGCCCCCACAGCACCGACCGCCCCAACAGCAGGGAGAAGCACCATGCGCAGGACGACCGCGATCACCATCGCCGTGGCGCTGGCCGCCGGCCTCGCCGGGATCACGCTGATGCCCCGGGTGGCCCGCCTCGGCGCGCAGGCCACCGGGGACGCCGATCTGGCCGCCGCCGCACGGGCCGCCGTGCGCGACCCGTCGGGGCACCGCGGCCTGGCCGTCGCCCTGGTCGAGAACGGTCGGATCCGCACCGCCGGCCTGGGCGACCGGGACCAGAGCGGCCAGCCCGTCGAGCCCGGCACCTCGTTCGAGATCGGCTCGGTCACCAAGGTGCTCACCGGCATGCTCCTGGCCGACCAGGCCGCCGCCGGGGTCGTCCACCCCGACGACGCTCTCGGCGCCACCTGGCCCACCGTGAGCGGCCCCGCCCGCGACGTGACGCTCGCCGAACTGGCCAGCCACCGCGCCGGCCTGCCCCGACTCGCCCCCGGCGGCATCCTGGGCTGGGCCCGCATCCTCTGGTCCAACGTGTCCGGCGGCAACCCGTACGCCGGGCAGGACGTCGACGCCATCCGCGACGCCGCCGACCGGGTCACCCCCGACGACGACGAGCGCGGCGACGTCCACTACTCCAACGTCGGGCCGTCCGTGCTCGGACATGCGCTCGCCGCGAAGGCCGGCGTCGCGTACGCCGATCTGCTGCGGTCCCGGCTGCTCCAACCGCTCGGCATGAACGCCACGGTGATCGCCACCCACGCCGACGACCTGCCGACCGGCCGCGCCCACGGCGGCCGGGCCGCCGGCCGGGCACTCGACATCTGGTCCGGAGTGGGCTACGCCCCGGCCGGCGTCGGCCCCTGGTCCACTGCCGAGGACCTGGGCCGGCTGGCCGCCGCGACCCTCGCCGGCACCGCGCCCGGCACGGACGCCACCACCGCCCGCTTCCGCGAGGACGAGAACACCCACATCGGGTACGGCTGGTTTACGACCCGGCACGGCGACCACGAGGTGGTCTGGCACAACGGCGCGACCGGCGGGTTCCGGTCCTACCTCGGCCTCGAACGGGCCACCGGCCGGGCGGTGGTGGTCCTCGGCAACACCGACAAGGGCGTCGAGCCGATCGGGCTACGACTGCTCGGCGTACCGGAGAAGGAGGCGGGAAAGGCGGCTCCAGCGGCTCCCGTCTGGATCGGCGCCGGTCTCGCGGTGGCGCTCAGCTTCCTCGGCGGCCTGTCCCTGCTCGGCACCGCCCGCCGCCGCGAACTGGACCGGGTGACAGTGGTGGCGGCGGTGGTGTGGGCGTTCGCCTATCTCGGGTTGGCGCATCGGATGGGTGACTGGTCGGTGGTGCCGGTCTGGCTCTGGCCGCTCGGCGCCGGCCTGTCCGCGGCGGGGGCCGCACTGGCCGTGACCCGGTGGTCCGCCCTGCCGGTGGTCGACGCGCGGGTGCCGTGGCGTCGCCTGCTGTCGGTGGGCAGCTCCCTGCTCGCCGCCGTGCTGGCGGTCGCCGCCGTGAGCGACTGAGCGCGCGGCGCGGGTTCGCCGTTGCGTACCCTCGTCCGATGACCTCTGCTCTGCGGTTGCGCCCGGTCCTGGAGGACGACCTCGTCGAGTTCTTCCTGTTCCAGCAGGACCCGGAGGCCAACCGGATGGCGGCCTTCGTCGCCAAGGACCCGTCCGACCGTCGGGAGTTCGCCCAGCACTGGGCCCGGGTGCTCACCGACCCGGCGAACCTGGTCCGCACCATCGAGGTCGACGGCGAGGTGGTCGGCTACGTGAGCGCCTTCCCCGCCGAGGGCAGGACCGAGGTCAGCTACTGGATCGACCCGGCTCGCTGGGGCCGGGGGCACGCCACCGCGGCCCTGACCGCGCTGCTGCGCGAGGTGCCCCGACCGGTGCACGCCCGCGCCGTCAAGGACAACGCCGCGTCCCTCGCGGTCCTGCGCAGGTGCGGCTTCGTGGTGGTCGGCGAGGACTCGGGGTACGCCAACGGTCGCGGCGAAGACGTCGAGGAGTGGCTGTTGGAGCTGCCCGCCGACGCCCCTGACCTGGGCGGGCACTAGTCTCGCGGGGTGAACTGGTTGGATCTGGTCGGCTGGGCCGGCTCCGCGGTGCTGGTCTGGTCCCTGTTGCAGTCGCGTGTCCTGCGGCTGCGCGCGCTCAACCTCGTCGGCAGCGTCGTGCTGATCGGCTACAACGCCGCCATCGAGGTCTGGCCCATGGTCGGGCTCAACGTCGTGCTCGCGGCGATCAACATCTGGTACCTGCGCGGAATGCTCGCCACCCGCCACGACGAGCAGACCTACCAGGTGGTGGAGGTCGGCGTCGGCGACCAGTTCCTCGCGCACACGCTGCGGGTGCACGCCGCCGACATCGCCCGGTTCAACCCCGACTTCCACTGGGACCCGGACGCGTCGGGACGATCCGCCTTCCTGGTGGTCACCGCCGACGAGGTGGTGGGCGTGGTGCTGTCGCACGCGGAGGCGCAGGGCGTCGCCCAGATCGACCTGGACTACGTGACCCCCAGGTTCCGGGACTTCACCCCGGGCGAGTTCGTCTACCGACGCAGCCACCTGTTCACCGAACGAGGCTTCCGTCGGGTGGTCAGCCCGCCCCGGATGGTCGCCCCGTACTACCACCGGCTCGGCTTCCGTCCCGAGGGCGACTCGTACGTCCTCGACCTGCCGGCGACCCCGGCCGCCGATCCGGCGTAGCGTCACCCGCGACCGATCCGGCGTAGCGTCACCCGCGCCCGATCCGGCGTAGCGTCACCGACGCCCGATCGGCGTAGCCTCCTCGCCGGGGCAGGATTCGGCGGGCACCGGACGGGGCAAACACACGCCTACGCCGGGCGGGCTCGCCGACCGGCGGGCACCGCGCGTACCGGCCGGTGCCACCACCACGAGGGAGCGAACCGGGCGTGCAGAGCTACGGGAGCCAACTGGCCCTGGTCGGAATCCTGGTCGTGATCAACGCGCTCTTCGCCGGCAGCGAGATGGCGCTGGTGTCACTGCGGGACAGTCAGATCCAGCGGTTGGAGCGCACCAGCCGCGCCGGGCGGGTGCTGGCCCGCCTCGCCAAGGACCCGAACCGCTTCCTGGCCACCATCCAGATCGGCATCACCCTCGCCGGCTTCCTGGCCTCCGCCGCCGCGGCGGTCTCGCTGGCCAAGCCGCTCGTCCCGCTGCTCGGGGTGTTCGGCAGCGCCGCCGAGACGGTGGCCATCGTGGTGGTCACCCTCGCGCTGACCTTCGTCACCCTGGTCTTCGGCGAGCTGGCCCCCAAGCGGATCGCCATGCAGTCCGCCGAGCGGTGGGCGCTGCTGGTGGCCCGGCCCCTCGATCTGCTCGCCAGCTTCACCCGGCCGGCCGTCTGGGCGCTCGGCGCCACCAGCGACGTGGTCGTCCGCCTGGTCGGGCTCAACCCGAAACACCAGCCGGAGGAGATCGGCCCGGACGAGTTGCGCGACATCGTCGCCGGCAACCACGGCTTCACCAAGGAACAACGCACCATCATCGCCGGCGCGGTGGAGATCGCCGACCGACGGTTGCGGGCTGTCCTCGTACCCCGGTTGCAGGTCTTCACGCTCGACAGCGGGACCACCGCGGAGGCCGCGCGGCTCGTGCTGGCCGCCACCGGGCACTCCCGCGCGCCGGTCGTGCGCCACGGCGGCCTGGACGACACGGCCGGCGTGATCCACCTGCGCGACCTGGTGGGCGTGCCCGACGACCGCCCGGTCGACGAGATCGCCCGCCCCCCGATGCTGCTGCCCGACTCGCTGCCGGTGGTGGACGCGCTGCGCCAGTTCAAGGCGGAGCGCCAGCACATCGCGCTCGTGGTGGACGAGCGCGGCGCGGTCGACGGCATCGTCACGCTTGAGGACATCCTGGAGGAGATCGTCGGCGAGATCTACGACGAGACCGACCGGGACGTGCGCTCGGTGCGGCGCGACCCGGACGGCGCGCTGCTGCTGCCCGGCACCTTCCCGGTGCACGACCTCCCGGACATCGGCGTCGAGTTGCCGTCGCGCCCGGACGGCGACTACACAACGGTCGCCGGGCTGGTGCTGGCCCGCCTCGGGCACATCCCCACCGTCGCCGGCGAGGACGTCACCCTGGACGGCTGGGTGCTGATGGTGGCCGGCATCGACCACCGGGCGATCACCGAGGTACGGGTCAGCCGGGTGCCCGACGACACCGATGCCGACGCCGACCCGGCGGCGGAGCCGGTGCTGGACGAGGCCCGCAGCTGAACCGTCCGGGTGCCGCCGCTCAGTCGCGCGAGAGGTTCTGGAGTCGGACCTGACCGCGGGCGACCAGCCGCTCGTCGGCATCGGTGATCTCCACCTGCCAGAGCTGCTGGCTGCGGCCCCGATGCACGGGGGTGCCGACCGCGGTCAGCTTCCCGTCCCGGACGGCCCGCAGGAAGTCGGTCTGGTTCGACACGCCGACCACCGTGCCCCGGTCGGCCAGCCAGAGGGAGCCACCCACACTGGCCGCGGTCTCCACGACCGAGCAGTACACCCCGCCGTGCTGGATGCCGAACGGCTGGTGCAGCTCCGGTCGGACCTGCCAGCTGATGACCACCCGGTCGGCGGACGCCTCCTCGAACGTCAGGCCGAGCAGGGCGACGAAACCACCCGTCAGATCCGGCATCTCCACGGTAAATCCCTCCTCGATCAACGGGGCGCAAGCCTAGCCGGGGCGGGTTGCGGCAAACCCGGTACGGGTCGGTGCCGGCGATGGGGGAGAATCGGTGACCGTGACCGACAGCAGCCCCCCGCCCTCCGGGCGGGACTCCCTGACCGACGACCTGCTCTGGCGTGGCCTCATCCAGGACTCGACAGGCCTCGACGAGCTGCGCGAGCTGCTCGACGGCGGGACTGCCGCCACCTATTACGTGGGCTTCGACCCCACCGCGCCGAGCCTGCACGTCGGCAACCTCATGCAGGTCCTCATGGCCCGCCGGCTGCAACTCGCCGGCCACCGCCCGTTGCTGCTGGTCGGCGGGGCCACCGGGCAGATCGGTGACCCGAAGGAGAGCGCCGAGCGGACGCTCAACCCGCCCGAGGTGATCGCCGGCTGGGTCGAGCGCATCCGCGAACAGCTCGCGCCCTTCGTGTCGTACACCGGGGACAACGCGGCGCAGCTGGTCAACAACCTGGACTGGACCGGCGAGATGTCGATCGTCGAGTTCCTGCGCGACGTGGGCAAGCACTTCCCGGTCAACAAGATGCTCGCGCGGGAGGTGGTGCGGGCCCGACTCGAGACGGGCATCAGCTTCACCGAGTTCAGCTACCAGCTGCTGCAGGGCAACGACTTCTTCGAGCTGCACCGCCGGTACGGCTGTCAGCTCCAGTTCGGTGGCTCCGACCAGTGGGGCAACATCACCGCCGGCGTCGACTACGTCCGCCGGCGGGGTGCCGGGCCGGTGCAGGCGTTCACCACGCCGCTGGTCACCAAGTCCGACGGTACGAAGTTCGGCAAGAGCGAGGGGGGTGCCGTCTGGCTCGACCCCACGATGACCAGCCCGTACGCGTTCTACCAGTTCTGGCTCAATGTCGAGGACCGAGAGGTCGACCGCTACCTGCGCTACTTCAGCTTCCGTACCCGTGACGAGTTGGAGGAGCTGGCGAAGGCGACGGCCGAGCGGCCGGCGGCGCGCCTGGCGCAGCGGGCGCTCGCCGAGGAGCTGACCACCCTGGTGCACGGCGCCGAGGAGACCCGCCAGGCGGTCGCCGCCAGTCAGGCGCTCTTCGGCCGCGGGTCGCTCGACGACCTGGCCCCGGAGACGCTGCGTGCGGCGTTGACCGAGGCCGGCCTGGTGCGTCTCTCCGGCGAGTTGCCGGATGTCGCCGGCTTGTTGCGGGACTCCGGGCTCGTCAGTGGGCTCAAGGAGGCCCGTCGGGTGATCGCCGAGGGTGGCGCCTACGTCAACAACAATCGGGTGACCGAGGTGGACGCCGGGGTGTCCGCGACCGATCTGCTGCACGGGCGATACCTGGTGCTGCGTCGCGGCAAGCGCTCGTTCGCGGGCGTTGAGCTGGGCGAATAGTCGACTGTCGACGATGTGACCGGGGACGCGTCCGGCGGATTTGACGATCATCCCGCCGGACGCGTAACTTTCTCTCTGCCAGCGCGGAACGGACGAAACAGGCGAAAGCCTGAGGCGGCCGGAGCGCAGGACAAACGGCCTCGGGTCGGCGGGCTTGCCCACCGGATCCCGGACCGGGAGGTGCCGCCAGAAACGCCGCGAGGCGGATTTGGTGCGGCGAAACCGACCGGGTATGGTTACCAACCGGCAGGGCACCGGGCGAGCTTGCGGGAGACCGCAGCGGCCGGCCTGCCGAATCCGTGACGAGAGCGGCGCAAGCCGGTCGAGACATGGTGCCCGCATTACCGAATGAAGCACGACGAACCGCGAAACACCGGTTTGACACGGCGGAAACGAGCGGGTAACGTAGTAAAAGTGCCTGGCGCTGGAAAGCGCTAAGGGACACGGTACGAAAAGCCCCGGTTGGGGTTCCACTGAGGTGGGGCTTCTGGTCGGTGTGTGGTTGTTCGTTGAGAACTCAACAGGGTGCTTGTAAAGCCAGTGCCAATTATGATTTATACCCCGGACTGGTCAGTTTTTGCTGGCTGGTTGGGATTCCTTTGGC
>NZ_JBEZGL010000011.1:0-121686 GCF_040649915.1 Micromonospora sp. NPDC048839
CGCCTAACCACCGCCACACCACGACCCATCCCACGCCGCTTCGCGACGCGGGATGCTGCCGCGTGTCTACGCACGGTTCGATTTTCGAGTTAGGGGGTGGATAGGGCTTCGGTGGGGGTTAGTCGGACGGCTCGGATGGACGGGTAGACACCGGCTGCCACACCGACCAGGAGGGCGCCGGCGATTCCTCCGGCCACCGCCGTCAGCGGGATCGTCGGCGGCCAGCCCTGATAGCTGGCGTAGCCGACCGTGGCGAGCACTCCGAGGGCCGCCCCCGCCGTACCGCCGAGCACGCTGAGCAGCACCGACTCGGTGAGGAACTGCACCCGGATCTGGCCACGGTTCGCGCCGAGCGCCCGCCGCAGGCCGATCTCCCGACGGCGCTCAAGCACCGAGATGACCATCGTGTTGGCCACCCCGATCCCGCCGACCAGCAGGGCGACCGCCGCCAGGCCGAGGAACAGCGCGGAGAAGCTGTTCTCGGTGGCCCGCTTGGCGGCGAGCGCGTCGGAGGGGCGGCTGACCTGCACCAGCCCGGGAAGCTGCGGGTTGAGGGTGGCCGGCAGCACCGCGCGGACGTCCTCCAGGGCGTCCTCCCGAGCCCGCAGGTAGACGACAGTGGGATGACCGTCGAAGCCGAGCATGGCCGTGGCGGCCTCCCAACCGACAAGCACCGAGCGGTCGAGATCCGGGGAGAGCGGCAGCGGGTCCAGGATGCCGATCACGGTGAACCACCGCTCGCCGATGAACACCTGGGGCGGCTGCCCCGGATCCACCGTGTCGAACCCGAGCCGGCTCGCCGCGACGTACCCGAGGACGGCGGTCGGAAGCCCAGCCGTGCCCACGTCGAGGGACCGGCCGCTGCGGACCCGGCCGTTGACCGTCTCCAACAGGCCGGGCCGGGACGCGAGCACGGTGAGCCCGGCGGTGTCGTACCTGTCCACCAGGTCGTTGCGGCGTACCACCGTGTGGGTGTTCGCGACAGCGCTCGCGGCCAGGACCGGGCCGATCCGCTTCGCCATGGCGGCGGCGTCCGCAGGCAGCTGCACCTGCGGATTCTGGTCCGGTACCGGCTCGGCGCGCAGCAGGTTGGTGCCGAGGGCGGAGAGCTGGTTCATCAGGTCACGTTGGCTGGACGCCGGGATGCCCACGACGACGACAAGCGTGGCGATGCCGATGGAGATGCCCAGGGCGGAGAGGACCGCCCGCATCCGGCGGGTGGTGATCCCGAGCAGGCCGAGCCGGAGTACGTCGGCGGGGGCGAGTCGGGTCGGCCGGCCAGCGCCCGGGGCGGCGCTC
Source organism: Micromonospora sp. NPDC048839 (assembly GCF_040649915.1). Classification (NCBI taxonomy): domain Bacteria; kingdom Bacillati; phylum Actinomycetota; class Actinomycetes; order Micromonosporales; family Micromonosporaceae; genus Micromonospora; species Micromonospora sp. NPDC048839. Next base: position 1,300 of record NZ_JBEZGL010000011.1, read on the forward strand.
ATGCCCGGCCCCCGGCACCGGTGTCGGAGACGACCCGGCCGTCGCGGATCTCCACCTGCCGAGGCGTACGGGCGGCGAGATCACGGTCGTGGGTGATCACGGCGATGGTGGTGCCCTCCGCGTTGAGGTTCGTGAGCAGGGTCAGCACCGCCTCCCCGTTGACCGTGTCGAGGGCGCCGGTGGGCTCGTCGGCCAGCACCAGCGCGGGCTCGTTGACGAGTGCCCGAGCGATCGCCACCCGCTGCCGCTCCCCGCCGGAGAGCTGGTTGGGCAGGTGGCCGACCCGGTGCGCCAGGCCGACCCGGGCCAGCGCCTCGATCGCGGTACGGCGGCGGCGACGGCGGGGCACCCCGGCGTAGAGCAGGCCGGTGGCGACGTTCTCGGCGGCGTCCAACCCGTCGGTGAGATGGAACTGCTGGAAGACGAAACCGAGCCAGCGACCCCGCAGCGCGGAGAGCCGACGGTCGGACAGGGCGGTGACCTCCTGCCCGGCCACGCGTACGCGGCCACGTGTCGGCAGGTCGAGGGTGCCCATGATGTTCAGCAGCGTGGACTTGCCGGACCCGGACGGCCCGACGATGGCGAGCATCTCGCCAGCGCGCACGGTCAGGGAGACGTCATCCAGCGCGGTCACCCCGCCGGGGTACGTCCTACTGACTCCCTCGACGTTCAGCACCGGCTCGGCGATGGCGATCACGATGCCGTCACCACGTCGAGGCCCTCGGTCACACCGGTGCCGCTGATCTCGACCAGACCCCGGGCGAACATCCCGGTCTCCACGGCCACCAGCCCACCGTCGGGCAGTTGCAGCGCGTGCCCGCCCTCGCGGAGTGCCACCAGCGCGCCGACCGGCACCGCGAGCACCCCCTTGTGGACGGCGGTGGTGAACCGGACCTGCACCGCGGCGGCGTCCAGCTTGGCCACGTCCGCAGCCCGGGTCGGAGCGACGAGGACGTCCACCGTCGGCGGGCTGCCCTGCCCCGTGCCGCCGTCCGGGCCACCGCCGCGGACCGTCTGCGAGATCGAGGCGACCTTGGCCGGGATCTCCGAGCTGTCCGGCAGGGCGACGACCACGGCGGCGCCGACCGTGATGGTGCCGACCTCGGTGGCCCCGACCGGTACGGTGACCAGCTTGACCTTCTCGGTGACGGCCAGCAGCTCACCGTCGACCGGGTCACCGGGCAGCGCCCGCACCGCGCTGACCCGGGCCGGCCCGGTCAGCACCGCGACCTGCCCGGCCCCGATCGTGCCGGAGGGCTCCAGGCCGAGGGCCTGCTGCCACTTCTTGATCGCGGCGACGAGGCTCGCGGTGAGCAGGGCCTGCCCCGTGCCGATCCTCGTGCCGTCGGCGCTCCGGGACGGCTGCGAGCCGGTCTGGTAGCCCAGCGCCCTCAGGTTGTCCGACACGATCCGTACGTCGCTGCCCACCAGTCCAGGCTTGTCGAGGGTGCGAAAGAGCGGAGTCCCGCCGAACAGCACCGGCACCGGTCGGTCGTTGACCCAGTAGAGCGGCTTGCCCCGGGCCACCGCGTCGCCCACCTTCGGCAGCCGGGTGACGACGCCCTCCCCGGCACCCTTCACCGGCCGCTCCGGACCGTAGCCGAGCGTGCCGTTGAGCGAACGGGTGTCGGACAGGTCGGCCCGGGTCACCGTCGTCGTGGTCACCGACGGCGGGGCGCTCGCCACGTCGTCGTCGGCGTGCCGCCGCAGCGCCAGCACCCCGACGCCGGCGCCGACGGCGGTCACCAGGGTCACCGTCGCCACCACGATCGCGGTACGCCGGGTGGTGCGCCGGCCGGGACCGTCGCTCGGGCTACTTCTTGGCACCGAAGATCTCCATCGTGCATTCCCGCTCGGCCTTGTCCATCGCGGGACCGTCAAGACCGCCCGTCGGGTCGGCGACCCCGTCGTCGTAGGTCCAGCCGGAGCCGTCCGGCAGTGAGTGGATCTTCAGGCCGCGCCCGCGCAGGCACTGGACGTAGTCGTTCCACTGGCTCACGTAGTTCGGATTCTTCTCCGGGTCCAGCTCCGGCGGCTGGAGCGGCAGCTTGTTGGCGCACGCCACGTACGCCGCCTTCGGCTCCCCACTCTGGTCGAGGGACAGGCCCGTGCCGTCCCCCACCGGGCCGGGCTGTGACCGGCCGTCGTTCAGCTTCACGCCGTTGTCGTGCAGGCAGATGTTGTACGTCCCCCAGAGCTGCTCCTCCTCCTCGTCGGTCATGTCCAGGCGCAGCTGCGGCCGACCGTTGGCGGCGCCCCCGGCGGGGGTCGCGCTGGCCGAGGCCGACGGGGTGGTGAGCGAGGCGACGTCACCGCTGGCGGTGCCCTTGTCGGCGCTTGACGCTCCGCCGCCGCAGCCGGTGAGGGCGACGGCGAGGACTGTGATCGCGGCGAGCCCGGCCGCGAGCCGATGGGTTGGGTTGGTCATGGCGTGGAGCTTCACGCCGATCTGTCAGAGACCTGTCAGGAACCGGTCGTCATCCGGTAGTCCCAGCTCAGCGGCACCGCCGGACCGGCCGGGGCCACGTACAGTCGCTGCCGTGTGTGCGTACGTGCTGGTAGCCGAGGACGACCAGAAGCAGGCCGAGTTGGCGCGCCGGTATCTGGAACGCGAGGGACACGAGGTGCTCGTGGTGGCCGACGGGCGGGCCGCGCTGGAGCAGATCCGGCAACGGCCGCCGGCCCTGCTGGTCCTCGACGTGATGATGCCGAAGGTCGACGGCCTGGACGTCTGTCGCATCCTGCGCCAGGAGTCCGACCTGCCGGTGCTCATGCTGACCGCCCGGTCGACCGAGGACGACCTGCTGCTCGGCCTCGACCTGGGCGCCGACGACTACATGACGAAGCCGTACAGCCCACGTGAGCTGGTCGCCCGGGCCCGCAGCCTGTTACGTCGGGGCCAACGGACGCAGCGGCAGGCGGACCCGGTGCTGCGGGTCGGCGCCGTGCACGTCGACCCGGTGCGCCACGAGGTACGCAGCGACGGACGCCTCGTCGACTGCACACCTGGCGAGTTCCAGCTGCTCCAGGCGATGGCCGCCCAGCCCGCCCGGGCGTTCACCCGTGATCAGCTCCTGGGTCACCTGCACGGGTTCGACAGGTACATCACCAGCCGGACCGTCGACATGCACGTCATGAACCTCCGCCGGAAGATCGAGCCGAACCCGCGCAAGCCGGCCCGGCTGGTGACCGTGTACGGCGTCGGATACAAGTTGGTCGAAGAGTCGTCCCGTGTCGCGTGAGGTGCCGCTGCGCCGCAGTCTGCTGCTCCGGCTGCTGGCGCTGGCCGTCCTCATCGCCGTCGGCTCGATCGCGGCGACCGCGTGGCTGGCCGTGCGCACCACCACCGGAGCGATCCGGCAGGAGCAGGGCCAGGCGCTCGCCGACGACACGCGCATCTACGACACCCTGCTCGCGTACGGGGCGACGCACCCGACCTGGGACGGGGTCGACACGGTCGTTCGGCCGCTCGCGCAGGACGTCGGCCGGCGGATCGCGTTGACCACCGACACCGGTGCGCCGATCGCGGACTCGGCACCCGGCGCGGGCCCGTTGCCGACGACGTCGTCCGCGACGGTCGACGCGCTCGCCGTCGACACCGCCCTGATGCCCGGGACCACCCCGCCGGGCGGCGGTGACGGCGGCACCAGCCGCATCGACCCGCGCACCGCCGGGCCGTACCTGCTCCCGCCGGAGGAGCGCGCGGCGCTGCGGTCCCGGGCGGTCCAGGCGGTGCAGTGCCTGCGGGGTCGGGGGCAGATCGAGGCCACGGCCGTGGACGGCCCCACCGGCCGACCACGCATCGAGACCCCCGGCACCGACCTCGCCGACACCGGCCTGTGCATCCAGCCGAGGGAGGACCTCGCGACACGCACGCCCACCGAGGGCAGGGCGCTCGCCCAGCTCAACGCCCTGGTGAACACCTGCCTGGCACGGCGGCGCCTGCCCGCCGTCCAGGTGGACCTGAACTGGACCTGGACGAGGCGGTCGGCGGCCAGCGCACCCGACTCCCGGAGCGCCGCCAGCGTCGACCAGGAGCACAACCGTGCGATCAGCGCCTGCGTCGGCACCAGTCGACGCGAGCAACTCCTGCCGTACGTCGCCCCGGCCGCGACCCTCTTCGTCACCGACCCAGGCGGTCGCCCCTCCACCACCTTCGACCTCTCCCGGGCCAACCAGACCCGCATCGTCGCGGTCGCCGGTCTCGTCCTGCTGGTGACGATCGGCTTCACCGTCCTCGCCGGCATCCGGCTGACCCGCCCGCTGCACGCCCTGACCGGGGCGGCCCAGCGGATGCGCGACGGCGACGGCGCAGCCCGGGTCCGGGTGACCGGCCGCGACGAGATCGCCCGGCTGGCCGAGGTCTTCAACGACATGGCCGAACGGCGGGAACGGCTGGAGCAGCTACGCCGCGCCATGGTGAGCGACATCGCCCACGAGATGCGGACACCGGTGAGCAACATCCGTGGCTGGCTCGAAGCGGTCGAGGACGGCGTCGCGGCCCCCGACCGCCGGTTGCTCTCCTCCCTCCTGGAGGAGGCCACCCTGCTCCAACATGTGATCACCGATCTGCAGGACCTGGCCCAGGCCGACGCCGGTGCGCTGCGGCTGCACCGCGAGCAGGTCTACCTCGCCGACCTGCTGGCCCAGGTGGCGGAGGCGTACCGGGTCCAGGCGGACCGGGCCGGCGTCGCCATTCTGCTGCGGACCGACGCCGACCCGCAGGTGGACGCCGACCCGGTGCGGCTGCGCCAGGCCGTCGGCAACCTGGTCGGCAACGCGGTACGACACACCCCGCCGGGCGGGCGCGTGACGATCAGCGCCGACGCGACGGACACCGAGGTCGTCATCACCGTCACCGACACCGGCAGCGGTATCAGCGCCGAGGACCTGCCCCGGGTGTTCGACCGCTTCTGGCGGGCGGACAAGTCCCGGAGTCGGCAGACCGGCGGCAGCGGCCTGGGCCTCGCCATCGTGCGCAAACTCGTCGAGGCCCACCGGGGCACGATCGGTGTCACCAGCACCCCCAACCAGGGCTCCACCTTCACTCTCCACCTCCCCCACCTCCTGGGCGGTGACGGAAGGGGTGCCCCGGACGGCGGCGCGGACTAGGCTGCCGCGGCATGAGCAGTGAGATTCCCGCCCGCGCCGATGTGGTGATCGTCGGCGCCGGGCACAACGGTCTGGTCTCCGCCGTGCTGCTGGCCCGCGCCGGCCTGGACGTCCTGGTGCTGGAGGCCACCGACGTGATCGGCGGCGCGGCCCGCACCGAGGCCCCGTTCCCGAAGGTGCCGGGGCTGCGGCACTCCACCGGCTCGTACCTGCTCGGGCTGATGCCCCCGGAACTGCTCGCCACGCTCGACGTACGGATCCCGGTGCTGCGCCGCGACCCGCACTACTTCCTACCCACGCCGGGTGGCCTCGGCTCGCCGTACCTGCTCTTCGGCAGTGACACCGCCGCCACCCGGGCGCAGCTCGCGGAGTTCTTCTCCCCCGCCGACGTGGCCGCCGACGACGCCATGCAGGCCGAGTTGGCGGCACTTCGCGAAGACCTCGCCCCGGCCTGGCTGGCGGAGCCGCTGACCGCCGAGGAGACCGCCGAACGGCACGTGCGCCCAGCGCTGCGGCAGGTCTTCGTCGACCTCGTACGGGGCTCGGTCGCCGACTACCTGGCCCGGTTCGAGTTCCGCTCCGAGCTGCTGGTCAGCATGTACGCGGTCACCGACGGCCTGTCCGGGCTCAACGCCGGCCCGGACGACCCCGGCACCGGTCACAACTTCCTCGTGCACAACATGTGCAGACTGCCCGGCTCCGGCGGCACCTGGATGATCGCCGAGGGTGGGATGGGCACCGTCTCCCGGACGTTCGCCGAGGCCGCACGTGCCGCCGGAGCGACGATTCTGACCGGTACGCCGGTGCGCGCGGTAACCCTGGACGGCGGCGCGGCCAGCGGAGTGGTGTTGGCCGACGGTCGGCAGGTCGCCGCCCGGGTGGTGCTCGGCGCGTGTGACCCGTACCGGCTGATGGACCTGTTGCCCGACGGCGCGCTCCCGGCGCCACTCGGCCAACGGATGGCGGCGGTCCGCCGCCCCGGCACCACCCTCAAGCTCAACCTGGCGCTCAGCGGGCTGCCGCGGTTCTCCTGCCTGCCGGACGGTACGCCGAGCCCGTTCGGCTCGACCATCCACCTGCTGCCCGGGTCCGCGTCGCTGGTCGGCGGGGACGCCACCTCGCCGATGACCGCGCTGCGCGACATGTGGGCGGACGTGCGGGCCGGGCGGCTGCCGGCGGAGCCCACGATCGAGTGGTACCTGCACACCACCGTCGACCCGTCGCTCTCCGACGCCGCCGGGCACCACTCGTCGGCGCTGTTCGTCCAGTCGGTCCCGTACGAGCTGGCCGGCACCACCTGGGACGCGGAACTGCCCGGCTACGTCGACCGGCTGATCGAGATCGTCGAACGGTACGCGCCCGGCACCGGTGACCTGATCGCCGACGCGGTGCCGCTCCCGCCGCCCGGCATCGAGGCGCACTTCGGCATCACCGGCGGGCACATCCACCACGTCGACAACACCGTCTCGTTCACCGACCGGATGCCCTACGCAACCGGCATCGACGGCGTGTACGCGGGCAGCGCCGGCTGCCACCCAGCCGGCAGCGTCATCGGCGCAGCCGGCCACAACGCAGCCCGCCGCATCCTGTCCGACCTAACCCCCTAACGCCCCCCACCCCCGCCCCGCCCGAGGCGGTTGATCATGAGGTTATTGTCACGACACGCCGGGGCGGTCGGCTATAACTCCATGATCAACGGGGTGAGGGGTGCGGCGGGGTGTGGCGGGGTGCGGGGGGGCGGGGTTAGATCGCGGCCTCGCCGGCTGGGGCCGGGGTTTCCGCGTCTACGCGGTGGGCTCGCACCTTGTGGCCCACGCTCGTCAGGCAGCGGCCGCTGGGCAGGTCGAACTTCCAGCCGTGCAGCTGGCAGGTGAGCTGGTCACCCTCGACGATGCCGAACCGGGTCAGGTCCGCCTTCAGGTGCGGGCAGCGCCGCTGCACCACCCAGTCGCCAAGCGTGATGTCCTCGGCGTCGGTGCTGCGCTCGTGCTCGTCGTACCAGCCCTCGGCGTACTGGAGTCGCTCCTCGGAGAGGCACTTGAAGAACGCGTAGACGAACTCGTTGTACTGGCCGATCCGGGCCGCCGAGAACCGGCAGGACAGGAAGAGCGAGTTGACCCAGTCCACCTCGTCGATGAAGAGCAGGTGCTCGATCAGCGACCGCTCGGTCCGGAACCGGTAGCGGACCTTCTCGTCCGCGTACGGCCGGACCTCCTTGCCGGGGAAGTCCACCACGATGGATTCGACGCTCGCGCCGTCGTAGCCCACCAGGTCGAAGCGGACCGGACCGCCGACCCCCTTGGCCAGGTAGATCGACTCGTCGAGCAGCGGCTCGATGCGACGCTTCATCTCGCCCAGCACGTCCACCTCGGGGTGCCGCCAGGACTCCTTCTCCGCCTCGATGATCGGGCGCTTACGCTCCCGCATCTCCTCCAGGTGGGCGACCTTGTTCGCGAAGAACTCCTCGACCGGCACCGGGTGGGTGGTGCTCGCGCCCTTGGCGGTGACCTCGGCGACGCTGCCCGGCAGCAACACGATGCCGTTGGTGCCGCCGACCTTGGCGTACTCCGAGAGGAAGACGGACTGGTCGGGGAAGATGTTGCCCTCGTCGCCGTGGATGTCGTTGAACTGCCACAACGCGTCGTCGAGGAAGCACGGCGGGCCGGCGATCGGGAAGACGTGGTCGGCCTTCAGGTCGTCGATGTAGCGCCACGTCCGGTCGAACTGCCGATCCCGCTTCTGCTTGCCGAACGCGGTCTTCGCCGACTGCGGCAACTCGTAGACCATCGGGTACCAGATCGCGCCGGAGAACTGGAGCAGGTGCGCGTGCACGTGCCCCAGCTCGGCGAAGACGCTCAGGTCGGTGGGGCGGGCGTCGTTCTGGTTGAGCAGCCGCACCCCGTCGTACTCGACCCAGAGCGAGGAGTCACCGATCGGCCCGTCGGTCGGGCTGGTCAACGCCTGAATCATGATCTTCAGGCCGCCGGGTAGCTCCACCACCTGCTCGTTGGGCGTCCTCAGGAACTTCGTGAAGCCCAGCGCCCGGAACTCGTCCTCCATCTCCGAGGTCGGGAACTCGGGGAGCAGGACCGTCGCGTCCTTCGAGACGAAATCCCGCAGGTGCTTCGCGTCGAAGTGGTCCCGGTGCAGGTGGGAGACGTACAGGTAGTCGACCTGGCCCAGGCTGCCCCAGTCGAGCAGGGAATTGTCCGGGAACGGGAACCACGACGCGAAGTAGGCCGGGTTGACCCACGGGTCGCACAGGATGCTGCCCGCGGCCGTGTCGATCCGCATGCTGGCGTGCCCGGTTCCGGTCACTCGCACCGCACAGTCCCCCTCAAACAGACAATCAGGTGTACGCCAAACGCTACCGGAGTGGGTCGGACCGCCGCCCCGCGACGCCGGTAGTGCCGTTCGACCAGCCGCGAAGGGCTCAGACGACCGGCGCACCGCCCGTCCGGGCGCGGTCGACGCCGTCCCGCACCGCCGCGCCGGCGCGGGGCCGCGCACCACCCGTTCAGGAGCGGGGGGATCTTCTGGTCGGACCCTGCGCCGGGGCCGGTACGAGGCGTGCCAGACTAACCAAAGATCCGATCGCGAGGGAAGGACCGACAGTGGCAGGAAGCGAGCCGGTAACGTCGCCAGACCAGCACAAGCCCGGGCACCGCAAGGCCGGGCAGATCGGCGCCGTGCTCTCCGCACTGGCGCTGCTGGCGATGATCTGCGGCAACCACGAGGGCAAGGTCGAGGACATCTGGCTGATCGGCCTGGCCGCGCTGCTGCTGATCATCGTGATCGGCGACATCGTGCTGCGGCGCAATGGTCTGCGCTCCTGACCCGACCCGCACCGGACGACAACGCCGAGGGCCCGCCCCCACCCGGGGGACGGGCCCTCGTCCGTACGTGTCGGGGTCAGCGCCCGAAGAGGATGTCCTGTACGTCCTTGAGCGCCGCGTCGACCTCAGCCTCGAAGTAGCCACCGGGCACCAGGCCGAACCGGAGCGTGTCCAGGTCCTTCGGGTCGACAGGCATCGGGTTGCGACGCTGCATGCCGCCGAGCAGGGTGTCGAAGAACCGGTCCACCTGGTCCGGGTCGTACCCGCTGCCGAACCGGCGCACCTGGAAGCTCCGGCGGATCTGGTCGACCCGGTAGAGATCGCTGCCGGGCGGGCCAGCCATCGGCGGGCCAACCATCGGCGGGCCACCCATCGGCGGACCGGCCACGGCGGGCGGACCGGCCATCGGAGGCCCACCGATACCCGGCTGCGCCAGCGGAGGCGGACCGGCAGGGCCTCGGCGCATGTCGCGCAGGTCCCGCTCCGGCATCCGGATCTCCGCGGTCATGTCGGTACGCCCGTGCCGCCCGGCCTCGAAGCCGTCGAAGCGCGGCTCCTCCGGGGGATAGCCGCCGGGCGAACGCTTGTCGTCCGGACCGTAGCCGCCGGGAGAGCGGTGATCGTCCTGGCCGTACCCACCGGGCGCGCGGTGATCGTCCGGGCCATAGCCACCGGGAGAGCGCTGGTCGTCCGGGCCGTAGCCACCGGGAGAGCGCTGGTCGTCCGGACCGTAGCCACCGGGAGAGCGCTGGTCGTCCGGACCGTAGCCGCCGGGCGCGCGCTGGTCGTCGGGGCCGTAACCACTGGGGCCGGCGGGCAGGCCGCGCGGCGGAACACCATGGCCCGCCATCGGGCCGGGACCCATCGCCGCGCCGGGACCCATCGGACCGCCAGGGCCCATCGGACCGGGGCCGGCCGGGCCTCGCGGCGCGTCGTAGCCGCCCCGGGGGGCGTCGTACCCACCGGCGAAGGCACCGGTCGGCTCGTCGTAGCGGCCGTAGCGATCGGCGGGCGGCCCAGCCTGCGCGGGCATCGGGCGCGGCGGCATCGGCTGCGGGACCATGCCCCGGTCATCGCGCATCGGCGGCCCCATGCGGTCCGGTGGACCCATCCGGTCACCCATCCGGGGGTCGCCACCGCGACCGGCGCCGGTGCGCTCCTCAAGCTCGGCCAACTGCCGCTCGACCCGGTCCAGGTGCAGGTCGACCTGCCACTCGTCGTAGCCGTTGAAGCGGACCCGGAAGACGACGTCGTGGACCTCCTGGGAGGCCACCGGCGCGCCGACCTGGCGGCCGTCGAGCGTCGCCTCGACCCGGTCGAGGAAGGCATCCACCTCGTCGACCTTGTATCCCCGGCGGAGCGCCTTGCGCCGGAAACGCTGACCCTGACTCGCCACTATGTCTCCTGGTCTCGTTCGCTACGCCCGGTCACGCCGGTGCCTCTCCGGCGCGGTCGGTGAAGGTGTCGTTGTCCTCGGCGGCGGCGAGTTGACCACACGCGCCGTCGATCTCGCGACCTCGGGTGTCCCGTACGGTGGTGGACACCCCGGCATCGCGCAACCGCCGGACGAACTCCCGCTCAACCGGCTTCGGGCTCGCGTCCCAGCGGCTGCCCGGCGTCGGATTGAGCGGGATGAGGTTCACGTGGGTCAATTTGCCGGCCAGCAGCCGCCCGAGGAGGTCGGCTCGCCACGGCTGGTCGTTCACGTCCCTGATCATCGCGTACTCGATCGACACGCGACGGCCCGTTCGGGCGGCGTAGTCCCACGCCGCGTCCAGCACCTCGGCTACCTTCCAGCGCTGGTTCACCGGCACGAGTTCGTCGCGCAGATCATCATCGGGCGCGTGCAACGACAGCGCAAGGGTCACTGAGAGGTCTTCGCTGGCCAGTCGGCGGATGGCCGGAACCAGGCCGACCGTGGAAACGGTGATGTGCCGCTGGGACAGGCCGAGCCCCTCCGGAGCTGGGCTGACCAGGCGGCGGATCGCCCCGATGACCCGGTTGTAGTTGGCCAGCGGCTCGCCCATGCCCATGAACACGACACGCGACAGCCGCGGCGGGGAGCCGACCACCGCACCGGAGGCCGCCACGCCGGCCATGTACACGGCCTGGTCGACGATCTCGGCGGTGGACAGGTTGCGGGTCAGCCCGGCCTGGCCGGTCGCGCAGAACGGGCAGGCCATCCCGCAGCCCGCCTGGCTGGAGATGCAGACGGTCACCCGGTCTGGATAGCCCATCAGCACGCTCTCCACCAGAGCGCCGTCGTGCAGCCGCCAGAGCGCCTTACGGGTCGCGCCGTCGTCGCAGGCCAGCTCGCGCACCGGGGTGAGCAGGGTGGGCATGAGCTGCTCGGACAGCCGCTCCCGGGTCGCCGCGGGCAGGTCGGTCATGGCCTGCGGGTCGCGGACCAGCCGCCCGAAGTAGTGATTCGAGATTTGCTTGGCGCGGAACGCGGGCTCACCCAGCTCGGTGACCAGCGCCTGGCGGCCGGCCAGGTCCAGGTCGGCGAGGTGCTTCGGCGGCATGGAGGCCCGGCGCGCGGCGGGGGCGTCCGAGATGGCGGGGATCAACGGCAGGCTCGTCATGGCTGGTCCAGTGTGTCACGCCCTCGGCGGCAGGTGCCGGTCCGGAGGTGTCGAACGGGCCGCCGCCGCCGGAGCCGGATGACCAGGACGCCGTGATTCATACCTCAGTTCACCACCGGCACGAAGATCGCCAGGAGCAGGTACGCGGTCGGCACCGCGAACAGGATCGAGTCCAGTCGGTCCATCAGCCCGCCGTGGCCGGGCAGCAGGTTGCTCATGTCCTTGACACCGAGATCCCGCTTGATCATCGACTCGGCCAGGTCGCCGAGGACCGCCGCGCAGGAGATGGCCACCCCGAACAGGGCACCCCACCAGGGCTCCAGGTCGAACATCAGCCACAGCAGCAGCGCGCTGCCCACGGCCGCGGCGGTGACCGAACCGGCGAAACCCTCCCAGGACTTCTTCGGGCTGATCGACGGCGCCATCGGGTGGCGACCGAACGAGACGCCGGCCGCGTAACCGCCGGTGTCGGAGAGGACCACCGCGATCAGGGTGGCCAGGATCCGCATCCAACCGTCGTCGGGCGCCGCCGCGAGCAGCGCCGCGAAACCGGCGAGGAACGGCACGTAGACGGCGATCAGGGTGGCCGCGGTGACATCCCGCTGGAAGCCGGCCGGACCGTCACCCAGCCGCCAGATCATGGTGCCGAGCACGGTGACCAGCAGTCCGAGACTGAGCGCATCTGGACCGGCGAACCAGGCCAGACCCACGGTCAGCACCCCGCCGGCGATCAACGGCACCAGCGGCGGGTGCGCGCCACTGCGGCGGACCGCCCGGGCCATCTCCCAGCTGCCGACAGCGACGGCGGCGGCGATCACCGGCAGGAACGCCAACGGGTAGAAGATCAGCGGCACCACGATCAGCGCGCCGAGACCGAGCCCCACGCCGATCGCCGCCGGCAGGTTACGGCCGGCCCGCCCGTTGCCCACCTGCTGGGTGGCCGGTCGGTCGACGCTGGCCCGGCGTCGGCCCTTCGGCCGTCGGCCACCCGGCGGATCCGGCTCGGTCGCCGGCGGCAGGTCCGGTGCCACCTCGGCCCCGATGGGCGCGAGCTGCGCGGTCGGGAAACCGGCGGCGTCGTCGTAACGGACCGGCCCGGCGAACGACTGCGGGCCGTCGTACCGGCCAGGCTCGTCGCGCCGGCCAGGCTCGTCGCGCCGGCCAGGCTCGTCGCGCCGGCCGGGCTCGTCGCGCCGCTCCGGGTCACCGGGGTGGGCCGGGGCGCCGCCCGGGCCGGCGGGCGGACGATCGCCGTACCGGCCGGCGCGACCCCGGTCGTCGTACCTGTCGGGTTGGTTCCGGTCGTCGTCGTACCGGTCGCGGTCGTCGAAACGGTCGTGCCGGTCGCGGTCGTCGAAGCGGTCGTCCGGGCGGACCGCGCGGCCACGCTCGTCGTACGGGTCCGTCGGGTGCGGGTCGGCGTGTGGCCGGGTGCGCGGGTCGGCGTACAGCTCAGGGCCGGCGGCGGGTCGGCGGTGCCGCTGGCCGGCGTCCAGGTCCTGCTCGGGCCAGGGCAGTGCCACTGGGAGCTCCGGGCGGTCCCAGCCGCGAGGCTCGCTGCCGTAGGGGTCGGGGTGGGACATCACGCACCGCGACGGGGCGCGAGAACCACCACATGACGCAAGACCACAAGCATCCCCTACACGTGCGATGTTCCTCCGATTGACCGCCCCGACGGTCGGTCGATCCCCGGTGTTCACCGCCCGGTGGCCGGGAATCCTGCCGAGCCTACTGCACCCGCCGGACCGGCACGGCGGACGAGGCATGGCGACCGGCGTCGCCCCTGGCCGGCAGGCCGTCGCGGACCGAAACCCACCCATCCGGTACGCGGATCCGCAGCCATCGATCCGACTCGTGCGCTGCACGATCAGGTACTGAGCCGGCCCCGCCGGACGTGGTCCGCTGGGGTCGCGCCGGTCTCCGCCGACGCGACCACGGGGAAAGGGCACACACACATGTACAAGATCAGTCTGGCGGTGCTGGCGGCTGCGGCAATCGTCCTCGGAGCAGGGGCACCAGCCGCCGCGACCACCGCGCCGACCAGGATCACCATCGATCGGCACGCCAGCGAACTGTTCCCGTTCGAACCGCCCGTCGGTGAGCCGGGAGTGACGTACCCGGCCACCGCCGTCACCGCGACCGCCCGGCACTGCCCGGCCGGCATCGTCCTCATGTCGGCCTCGCTGGTGCAGGACGGCCTGCCGACCCTCTGGGCCACCGGCGGCCACGGCGCCGGCGAGATCCTCTGCGACGGCGGCACGGTCGAGCTCGCGATGGCCTTCGCCCGGATCACTCCGGCACTGCACCCCGGTCGCGCCACCGCCCACTTCTCGCTGCGCGACGCGACCACCAACGAGGAGTTCGCCGAGGGCACCAGGACCGTCTGGATTCCCTGCTGAGATACGACACGAGGCCCGTTCCCGACGTCGGGAACGGGCCTCGAAGCATGGATCAGACCTCGAGCAGCTCGGTTTCCTTGTGCTTCACCAGGTCGTCGATGGTGGCCACGTAGCGCTGGGTCAGGTCGTCGAGTTCCTTCTCGGCGCGGCGACCGTCGTCCTCGCCGGCCTCGCCGTCCTTGACGATCCGGTCCAGCTCCTCCTTGCCACGGCGGCGGACGTTACGGATGGCCACCTTGGCCTCCTCGCCCTTGTGCCGGGCCACCTTGATCATGTCGCGGCGGCGCTCCTCGGTCATCTGCGGGAGCAGGATGCGCAGCTGGTTGCCCTCGTTGTTCGGGTTCACCCCGAGGTCCGAGTCGCGGATCGCCTTCTCCATCGCATTGATCTGCGAGTTGTCGTACGGCTTGATGATGGCCATCCGCGGCTCGGGCACCGCGATCGACGCCATCTGGGTCAGCGGCGTGGGCGTGCCGTAGTAGTCGATGATGACCTTGGAGAACATGGCGGCGTTGGCGCGACCGGTACGGATGGCGCCGAACTCCTCCTTGGCGTGCTCAACCGCACGATCCATCTTTTCCTCGGCCTCGAGGAGGGTGTCGTCGATCACCGGTCTCCTCGCCTCCTTCTGTGCTCGTGGTGGGCTCTGCTGAAAGTCGTCAGGACCGCCGCTGCCGTCGCCGTCGGCGGGGCTCAGGCGGTGATCAGGGTGCCGATCTTGTCGCCACCCACCGCGCGGATGATGGTGTCGTCACCCTGCGCGCCGAACACCAGCATCGGCAGGCCGTTCTCCATGCAGAGGCTGAACGCCGCCGCGTCGGCGACCCGCAGGTTGCGGCGCAGCGCCTCGGAGAAGGTGATCGAGTCGAGCTTGCTGGCGGTGGGATCGATCCGCGGGTCGGCGGTGTAGACGCCGTCCACGCCGTTCTTGCTCATCAGCACCACATCGGCCCGAATCTCCAGAGCCCGCTGGGCGGCCACCGTGTCGGTGGAGAAGTACGGCATGCCGGCGCCCGCACCGAAGATGACCACACGGCCCTTCTCCAGGTGCCGGATCGCCCGCAACGGGATGTACGGTTCGGCGACCTGGGCCATGGTGATGGCGCTCTGCACCCGGGTCTCGATGCCCTCCTTCTCCAGGAAGTCCTGGAGGGCGAGGCAGTTCATCACGGTGCCGAGCATGCCCATGTAGTCGGCGCGGGCCCGGTCCATCCCACGCTTCTGCAGCTCCGCACCCCGGAAGAAGTTGCCGCCGCCGACCACCACGGAGACCTGCACGCCGCGGCGGACCACGGTGGCGATCTGCCGGGCGATCGCCTGGACGACATCCGGGTCGACGCCGATCGCGCCGCCACCGAACACCTCACCGGAGAGCTTCAGCACCACTCGGCGGGCGCGCCCCGGCGGCGGCGCCGTCGGATCGTCCAGCTCCAGCGTCCGGTCACTCACAACCTGCGTCATCCGCCCCGCCCTTCCCCACGCGCACGCCCCGTGCGGCGCGTACCGCGAACCTGCCGCTGCCGACCCTATGTGACGAGGAGGCCGCGGTGCCTGTCACGTACACCGGCGGCCTCCTCGTTGACGTCTTCTGCCCACGGGCGCACGTGGCGCCCGGTGGCGGCTCAGGCCTGGCCGACCTCGAACCGCACGAAGCGGGTGACCTCGATGCCGGCCTCGGCCAGCAGCTGCTTCACCGACTTCTTGTTGTCGGCGACGGACGCCTGCTCGATCAGGACGTAGTCCTTGAAGAAGGAGTTCACCCGACCTTCGATGATCTTCGGCAGCGCCGCCTCGGGCTTGTTCTCCTCGCGGGCGGTCTGCTCGGCGATGCGCCGCTCGGACTCGACGACCTCGGCCGGAACCTCGTCCCGGGTGAGGTACTTCGGCCGCATCGCGGCGATCTGCATGGCCACACCACGGGCGTCGGCGTCGCCCGCCTCGTCGCTCTTGCCGGTGTACGACACCAGCACACCAACGGCCGGCGGCAGGTCCTGCGCCTTGCGGTGCAGGTAGACGGCGGTGGTGCCCTCGACCCGGGCGAACCGGTTGAGCACCAGCTTCTCGCCGATCTTGGCGGACTGCTCCTGGATCAGGTCCGCGACGACCTTGCCGTCGAGCTCGGTGGCGAGCAGCTCCTCGGCGGTGTTCACGCCGGCGCGCTCGCCGTGCTCGACGAGCTGCTGGGCCAGCGCGATGAACGACTCGGTCTTGGCGACGAAGTCGGTCTCGCAGTTGAGCTCGAGCAGCGCCTTGCCGGAGTGGGCGACCAGGCCGTTGGCGGCCGTACGGCCGGCGCGCTTGCCGACGTCCTTGGCGCCCTTGACGCGCAGGATCTCGACGGCCTTGTCGAAGTCGCCCTCGGCCTCGGTCAGCGCCTTCTTGCTGTCCATCATGCCGGCGCCGGTGAGGTCGCGGAGCTTCTTGACGTCCGCGGCGGTGATTTGGGACATGGCTCTCTCTTCGGTGTTGAGACGGCGTGTGGATGGTCAGAGGTGCCGGTTACCCGGATCCGGGCAGATCGTGCCCGGCGTACCGCCGCTGCCCGCCGTCTGCGAAAACGGACGGGCAGCGGCGATGCGATCACTCCGCGGTAGCGGCCGCCGGCTGCTCGGTGGCGGCAGCGGCCGGCTGCTCGGCCGGGGCGGCGGCGGGCTGCTCGGTCGCCGTGGCGGCGGGCTGCTCGGCGGCGGCAGCGGCCGGCTGCTCGGCCGGGGCGACCGACTCGTCGGCCTTCTTCGGCTCCAGCAGCTCGCGCTCCCACTCGGTCAGCGGCTCGTCGCTCGCGACACCCTCGGGCTTCTCGTCGTTGCCCCGGCGACGGCCGGAACGCGCGATCAGACCATCCGCGACGGCGGCGGCGACGACCTTGGTCAGCAGCTCGGCCGAGCGGATCGCGTCGTCGTTGCCCGGGATCGGGAAGTCGACCTCGTCCGGGTCACAGTTGGTGTCCAGCACCGCGATCACCGGGATGCCCAGCTTGCGGGCCTCGTCGACGGCGATGTGCTCCTTCTTGGTGTCGACGATCCAGACCGCGGCGGGAAGCTTCTGCATGTCCCGCAGACCACCGAGGGTGCGGGTCAGCTTGATCTTCTCGCGGGAGAGCTGCAGGGTCTCCTTCTTGGTGTAACCGGCGGCGGTGCCGCTGAGGTCACCCAGGCCCTCCAGCTCCTTCATCCGCTGAAGCCGCTTGTACACCGTCTGGAAGTTGGTCAGCATGCCACCGAGCCAGCGGTGGTTGACGTACGGCTGGCCGACCCGGGTCGCCTGCTCGGCGATCGCTTCCTGGGCCTGCTTCTTGGTGCCGACGAACAGGATGCTGCCACCCTCGGCGACGGTCCCACGCACGAACTCGTACGCCTTCTCGATGTACTCGAGGGTCTGGCGCAGGTCGATGATGTAGATGCCGTTGCGCTCGGTCATGATGAAGCGCTTCATCTTCGGGTTCCAGCGCCGGGTCTGGTGCCCGAAGTGGACACCGCTCTCCAGCAGCTGGCGCATGGTCACGACGGCCATGGTTGGGGTACTCCTCAAGATCCCTGGTTGTCACGCCCGGCCGGTGGCCGGGCGTCCTGGCGCCTGGTCGCCGACCCATGGTGGACCCGATCAAGATCGGGACCAGGGAGGCCGTCGCTCCACGACGATTTCGTGAAGAGGGCGCGCGAGGTCGACCGCACGAGGCGGTCGCCAGTTGGCAAGTGTACGCCCATGACCCGTCCAGCCGCCCCGGGGTGCGCGGGTGTGCCGCCCAGCCCGCTCGGCTCTGTCGCGCGAGTTGCCGGGAAGATCGCACTGGTTCACGGAAATAGTGGTCTCCGCGTCGCCGGTGGCCACTATTTCCTGGTTGTTGTCCGCACCGACAGCGCGCGAGGCCGGCGCCGGATCAGCCGGCCGCGAGTGCGGCGGCGAGGAAGAGCACCAGGCCGACGGTCAAATAGGCAGTGGGTGGGCGCAGCCAACCCCGACCACCGTCGGCGAGCGCCAGACCTCCGGTTCGCAGCCCGTAGAGCCCGGTCGCGAAGATCGGCAGCCCGGCAACCAGGGCGATACCCACCACCACGTTCCCGGCGTCCACCGGATCGCCGGTCACGCCCGCCAGCAGCACCCGCAGCGCGGGGATCTCGAAGATCAACACCAGCAGAGCGAAGAGTACGGCCAGCACCGGCCGTCGGGTCCGGTAGACGCCGTCGGCCACCGGGGCGTAGGTCGGCGGCTCCGCGGCGGGCAGGTCGGGCCGGGGGCCGATCCCCGGCATCGGGCCGGTCGGCATCTCCAGGGGGTGCGGCGTGTCGCCGGCCCGGGTCGGCTCGACGATCGGGTAACCACCGAGCGGAGCGGGACGAGCCTGCTCGGCGAACACACCGCCCGGCGGGACGGCCGCCGACGGATTGTCGCGGGCGGCCTCCGGCGCGGGACCGGTCAGCGCGGGACCGCTCAGCGGGGGGCCGGTCAGCGGGGGGCCGGTCAGCGGGGGCGTCGCGGCGGTGGCCTCCCGGGCGGCCCGACGACCGGGCAGCTCACCGGAGATCTCCGAGGGGTCCCGATCCGCCCGCCGCGAGCGGGTGGCCCGATAACCGTCCACCTCCGGACGTGCGGCGCCCAACGGGTCGACCGCACCGAAACGCCCCGAATCTGCCTCACTCGTCCCGAACCGACCGGCCTGATCGTCCAGGGCGCCGAAGCGACCCGAGTCCGACTCGGGCGCACCGAAGCGAGGTGCGTCCACCGCACTCAGCCGACCCGAGTCCGACTCCGGCGTACCGAGGCGGCTGGCGTCGACGGCGCCGAAGCGTCCCGAGTCCGGCTCGCGGCGGCGGCCGACGCCGGTGTCCTCGACGGAGCGACCGTCTTCCGCGCCACGCTGCTCGGGGATCTCGCCGTCCCGGTATCGCGATTCGCCCGCGCCACGCCACTCCGACTCGCCGTAACCGCGACCCCGCTCGTCGGGGTACCAGCGCGACTCCTGATCTTCCGGAAAACTCCGTCGTCCGTCCACGTCAGGCACCGTATGCGACCGGCCACGCCCGCGCCATCTCAGCCCGGTCGGCCACCCGCCACCGGTTCCCCGGAGCGCCGGGCAGGAGTCGCGTCGAGGTGGCGCGGACGCGGGCCGGCATCGTGATCAGCGCCGCTAGCACACCGTGGGCATGATCGTCCGACTGTCCACAGCGACCCCGTTGTCCACAGGTGGGCCACTGTCGGAGTAGCCCCGGTGGTACCCGGGCGGGCACGGTTCCGACCATGACGAAGCGGAACCAGGCGGTCGGCGCGTATGGCGAGCGGTGCGCCGCCCGGCACCTGACCGAGGCGGGTCTGCGCCCCATCGCCCGAAACTGGCGCTGCCCGGCCGGGGAGATCGACATCATCGCGTGGGACGGGCCGGTGCTCGCCTTCTGCGAGGTGAAGACCCGCCGGAGCGACGACTTCGGCACCCCGGCCGAGGCGGTCGTGCCGGCCAAGGCCCGTCGCCTGCGGGGGCTCGCCGCGCGCTGGCTGTCCGAGACCGGCACGACCGCCGACGAGGTGCGTTTCGACGTGCTGTCGGTGCGGCTGCCCGACGCCGGTCCAGCACAGGTGGACCACCTCAAGGGCGCGTTCTGAGATGCGCGACCCGAAGGATCGGTGACGCGCCGTGAGCTACGCGAAGGTGCTCTGCGTCGGGCTGGTCGGGGTCACCGGCCACCTGGTCGAGGTGGAGGCCGACCTGGCCGCCGGCCTGCCCGCCGTGGTGATCTCCGGCCTGCCGGACACCGCCCTGCACGAGGCCCGCGACCGCGTCCGCGCGGCAGTGGTCAACTCCGGCCAGCGCTGGCCCAACCGGCGGATCACCCTCAACCTGCTGCCCGCGACGCTTCCGAAATCCGGCTCGGCCTTCGATCTGGCCATCGCCGCGGCTCTCCTGGGCGGCTCGGGTGAGCTGCCGCTGCTCCCACTGGAGGGGGTGGTGATCCTCGGCGAGCTGGGGTTGGACGGCACGGTACGGCCGGTGCGCGGCGTACTCCCGATGGTCGCCGCCGCGGCCCAGGCCGGCATCGCACGGGTGATCGTCCCGGTCGGCAACGCCGCCGAGGCCGCGGTCATCCCCGGAGTACGGGTGCGAGCGGTGGACTCCCTGCACCGGCTGGTCGCCTTCGTTCGGGACGGCGCCCCGCTGATCGAGCCGCCGGAGGCCACCTCGACGCCGGCCGTCGACGGGCCGGATCTCGTCGACGTCGCCGGGCAGCAGTTCGGCCGCCGCGCACTGGAGGTCGCCGCGGCCGGCGGGCATCACGTGGCGCTGCTCGGGCCGCCAGGCGCCGGCAAGACGATGCTCGCCGAGCGGCTGCCGTCGATCCTGCCCGAGTTGGACGACGAGGCGGCACTGGAGGTCACCGCCCTGCATTCGGTCGCCGGGCTGCTACCGCCGGGCGGTCAATTGCTGCGTCGCCCACCATTCCAGGCGCCGCACCACACCGCGAGCGTGCCGTCGCTCGTCGGTGGCGGCTCGGGGCTGGCCCGACCCGGCGCGGTGTCGCTGGCGCATCGCGGCGTGCTGTTCCTCGACGAGGCCCCCGAGTTCAGCAAGGGTGCGCTGGAGGCGCTGCGCCAACCGCTCGAAGACGGCCGCATCCGGCTCACCCGCAGCGGGGGCGGCACGGTCTATCCGGCCCGAACCCAGTTGGTGCTGGCCGCCAACCCTTGCCCGTGTGCCCAACCAGCAGGCGACGCCCGCTGTGAGTGCAGCCCGCTGGTCCGCCGCCGCTACCTGGGCCGGCTCTCCGGGCCACTGCTCGACCGGATCGACGTACAGGTGCAGTTGATGCCGGTGCGGGCGGCGGAGTTGCTGGCATCCGACGGCGGCATCGAGTCCTCGGCGACGGTCGCCGCCCGGGTCGCGGCGGCCCGGCAGGCGGCGGCCACCCGCTGGGCCGGCCTCGGCCGGCGGCTCAACGCCGAGGTGGAAGGCCCACACCTGCGCCGACCGCCGTGGCGGCTGCCCGCCGGGGTCACCGCCGAGTTGCGGGGCCGCCTCGACTCCGGCTCGCTGTCCGCCCGCGGCTTCGACCGGGTGATCCGGATGGCGTGGACCATCGCTGACCTGGACGGCCGGGACCGACCAGACCTGAACGACGTTCGGGAGGCACTGCAACTACGGACGGGAGAGACGACGTGAGCGCCGATGACGACAGCAGGCTGGCCCGGATCGCACTGACCTGGCTGGCCGAGCCGGGCACCCGCGTGGTCCACCAACTTGTCGAACGGCTCGGCCCGGTGGCGACTCTGGCCCTGCTGCTCGACGGCGGCAGCCCGGACGGCCGGCTGCGTACCGCGGTGGCCGCCCGGTCGGTGGCCGGCGACGCCCGGGCGGTGGCGGCCGAGGCGCTGGACCGGGCGGACCGGCTCGGCGCCCGGCTGGTCACACCCGACGACGAGGAGTGGCCGGCACGGGTGGCCAGCCTGTCCACGCTGCGCCTGCCGGACGTCAGCCGCCGGGTGGACGGCGAGACGGCCCCACCGCTCTGCTTCTGGGTACGCGGGGCCTGGCCGCTGGGTGAGGCGCTGGATCGTTCGGTGGCCGTGGTCGGGGCGCGGGCGGCCACCGGCTACGGCCAGCACGTCGCGACCGAACTGGGATACGGGCTGGCCGAGCGGGACTGGACGGTCGTCTCCGGTGGCGCGTTCGGCATCGACGCCGCCGCGCACCGGGGTGCCCTCAACTCGGGCGGCCTGACCGTCGCGGTGCTCGCCTGTGGGGTGGACCGGCCATATCCGATGGGCAACACCGCGCTCTTCGACCGGATCGCCGACACCGGGCTGCTGGTCAGCGAGTGGCCACCGGGCGCGGAGCCGCTACGTCCCCGGTTTCTGATCCGCAACCGGGTCATCGCCGGGGCCACTCTCGGCACCGTCGTGGTGGAGGCGTCGGCGCGCAGCGGTGCGACGCAGACCGCCCGGCGGGCCATCTACACCAATCGGGTCGCCATGGTGGTGCCTGGCCCGGTGACCTCGGCGATGTCCGTCGGCGCGCACGAGTTGCTGCGCGAGTACCCGGACAAGGCTCGGCTGGTCACCGGGGTGGCGCACGTGCTCGAGGAAGTGGGACGGATCGGCGCCGATCTGGCCCCGCTGGCGCGCGGACCGCAGCGGCCCACCGACGCGCTCGACGACGATGCACGGTCACTGCTGGAGGCGCTGCCCCGCCGCGGCGCGATGGGCGTGGACCGGCTCGCCGCCCGCGCCGGTGTCGACGTACGGACCGCGTTGCGCAAACTGTCCCTGCTCGAGGAGCTGTCCATGGTGGTCCGTCGAGACGACGGCTACGCCCTTGCCCCCCGACCCACCGTCAAGACGGAAGAGGCTCGGACCTGAGATGGACGAGCACGTCGCGCTCCCAGGCCGCCAGGTCTGCGGCGAAGGCTCTGTTACCGGCGTCGGTTTCGTCGAGGTACGGCTTGAGCGCGCGGGCCGCGGTGACCAACCCGGCAGCCCGGAACAGCCCGCGCATGTCTTCGGGGGCCAACGAACGCCACCGCGGCGCGACCCGAGCTGCCTCCGCCGTCCGCACCGGCAGCACGGCGTTGAACGCGGTGATCGCGTGCCGGGGGTCCAGCAGCGCGACCTCTCGGGTCGGGCGGGTGTGGGTGAGAGCGGTTGCCGTCAGGAGCAGCCGTCGGACGACCGCTTCCCGGGCGTCGATGCCATCGGCACGTTGTGTCCCATCGAGCAGCACGTCAAAGGCGGTGGAGTGAGCCGGCCACTCGGCCGGCGCGACCTCGGCGCCCTCCTGGGTGAGTCGCATGGTGAACAGTTGCAGCACGCCCAGCCATTCGTTGCCCGTCCATCGGACGTCGTGGGGCTCGGATGACCGGAGCCAGGTGACGAGGCTCGACCGGTCGAGCCGCGTCACCTGCGCCCAGTCAGCAGTCACCGGAACAGCCACCGAGCTTCCCGCCAGCGCCGACGCCTCCCGACAGGGTCGACGCCGCGTTTCCTGGGATCAGCAGTCGGCCAGTGCTGGCCGTCGTATTCATCGATCTCCACCCCCGCCCAGGTGACCCTATCTCTCGTCGCTCGGCCGTAGGCTGGTGCCGTGCCAGCTGCCAGTGAAGGTGCCTGGGCCGGGAGACCGGTCCGCGAACCGGCGCGGCCACGATGAGTAGACCCGACCGAGGCACCCAGGCCATGCACCAGGCGCTGCCGCCCGAGCTGCGCGACGCCGTCGACGACTTCGCCGCGCACCTGTCCGGGGTGCGTAACCGGTCGGCGCACACCGTCCGCGCGTACGTCACCGATCTCGTCTCGTTGCTCGACCACGCCGTACGGATGGGTTGCGTCGACCTCGCCGACCTGGACCTGTCGGTGCTGCGCAGCTGGTTGGCGCGGCAACGCACCACCGGGGCGGCCCGTACGTCGCTGGCCCGGCGAGCAGCGTCGGCGCGGGCCTTCAGCGCCTGGGCGCACCGGGCCGGGCTGCTCCCCGCCGACGTGGGGGCTGCGCTGGCCAGCCCTCGGGCGCACCGGGAGCTGCCCACCGTCCTGCGCGCCGACCAGGCCGCCACCCTGGTCGAGGCACCGGCCCGGCCGGCCCCGCGCACGCCCGCGCCACGATCGGTCGGGGCACCGGCCGAGCAGGCCCCGCTCGCGGCCGCGCCACGGTCGGTCGAGGCACCAGCCCGGCAGGCCCCGCTCGCAACCGCGCTGCCATCGAAAGCAGCGGAGGACACCGCGACGGAGGCGGTGCCGTTGCGGGACCGGGTGCTGCTGGAGCTGCTCTACGCGACCGGAGTACGGGTCAGCGAGGCGTGCGGATTGGACGTCGGCGACGTCGACCACAGCCGGCGGGTGATCCGGGTTCTCGGCAAGGGCGGACGGGAGCGCGCGGTGCCGTACGGGGTGCCCGCGCAGCGAGCGTTGGACGACTGGCTGCGCCGGGGCCGCCCGGCGTTGGTGGGCAGTCGCTCCGGGGACGCGTTGCTGTTGGGTGCCAAGGGCGGTCGGCTCAACCCGACGACGGCGCGTCAGATCGTCGGCGCGTACGCCGAGGCCGTTGGCCTGCCCCGGACGAGCCCGCACGGTCTGCGCCACTCGGCGGCCACCCACCTGTTGGAGGGTGGTGCGGATCTGCGGGCCGTCCAGGAGTTGCTGGGCCACTCGTCGCTGGCGAGCACGCAGATCTACACGCACGTGTCGGTGGAGCGGTTGCGTGCCGCCTACCGTCAGGCCCACCCGCGCGCCTGACGTCGAGCGGCAACGCGCCGTGCACCGGCAGGCCCACCCGCTCGCCCGATCAAGCACCGGAGGCGAACGAGTCCGACGGTTACGATCATCAGGTGAGCGTCCCGCAGCCCCCTGAGCCGATCCCGGGCGCCCGTCTGCTGTTCTCCCTGGACCCGGCGGTCAGCCATCTCAACCACGGCTCGTTCGGCGCGGTCCCGATCGCCGTGCAGCGAGCCCAGCAGCGGGTGCGCGACGAGATGGAGGCCAACCCGCTGCGCTTCTTCACCCAGGGCCTGGTCGACCGGATCGCACACACCCGCCGGCACCTCGCCGGGTTCCTCGGCGCCGACCCCGACGGCAGCGCCCTGGTGGGCAACACCACCACCGGTGTCGCCGTGGTCCTCCAGTCGCTGGGCCTGCAACCCGGCGACGAGGTGCTCAGCACCGACCACGGGTACGGGGCGGTGAGCCTGGCCATCCAGCGCGAGTGTCGCCGCACGGGGGCGGTCAGCCGCGTCCTGCCCATCCCACTGGACGCCACCGACGAACAGATCGTGCAGATCATCCGCGCCGGCCTGCGCCCCGGACGGACCCGGCTGCTCGTCGTCGACCAGCTCACCTCGGCCACCGCGAAGCTCTTCCCGACCGCCGCCATCGTCGGGGCGGCCCACGAGCAGGGCGTGCCGGTCCTGGTGGACGCCGCACACGCCCCCGGAATGCTGGCCACCCCGGTGAGCGGCATCGGTGCCGACTTCTGGGCCGGCAACCTGCACAAATGGGCGTACGCCCCGCGCGGGACCGCCCTGCTGACGGTGGCACCGCGGTGGCGGGACCGGATCGAACCGCTTGTGGTCTCCTGGGAGCAGGAGTCGGGTTTCCCGGCCCGGATCGAGTGGCAGGCGACCCTCGACTACACGTCCTGGCTGGCCGCCCCGGCGGGGCTGTTCACGTTGCGCAGTCTCGGCGTGGACCGGGTGCGGGCACACAACGCCGCGCTCGCCGCGTACGGCCAGCGGGTGGTGGGGGACGCGCTCGGGGTGGCCCCCGCCGACCTGCCCGACCCCGGCGGGCCGGGGGTGTCTCTGCGCCTCATCCCGCTGCCGCCCGGCACGGGCACCACGATCGACGCGGCGCGGGCGTTGCAGGCGCGGATCGGCGAGCGGCTCGCCGCCGAGGTCGCGGTGATGAGCTGGAACGGCCGGGGGTGGCTGCGGCTCACCGGTCAGGTCTACAACACCGCCGACGAGTACGAGCGGCTGGCCGTGCGCCTGCCGGCGCTGCTCGCCCAGCGCTGACCGGGCCGGGGCCGGCTCCACCTACCGGGAGCAGGCGCACCGGGCCGAGGCCGAGCAGGGCCAACGGGTCCAGGTAGTCCGTGCCCCGGCGCAGACCCCAGTGCAGGCACGCATCGGCGGGGCAACCCGGATGCCCGGCCAGCAGCTCACCCACTGGCGTGCCGGCGACGACCTGTTGACCGGGGCGTACCGCCGGTTGGACCGGCTCGTGGGTGGTCCGCAGCCCGTCGGCGTGCCCCACGGTGACCACCGGTCGGCCGGCCACCAGACCGGCGAAGAGCACGGTGCCGGACCCGGCGCTGCGGATCACCGCGCCGGCCGGGGCTGCCAGGTCGACTCCCCGGTGGCCGGGCAGCCAGGGCTGGGGCGGCGGGTCGAACCGCCGCACCGGACGGGGTGGCCCGTCGACCGGCCAGCGGAACCGCCCGACGGGAGCCGGGGCGGACGCCCTGACGGACGCCAGGGCCGCGACCGGCACGGCCGGCGCCGGTGCTCGGCGGGGCGCCGCCGTGACGAGCACGACCAGCCCGCAGAGCTGGACGATCAGCGCCAGGGCGGGCGCGGCGTGGAGCGGCAGGGCGCGGTGGGGGGCGGATGGCTGTCGCATGCTGGCAGCCTCCGGCCGAGGCGAGGCAGTCCGCCAGCCCGACCGGTGCGGCTGTGGACAACCGGGGATGCTGTGGACGAGCACCCAACGCCCTCGATGATCTGCTATGCCCGACACCTACCGGACCAGTTCACCACCACTTCTCGTTGGAGCCGGTCTCGTAGTCGTACTCCTCGACGTGCTCCCACTCCTCCCCGGTCGCCTTCTGGTAGGCGTTGGAGGGGACACACCGCCGTACCCCTCGGTGCCGTTTCCGGGCCGCCAGGCAGGGGCCTAGGCTGGGCCGCGTACGGCGGATGACGCCGTGTGGACCGGGGAGGCCCAGGCATGACCACTGTCGATGACCGGACGCCGACGGTGGCCGACGTGAGCGGCCCGTCCCGGCTCGCGGGGCCGGACGAGGCGATCAGCGCCGAGGAGTTGCAGCTCGCCGCCCGCAACCACGGCATCCCGTTGGAGGCGCTGCGTTACGACGTCACCCCGGCCGGGCTGCACTACCTGCTCATCCACTACGACATCCCGGAGCTGGACGCGGCGACGCACACGCTGACCATCGGCGGGGCGGTGGACCGGCCGCTGACGGTCACGCTCGCCGAGTTACGCGAGCGACCGCGGGTCACCCACCAGGTGACGCTGGAGTGCGCCGGAAACGGCCGAGCCCTGCTGCACCCTCGGCCGGTCAGCCAGCCGTGGCTGGTCGAGGCGGTCGGCAACGCCGAGTGGACCGGCACCCCCCTCGCTCCGCTGCTGCGGGAGGCGGGCCTCGACCCGGCCGCGGTGGACGTGGTCTTCACCGGCGCCGACCACGGCGTCGAGCGCGGGATCGAGCAGGACTACCAGCGGGCGCTTCCGGTCGCCGACTCGCTGCGTGCGGAGGTGCTGCTGGCGTACGAGATGAACGGCGCTCCCCTGCTGCCGCAGCACGGTGCGCCGCTGCGGCTGATCGTGCCGGGCTGGTACGGCATGGCGCACGTGAAGTGGGTCCACTCCGTCGACGTGCGGACCGAGCCGTTCGAGGGTTATCAGAACGCGGTCGCCTACCGGGTGCGCACCGACGCCGACGACCCGGGCGTGCCGGTGACCCGGATCGAGCCACGTGCGCTGGTCCGGCCGCCCGGCTTTCCCGACTTCATGTCCCGTCGCCGGGTCGTGCGGGCCGGCGCGTGCACGGTGGACGGTCGGGCCTGGTCGGGGCACGCGCCGGTGGTCGCCGTGGAGGTCACCACCGACGGTGGGCAGAGCTGGGCTCCGGCCGAGCTGGACCCGGCCGGCGGGGGCGACTTCGCCTGGCGGCGCTGGCGGTACGAGTGGACCGCCAGCCCGGGGCGGTATGTGCTCGGCGCGCGGGCGACCGACGCGTCCGGGCGGACCCAGCCGGTCGAGCAGCCGTGGAACCGTGGCGGCTTCGCCAACAATCTGGTGCAGCGGGTCGAGGTCGTGGTGCCGGCCGAGTGACCGGCAGGTGCCACGCCACGGGTGGGGGACCCGCGGTGCGGCCGAGCGGTAGGGCTGAGCGGCGTGGCCGCGGTCAGCCGCCGAAGCCGGAGTCGGCGGGCAACGAGATGTCGGGCTTCTCCAGCTCTTCGACGTTGACGTCCTTGAAGGTCATCACCCGGACGTTCTTCACGAAACGGGCCGGACGGTACATGTCCCACACCCAGGCGTCGTGCATCTCGACCTCGAAGTAGACCTCGCCGTCGGAGTTGCGCACGTGCAGGTCGACCTGGTTGGCCAGGTAGAACCGACGCTCCGTCTCCACCACGTACGAGAACTGGCGGACAATGTCGCGGTACTCCCGGTAGAGCTGCAGCTCCATCTCGGTCTCGTACTTCTCGAGATCTTCCGCGCTCATCGCACTCCGCCTTCCATGGCCACATCTTCCCCCACCGGCGTCGGAGGCCGAGGCTGCTCGCCCAACGCCACGCCGACGGTACCCCCTGACGCCCCGGAGCGCTCCATCGGCTCGTCCCGGCCGGGACCGCCGGGACGTCTGGCACGCGGCGGCCGTCCGTCCCGACCGGAGACCGTAGCGACATTGACGTACGAGAACCGGTGCTCCCGGCACGGTCCGTGCTCGCGCAGCGCCGCCGAGTGCTCCGGGGTGATGTAACCCTTGTGCTCGGCGAAGCCGTACGCCGGGAACACCCCGTCCAACTCCACCATCAACCGGTCCCGGGTGACCTTGGCGAGGACGCTCGCCGCCGCGACGCACGCCGCCACCCGGTCACCCTTCCACACCGCGAGCCCCGGCACGCCCAGGCCGTCCACGCCGAAGCCGTCGGTCAGCACGTACTCCGGGCGGGTGGTGAGCGAGGCGAGCGCCCGGCGCATCGCGGCCAGGTTGCACACGTGCAACCCCCGGGCGTCGACCTCCTCGGCGGGGATGACGACCACGGCGTACGCGAGCGCGCGGTCCACCACCTCGGCGTACACCCGTTCCCGGCTGGCCGGGGTGAGCAGCTTCGAGTCGGCCAGCCCCTCGATCTCGCCGCGCCGACCTTCGGGCAACACCGCGGCGGCGGCGACGAGCGGACCGGCACACGCGCCTCGGCCCGCCTCGTCGGCTCCGGCGACGTGACGGAAGCCGCGCCGTTGCAGCGCCCGTTCCAGGGCGTACAGGCCGGCCTCACGGCGCACCACCGTGCGCGGCGGGGTCAGCACGGCGCCCCGCCCTGGCCGGCGGTGGTCGACAGCCCCAGCCGGGTCAGCAGGGCGGGCAGCTCCGGTGGGTAGAACCGGTCGCCGCTGGCCACCAACTCGGTGGGAAGCCACCAGCGGTGGTCGGCGATGCTGCGCCGCTCGATGTCGTTGAAGCCCGTGGTGTCCACCCGCCAGGTTTCCACCCGGACGAGGAAGAAATCCTGCTCCTGGCGGTACCAGACGCCGTCGAAGGAGAACTCGGTCGCGTCGGACCAGACCAGCTCGCCCAACTCGACCGGGTCGAGCCGCAGGCCGGTCTCCTCGGCCAACTCCCGGGCGGCGCCCACTGCCGGCGCCTCGCCCGGGTCGAGCCCACCGCCGGGGGTGAACCAGTAGCGGTGCCCTGGTCGGGCCGGGTCGAAGCCCTCGAAGAGCAGCACCCGGCCGGCCGCGTCGACGAGCAGCACGCGCGCCGCGCGTCGAGGGGTGTAGACACGGTCGGCACTGTTGGCGCCTGCGGGGCTCGCAAGCTCACTCCTCGCGCTCACGGTCACCGCACCAGCCTGCCAGACCGACGGCGGATCGCCCACGCCCCGTCCGCCTACGGCTTGGGAATACCGTCGAACCCGTCGGGCACCGTCAGCCAGGTGGCCCGGTTGACCGGCCAGAAGACGGTGAACGCCCGCCCGACCACGTCGTCCTCGGCGATGGTGGCCTCGGTGATGTTCTGCCCGGACTGCTGCCAGTGCTCCAACGAGTCACCGGAGGCCGAGCGGTGGTCACCCATGACCCACAGCCGACCCTTCGGCACGGTGATGTCGAACTCCTGGTCGGCCGGCTTGTCGCGGACCCCGTCCATCGAGAAGATGTACGGCTCGTCCAACGACTTGCCGTTGATCATCAGCCGTTCCTGCGGGTCGCAGCAGACCACGTGGTCACCGGGAACGCCGATCACCCGCTTGATGAAATCCTCGCCCTCGGGGTTGCCGCTCCACTCGATCGGAGCCTTGAAAACGATCACCTCGCCCCGGTGCGGTGATCGGAAGTCGTAGACCAGCTTGTTGACCAGCACCCGGTCGTCGATCTTGAGAGTGTTCTCCATGGACGGGGAGGGGATGAAGAAGGTCTGCAGCACGAAGGCGCGGACCAGCACCGCGACCAGGATCGCCACACCCAGCAGGATCGGCAGCTCCTTCCAGAAGGAGCTGCGCGGCTTGTCGGTCTGCTCGTCAATCACGCCAAGGAGCCTACGTTGCCGAACTGGACGTCATCGACCGGAACGCGCGGGAACCACGGAGAGCGGCCGCCAGCGGGAGGATCAGCAACACACCGCCCTGCGGGGTCGGTCGCGCCGGGGGCACCCCCGAGGACGCCACGCTCGGCCCGGAAACGTCGTCGAACGTCGACGGCACCGGCAGCGAGTGCCACCGCGACGAGGGCCAGACCACCATGAAGGCCCGGCCGATCACGTTGTCGATCGGCACCGGGCCCTGGCAACGCGCGTCCTGGGAGACCTCCCGGTGGTCGCCCATCACGAAGATCTGACCTGGCGGTACGACGACCTCGTCGAAGCGCCGGGAGCGGCACTCCGAGGGGTTCGGCGGCAGGTCCAGCGGGGAGTCCCGCAGGACGTACGGCTCGTCGAGGG
This sequence comes from Micromonospora sp. NPDC048839, assembly GCF_040649915.1. Taxonomy (NCBI): domain Bacteria; kingdom Bacillati; phylum Actinomycetota; class Actinomycetes; order Micromonosporales; family Micromonosporaceae; genus Micromonospora; species Micromonospora sp. NPDC048839. The sequence continues at coordinate 31,616 of NZ_JBEZGL010000011.1, forward strand.
GCGTGCCGTTGACAGTCACCCGGCCCTGACTGTCGCAGCACCTGACCCGGTCGCCGGGGAGACCGATCACCCGCTTGATGAAGTCCTTCTCACCGGGACGACTCACCCCGATCAGGTCGCCGACGGTCCGGGTCACCTTGCCGACGAAGCCCGGCTCCGGCTGCTCGTCGACCTGCGGCGCCCACCGGTCGGTGCCCCGGAAGACCACCACCTCGCCGCGGACCGGGTCACGGACGTCGTAGACGACCTTGTTGACCAGCACCCGATCATCGACGAGAAGCGTGTCCTCCATCGAGCCGGACGGGATGTAGAACGCCTGGAGCAGGAAGGTGCGGATCAGCACCGCGAGGCAGAACGCCACCACCAGCAGCAGCGGAAGCTCCTGCCAGAGCGGCATCTGCCGGCGGGTGCGGCGAGCCCGTCGGCGCCACGGATCGACGGTGCCGTCCTCGTCAAGCGTCTGCACCACGCCACTCCCCGGTCCGCAGAAACACCACCGCCCGGGAGCCTCGTCGAGGCTCCACGGGCGGCAGTGGACGGCTACCCGCCCACGTGGGCGGGTCCGCCGCCGCGCTGCGCCCGTGACGACCAGGGTAGTGCGGTCTGGTCGTTACGGCATACGCGCAGCTCAGGCGGCGTGGCGAGCGGGAAGTCAGCTGGGCTGCTTCTCCCGCTTCTCCTTGATCTTGGCCTTCTTGCCGCGCAGCTCGCGCAGGTAGTACAGCTTGGCGCGACGCACGTCACCGCGGGTCACGACCTCGATCCGGTCGATGCCCGGGCCGTTGAGCGGGTAGGTCCGCTCGACACCGACACCGAAGCTGACCTTGCGGACCGAGAAGGTCTCGCGCAGACCGTCACCCTGGCGGCGGATCACGACGCCCTGGAAGATCTGGACACGGGAGCGGTTGCCCTCGACGACGCGGGCGTGCACCTTGACGGTGTCACCGGCCCGGAAGTCGGGAAGGTCGGTCCGCTTCGACTGGGCGTCAAGGGCGTCCAGGATGTTCATCGCTGCGTCCTCGTAAGGCTCACGGCGCACCGTCACTCGGTGCGCGGGTGGGTGATTCTGATCCCCGGGTGGTGGTCGGCGGACCGACCCCGGTCGGTGATCCTCGCAGCCGCCCGCGGGAGCGGACGGATGCGGCAACCCCCCTACTTTGCCACATCCCCCGGTGGCGACTGAAATCCGGCCCGGTCCAGGGCCGTGATGTCCCGTTTGTCGAGCCGATCGGCGGGCAGCGCGGCGAGCAGGTCCGGACGCCGGGCGGCGGTCCGCAGCAGACCCTCCTCGCGCCGCCAGCGGGCGATCTTGCCGTGGTCACCGGAGCGGAGCACCTCCGGCACCTCGTGCCCACGCCAGCTCGGCGGCTTGGTGTAGATCGGGGCCTCCAGCAGCCCGTGCGCGTGCGACTCCTCGTCCAGCGAGCCCGCGTTGCCCAGCACCCCCGGCAGCAGCCGGGTCACCGCCTCCAGCATCACCAGGACCGCGACCTCGCCGCCGAAGAGCACGTAGTCACCGAGCGACACCTCGGTGACCGGCATCCGGGTGGCGGCGTGCGCCAACACCCGCTGGTCGATGCCCTCGTACCGGCCGCAGGCGAGAGCAGATGCGACTCCGCCGCCAGCTCGTGAGCCATGGCCTGCGTGAACGGGGCACCGGCCGGCGACGGCACCAGCAGCCTTGGTGGCGGGGCGTCGACCGGCGCGAGGGCGTCCAGCGCCTCACCCCACGGCTCCGGGCGCATCACCATTCCCGGCCCGCCACCGTAGGGGGTGTCGTCGACCGTGCGGTGCACGTCGTGGGTCCAGGTCCGCAGGTCGTGCACGGCAAGCTGGAGTACGCCGTTGGCCCGCGCCCGCCCGATCAGCGACAGATCGAGCGGGGCGAAGTACTCCGGAAAGATCGACACGACGTCGACGCGCATGGGGGTGTTCCTAAAGATCGAGCAGTCCGGCCGGCGGGTCGACGATCACACGTCCACCGGCCAGGTCGACCTCCGGAACGATCGCCCGGACGAACGGGATCAACGCGGTGCGCCCCTCCGGGCGTCGCAGCACCAGCAGGTCCGAGGAGGGTGCGTGGTCGATCCGGACCACGTCGCCCAGCCGTTCGCCGGCCGGGGTCACCACGGCCAGCCCGACCAACTGGTGGTCGTGGAACTCCTCCGGGTCATCCGGCGGGTCCACGTCGGCGCTGTCCACCACGAGCAGCGTCCCGCGCAGCGCCTCGGCGGTGTTGCGGTCCAGGATGCCCTCGAACGCGATGAGCACCCGACCCTGGTGGAAGCGGGCTTCCTCGATGGTCAGCTCCGCCGGGAGCCGGAACGGCACCCCGGGCTCGTCCGCCGTGGCGGGAGCCGGGGGTGTCACCCCGGGTTCGGTGCGCAGCACCGAACCCGGGGCGAACCGTGCCTCGGGCTCGTCGGTCCGCACTTCCACGGTGACCTCACCGCGGACGCCGTGCGGCTTGCCGATCCTTCCGATGACGAGCTGCATCAGTACGAGTCGACGATGTCGACGCGTACCCCGCGCCCGCCGATGGAGCCGATCACCTGGCGCAGCGCCTTGGCGGTCCGGCCGGACCGCCCGATCACCGTGCCGAGGTCCTCCGGGTGCACGCGGACTTCGAGCCGCTTGCCCCGACGGGAATCGACCATCCGCACCCGGACGTCGTCCGGGTGGTCGACGATGCCCTTGACCAGGTGCTCCAACGCCGGACGCAGAGGCATGTCAGGCCTGCTCACCGGCGTCGGCAGTGGCGGCGGGAGCCTCGGCCGGGGCCTCGGTCTTCGGCGCCTCGGCCGCAGCCTCGGTCTTCGGAGCCTCGGCGGCCTTGGCGGCCTTCTTGGCCGGCTTGGCCGGGGTCTCCGGGGCGAGCCCGGCGGCGGCCTTCGCCTCAGCCTCGTACGTCGCCTTGCGGTCGGCCCGCTCGGGGGCGACGAGCAGCGGCGGCGGGGCCGGCAGGCCCTTGTACTTCTGCCAGTCACCGGTCAGCTCCAGCAGGCGCTGCACCGCCTCGCTCGGCTGAGCGCCGACCGACAGCCAGTACTGGACCCGCTCCGACTTGACCTCGATGATCGAGGGGTCTTCCTTGGGCTGGTAAATCCCGACGAACTCGATCGCCCGGCCGTCGCGCTTGGTGCGCGAGTCGGCGATGACGATGCGGTACTGCGGGTTGCGGATCTTGCCCATCCGCAGGAGCCGGATCTTTACGGCCACAGTTGTTTCGCTCCTGTTGCGATCTCACCGGCCCGTGCGGGCGGTGTGCATGGGTGAGCGCCGACCGGACCCGTGGGGTTGGGCCGGAGACTACTCGGTGGACTAGCGACGTGCCCGGGTTAGAGGGCGCCGGACGCGCGCCGGATACCAGCGACCCATTCTGCCAGATGAAGCGCCGATCACTCACACCGGAGCCCCGGACCCGCCCGCCCGTCGCCACTACGTGACCGACATCACCCTGCCGTCGGGATCCACGGTGCCCGGCAACCCGGGGGTGGCCAGCCGAGCCAGCAGCTCGCGGGCCGGACCGGCGGGCACGATCCGCAACGCCTCTCGCGCCCGTTGGGCGTGCTCGGCGATGAGGCCGAGCAGACCGGCCACCCGTGGGTCGTCGGGCGCGACCGCCCCGGGCTGCGTCGACCCACCCCACCGGGATGCCCCGGCCAGCTCCCGAAGCTGCTCGCCGAGGGCATGGGCCGCGCCGACCTCACGACCGTACGTGGCCAGCGCGTTCACCACCGGAACCCGGGCGCCGCCGAGCCGGCCGCCGAGCCGACACGGCAACTCGAACGCGATGGCGGCGCGCCCGACCAGGACGGCGCCGCCGGCTCCGCCGCCCGACGACGGATCGTCGCGCAACTCCTGAGCCCGCCCCTCACAGGCCACGGTCAACGCCTCGGCGAACTCGGCGACCACCGGGCCGCCGCCCTGAGCCGCGAACTCGTACGCACGGGCCAACAGGAAGTCCGCGACCAGCACCGCGAACCGGTTGCCCCACGGCGTCGGTCGTGGCCCGGTGGACCGGGGCTCCTCCCGGGCGCTGTCCACCGCCAGCCCGGCGAGCAGACCCAGGTCGACCGCCGCGGCGAGGGCGTGCCGAAGCGGATGCTCACGGCCCCCGACCGCCGCGGCGACCAGCAGCAGCACCGCCGGACGCAGCGAGAGGGTCGACAGGTCCTCGTCCACCCCGCCGAGCCGGACGAACATCGGCCAGTCCTCGCGTACGCAGCCGGCGAGCAGCTCGCCCACCGCCATCAGATCGCGCCGCAGGTCGCGGGCCAGCTCCGGTGCCGGCTGGGGCAACGGGTCCAGCAGGACACCCGCCCGTGCCCCGTCCGGGAAGAGCGCCAGCCGGCGGCAGAGGGCGAACAGTGGCCGGTCGTCGTCGAAGGTGGCGTCGAGCACCCGCCAGGCGAGCAGGTATCGGCGCACGGAGTGTCGGCCGGTCTCGAAGTAGCCGGACTGCCGGGCGGCCAACTGCCGGGCGTACGGGGCCGGGTCCACCGGTCCCGTCTCGGTGCGGCGACGTGCCGTGTCGATCCGGTCGGCGGCGAGCAGGCCCGATTCCAGTGCGAAGCTGATGCCCTCGCCGGTGAACGGGCTCACCAGCCCCGCCGCGTCACCGACCAGCAGCAGCCCTGGCACACCGCACCGGGACGGGTCGAAGTCCAGCCGCAGCGGCGCACCGGTCATCGGTCCGGCCGGACGGGCCGCCCGGAACCGGTGGTCGGTCGCCATCAGGTCGGTGACGAAACGCTCGTACAGCAGTCGGACGTTCTCCCGGTGGGCCGGGTCGAAGAGGCCCACGCCGACGTTGGCCGTCCCGTCGCCGACCGGAAACACCCAGCCGTAGGAGGGCAGCACCCGCCGGTCCGTGACATCCGCCAGCGGAAGGTGGATCTCCAGCAACTCGTCGAGGTCCGCGATGTGCGTGAAGTAGCCCCGGGCGGCGAACCCGGTCCACTCCCGGTCCGGGCTGCGCAACCCGGCCTGGTGAGCCAGCCGCGAGGAGGCCCCGTCGGCGGCGACCACAGCCGGGGTACGCAGCGAAAAACGTCGGCCGGCGTACTCGACCTGCACGCCGTGGACCCCGGCGGGGCCGCCGAGCAGCCCGGTGGCGCGGGCCCCGGTCCAGAGGACCGCACCGGCGCGCACCGCCCGCCGGCACAGCACCGCGTCCAACTCGAGCCGGGGCACCACAATGCCGTACCCGGTGCCGTCGGGGTCCTCGTAGTGGAAGTCGCGACCGCCGCGCCCACGCATCCGAATCCGCACCCCGCCGACCCGCTGGGCACCCGTCAGCTCGTCGAGCACTCCCAGCTCCGCGAGCAGACGCACGGCGCTGCGGGTCAGGCCGTCGCCGCAGCACTTGTCGCGGGGGAACTCGCGCCGGTCCACCAGCAGAACCCGGCGACCCAACGTCGCCAGCCGGTAGGCCGCGGCCGCGCCACCCGGGCCGGCGCCCACGACGACCGCGTCGAAGCCGTCCAGCCGGTCCGGGACCATCGGCGGGTCCGGCGTATCCATCTCAACCCGCCCTGGTGACGGCGTAGTCGGCGAGCCGGACCAGCGAGTCCCGGGCCGGCCCGGGAGGCAGCGGGTCCAGCCGTCGGGCGGCCTGGGCGGCCCGGCTGCGGGCCTCGGCGAGGACCTCGTCCACGGCTCCCGAGGCGACGACCAGCTCGGCCACCTCGGCCAGTTCCACCGGGGTGGGTTCGCGTACCTCCAGCAGGTCGCGTAGCCGGCCGGCGGCCGGTGTGTCGCGGGCCAGCAGCCGCAGCACCGACAGGGTGTAGACCCCTTCCCGCACGTCCGTCAGCGGCCGCTTGCCGAGCGCCTCGTAGCTGCCGCGCACGTCGAGCGCATCGTCGGCGAGTTGGAAGGCGACACCGAGGTCGTGGCCGTACCCGGCCAGCGCCTCGACGGTCGCCGGCGGCGCCCCGGCGAGCAGCGCGCCCAACCGGCAGGGCAACTCGAACAGGGTCGCCGTCTTGCCCGCGATGATCTCCAGGTGCTCCGCCTCGGTCAGGCCGGTGTAGAACGCGTTCTCCGTCTCGCGGAGCTGCCCGGTGCAGAGCGCGACAAGCGCGGCGGCCGCCTCCCGGCCGTACCTGTCGTCGAAGGCGGCGAGCAGGGCGATCGCCCGGGCCACCAGGAAGGTCCCGGCGACCACGGCCGCCGGCTCGCCCCACTCGGCGTTGACGCTGGGGCCGTGCCGCCGGGTGACGGCCCGGTCCATCACGTCGTCGTGGTAGAGCGAGGCGAGGTGCAGCAGCTCCAACGCCGCGGCGGCGTCGAGCAGATGTGCCGGACGGACGGTGCCGAATTCCGCCGCGACCAGCAGCAGCGCGGGACGGATCCGTTTGCCGCCCCGGCGCTGCAGCGCCGTCGCCATCGCCCACAACGCCGGGTCCGACGCGGCGACGGCCTCCCGCATCCGCCGGTCCAGGCCGGCCAGCGCCTCCCGGGTACGGGCGCTGGCCAGCCAGTCCGGATCGGGTGCGTTGTCCACCGTCACCGCTTCCGCTTCGGCTTCGACTTGGTGGGCTTCTCGGCCGCCGGTTGGCCGGCGTCACCGCTGCTCCCACCGCAGCCACAGCCACCGTCGCCGCGCCGCCCACTGCCCGGAGCGCACAGAGTGGGCACCCGCTCGACCAACTCCTGTGCCTTGTGCAGCAGTTGCTCGTCGTCGAGCATCCGCAGGATCTCCACGGGAGTACGACCAACAGCGTCGTTCGCCAGCGCCAGCACCTCCTCGGCGGCGGAGAGTTCCTCGGCGGTCAACCGGTCCGCGAAGCGGCGCAGCGTCTTGCGCGCCTCGTCGAGGTGCTCGCTGGTGAGCGTCGCCTCGGACCGCTGCGGCTGGAGCAGTGCCGCGCGGGCCGTCTCGGCGTAGGTGTCGTAGAGCTTCTGCAGGTGCCGCCGGTCGGCGTCGGAGAGCTTCGTCGACCGGGCCCTCGCGACCAGCCGGTCCTCGTTGGCGAAGTAGGTGTCGACGGCGAACCGGCCGACCCGGGTCTGCTGCAGGTAGCGCTGCCGGAACTCCTTCTCGACCGCGACGTCGAGGTCGACGTCCCGGTCCAGGACCCGGCGGGCGGTGCTGCTGGAGGCGCAGCCGCAGGCGCTCTCGTTGCCGCCTTCGCCGCCCAGGTAGACGACCGACCCGGAGTCACCGCCCTCGGACATGTGGGCGGTCGCGATCTGGCCCTCGAAGCTCAACACGCCGACGCCGGGGCCGTAGTCGATGCTCGCGCTGACATCCACCTCGGTCACCGTGGAGGTGGTGTACTCCGTGGTCCGGCCGACCTTCTCGACGTTGCTGCCGATGTCGACACCGGCGATGGCATTCGCACCGCTCAGGAACGTCACGTCGAGCTGGCCCAGCACGTCGTCGATGGGGTTGATCAGGGTCCGGTTGCACGAGCCGGCGAAGAGCAGACCGATTGCCGGGTGGCCGCTGTTGGCCACCGGAAAGATGTCGTCCTTCACCCGGTCGACCACGTCGTTGGGCTGGGAGACCTGGCCGATCGCGCAGTCCACCCGGTTGCCGGCCGCGTTGATCATGACGAATCGCTTGAGCGTGGCGATGGTGTCGGCCGGCGCGGTGCCGCCGTCGGCCGGGCCGGGCTGCACGATCGCGTCGCCGATCGCCCCGGCGTTGGAGTTGGCCAGCACGTGGTTGTTGCTCAGGATGCAGAGCGACCCGTCGGTGTTGTCGGTGACCAGCGCGCCGAGCGTGCCGGCCGAGACGTCGATGTGCGCGACACTCACCCCGTTGGGCGCCGGGCGTTCCCGAGCGGTGAACTCCTGGGCGAAGAACGGGCCGGTCTCCACCACGTCGACCTCGACGAAGTCGGACCCGAAGTAGACCCGCCGCGGCAGCAGCCGGGTGGTCGGTAGGAACTGCCTCGGCACCTTGCGGACCACGTACACCACCAGGGCCGGCTCCTCCGTGCGGCGGCCGCTGACCTCCCGTCGGCCGTAGGCGAGCCCGCTGACGTTCGGGTCGCCGAGCAGCCCGGCCAGTGGTCCTTGACGGGCCGCCCGGGCCAACGCACGGGCCTTGACGTAACTGTCGTCGATTGGATTGGACATGGCCGCCTCCTGCCGGTGGAACGGGGTGATGGATCAGGTTCGGCGGGCCTCGAACGGCCCGGTGAGCACGAAGCGCAGCGCGACACCGTCGACGCGCTCGCTGGTGACGGCCACCAACCCGGGGTCGGTGACGTAGACGGTGATGACGTACGGGCCCGCCGGGTCGGGCCGGCCGATGCCGGTGCCGACGGCGGTGAACCGCCGGGTGAGGTCGGCTCGGTGCGCGGCCAGCACGGCACGGACGGCGTCGAGCGAGCCGGGCTCAGCCACAGCAACCACCACGAAACGGCGGGTCGGATCGGCGCGTCGGGCCGGTGGCACCGGGGTCGATCGGAACCGGGTGCGACGTGGGCTCGCCGCGTTCGCCGTCCGGCCCGGTGTCGTCGGCGTACTCGGCGCAGAGCCGGACCAGCAGCCCTTCCGCCGACCGCCCGACGATCCGGACGGAGACGATGCCGGGACCGGTGAGAGTCACCGTCGCCGCATCCGGTGGTGAGTTCGCCGGCACGTCGACGTGGTCGAGTGACGCACCGTCGTCGTCGAGCGCGGTCAGCCCGACCGGTTTACCGCCCTGGTTGACCAGGGTGACGACGACCCGGTCCGCCGGGTGGGGCAGTTCGACCTGGACGCCGGCGCCGAGTTGCAGGGCCGCACCTCCGGTGGGCGGCCCGACCGCGACGACCACCCGGCCGACGCCGTCCACGGAACGGATGAGGAACCCGTGGTCCGTCCACTCCGCCGGGAACTGCGTACCGGGCTGACGGCCGGCGAAGTCGAGGCAGTCGCGCGGCCGTGGTGGCGGCGGCTCCGCCGGGCAGTACGGCTGCACGGCCAGCAGGTCCACGTCGTCGAACCACACCCGCCCGCCGCCCCTTCGGGGTTCACGCCCGTCGGGTGCCGCCTCCAGGAAGACGGTCAGCGCGGCAGCCTGGGCGGTGACGCGTACCGTCAGCGGGCTCCACCGCTGGGCGCTCGTGCCGTCGCTCCAGACGACGGCGGCGGAGGTCGGGTCGGTGCCGCCGGTGGGGTCGACGCCCAGTCGCGCGGTCGAGGGGTCGGCCTGGTCGAGGTCGTACCAGGCGGTGAGCTGGTAGGCCCAGCCCGGGTTGGCCCCGATCTGCTGCCGGACGCCGATCCGTTGCTGCGGGCCGGGCACCAGCCCCTGTGCCCGACGACCACCGTGCACCACGAAGTTGCTCGCGGCGTGCTGGCCGGTGCCGCCGGCCGCCGAGCCGGCCAGCACGTACGGCTCCCAGCCGTTGGCGACCTGTCCGGTGGTGCGCTGGGCGAACCCGTCCTCGAAATGCCGGTTGACCACGTCGACGGCACGGACCACCACCTCGTCGACACCTGTCCCGCCGTCGTCGTCGATCACCGTGCACCGGGCCAGGAACGTTCCGCAGTCCGGGTAACGGTGGGACACCACAGCGGTCCCCCGGCCGGCCGGCGGCTCGTGCGTCTCGTCGATCACGGCCGGCAGCGGCGGTGTGCAGTCGCCGAAATCCCAGACCGCGGTGTGCGTGTCGCACCAGCCGGGATCGGTGAACCGGGCGGTGAGGGTCAGGACCGTGCAGGGGTAGGTGAACAGATCGGGGCCGGCATCGACCACGGGCGGGACGTTGCGCACCGTCACGGTCCGGGTGTCGGTGGCCATCCCACCGTTCTGGTCCCGGACCCGCAGGGTCACCTCGTACACACCGTTGTCGCACCAGGCGTGGCGCACCGTGCTGGTGCCCTCGGCCCGGGGCGGGGTGTTGGTCTCCACGACCGTGCCCGGCTCGGTGGGTTGGGCGTCGCCGAAGTTCCAGGTGGTCTCGTGGGTGTCGACGTACTCGACGTCGCTGAACCGCCCCACGAGCGTCACCACCTCACCCTCGTCGACGGTGAGGTCCGGGCCGGCGTCGACCGTGGGCGGCACGTTGGCGACGTACACCAGCGCGAAGTGGCGGCTGGTGGCGCCGCCGGGCTGGTTGATCGTCAACGAGTGCGCCGCCAGGTAGGTGCCGCTGGCCGCGTAGACGTGGTTGACGTCCGCGGTGGCGGCCGGTGCCGCGCCGTCGCCGGTCAGCCAGGTGTAGCCGGCCGCGGCGCTGGTGTGCCCAGCGGCCAACAGCAGGGCCGACTGGGCCGTCCCGGTGTACGGCCCACTGCTGCGGGCGGCGAGCACCTCGGTGCTCTCGCAGGAGCTGAGCACCTCCAGGTCACCGCTGAGGAGGAGCCCGTCGGCGTTGATCACGATCGGGTCGAAGAAGACCGCCCTGACCCGACCGATGCGGGCCAACTCGGGCGGCCAGCCGGTGATGCCGCTGACCGCTCCGGTGATCGGGTCGACGAGACGCGCCCCGCCGATGTTGTTGACCACGGCCGTGATCACCGCGGCGACCACGATGATGATGATCCCGATCAGGATGCTCCCGGCGCCGAAGCTGATGATCGCCAAGATGATGGCGATGACCCAGAACAGGACCGACTCCTCGGGGTCGACGTCCGGCTCGCCGATCAGGTGGTTGTCCATCCGCTGGACACCGTCGGGATCGAGGTCGCCGCTCGGGGTCCAGTGGAGTCCCACGTCCGCCCGGAAGCTGGCATCGACGTCGATGCTGCCGAGGATCGCGTCGATGACGGTCAGCTCTCCGGTCATCCGGATCGACCCGTCGCGAAGTACGACGTCCAACTCACGGACGTCCGCCTCGTCGTCGCCCTGGTCGACGCGGCGCGGCAGGTCGCTGTCCGCCCAACCGTTGGTGACCCGGGCGGAGTCGATGTTCTCCTGCACGATCGTCCCGTCGAGCAGGATGGCGAAGTCCCGACCGGCCGGTACGACGTTGGTCATCGCCCCGATGTCGGCGCCCGCGCCGGCGTTGATCGCGATCACCAGCAGATCCGCGAAGACCCGGGTGGCGACGTTGTCGGCCTCGAACACCTCGCCCCCGACCTCCGGCGTCCACAGTGCCAGGAAGCCCCGCCCGGCCAGGTTGTCGAAGAGCAGGTCGCCGATGGCCGTCTCGATCTGCGCCACGGTCGGCACCACGATGCTCTGCGCCCCGAAGCCGTGCACCAGCGCCGCCCCCTGCTGGTTGAGCTGGGCCTGCAGCGCGTTGTCGAGGAACCCGAAGAGGGTGGCGTTGTTGGTGGTGAAGTGGGCGCCCTCGATGCCGGGCGCCGGGTCGATCGGTCCCGCGACCACGGTCGCCGTGTCGAACCGCAACGTGTACGACCCCGGCGGGGTCTCCAACGGCACGGTGATGGCGAGCCGGGTTTCCACAGCCATCGGGTCGGCCAGCGAAGGCGCCGCGCCACCACCCACGATGTGGAACATCCGCAGGTAGATCGGCATGCTGATGAGGACATGCCCCGGATCGGGTTGACTGACGTCGATCCGGTGGGCCGGGTCGGCCTGGTCGTCGTAGATCTCCAGGTGGGTGTCGAGGGTGTAACTGCCGACGCCCAGGCCCAGCACCAGCCCGGTGTCGTCCTGCTCGTGCGGGATCGCCGGGATACCGGGATGCAGCACGCCCCCGAGGCCGCCGTTCTCGTAGGCGAAGTGGACGTACTCGCCGAGGATCTGGACGAGCTTCGGGGCGAGAGGGTCGCCGCTGGTCAGGGTCGCGGTGACCGCACTGCGGGGCAGGCCGTCGAAACGCAACCCCACGTTCTTCGTTCCGGGCAGCACCCCGATCGGCGCGACGGCATGCGCGGTGGCGGTGAGGTCCAGCAGTTGCGCGGATGGCACCGGCGGATCGGCGACGATCACCTGGATGACCAGGCCGAAGGTGAGGTCGCACCCGTCGATGTCGGGTCGTGGAGTGGCGTCGAGCTGGTCCCGGGGGATCTCCACCTGGCCGCCGGCCGTGGTGAACCCGCCGATGCCGAGGCCGGCGGGGACCGGCAGGTACTGCGGGATCCGTCCCTCGTCGGTGCTGGTGTCGCCGCATTCGGCCGACTTCCAGGCACCCTGGAGGGCCTTGCGGAGGACGGGTGGGGTCGCCTCGATGACGACCTCGAAGCCATGGGTGTCGGCCATTGGTCCCCCTTCGGGGCCGGTGTGGTGGAGGCCGGAGGGTGGGGACGCCGGTTGCCGGGCCGGACGTCAGGAGGTGTTCGTGGCCGCGGGACGGGCCACCGGCTGATCAGCGAGGATGGGCGTCGGGCTGCGGGTCCGACGGTGGTGCCTGGAGCCGGCCACGCACGGCCGTCAACGGTGTGGTCACCGCACCGCTGAGGATCGCGGCGAAGGCCTGCGGGGGCGCGAACCTCGGCCGGCGGGCGGAGATCCGCCGATACTCCAGCAGCGGCTCCATTACCGGGTGCCGGTCCCGGAACGGTTCCAGCGGGTCGGGGCCGGCACCGCCGGGCTGCCAGCGCGGCGGGTCGGTGTCCGGCTCATCGTCGTCGGAGCGGGGCGGGAGCACGCCCAGGTCGGTCAGGAGCCGACGGACGGCGTGGCCATCGTCGGGGTCGACCTGGCGATCGACCAGCCGGGCGATCGCGGTACGCAGCTCGGCGAGCTTCTCGGCGGCGGACGGTCCGAGTCGGATGCGGTCGCCGATGCCGGTACGGGTGTCGGGGTTGAACTCGTAGCCGAGGTGCTCGACAGCCAGCAGCGGATTCGTGGCTGCCGCGATCGCGACGGCGGGAGCGGCACTCAGCCTGGCGAGGATCACGCCGGCGCGGGCCTGTAGGTCAGCGAAGGTGTTGATCTGGTCGGCCATCGGGCCTCCCATTACTGGTGGTGACGTTGCCTGAACCCTAGGCCGCCAAGCCGCGCACGCACGCCCGATGTCCGCAGGACGACACAGAGTAATCGCGGGAGGTCAGCGGACTGGTGGACGATCCCAGCCGGCGGGCAACCCGTCCGGTACGCCCCAGTCCGACGGCGGGGCATAGTCACACCAGGTGCCGTCGAACGGGAACGCGCCGGTCTCGGCGAGCGCGATCACCCGCTCCCCCTCGGCACGGACCGCCTTCTCGTCGGTCACCCAGTAGTCGGCACCGAAGGCAAGCCGCTCGACGAACTCGTCCTCGTCCTTCCACTGCCAACTGAGGTCCGGGTGGACGACCACGTCCAGGTCCTGGTCCACCACGTCGACACCGGCCACCGAGCCGTCGTCCCAGCGGACGCCCGGCTCCTCCAGGTTGACGTACCAGTTCAGGAAGCGCCCCTGCGCGTCGCGGAACCACCAGACGGAGTGCGCCGCCCCGGTGGGCAGGAACTTCAGCAGCGGCGGCCCGTTCCAGCGGCCGTGCGCCAACCGGTACGACGACGAGACCCACTGGGCGAACGGCATCGCCCGCATCCCCAGCCCCGCCTCGGTCACCTCGTGGGCCACCGGCGAGTCCCGGGCGATCCACACCAGCAGACCACGCTCGTCGTCGCTGACCACGCGGCCCGGTCGGACCCACCCGATCCGACCGTGCCGCACGTTGCGGTCCATGACCAGCCGACCCGGCGCGAAGCGCACTGCCTTCCTACGCTCAGTAGGCGCGGGCGAGGATGGCGACCAGGTCGGGCTCGTCCTCCGAGTCCGGCACCGAACCGTCGGCGCGCAGCAGGCACCGCACCGTGACGCCCTGCCCGTTCGCCTCGGCCTCGCCGGCCACGCCGACCGCCGACCACGGCACCCGGGCCCAGCCGGTCGCGGCGGCCTCGATCGCCTCGGCCAAGGTCGCCACCTCCACCGTGCGCGACTCGCGGTTGGCCAGAGCCTGGTCGTGCAGCACCTGCTGGTCGGTCTCCAGCGCGGCCAGCACCGCGGCGACCACGTCCGCCACCGGCGTCGGGGACTTCGAGCCGTCCGTACGACGCACCACCACCGCGTTACCGGCGGCCAGGTCACGGGGGCCGACCTCGACGCGTACCGGATAACCACGCAGCTCGGCGTCGACGGCCCGGCGGCCGAACGGGGTGTCGGTCCGGTCGTCGAGCGCGACCCGGACACCGGTGTCGCGCAGGCCGTCGCGCAGCTTGGCCGCCGCCTCCGCGACGCCCTCGCCGTCCTTGACGATCATGACGTACGCCTGGATCGGGGCCAACCTCGGCGGCACGCGCAGACCGTTGTCGTCGCCGTGCGCCATGATCAGGCCGCCGAGCATCCGCGTGGACGTGCCCCAGGAGGTGGTCCAGGCGTGTTCCCGGCCGCCCTCCTTCGAGGAGTAGCTGATGTCGAACGCCTTGGCGAAGTTCTGGCCCAGCTCGTGGCTGGTGCCCAACTGCAGCGCCTTGCCGTCGCCCATCATGCCTTCGCAGGTGTACGTGGCCGTCGCCCCGGCGAACCGCTCACGCGTCGTCTTCAGGCCCACCACGACCGGAATGCCGATCACGTTGACCATCAGATCCTCGTACGCCTCGTGCAGGATCCGCCGCGCGTACGCCCGGGCGTCCTCACGCGTGGCGTGCGCGGTGTGCCCCTCCTGCCAGAGGAACTCACTGGTCCGCAGGAAGATCCGCGGACGCAGCTCCCACCGGACCACGTTCGCCCACTGGTTGAGCAGCAGCGGCAGGTCCCGGTACGAGTCGATCCACTTGGCCATGAACTCGCCGATGACCGTCTCGCTGGTGGGACGCACCACCACCGGCTCGGCGAGCGGCTTGCCACCACCGTGGGTGACGACCGCCAGCTCCGGCGAGAAGCCCTCGACGTGCTGCGCCTCCCGCTTGAGGTAGCTCTCCGGGATGAACAGCGGGAAGTACGCGTTCTCCGCACCCGCCGCCTTGATCCGGGCGTCCATCTCGAGCTGCATGCGCTCCCAGATGGCGTAGCCGGCCGGTCGGATGACCATGGTGCCGCGAACCGGGCCGTTGTCGGCCAGCTTCGCCTTGGCGATCAGGTCCTGGTACCAGCGGGGGAAATCCTCCGCACGGGGAGTGAGCACACGAGCCATGACCGCACATCCTATGCGCCCTCCCTCAGGGCAGTGCGCTCGGGCGCGGCATCGTTAGCATCTGCCGCCATGACCTTCCTCAATCCGCCCACCGGAGCGGCTCCCACCCCCGAGCCCGAGGCCCCAGACCTGGCACACCTGGCCGCGAGATGGGTGCGCTGGGTGGCCCGACACCGGCAGCCGACCAGCCCGATCGCCGACCGGTCCGGCCGGCACGCCGGGCGTCACCAGCCCGCCGACGTGTGGTTCCTCGCGGGTACGCACGGTGGCTCTGTGCAACGGAGCTGCGTGGTTCCCTCCGGACGGCCGCTCTTCTTCCCGGCGTTCTGCTGGTGGCAGGTCGGCGGCGGAACCGGCCCGGCCGAGGCCGACCTCGGCGCGACCGGGCACGCGCAGCTCGACGGACTGCCGATCGCGCTGACACCGGCCGGTTCGGCCGAGCCGTTCCCGGTCCGCGGCTTCTTCAACAACGTCGTCACCATGTGGCCGTGGTCCGTTCCGGTCTCCTGCTGGGGGCTGTGGGCGCTGATCCCGCCGCCCGGCCCCGGCCGGCACAAGCTGCACTTCGGTGGCACCGACGGCGGGCGGTTCTGGGTCGAGGCGCAGTACCAGATCGAGGTGCGCTGAACGACCTACACTTCGGCCACCATGATTGAGCAGAGAGGCCCCACGCCGGTACGGACCGGCATCGTCGACGCCGCCCGCTCGCTGACCGTCGCGACCGGATGGGACGGCGTCCGGATGGGTGCCGTCGCGAACGCCGCCGGGGTGAGCCGGCAGACCGTCTACAACGAGTTCGGCAGCAAGGCAGGGCTGGCCGAGGCGCTCGCCCGCGCCGAGGTGGACCGGTTCGTCGGCGCCGTCCGGGCCGCTCTGCTCGCCCACGGCACCGACGTACGGGCCGGCGCGTACGCGGCTATCGCGCACACCCTCACCACAGCGGCGGAAAACCCCCTGGTCAAGGCCATCCTGACCAGCACCCGTGGTGGCTCGGACGAGCTACTGCCGTACCTCACCACCCGCGCCGAGGTGGTGCTCAACGAGGCGTCCGGCGCGCTGGTCGAGTGGGCCGACGACCACCTGCCCGGAGCGGACCAGGCGGCGCTGGCGTTCGCCGCCGACACGATCGTCCGGCTGGTGGTGAGCCACATCGTGCTCCCCCGTTCCCCGATCGACCACACCGCCGAGGCGCTCGCCGACCTTGCCGTACGCCTCTTCAGCGCCGCCGTCCGCCCAGCCCCCTGACCCAACCTCCCGGACCCCTGAGCCCCTGCCCCACCCCGCAACTTCCCTGTTGTTGCTGCCTCCGGGGCACGGGAGGCAGCAACAGCCCCGATGTTGCGCGGATCTTCCTCGCCAAGGCGGGCCCGCCGCCCGCCGTCCTGCGCCCGCCCCCGCCCGCCGCTCGCCCGTCCGCCGCCCGCCCGCCGCTCGCCCGTCCGCCGCCCGCTAGCCGCTCGCCCGTCCAAGATCGTGCTCGATCCGGGATGTAGTGGAGTCAACGTTGTCGGACACCACCGGATCCAGGATCGAGCGCGATCTTGCGGGCCGACACGTCCCAGGCGGCGAGCCGCGGGAGCACGAAGACCTGGGGCGCAGGGAAGCGAAGACCCGCCGTCACCACGACAGCCCGGCCTCACCACGACAGCCCGGCCTCACCACGACAACCCGGCGCGGGGCGCGGGCGCCGGATCAGCGCAGCACTCGGCCGCGCAGGATCGTGCGGGACGGGGCGCGGACCACCCGTAGGTCGCGGCGGGGGTCCTCGGGGTAGACGGTCAGGTCGGCGAGGCCACCCTCGACCAGGCCGGGGAAGCCGAGCCACTCCCGGGCGGCCCAGGAGGCGGCGGCCAGCACGTCGATCGGTGCCATGCCGGCTCGTTCGTGCAGCAGCATCATCTCCTCGGCGGCCAGTCCGTGATCGATGCCGCCGCCGGCGTCGGTACCCACGTAGATCGGCACGCCCGCCTCGTACGCGGCGCGCACCACCTCGGGGAACCCGTCGCGCAGCGCGAGCATGTGGTCGGCGTACCCGGGGAACTTGCCCCGCGCCTGCTCGGCGATGCCGCCGAAGGTGGCGATGTTGATCATCGTGGGGATCAGCGCGGTGCCCTGTCGGGCCATCTCGTCGATCAGGTCGAGGCTGAGGCCGGTGCCGTGCTCCACCGAGTCCACCCCGGCACGCACCATGATCTCGACGGCCGACTCGGAGAAGGTGTGCACCGCGGCGCGTACCCCGGCGTCGTGCGCGGCCCGCACGGCGGCGGTGAGGGTGTCCGCGTCCCAGGCCGGCGCCAGGTCACCCACGCCCCGGTCGATCCAGTCGCCGACCAGCTTGATCCAGCCGTTGCCGGTCTTCGCCTGCGCGGCCACCGTAGCGGCCACCTCGGTCGCGTCGACCTCCACGCCGATGTCGCGCAGGTAGCGCTTCGGCGGGGCGACATGCCGGCCCGCGCGGGCCAGTCGCGGCAGGTCCGGCTCGTCGTCGAGTTCGGGGTACGGGTACGGCGAGCCGGCGTCGCGGATCGCCAACACACCGGCGTCCCGGTCGACGTGGGCCAGCTCGCGGGCCTGGTCGAGCGAGGTGATCGGGGCGCCACCGCGGGCGATGCCGATGTGGCAGTGCGCGTCGACAAGCCCCGGCAGGACGAACCCGCCGTCCACGACGGTCTCCGCGCCGGGCACCGGGGTGAAGGTCACCCGGTCGCCGACCAGCCAGAGATCCCGGACCTCGTCGTCGGGGAGCAGTACGCCGCGCACGTGAAGAGCCATGCGCACAGTCCTACCCGATCACTCCTCGTCGGGGGCGAGCAGGTCGTTCTTCCGAGAGGTCAGGGCGGGCAGGTCGACGGAGACCTTCCATGGCCACTCGGTGACGAACAGGTCCTCGGTGTGGGCGACCTGCTCGTACTCCCGGTTGGCCCCGAGGGTTTACTCGGTGAGCATGACGCGCTCCTGGAGCGGGTCCACCACCCAGTACGACCGGACGCCAGCGTGCGCGTAGACCTTCGCCTTGTCGTACATGTCGCGGAAGCTGAAGGGCGGTGCGACGACCTCGACGGCGAGCAGGGTGTCCTCGACCGGGACGGGCGACCGGCCGGCGTGCCTGCGGCGGATGACCACCACGTCGGGGCGTGGCTCGTTGCGCCGGTCAACGCGCATCGACAGGTCGATGCTGACCAGGTATTCCGGCGGGCAGCTGAGACGAAGCGTGAGTAACAGTCGGACGCAGAGATCCTGGTGCACGGCAGTTGGCGACGGCAGGATCAACCTTCCGTTGATCAGTTCGTACGGAAGGTCCTTCGGCAGCTCGCCGAGATCGTCGACCGTCCACTCGTGCCGCTCCGGCAGGATCGGGGCTGCAACCATGACGTCACCCTAAGAAAGGGTGACGTCGCCTGCCGTCACCGACACGCGTCAGCGCGGGCCCTTGTCGCCGCCCTTGCCGAGCTTGTTGAAGTCGATCTTCGGAAGCTTGAAGCCGGGCGGAAGGCCCTGGCCACCGGCGAGGTCGTTCGGGTCCATCCCCGGCGGGAGCTGCGGCATGCCACCCGGGAAACCGGCCGGCATTCCGGCACCGGCCCCGGTACGCGGACGACCGCCGCCCTTGGTGCCCTTGCGCTTGTTCTTCGGCGACTTGGTCGCCTTGCGGCGGCCACCGCCGGGCAGACCCATCATGCCGCCCATCTGCTTCATCATCTTCTGCGCGTCGGCGAAGCGGTTGAGCAGCTGGTTGACGTCCATCACGGTGACCCCGGAGCCGTTGGCGATGCGCGCCCGGCGGGAACCGTTGATGATCTTCGGGTTGGTGCGCTCGCCCGGGGTCATCGACCGGATGATCGCGGTGACCCGGTCGAAGTGGCTGTCGTCCAACTCGGAGAGCTGGTCCTTCATCTGCCCCATGCCCGGCATCATGGCCAGCACGTTGGCGATCGGACCCATCCGCCGCACCGCGATGAGCTGGTCGAGGAAGTCGTCCAGGGTGAACTGCTCGCCGCCCATCAGCTTGGCGGTCATCTTCTCCTTCTGATCCGAGTCGAAGGCCTGCTCGGCCTGCTCGATCAGAGTGAGGACGTCGCCCATGCCGAGGATCCGGCTGGCCATCCGGTCGGGGTGGAAGACGTCGAAGTCCTCCAACTTCTCGCCGGTGGACGCGAACAGGATCGGTTGCCCGGTCACTTCGCGCACCGACAGGGCGGCGCCACCACGGGCGTCGCCGTCGAGCTTGGAGAGCACCACACCGGTGATGCCGACGCCGTCGCGGAACGCCTCGGCGGTGCGGACGGCATCCTGACCGACCATCGCGTCGATGACGAAGATGACCTCGTCCGGCTGGACCGCGTCGCGAATGTCGGCGGCCTGCTGCATCATCTCGGCGTCGATGCCGAGCCGGCCGGCGGTGTCGACGATGACGATGTCGCGGGCCGCCCGCTTCGCGTGCTCGATCGACGCGCGCGCCACCTGCACCGGGTCACCGGTGCCGTTGCCGGGCTCCGGGGCGTACACCTCGACACCGGCCCGGCCACCGAGCACCTGGAGCTGCCCGACGGCGTTGGGGCGCTGGAGGTCGGCGGCGACGAGTAGCGGCTGGTGCCCCTGACCCTTGAGCCAGCGGGCCAGCTTGCCGGCCAGGGTCGTCTTACCGGAACCCTGGAGGCCGGCCAGCATGATCACGGTCGGCGGCTGCTTGGCGAACTGGAGCCGCCGACCCTCGCCGCCGAGCACGGTGATCAGCTCTTCGTTGACGATTTTGATGATCTGCTGGGCGGGGTTGAGCGCCTGGGAGACCTCGGAGCTGCGCGCCCGCTCCTTGACGGCCGCGATGAAGCCCTTGACCACCGGCAGCGCGACGTCCGCCTCCAGCAGCGCGAGGCGGATCTCGCGCGCGGTGGCGTCGATGTCGGCGTCGGTGAGCCGTCCCTTGCCGCGGAGCTTGGTGAAGATCCCGGACAGGCGGTCACTCAAGGTGTCAAACACGCGAACATCCCGTTTGTCAGTGTTCCGGCGGGCACAACGCGGCCGGCACTGCGGAGTCCGGCCACCGCTAGGGTAGCCGCCCCGCCGCAAGGCCGCTGTCGCCCGGCCCGGGCCTCACCCCGACACCAACCCCGACTGGTACGCGAACACGACGAGCTGGGCCCGGTCCCGGGCTCCCAGCTTGCCCATCGCCCGGCTGACGTGCGTGCGCGCGGTCGCCGGACTGACCACCAGCCGGGCGGCGATCTCCTCGTTGTTCAATCCCTCACCGACCAGGCCGACCACCTGGCGCTCCCGGTCGGTGAGCGTGTCCAGCCGAGGGTGCGGGCGCGGCACCCGCGACGGTCGGGTGGCGAACTCCCGCACCACCCGACGGGTCACCGACGGCGAGAGCAGTGCCTCCCCCTCGGCGACCAGCCGGATCGCGCGCAGCAGCTCGGTCGGTCGGGTGTCCTTGGTGAGGAACCCGCTCGCGCCGTGCCGCAGCGCGTCGAAGACGTATTCGTCCAGCTCGAAGGTGGTCAGCACCACCACCCGCGTACCTGTCAGTTCGGGGTCCGCGACGATTCGCCGGGTCGCCTCGATGCCGTCGATGCCGGGCATCCGGATGTCCATCAGCACCACGTCCGGTCGCTCCCGACGCGCCAGCTCGACCGCCCGCAGCCCGTCGGCCGCCTCGCCGGCCAGCGCCAGGTCGTCCTCGCTCTCCACGAGCGCGCAGAGACCGAGCCGGACCAGGTCCTGGTCGTCGGCGATCAGCACCCGGATCACGGGGTCTCCTCCGCGGGCAGCCGGGCGTACACCCGGAAGCCGCCACCGGCGTGCGGCCCGGTGGTCAACCACCCGCCCAGCGCCGCGACCCGCTCCCGCATCCCGGCCAGACCGTGCCCGCGCTCGTCGTCGGCCGGCGCCGCCCCGGCGCCCCTTCCCTGGTCGACGACCTCGACGGTCACCTCGTCGGCGCGGTAGTCCACCGTCACCTCCGCGTTCGCCACCCCCGCGTGGCGCAGCACGTTCGTCAACGCCTCCTGCACCACCCGGTACGCGGCCAGGTCCAGCGCGGCCGGCAGCTCCCGGGGGGCACCGACGACGCGTACGTCGACGGCGAGCCCGGCCCCGGCGAGCCGATCGCGTAGTGCCGGCAGCCGGGCCAGGCCGGGTACCGGCTCGCGCTCCGCCCCCTGCCGCACCGCGCCCAGCGTGACCCGGAGCTCGTCCAGCGCCTCACGGCTGGTCCGGCTGATCGCGGTCAGCGCGGTCTCGGCCTGCTCGGGTCGTTTCGGCAGCAGATGCAGGGCGATCTCCGCCTGCATGCTGATCGCGGCCAGCCCGTGCCCCACCACGTCGTGCACCTCCTGCGCGATCCGCAACCGCTCCTCGTCGGCCCGCCGCCGGGCCTCCTCGGCGCGACCGCGGGCCTCCTCGGCCCGGCTGCGCGCCGCCACCTCACGGTTGACCCGCACCACAACGCCCACCGCGAACGGTACGGCGACCCAGGCCGACGCCGGGAGCACCCCGGTCCAGCCCGGGGCCGGACCCCGGGACCAGAAGACGTGCGTCAGCAACACCACGAACGCGCCACCGGCGGCGAGCGCAGCCGGACGCACCGGCAGCCGCACCGCCACCGTGTACACCGCGACCAGGAACGTGAGCAGGATCGGCCCGTACGGGTAGCCGAGCACCAGGTACGTCGCGGTGACCACGCCGACCAGGGCGAGGGTGGTGACCGGGGCGCGCCGACGGGCCAGCAGGACGAGCGCGGCGACCACGATCAGCACCCGGCAGACCCCGTCCACCGTCCTCGACCCCGGCTGGTTGTCCCCGGCCAGATCGGTGGCCAGCAGTCCGAACCCGAGCAGCGCCAGGGCGAGCACGGCATCCGGAGCCGCTCGCCTCGCCCACTGCCCGTCCCAGCGCATGGCCGTCATTCTGCCCGCGCCGACGCCCCCCGACGTGCGCCCACGAGCGACACCGCCCCTACGCCCCCGGACGTACCCGCCCGCTCCCACCCCCAGGTGAGAACCCCAATCCCCAAACCACAGCGCCAGCCAAGACGGCAGCCGTGGTCAGACGGCGGCCAGGACCGCTTCCTCCAGGCGCGCTCGGGTCTCGTCGTCCGGCCAACCGCCGACCAGGTAGAAGGCGTCCACCACGTCGGCGCCGAGAGTGGAGATGCGCGCCGCGCGGACCAGGGCGCCCGCCTCGTCGAGCGCGCAGGCGACCCGGTAGAGCAGGCCGGCCGCGTCGGCCGCGCGTAGCTCCAGCAGCACGGCGTCGGTGGCCGCCTCGCGGTGCCAGACAACCCGGGGAGCGGCGCCGCTGCCCCGGGCGGCGAGCGCACGGCCGCGCAGTCGCTGGGTGACCGACACGTCACCGCCGACCGCCCGGCGCAGGTCGGCACGGAGCGGTACCGGATCCGGCGGCAGGCCGTAGCGGGGCTGCACCCGGCACTCGACCAGCGCCCGGCCGTCGACCACCGACGCGTCTGCGGAGATCACTTCCAGCCGGTGCAGGGCCAGGCAGCCGGCAACCGTGGCGAGCAGGCCCCGCCGGTCGGCTGCGGCGACCGACACCCGGTCGCCGGTCAGGTGGACGACCGGCAGTGGCCCGGCCAGCAGTGCCGGATCGGGTGCCGGCGGCTCGGGCAGTACGCCGGTGTCGAGTGCGGTGCGGACCCGGGCGACCAGCTCGGCGACGAGTCGACCCTTCCAGTCCGACCAGGCCGCCGGCCCGGTCGCCGCCGCGTCGGCCCGGACCAGTGCGTGCAGCAGGTCGAGGGTGCCGGTGTTACCGACCGCCTCGGCCACCGAGGCGATGGTGACCGGGTCGGACAGGTCCCGGCGGGTGGCCACGTCGGGCAGCAGCAGGTGCAGACGGACCAGCGTGCCGATCAGCTCCACCTCGCTGGGGGGCAGACCGATCCGGGTCGCCACCGCCTGGGCCAGTGGCACCCCGACGGTGCTGTGATCGCCGGGAAGGCCCTTGCCGACGTCGTGCAGGAGAGCACCGATGAGCAGCAGGTCGGGGCGCTCCACCTCACGGGCGTGCCGGCTTGCCTCGTGCGCGGCCTGCACGAGGTGCCGGTCGAGGGTGTAACGGTGCACCGGGTTGTGCTGGGGCAGGCTGCGCAGTCGGGTCCACTCCGGCAGCCAGCCGTCGACCAGGCCGTACCGGTCGCAGGTCTCCCAGGCGGGCACCAGGCCGGCACCGGCGCCGAGCAGGGTGGTCAGCGCGGCCCGGGCCTCGGCCGGCCAGGGCGCGGGCAGCGGCGGGCAGTACGCCGCCAGCCACTCGCAGGTGGCCCGTGCGATCGGCAGGCGGGTCGTGGCCGCCGCGGCGGCCACCCGCAACGAGAGGCTCGGGTCGGGGCGTGCCCCGATCGCCGTCCGGGCCAGCACCAGCTCGCCGTCGTGCTCGACCACGTCACGTGCCACCGGTCGACGCGCCGAGCGGCCGTTGCCGCCTCGGGACCGGTCGGAGCGCAACCGGTCGGCGGCGCGGAACGCGTCATCCAGAGCGTGGCTGACCGTGCGGGCGTCACCGGCGACCCGGCGCAGGAGGGCGTCGCCGTCCTCCAGACCGAGCAGGGCGGCCACCCCGTCGCGTTCCTGGGCGACCAACCGGTCGACCCGGCGGCCGACCTGCTGGTGCAGGGCGTCCCGGGTGTCCAGCAGGCGAAGGTGGGCGGCACGCACGGCGGGACGTAGCGCATCGGTGATACCGGCTGCGGAGATCGCCCGCAGCAGGCCCACGTCGCGCAGCCCCCCGGCGGCCTCCTTGAGGTCGCCCTCCAGCAGGAACGCCAGCTCACCGTGCGCCTGCCAGCGCGCGGTGGTGACCTCCCGCAGGCCGGGCAGGTGCCGTACGGCGGTGCGCCGCCAGTGATCGGCGGCGGTGCGGCTGAGCGCGTCGGCCAGCGTCTGGTCACCCACCACCAGGCGGGCGTCGAGCAGCCCGAGGGCGACCTTGACGTCGTCCTGGGCAACCGAGAGCGCCTCGGCGACGGTGCGTACGGAATGGTCGAGTCGCAGGCCCGCGTCCCAGATCGGGTACCAGATCGAGGCGGCCAACTCGTTCGTGCCGGGCACCCCGGCGTGCAGCAACACCAGGTCGAGGTCGCTGTACGGGGCGCACTGGCGTCGACCCAACCCCCCGACCGCCAGCAGTGCCACTCCGTCCTGCGCCGGCAGCAACCCGCGCAGAAAGGTGTCGTACGAGGCCGCCCGGGCCAGCCGGGCGGCCTCGCCGATCCCCCCGGGAACGCCGACGACCTCGTTGATCAAGGGGTTCGCGTCACCGTCACCGGTGTTGCCTGACGCGTCCTTCTTGATCAACGAGGTCATGTCGGTCGTGGTCTCCAGATCAGAGTGCGTCGAGGCCGCGTTCGCCGGTACGCACCCGGACGACCTCTTCGACACCGGTGACCCAGACCTTGCCGTCACCGATCTTGCCCGTGCGGGCCGCCCCGACGATGGCGTCCACCACCTTTTCCACGTCGATCTCGTCGGTGAGCACCTCTACCCGGATCTTGGGCAGGAACTCGACCGTGTACTCGGCACCCCGGTAGACCTCGGTGTGCCCCTTCTGCCGCCCGTACCCCTGAACCTCGCTGACGGTCAGCCCGGCCACGCCGAGGGCGTGCAGGGCCTCCTTCACCGCGTCCAGCTGGTACGGCTTGATGACCGCGGTCACCAGCTTCATGTCCAACCCCTCCATCCCTGGAACGTTAACCGGCGACCTTTTCGCTTACCGGCTCGGCGGGCTCCGCCTCCGGCTTGGCGCCACTCGTCGTGCCGCCACCGGGGGTGCCGATGCCGGCCATCGCGAACGCGCCGCCCGTGCCGCCACCGGCCGGGGACAGGTCGTAGCTGCTCTCGGCGTGCTCGCCGATGTCGATGCCCTCGACCTCGGCCTCGGCCTTCACCCGGAACCCGATCGTCTTCTCGATGACGAAGGCGAGCACCCAGGCGATGCCGAACGACCATGCCGTCACGATCAGGCCGGCGAGGGCCTGCCGCCCGAGCTGGGTGACGCCGCCGCCGTAGAAGAGGCCGTCGGAGCCACCCACCACGTCGGTGATCGCGGCGTTCACCGAGTTGGTGGCGAAGAGGCCCAGCCAGAGCGAGCCGATCCAACCACCGACGAAGTGCACGCCGACCACGTCGAGGGAGTCGTCGTAGCCCAGCTTGTACTTGAGGCTGACGGCGAGCGCACACACCACACCGGCGACGATGCCGAGCAGGACGGACGCCCACGGTGCGATGAAACCACAGGCCGGGGTGATGGCGACCAGACCGGCGACGGCGCCGGACGAGGCACCGACCATCGTCGGCTTGCGGTCCTTGACCCACTCGACCGCGATCCAGCCGAGCACCGCCGCCGCCGTGGCGAGCTGGGTGTTGATGAAGGCGAGACCGGCGACGGAGTCGACGGTCAACTCCGAACCGGCGTTGAACCCGAACCAACCGAACCACAGCAGACCCGCACCGAGCGCGACGAGCGGGATGTTGTGCGGCTTCATGCCCTCGCGCGGCCAACCGAGCCGCTTACCGAGCACCAGCGCCACGGCCAGGGCCGCCGCACCGGCGTTGATGTGCACCGCGGTGCCACCGGCGAAGTCCAGCGCGTGGATGTCACCGCCGATGATGCCGCCGCCCCACACCCAGTGCGCGACCGGGAAGTAGACCAGGGTGGCCCACCCGAAGGCGAACAGCAGCCAGCCGGCGAACTTGGCCCGGTCGGCGATGGCACCACTGATCAGCGCGACGGTGATCACCGCGAAGACCATCTGGAAGGCCATGAACACGTAGAGCGGAACCCCGATGCCGCTGGGGTTCTCCGCCGTGGCACCCCACAGGTCGGTCTCGGCGAGGAAGGTCTTGGTGCCGAGGTACGCGCCCGGGTCACCCCAGAAGCCGTTCACGTCGGTCCCGAAGGCGACGCTGAAACCGTAGAACCACCACAGAATAGAGATGAGCCCGATGGCGGAGAAGCTCATCATCATCATGTTGAGTACGCCCTTGGCCCGGTTGAGGCCGCCGTAGAACAGCGCCAGTCCGGGGGTCATGAGCAGCACGAGCGCGGTCGAAACCAGCAGCCACGTGGTATTGGCGCCGTCGATCGTCGGTGCTTCAGGCACGCTGGCCTCCTAAAGGTGAAGTCCTCCTTCGCGGCTTTCCGGGGCAGCGTCGCCCGTAGGCCGGTTGCGCGGAAGCTTCGCGGCCGGCTGTTTCACCCACGGTCCCGTGCGGGTTTCCGGTTCGTGACGGGTTGTTTCGTACGTGTCACGAAGTCCGCACAGTCACCGACATGGACAATGGTGGATCGTTCGGACGGCGTACGTCGATGGCTGACCGGCCAGGCGCATCGACCGGTCCGCTTGACGGGACCGGCCGAGCATCGACCGGTCCGCGCTCAGCGGAGGGCGTTCTCCAGGGCGTGCCGCTCGTAGTCGAGCAGCCGCAGATCCCGCATCGGACGGCGCAGGTGGCCCTTGTGCACGATCCGGACGAACGCCGGCTCGCCAGCGGCGGCCATCCGGCGGATCCCCTCGACGTGGTCCACGATCCGTTTGCGGATGGTCCGGATCAGCCGGTGCCGGTCGCGCGGGATCAACCCGTACGCGTCGGCGAAGAGCCGCAGCCGGCGCGGCCGGTCCGGGTGCTTCCAGCCCAGCGTGATCGAGTCGCGGTCCGCGAAGATCGGCACCCAGGTCCAGGCCGCGTACGCCACGTCGTAGATCCGCGCCCCCGGCGAGGCGAGGTCGAAGTCGATCAGCCCGAGGGTGCCGTCCGGCCGCCAGATCACGTTGTGCGGCGCGGCGTCGTGGTGGCAGATCACCTCGGTGTCCGGTGGCGGCGGCCCGAACGAGCGCCAGACCGCCTGCGGCGGCGGGGTGAACCCGTACTGCGCGTCGTGGAACATCCGCAGCATGGTGGCGACGGTGACCAGCGCCTCGTCGGTCACCCAGTGCGGGGCGAGCGGATATTCACCGCACTCCCCCTCCAGGTACGACAGCACCTCACGGTTGCGCTCGTCCATCCCGAGCGCCCGGGGGGCGC
Organism: Micromonospora sp. NPDC048839; assembly: GCF_040649915.1. Classification (NCBI taxonomy): domain Bacteria; kingdom Bacillati; phylum Actinomycetota; class Actinomycetes; order Micromonosporales; family Micromonosporaceae; genus Micromonospora; species Micromonospora sp. NPDC048839. Next base: position 58,630 of record NZ_JBEZGL010000011.1, read on the forward strand.
CGGTGAAGCCCACGTACTCCAGGTGGCGCAGCAGGGCGTGCACGGACGGTGTCCACGGCCCGGCGTTGCGGCGGACCGTGTCACCGACGCGGACGACGGTGCTGACGTTGCCGCCGTGCAGCGGGATCTCCTGCGAAGTCACGTACGGTCTCCCGAGGCGCTGCGAGGGGTGGCCGGGCTCGCGCCAGCCCGCGTACGCGCGATCGTCGGTGGTCACCCGAGACTACGCGTCCCGTCCGGTGGCCTCGGTCCCCAGCAACGCGTCGACGAACTGCGCGGGGTCGAACGGGGCCAGATCGTCCTTGCCTTCGCCGAGGCCGACCAACTTCACGGGGATGCCGAGCTTGCGCTGCACGGCGATCACGATGCCACCCTTGGCGGTCCCGTCGAGCTTGGTGAGCACCACCCCGGTCACGTTCACCACGTCGGTGAAGACCCGGGCCTGCTCCAGGCCGTTCTGGCCGGTCGTGGCGTCCAGGATGAGCAGTGTCTCGTCGATCGGGCCCTGCTTCTCCACCACGCGCTTGACCTTGCCCAGCTCGTCCATCAGGCCGACCTTGTTCTGCAGGCGGCCGGCGGTGTCGATGAGCACGGTGTCCACGCCGGTGTCGATGCCGCGCTTGACCGCGTCGAAGGCGACGCTTGCCGGGTCGGCGGCCTCGGGTCCACGGACGGTCTCCGCGCCGACCCGGGAGCCCCAGGTCTCCAGTTGGTCGGCGGCGGCGGCCCGGAAGGTGTCCGCGGCGCCGAGCAGCACGGTCCGGCCGTCGGCCACCAACACCCGGGCGATCTTACCGCAGGTGGTGGTCTTGCCGGCGCCGTTGACGCCGACGACCAGGACCACTGCCGGTACGCCGTCCTTCGGGGCGGTCCGCAGCGACCGGTCCAGGCTCGGGTCGAGCGCGTTGACCAGCTCGGCGGCGAGCAGCGCGCGCAGCTCGGAGGCCGAGCGGGTGCCCAGCACCCGGGTGCGCTCACGGAGCCGGTCGACGATGTCGCGGGTGGCGTCGACGCCGACGTCGGCGGTGATCAGGCTGTCCTCGATCTCCTCCCAGACGTCCTCGTCGAGGTGGTCGCGGGCGAGCAGGCCGAGCAGGCCCTTGCCGAAGACGTTCTGTGAGCGGGACAGCCGCGAGCGGAGCCGCACCAGCCGTCCGGCGGTCGGCTCGGGCACCTCCACCGGCGCGGGCGCCTCGATGACCGGCGGTGGCTCGACCAGGACGCCGGTGGACAGATCGGACTCCGGTGCCTCGACCGGCGGGCCGGCGAGATCCTCCTCGGCCCGGGTGTCGACCTCGGTGTGCGGCAGCGGGGGCTCGGGCCGCCGCCGCAGTCGCGGCACGACCAGCCCGACTGTGCCGGCGATCAGCACACCGAGCAGGACCAGAGCGAGGACGAGATATTCGGCCATGCCGGAATCCTGTCAGATGGCGACGACGGCGTCCCAGCCACCGCACCCCCGGGCGGTGCCCGGGTCTCAGCCACCGCACCTCCGGGCGGTGCCCGGGGTCTCAGCCACCGCACCCAGACGGTGCCCGGAACCGGCGGTAGGCTCGGCCGCATGTCCGCCGCACACCTCCTCATCGGCCCCCTCCTGCGGCGAGTCGTGGACACCCGCGCCACCATCTGGGTGGAGACGGCGGGGCCCGCCGTGGTCACCGTCCGCACCGCCGACGGCGCCACCGGCACCGCGCCCACCTTCTCGGCGTACGAGCACCACTACGCGTTGGTGGTGGTGGAGGGGCTCACCCCGGACAGCGCGACCACCTACGAGGTGCTCGTCGACGACGAGCTGGTCTGGCCGGTGCCGAGCAGCGGCTTCCCTTCGAGCGTGATCCGCACCCGGGCCGCCGACGACCGGGACCAGCCGGTCAACCTGATCTTCGGCTCGTGCCGGGAGACCACCCAGCACGCCACCACCCGGAAGCTGCCGCCGGACGCGCTCGACGCGTACGCCCGACGGTTGATGGCCGACCCGGAGTCGAACCCGCTGCCCGACCTGCTGGTGCTGCTCGGTGACCAGGTCTACGCCGATGTCACCTCGCCCACGGTGCGCCGGCTGCTGCGGCGGCGCCGGCGGCGGCCGAAGGGCGCACCGGCCGACCAGGTGGTGAGCTTCGACGAGTACACCAAGCTCTACCTGGAGTCCTGGCGCGATCCGGAGATTCGGTGGCTGCTCTCCACCGTGCCGAGTGTGATGATCTTCGACGATCACGAGATCATCGACGACTGGAACACCTCGGCGGCCTGGCGTGCGGAGGTGCGCGAGCAGCCGTGGTGGCAGGAGCGGATCGGCAGCGGGCTCGCCTCGTACTGGGTCTACCAGCACCTGGGCAACCTGTCCCCCGACGAGATCGCCGCCGACCCGGTCTTCGCCAAGGTCGCCGCCGCCGAGGACGCCACGGGCGTGCTGCGCGAGTTCGGGCACCGGGTGGACCAGGAGTCGGACGTGGCGCACGACACCGAGCGCTGGCGCGCGGTGCAGTACCAGTGGAGTTACGCGCTGGACCTGGGCCGGACCCGGCTGGTCATGCTGGACAACAGGTGTAGCCGGGTACTCGACCCGGGCAGCCGGGCCATGCTGCCGCCGGGCGAGTGGTCCTGGTTCCTGGACCAGGCGCACGGCGTCTACGACCACCTGGTGGTCGGCGCGTCGCTGCCCTGGCTGCTCCCGCAGGGCATCCACCACATCGAGGCGTGGAACGAGAAGCTCGCCGACTCGCGTCGCCCCTGGGTGGCCCGCGGCGCGGAGAAGCTGCGCCGCGCCCTGGACCTGGAGCACTGGGCGGCGTTCCGGCGCTCGTTCGAGGCGCTCGGGGAGACCTTCGCCCGGATCGGCACCGGCACCCCGAGGCAGTCCGGCGCACGGGTCGGCGCCGGTCCGGCGTACGCCCCTCCGGCGTCGATAAGCGTGCTCTCCGGGGATGTGCACCACTCGTACGTGGCTCGGGCCCGGTTCTTCGACCCTGCGGTGGTCACGCCCGTGCACCAGCTCACCTGCTCGCCGATCCACAACCAGGTGCCGGCCGGCATCCGTCCGCTGATGCGGTTGGGCTGGTCGGCCGGCCCGGCCGGGGCCACCCGGGCGTTGGCCCGCTCGGCGGGCGTACGGCGGCCTGGTGTGCGCTGGCGCAAGTTGGCCGGCCCCTACTTCGGCAACGCCGTCGCCACGCTCACCCACCGGGGGCGTGGCGCGGACGTGGTCATCGAGGGCACCACCAAGGACGGGCACCTACGCCCGGTGATGCGGCGTCGACTCTCCGGTAGCGGCGAGCCGACCGCGCCGTAGTCTCTACGCCGTGGATGAGCACCTGCCGGAGCCGATCCGGGCGGTCGAGCACGAGTTGACCGCTCTGCTGCGTCGTGGGCGGGCGGTTTCCTGGGAGATCGCCCGGGAGGTGCACCCGAATCTGGAGCCGAACACCTACGGGCTGCTGCTCTGGTTGCGGCGCAGTGGGTCGATCCGGTTGACGGAGCTGGCGTCGCGGCTCGGTGTGGGCAAGGGCACACTGAGCCGGCAGATCAACGCGCTGGAAGCCCTCGGGCTGGTCCACCGCGACCCCGATCCGAGCGACCGGCGGGCCGCGCAGATCCGCCTCACCGAGGAGGGTCAGCGCCGGTTCGACGTCGCCCGTGCGGCCCGGTTGGGTGAGTTCCTGCGGGCGCTGGACGGCTGGCCGAGCCGGGACGTCGAGGAGTTCGCCCGGCTGCTCGGCCGGTTCAACGACTCCTGGCAGTAGCCCCCTCGGCGGGGAATATGGTGCCGGTCCGCCAAGTTGTTGCTTCAGGCAACCAAGGCATACGGTTGCTTCAGGCAACTCTCAGGCGGCCCATGTGCACCATCCGCCGCCGCTCCACCTCGACTCCGCTCGGAGGCAACAACGATGAGCCAGGCGACAGTGCCCCGCTCGGCGACCGCCGTCACCATGACCCACCGGCAGATCCTGGAGGCGCTCTCCGGCCTGCTGCTCGGCCTGTTCGTCGCGATCCTCTCGTCCACGGTCATCTCGAACGCGCTGCCGCGGATCATCACCGAACTGCACGGCGGCCAGTCCGCGTACACCTGGGTGGTGACCTCGGCCCTGCTCGCGACCACCGCGACCACCCCCATCTGGGGCAAGATGGCCGATCTGGTCAACAAGAAGACGCTGGTCCAGCTCGCCCTGGGGATCTACGTGCTGGGTTCGGTGCTCGCCGGCCTCGCGCAGGGCACCGGAGAGCTGATCGCCTGCCGGGTGCTCCAGGGCGTCGGCGCCGGCGGCCTCACCGCGCTGGCCCAGGTGATCATGGCCACGATGATCGCGCCCCGCGAGCGGGGCCGCTACAGCGGTTACCTCGGCGCCGTGATGGCCGTCGGCACCATCGGCGGCCCGCTGATCGGTGGCGTGATCGTCGACACCTCCTGGCTCGGCTGGCGCTGGTGCTTCTACGTCGGCGTGCCGTTCGCCATCGTCGCCCTGATCGTGCTCCAGAAGACCCTGCACCTGCCGGTGGTCAAGCGGAAGGCGCAGATCGACTGGTGGGGCGCCACCCTGATCACCGCGGCCGTCTCGGTCCTGCTGATCTGGGTCTCCCTCGCCGGTGACCAGTTCGCCTGGGCCTCCTGGCAGACCGCCGTCATGGTCGTCGGCGCGCTGGCCCTCGGTGCCCTCGCCATCCGGGTGGAGACCCGGGCCGCCGAGCCGATGATCCCGCCGCGGCTGTTCCGCAACCGCACCATCACCCTCGCCGTGATCGCCAGCGTGGCGGTCGGTGTGGGCCTGTTCGGGGCGTCGATCTTCCTCGGCCAGTACTTCCAGATCAGCCGTGGCCAGAGCCCGACCATGTCCGGCCTGATGACGCTGCCGATGATCCTCGGCCTGCTGGTCGCCTCCACCGTGGGTGGGCGGATCATCACCAAGACCGGCCGCTGGAAGCGCTTCCTGGTGGTCGGCTCGGCGCTGCTCACCGTCGGCTTCGCGCTGATGGGCACGCTCCGCGCGGACACCAACTTCACCCTGCTCAGCGTCTACATGGCGCTCATCGGCGTCGGCCTGGGCCTGACCATGCAGAACCTCGTCCTCGCCGTGCAGAACACCGTCGGCCCGCACGAGCTCGGTGCGGCCAGCTCGGTGGTGGCGTTCTTCCGCAGCCTCGGTGGCGCGATCGGCGTCTCCGCCCTCGGCGCGGTGCTCGCCCACAAGGTCAAGGACTACACCGCCGACGGTTTGGCCCAGCTCGGCATCCCCGCGTCCAGCTCCGGTAGCGGTGGCACCCTGCCCGACGTGCACACCCTGCCCGGCCCGCTGCGTGCCGTGGTGGAGAGCGCGTACGGCCACGGCGCCGGAGACATCTTCCTGGCCGCCGCCCCCTTCGCGCTGATCGCGCTGATCGCGGTGGTCTTCATCAAGGAGGTGCCACTGCGTCAGCACAACGGCTCCCCGGTTTCCGACGAGGTCGAGCGGGAATCGACAGTCGCAGCCGCCGCGGGCGCCGCCGTGGTCCGCACCGGCGAGCAGAGGTGAGGTAGAGCCATGAGCGTGGGAGCACCGGACCGCGAGGAGTACGGCCCCCGGACCCGAACACTGCCGTTCGAGCGCGGCACGGACGGTCCCCGGGTGGTCATGGTGGGCGTCGACGGCACCCGCACCTCCGAGCGGGCCGGTGCCTACGCCGCCGGCCTGGCCCGCCGGCAGGGCGCCGCCCTGGTGGTGGTCTTCGTCGGCTCGGCGAGCGGGCTGACCGCGCTGGTGCCCGGTATGGACGCCGGAGCGGTCCAGCGCACCCACGACGAGCTGGCCGGCGAGCTGCGCCGGGAGTGCCGGCGAGCGGCCGAGCAGTGGGGCATCCCGGTGACCTTCCTGTTCCGACGCGGCGACGCGTACGGCGAGTTGTGCGCGGCGGCCGACGAGTTCCAGGCCGACATGGTCGTGGTGGGCACCTCCGAGCAGGCCGGTCACCGGCTGGTCGGCTCGGTCGCCACCCGTCTGGTCCGCACCGGCCGCTGGCCCGTCGTCGTGGTGCCCTGAAAACCTGTCGCGACTGTCGTACCCGAGCCCCAGGATGGCCCGATGACGACATGGACGGCACCAAAGATCGACCGCACCCACGAGCCCCTCGTAGCTGACGAGCGCACCATGCTGGAGGGCTGGCTCGACTACCACCGCGACACCCTGCTGCACAAGTGCGCCGGCCTGACCGCCGAGCAGCTACGCACGGCGAGTGTCGAGCCGTCCGGCCTGAGCCTGCTCGGGTTGGTCCTGCACATGACCGAGGTCGAGCGTTCCTGGTTCCGCCAGCGCTTCGCCGGCCAGGACCTGCCCGACCTCTACGACTTCGACGCCGACAACGACGCTGAGTTCCACGCCGCGGCCGACGCCGACCCGGAGGCCGCCTTCGCCGCCTTCCGTGCCGAGGTCGACGCGGCCCGGGCCGCGACCGCCGGCCGGTCCCTGGACGAGACGTTCACGCTGACCCGCCACGACGGCAACCCCACCTTCAACCTGCGCTGGGCGTACGTGCACATGATCGAGGAGTACGCCCGGCACAACGGTCACGCCGACCTGATCCGGGAACGCATCGACGGCGTCACCGGCGACTGAGAGACTGACCGGCTCAGTAGTCCAGGGCCGCCCGCAGGTAACGCAGGTCGGCGTGGCCGCCCCAGCGGTGCGCCGACAGCCCGGCGGCGCGGGCGCCCCGCACGGCCCAGTCCTCGTCGTCGACGAAGAGGACCCGGGCCGGCGGGGTGGCCAGCGCCACGCAGGCGGCCTGGAAGTACTCCGGGGCCGGCTTGTGCACGCCGATCGTGGAGGAGTTGACCACCACGTCCAGCTCGCCGACCAGGCCGAGCGCGGCCAGGTCGGCGTCGAGCAGGTCGGTGGCGTTGGTGCCCAGCCCGACCCGGACGCCCGCCGCGCGGACCTCGCGGACGAACGCCAGCACCTCCTGGTCGACCTCGCCCCGGTAGCCCTGCCACTGCTCGACGGCGGCGCGGGCCCGTTCCGGGCTGCCCACCGACTCGGCCAGGGCGTCCGCCACGCTGCTCATCCACTCGGCGTGGCTGACCTGGCCGGTGAGCACCGGCTGGAGCCGCCCCCACTGCATGGCGATCTCACCGAGCACCCCCTCGGAGAGGCCGTACTCCCGCTCGACAACGGCGGCCACCGCCGGGTCCCACCGGCGCAGTACGCCGTCGAAGTCCAGCAGGAGCGCCGTCGCGCGTTCCCGAGCCACTACCCGTTCTCCTCGCCGCGGCGGTGCCGCTGGTCGTCCTCGTCGGCCCGGTTGAGCCGTTGGCTGATCACCTGGGTGACCCCGCTGCGCATGGTCACTCCGTAGAGCGCGTCGGCGATCTCCATCGTCCGCTTCTGGTGCGTGATGACGATCAGCTGACTCTTCTCCCGCAACTGTGCCAGCAACGTGATCAACCGGCCCAGGTTCACGTCGTCCAGGGCCGCCTCCACCTCGTCCATGATGTAGAACGGGCTGGGCCGGGCGCGGAAGATCGCCACCAGCATGGCCACCGCGGTCAGCGACCGCTCGCCACCGGAGAGCAGGGACAGCCGCTTGATCTTCTTGCCCGGTGGGCGGGCCTCCACCTCGACGCCGGTGGTGAGCAGGTCGTCGGGGTCGGTGAGGATCAGTCGGCCCTCGCCGCCGGGGAAGAGCACGGTGAACACCTGCTCGAACTCCCGGGCGGTGTCCTCGAAGGCACTGGCGAAGACCTCCAGGATCCGCTCGTCCACGTCCTTGACCACGGTGAGCAGGTCCCGACGGGTTGCCTTGAGGTCCTCCAGCTGCTCGGAGAGGAACTTGAAGCGCTCCTCCAGCGCGGCGAACTCCTCAAGCGCGAGCGGGTTGACCTTGCCGAGCAGGGCCAGCTCGCGTTCCGCCTTGGCGGCCCGCTTCTCCTGCACCGGCCGCTCGTAGCGCACCGGCTCGGGCACCGGCAGGCCGTCGCGCTCGGCCGCCGCCACGTCCACCGGGGTCGGTGGTACGGGCTGGGTGGGGCCGTACTCGGCGACAAGCGTCTCCACGTCCAGCCCGAAGTCCTCGGCGGCCTTCGCCTCCAACTGCTCGATGCGCAGCCGCTGCTCCGCTCGGGCCACCTCGTCGCGGTGCACCTGGCTGGTCAGCCGCTCCAGCTCAGCGCCGAGCCGCTTGGCGGCCCCGCGTACCTCCTGCAGCTCGGCCTCCCGGGCGGCGCGTTCCCGGGCGACCGCGTCCCGGTGTTCCTCGGCCGTCGCGATCGAGGTGGTGAGTCGGGTGAGCGCCTCGCGGGCGCCGCCGGCGACGGCGCGGGCGATGCCCGCGCCCCGGGTGCGCGCGGCGCGCTGGGCCGCGGCGCGTTCGCGGGCGGCCCTCTCCGCGGTGGCCTGCCGGGTCAGCGAGTCGGCCCGGCCGGCGATCGAGGAGACCCGCTCCTCGGCGGTACGCACGGCGAGCCGGACCTCCATCTCGTTCTGCCGGGCCTGCGGCACCATGGCGGCGAGTTGGTCGCGTTCCTCGCTGGACGGCTCGGCGTCGACCGGGGTCTCCTCGGCCAGCCGCAGCCGTTCCTCCAGCTCGGCGAGTGCGGTGAGGTCCCGCTGCCGGGCCGCCTCGGCGCGGGAGTGGGATTCGCCGAGCCGGTCGGTCTCCGCCTTCGCCGAGCGGGCCGCCGCGCCCAGCTCGGCCAACCGGCGGGCGGCGGCGTTGCGGTGACTCTCCGCCTCGCGCTTCTCGGCGGCGGCGTGCTGTACGGCCTCCTTGGCGGCGGCCACCTCGGCGCGCGCCTCGACGAGCTGGTCACGCAGTTCCGCGCCACCGCGCTCGGCGGTGAGCCGGTTGCTGCGGGCCTCCTCGACCGCCGCCTGCACCTCGATGTAGCTGGGGGCCTTGGCCGACCCACCGGCCGCCGCGTACGCCCCCACCACGTCACCGTCCGGGGTGACCGCCCGCAGTTCGGGGTTGCTGGCGACCAGGTCGGCCGCCGCGGCGAGATCGTCGACGAGCGCCACGTCCCGCAGTGCCCGGTGCACCGCCGGACGCAGCTCGTCGCCGCACTCCACCAGGTCGGGCGCCCACCTGGCGGCGTCGGGCAGCTTCGGGCGCAGCGCGTCGGCGGAGCCGGTCATGCCGGGTCCCGCCGGGCTGCCGACGAGCAGACCGGCCCGGCCGGCGTCGGAGATCTTCAGCAGCCGCATCGCCTCGACGGCCTCGTCCACACCGCTGACGGCGACCGCGTCGGCGAGACCGCCGAGCGCGGCGGCCAGCGCCGCCTCGTGGCCGGGCGCGACGGTGAGCAGCCCGGCGAGGCTGCCGAGCAGGCCGGGCACGTCGTCGGCGCGGGCGAGCAGCGCCCCGGCGCCGTCCTTGCGCCGCAGCCCCAGGGCGAGCGCCTCCTCCCGGGCCTTCCAGGTGGCGGCGTCCTTCTCCGCCGTCCGTTCGGCGTCGGCAAGCGATCGCACGGTGGCCTGCGCCCGCTCCTGCACGGCGACCGCTTCGGCATGCCGGGCGTCCAGGTCCGCGTTGTCCCGGTCGGCCTCGGTGGACTGGGCGGCCACCGCGTCCAGGTCGGCCTGCGCCTGCTCGGCGCGGCCCAGAGCGTCGGCGTGCGCGACGGCGAGCCGTTCGATCTCCTCGCCGGCGCTTGTCGTCCGGGCGCGGGCCGAGTTGACCTGACCGGTGAGCCGGGCCATCCCCTCGCGCCGGTCGGCGATGGCCTTGGCCGCGGCGACCAGTTCCCGCTCGGCGGCGGCGAGCTGCCGTTCCAGCTCCTGGCGGTGCTCGACCGCCTCGGCCAGGCGGATCTGGTCGTCGGTGAGCGCCGCGCGCAGCTCCTCCTCCTGCTCGCGGACGCGTTCCGCCTCGGCCTCCAGCTGGTCCGGGTCGCGGCCGGGCCGTTCGTCGTCGCCGCTGGCGCTGAGGTGCCGCAGCCGCTCCCGGGCCAACTGCTCGATCGAACGGAAGCGTTCCTGGAGGGCGGACAGCTTGTACCAGGTGTCCTGGGCGGCGGCGAGCAGCGGAGCGTCCTCCGCGAGAGCGGCCTCCAGCTCGCCGAGCCGGCCCTGCACCTCCACGTGCTCGCCCTCGATCTGCTCACGCCGTTCCCGCAGCGCCGTCTCGTCGGCGATCTCCCGGTCCAGGGTGGTCCGCAGGGTGGCCAGGTCGTCGGCGAGCAGGCGCAGCCGGGCGTCGCGCAGGTTGGCCTGGATGGCGGCCGCCCGGCGGGCCACCTCGGCCTGGCGGCCCAGCGGTTTGAGCTGGCGGCGCAGCTCGGCGGTGAGGTCGGTGAGGCGGTTGAGGTTGGTCTGCATCGCGTCGAGCTTGCGCAGCGCCTTTTCCTTGCGCTTGCGGTGCTTGAGGACGCCGGCCGCCTCCTCGATGAACGACCGTCGGTCCTCCGGCTTGGCGTGCAGCATGCCGTCGAGGCGGCCCTGCCCGACGATGATGTGCATCTCCCGGCCGATGCCGGAGTCGGACAGCAGCTCCTGGATGTCGAGCAGTCGGCAGGTGTTGCCGTTGATCTCGTACTCACTCTCGCCGGAGCGGAACATCCGGCGGGTGATGGAGACCTCGGTGTACTCGATCGGCAGCGCGCCGTCGGTGTTGTCGATGGTGAGGGTGACCTCGGCACGGCCCAGCGGCGCGCGGCCGGCGGTGCCGGCGAAGATGACATCCTCCATCTTGCCGCCCCGCAGCGCCTTGGCGCCCTGCTCGCCGAGCACCCAGGCGATGGCGTCGACGACGTTGGACTTGCCGGAGCCGTTCGGGCCCACCACGCAGGTGATCCCGGGCTCCAGCTTCAACGTCGTGGCGGAGGCGAAGGATTTGAAGCCCTTCACCGTCAGGCTCTTGAGATACACCTTCTCGATCCTCGTCCGGGGGCCGCCGTACCGTCGCCGGCTGTGGGGACCTGGGTGAACTCGCAGACTAACCCGGTGGTGGGAGCGGTCGGGCACGCGACCCGCCCCGGGCCGCGTGCAGCCCCGGGCGCGAGACGTGGGTCCGCCGTTGTTCTGTCGATCACGTCAGGGACGAGGGCCGTTCATGATCGCTTATCGCTGGGCGTGCTATTCGGATACCGAGGACGCGGTAAGGGCGGAACCGGCCGCAAGATCACAATTAGCCGGCGCCGAAAGGGGCCGGACAGTGTTGCGCGCCGGCACACAGGTGTCGGCGCGCATTTTGCGAGAGTGCGATTCAGTTTTGCGACACGAAGATCAGGTCAACGCCGGCTCGGCCAGACGGAGCAGATCGTCTGCCTCCGCCGCAGCCGCCGCAAGCCGATCATTGTCGGCACGCAACCGGGTGATCTCGAACTCCAGTGCCTGAACCCTGGAACGCAGTCGGGTGACCTCGTCGAGCAGACGCCGGTCGGGCGCTGCACCTACGTGGCCGTAGAGGGCCTTCGCCATGCTGACTCCTTGATATGCGCTGCCGGAAAGGCCGGACCAACGCGCGCCCATTTGTACGCGGCTGTCATTCCAGGCTGTATCTGGGCATGACCGGGCGCGACTGGCGACACCTATATATTGAGCCGCAAACCCCTCCTTCGTCAAGTTCTCGCAGGCCGTAGATCATCTCTACGTCGACCTGTCCACTTGTCGGGGGGCTGCCGCAATGGCACGGACACTCTCTGTCCGGACGCCTTTACTGTACGCCCGGATCCACGGAATTCCGCACCCTGGCGTCCGACTTCCCCTTAACTCTTCCTTAGCCACGTTGCCGCAGGTCGCGGGCGCGCCGTAGCGTCACCCCGGCCCGCAACCGACCCGTGGAGGCATAGGCGTGTACGGCTGGACCGACCCGATGGACCCGAACGGCGCCTCCCGGCGCGCCGAGCGGCCGACCGACGAGCCGAACTGGCTGCACGACCGTCCGGAGCCCCGCTCGGCCTACCTGTTCGGTGACGACCCGAACCAGCCCGGCGACGGGTGGCACCGGGAGCAGCCCCCGACCGGCTGGCAGTCGGACCCAGAGACCTCCGGCGGGCCGGCCGACGCTCAGACCGCCGCCTCCTGGCCGGACCAGCACCCGGAGCACGAGCCGACCGAGGGCTGGCACGACACCCGCCCGGCTGGGGCGGCCACCGGGGGCTGGCACGACAGCGGACCCGGCGGCCCGACCACCGACGCCTGGCACGACGGCAGCCCGACCGGGGCGGCCGCTGACGCCTGGCACGACGATCGCCCGGCCGGGGCGGCCGCCGACTCCTGGCACGGCGGCAGCCCCGACGGGCCGCCCAGCCACGGCTGGCACAGTGACGCCGGCACGGAGACGACTGGTGGTTGGCGACCCGACGCCGGCCCGGAGACGACCGATGACTGGCCCGCCGGCACCGACCGGCCCAGCGAGGGACGACACCGCTCCCGCCGGCGTTGGCGACGGCCGGTGCTGATCGGTGGGGCCGCCGCGGCGGCCACCCTCGTGGTGAGTCTCGGCGTCGGCGCGCTCGGACTGCCCGGCGGTGACGACGGGGCCAGCCGGCCGACGGCCGTCGACGACACCTTCGCCCCGTCGACGACGCCGACCGAGGAGCCGACCCTCGACACCCTCGCGGCACCGTCCCCGACCAGCACGCCCAGCCCGACCCCGCCGAGCCCGACACCGAGCAGAGTCGTCAAGCCCACCCCGGAGGCGTCGCGTACCACCGCCGCGTCACGGCGCGGCGCGGCGCGCACCAGCGCGCCGGCCACGAGCAACGGCTCCAACGGTTCGAGCGGCTCCAGCGGGCCGAGCGAGCCGAGCGGCACGGTCAGCGCCCAGGCCCGTGAGGTGGTGGACCTGGTCAACGCCGAGCGTGCCAAGGCCGGCTGCGGGGCACTGAGCATCGACGACAAGTTGATGACCGCCGCCCAGAAGCACAGCCAGGACCAGGCCGACCACAAGAACATGTCGCACACGGGCAGCGACGGCAGCAACGCCGGCACGCGGCTGGACCGGGTCGGCTACGCCTGGCGCACGTACGGCGAGAACGTGGCCTGGAACCAGCAGACTCCGGCTGCGGTGATGGACGCCTGGATGAACAGCTCCGGTCACCGGGCCAACATTCTGAACTGCGCGTTCACCGAGATCGGTGTCGGGATCGCCACCAGCAACGGGCCGTACTGGACCCAGGTCTTCGCGGCGCCGCGCTGACCGCGCGTCGTTCGCGCCCCCGCGCTCGTTTGACCCGGTGAGGTACGCCGGGCCGGAGCGTGGGGGCGGCGTACCGGTGCGGGCGGCGACGGGCCGTCCGGGACCCGGGAGCTGCCGATGCGGATCCGGCCGCGGCGACGCGTCGCCGTACGCCCACTGCGCCGTGTCCTGTCGGCCGGCGTCGCACTCGTCCTGGTGGTGCCGGCGTACGGATGCCGACCCGAGCTGACCCCGCCCGGCGCGCCCACCCCGTGGCCGGCCGCGTCGGCCCGCACCTGGCAGTGGCAGTGGCAGCTCACCGGCCCGCTCGACCCGACTGTGGAATCGGACGTCTTCCTGCTCGACCCGGTGGTCACCACCGCCGCGCAGACCGCCGAGCTGCGGTCCCGGGACCGCCGGCTGATCTGCCAGGTGCACGTCGGGGCGGTCGGCACCGCCGACCCGGACGCCAGCCGGTTCCCGGACATCGTCCAGGGCTCGACCGGGCGTCGGCCCGGCAGCCGGTGGCTGGACGTACGGAGCTGGGACGCGCTCGAGCCGGTGCTGGCCGACCGTTTTCGACTCTGCCGGGGCAAGGGCTTCGGCGCGGTGGCGCTCGCCGACGCCGACGGGTACGCGTCCCGCACCGGCTTCCCCCTCGACTTCGACGACCAACTGCTGTTCAACCGCCGACTCGCCGAACTGGCCCGCTCACTGAGCCTCTCCCCCGGGCTGGTCAACGACGTGCCCCAGCTCGCCGCACTGGCTCCGGACTTCGACTTCGTCGTCAACGAGGAGTGTGTCCGGCTGGGCCAGTGCGCCAAGTTGCTGCCGTTCGTCGACGCCGGCAAACCGGTCTTCCACGTGGAGTACGCCAGCTCGACCGACGAGTTCTGCGTCACCACCGTCGGCTACGGCTTCGCGTCGATCCGCAAGGACCGTCCGTTGGACGCCTGGCGGGAAGCCTGCCCCCTGCCCTGACACGGCGGTGGCCGGGCCGCGATCGCCGCCCGGCCACACCCCCCGCCCCGCCCTCGCCCGGCCCAGCCGCCGCTGCCCAGCCCGCCGCTTGATCGACTCGACTTTCATGATGTCGCGGTATCAAGCGGCCTGGGATAGCGCGACATCAATGAAACCGAGTTGATCAAGCGGCGAGGGCGGGACGACGTGGGCGGGCACGGCGGAGGTGGGGACGCCGTGGGCGGTGCGCCGTGGGCGGTGCCCCGGGGCGGTCAGGAGACCGGGACCAGCTCCGGGGTGGCGGCCGGCGGGTCGGCCGGAGCGGCCGCCGGGCGGGGGCGCAGGAAACGCGGGGCCCACCAGTTGGCATCGCCGAGCATGGTCATCAACGCCGGCAGCACCACTCCCCGGATGATCGTGGCGTCCAGCAGGATCGCCGCGGCCAGACCGATGCCGAGTTGCTTCATGTCGATCGTGCTCAGCGTGGCGAAGATCGAGAACACGCCGACCATCACGATCGCCGCGCTGGTCACCACCCCCGCCGACGAGGTGATCCCGTACGACACGGCCTCGCGGTTGGGCATGCCGGCCCGGATCCCCTCGCGGATCCGACTGACCACGAACACGTGGTAGTCCATCGAGAGGCCGAAGAGCACCACGAAGAGGAACAGCGGCAGCCAGGACACGATCGCGCCCATCGAGGTGAAGCCGAGCAGACCCTCGGCCCACTCGCCCTGGAAGACAAGCACCAGCAGCCCGTACGCGGCGCCGACGGAGAGCAGGTTCAACGCGATCGAGCTGGCCGCGACCACCACCGACCGGAACGTGAACACCATGACCAGGAAGGTCAGCACCAGCACGAAGCCCATCACCAGCGGCAACTTGTCCCGGACGTGGTCCGCGTAGTCCACATTCTCGGCCACGCCGCCGCCGACCGCGTACTCGATGCCGGGGATGTCCCGCAGCTCGGCCGGGACCAGGTCCCCGCGCAGCTTCTCCAACGACTGCACCGACCGGTCGTCCCGACTGGTGTACGGGGTGGCGACGTCGAGCACCGACACCCGCCGGTCGGCCGACACCTCGATCTTCGGTCCGTCCGCCTCGGCCGGGGCGAACAGCGGATCCCCGGCGGCCCGGGTGGCCAGGTCGGTGAGCGCGGCGTGGACCCGGTCGGCCTGCTCGGCCGGTGCCCGGACGGCCACCACGTGGTTGGTGCCGTTGCTCGGGAACGCGGCGGTGAGCCGGTCGTACGCCTGCATGGCCGGGGTGGTGCGCGGCAGGTCCTCCGAGCCGGGGAACTTCAGCTTCATGCCGAGCGCCGGCGCGGCCAGTGCGAGCAGCAGGCCGACCGAGATGACGAGCGTCACCACCGGAGCGCGCAGCGCCGGCCGCAGCACTGCGGGCCAGAGCCGGGGCGGGCGGGGCTCGCCGTGCCGGTCGGTGCGCGGGGCGGTCAGTCGCCAGAGCAGCGGCACCCGGGGCCGGTCGACCCAGCGGCCGAGCCTGGCCAGCAGGGCGGGCAGCACGGTCAGCGAACCGGTCACGGCCACGGCGACCACCAGGATCGAGCCGATGGCCAGGGACGAGAAGACCACGTCACCGGCGAGCAGCAGCCCGGCCATCGCGATGATCACGGCAATGCCGGAGACCACCACGGCGTGCCCGGAGGTCTCCGCGGCGATCTCCACCGCGTCCAGGCCGGAGCGGCCCTTGGCCCGTTCCTCCCGCTCGCGGCGAATGTAGAACAGCGAGTAGTCGACCCCCACCGCCATCCCGATCAGCAGGATCACCGGTGCCGTGGTGTCGGTGGCCGGCACCAGGTGCGAGGCGAGCGTGGAAAGGCCCATCGCGGCGGCGACCGAGGAGAGCGCCAGCAGCACCGGGACGCTGGCCGCGATCAACGCGCCGAACGCGATGATCAGGATGGCCAGGGTGACCGGCAGGCTGAGCAGCTCGGCACGCTTGAAGTCCTTGCCCAGGGTGTCGTCGAGCGCCTGGCCGATCGACGGCCCGCCGACCTGCTCCACCCGCACCTGTGGGTGCGCGGCCTGCACGGCGGCGGTGGCGTCGCGCAGCGGCTGGACCCGATCCGAGGCGGTCTCCGGGTCGCCGGACATGGTGATCGGCAGCAGCAGAGCCGAACCGTCCCGGGCGGTGACCGGCTGACCCACCTCGGCGACCCCGGTGACCGTACGCAGCCGGGCTGCCGCGTCGTCGGCCGCCGCCTTCGCCGCCGCCGGGTCCAGTGCCCCGCCCCGCGCGGTGACGAGCACGTTGTCCACTGCCGGATCGTCGAAGTTTCCGGCGTCCACGATCAGGCCGGCCCGCCCCACCTCGCCGATCCCCTCGTCGGCGCTGGTGGCCTCGTTGAGGCCGGCGGCGCTGCCACCGACGAAGCACACCGCCACGAACACGACCCACAGTGCGATCGCCCGCCACGGGTGCTCGGCGCTCCACCGCGCCAGCCGCACCGTCACCGGTCTTCTCCCCATCTCGGGTCCCCCTGTCACGTCAACCCCCTGTCAACGGTGCTGACGTTAGGTGCGTGACGAGGCGGTCACATCGGGGAACGGCCCTGGCCCGCCCCGGAGCCGTTACACCGAGGGCGATTGGCCCACCAGACGGGCATCAGACGCGATTCGGGCGTACACCGGGGTGCGGCCCGGAGGGTCCGGCCGCGACCCGCCGGTGCCGACCCGGAGCCGACTCCGGGTCATCCCCGAAGGGAACCCCTGGGCCGTGGCTGGCAGCGCGGGCAACTGTACGAGGACCGGTTCATGAACGCCTCGCGGCGGATCGGCGCTCCGCACCGCCGGCACGGCTCGCCCTCGCGACCGTAGGCGTTCAGTTCGCGGTCGAAGTAGCCGCTCTCACCGTTGACGTTGACGTAGAGGGCGTCGAAGCTGGTGCCGCCCACGTTGATCGCCTCGGCGAGCACGTCGCGGACGTGGCCGAGCAGGCGCTGCGCGGCCGGCCCGGTCAGCGCGTCGGTGGGTCGGCCGCCGTGCAGCCCGGCACGCCACAGCGCCTCGTCGGCGTAGATGTTGCCCACCCCGGAGATCAGGGTCTGGTCGAGCAGTGCCCGCTTCACCTCGGTGTGCCGGCGGCGCAGCGCGGCGACGAACTCCGCGTCGGAGAACTCCGGGTCCATCGGGTCGCGGGCGATGTGCGCGATCTCGTCGGGCAGTTCGGCGCCGCCCTCGCTCACCGACAGCCCGCCGAACGTGCGCTGGTCGACGAAGCGCAGCTCCGGCCCGTCGTCGGTGAACCGGAACCGGACCCGCAGATGGGTCTCGTCCGCGGTGCCGGGTGGCTGGAGCAGCAGCTGACCGGACATCCCGAGGTGCCCGATGATCGCGTCGCCGCTGTCCAGTGGCAGCCACAGGTACTTGCCGCGACGGCGAACGTCCAGCACGGTCCGGCCGGCGAGCACGTCGGCGAAGTGCACGCCGCCGGGGACGTGCCGACGCACGGCGCGCGGGTGACGGACCTCGACGGAGGCGATCCGACGGCCGATGACCCACTGGGCCAACCCCTGCCGGACGGTCTCCACCTCGGGTAGCTCAGGCACGCCGCAGGCCCGTCTCGTGGCCGTCGGCACCCCCGGCCGGCAGGGCCTGCGCCAGGTGGTCGGCCTGCTCGTCCTGGGCAGCCCGCCCGGCACGTTCCAACGGCCCGAACGGCTCCTCCCGGTCGGCCGAACCGTCCGGGTCGATCAGCTGGCCCCGACCGTCGTCGCCGGTCCGACCGTCGTCGCCGCCGGTCCGGTCGTCGCCGCCGGTCCGGTCGTCGCCGCCGGTCCGGTCGTCGCCGCCGGTCCGGTCGTCGCCGGCGCCACCATCGTCGCCGGCCCGGCCGTCCTGGCCGTCGTCGCCGGCCTGGCCGTCGTCGCCGGCCTGGCCGTTCTGCTCGGCCAGCGTTCGCCACGCGGCCTCGGCAGCCCGCTGCTCGGCTTCCTTCTTGCTGCGCCCCTCGGCGCCGCCGTACCGGTTGCCGGCCACCACCACCCAGGCGGTGAACGTCTTGAGGTGATCCGGGCCGGTGCCCTCGATCCGATACTCCGGAACGCCGAGCCCGAGCGCCGCCGTCAGCTCCTGGAGGCTCGTCTTCCAGTCCAGTGCGGCGCCCCGACCGGCCGACTCGGCCATCAACGGGTCGAAGAGCCGGTGGATGACGATCCCGGTGGTGTCCAACCCGTACTGGAGGTAGATCGCCCCGAGCAGCGCTTCGAGCGTGTCGGCGAGGATGCTCGCCTTGTCCCGGCCACCTGTGGTCTCCTCGCCCTTGCCGAGCAGCAGGTACGCGCCGAGGCCGTCCGGGCCCAGGCCACGCGCCACGTCGGCGAGCGCCCGCATGTTGACCACGCTGGCCCGCAGCTTGGCCAACTGCCCCTCGGGCAGGTCCGGGTGGTTGTGGAAGAGCGCGGTGGTGATCACCACGCCGAGCACCGAGTCGCCGAGGAACTCCAGCCGCTCGTTGGTGGGCAGCCCGCCGTTCTCGTACGCGTACGAGCGGTGGGTCAGGGCGCGCTCCAGCAGCTCGGGTTCCAGGCTCACGCCGAACGCGGCTTCCAGATGACCGACGGACGCCCGCCGCCGCTTGTCGTTGCTCATGATGTGCGTACCTCGGTGTCGGTGGAGCGGTCGGTGCGGTCCATCGCGGCGTCGCCGTCGAGCAACGCCGAGACCAGATCGGTGGCGCGCCGCCGCCACAGGTGGGCGGCGAGGGCGATGCCGGAGGCGACATCGTCGGCGCGGGCGGAACCGTGGCAGACGACCACCGTCCCCGCGACGCCCAGCAGGGCGGCCGCGCGGGGCGCGCCGCCCTCCGCGGGCGGGCCACCGGCCATCGCGTACGCGCCTTCGATGGCTTTGAGCAGCACGTTACCGGTGAAGCCGTCGGTGACGACCACATCGACGCGCGCGCCGAGGGTGACGTCGTACCCCTCGACCAGGCCGACGTAGCGCGCCCCACCGGGCAGCGGCTCGACGGCGAGCAACGGGTCGGTGGCCCGACGGACCCGGTCGCCCTTGCCGGCCTCGGTGCCGACCGAGAGCAGCCCGACCCGCGGCGCGGCGATCGAGTGCGCCACCGCGGCGTACGCGGCGCCGAGCACGGCGTGGCGGGCCAGGGTGGCCGGGCGGGGTTCCAGCGAGCCGCCGACGTCGAGGAGCACGACCGGGCCGGCCACGGTGGGCAGGGTCGCGGCGAGCGCGGGTTGGCGGATCTCCGGCCAGCGGCCGAGGCCGAGCACGGCGGCGGTGACGGTGGCACCGGTGGCACCTGCGGAGACCAGGGCGTCGGCGGTCCCGTCGCGCACGGCGGTGACCGCCGCCCGGACCGTGCTCTCCGCGCGGGCGGCGCTGGGATGGTCGGCCATGCCAACGACATCGCGGACGGGCCGCACCGTGATCCGCGCACGTTGCGGCGGATCGAGGGCAGCAATCAGCTCGTCGGCGACCTCGGCCGGGCCGACGAGGAGCAGGTGCAGGTCAGGGTCGGCGCGCATGGCCCGCAGAGCGCCGTCAACCACGACGGCGGGAGCGTCGTCCCCGCCGAGGAGGTCAACGGCGATCCGCGCGGTGCCCGGCTCCATCGGAACGCCGGCCGGAGTGGGCCGGCCAGCGTCGGAGGAAGCCGGGGCACCGGGCGAATGCCAGGGTGCGCGCGCCGCCCGACCTGAGGTCGGGGGCGTCACTCGGCGTCCAGGTCAGACCTCGAGAACCTGGCGGCCGTTGTAGGTGCCGCAGACGGAGCAGGCGGCGTGCGGCAGCTTCGGGGACTTGCACTGCGGGCACGCGATGGTCGCGACCACCGTCGCCTTCCAGTTCGCCCGGCGGGACCGGGTGTTGCTGCGCGACATCTTGCGCTTCGGGACGGCCACGGTTCTTACTCCTCTGTAACGGTCAGTTGCGACAGGCCCGCCCAACGCGGGTCGATCTGCTGGTGACTGTGGTCGGCCGGCAGATCGTCCCAGTGCGCCCCACATTCGGGGCACAACCCTGGGCAGTCCTCCCGGCAGAGCGGGTTGGTCGGCAGCGTGAGCACCAACGCGTCCCGCAGCGCCGGCTCCAGGTCGATCAGATCGCCCTGCATCCGGCCCACCTCGTCCTCGTCGGTCGTGGCGTCCGTGGTGCTGTCCTCGTACGCGTACAGCTCCTGGATCGTCACGCCCATCGAGTCGTTGATCTCGCGCAGGCAACGGCCGCACTCGCCCCGGACGGGACCGGTGATGGTCCCGGAGACGAGCACGCCCTCGGACACCGACTGCAACCTCAGATCGAGGTCGAGGTCCGCGCCCTCCGGCACGCCGATCAACTCCACACCGAGGTCCGCCGGTGCCGGCACGACCCGCTGGACCTCACGCAACGCACCAGGGCGGCGCGGCAGGTCTCTCGTGTCGAGGACCAGCGGCGACCTGGGGTTGAGTGTCGATGGCGAGTGCTTGGGCATAGTCAGACTCCGGCCGGTGAGAGGCCGACAAAAAAGGTTACCTGGGTGACCACCGGACCGTCGAACCGGGGGCGACACCCGGGTGAGAATGTCGGCTGGTGAGGTGCCGCTCAGAAGGGTAGCGGGCGATCCGCCTCATCCCCACCGAAGGTGCCGATCTCTCGTAGGGCGTGCATCTTGTCCCTGCCTCGCTCGATCGAGGCCAGCGCCCGGGTGAGGAACTGCTCGAAGTTGGCCAGCGCGGTGTCGACGTAGTCGTCGACCTCCTCACGCAGGCGCTGGGCCTCGGCCCGGGCCTCGGCGATGATCCGGGCGCCCTCGTGCTCGGCCGACACGGTGATCTCGTTCACCGAGACCAGGCGGGCGTGTTCTGCCTCACCCTCGCTGATGATCCGGTCCGCCTCGCGCTTGCCGGCATCCATGATCTTGTCGCGCTCCTCCAGGAGCGCTGCGGCGCGACGCAGGTCGGCAGGGAGATCGGCGCGCATCTCGTCGAGGGCAGCGATCATCTCGCCCCGGTCGACCATGCAGTTGTTGCGCGACATCGGGACGGAGCGGGCCTGCTCCACCATGGCGATCAGTTCGTCGATGCGATCGAGCGGGTCCACCGGTACCTCACTCCTGTCGTTCCTCGGCCGACCTCCATGATGCGGGCTACGGCCGTTCCCCGCGTCATCAATCATGTCGTGCCAGCCCCACACAAGCCCCATCCGCCCCAATCCGGCGCGTCGCGACATCGCCGCCCCCGCCCACGCTCCGCCGATCTTGCGCGTTCTGCCGCGACAATCGGCGCAAACAACCACGATGCGGCGACCGAAACTGCAAGATCGCCGCCGGGGGTGGGGTGGGGTGGTTAGGGGTTCGGGCGTAGGCGGGCCTGCAGGGCCTCACGGACCAGGTCGGGTACGTGGGCGGAAATGTCGCCGCCCCACTTCGCCACGTCCTTCACCAGGCTGGAGGAGAGGAACGAGTAGAGCGGGTTGGTCGGCATGAAGAGGGTCTCGACGCCGGCCAGCCCGATGTTCATCTGCGCCATCTGCAACTCGTAGTCGAAGTCGCTGACCGCCCGCAGGCCCTTGATCAGCACACTCGCCTGCTGCGCCCGGCAGAAGTCGACAAGCAACCCGCGGAACGACTCGACCCGCACGTTCCCGTACGACGAGGTCACCTCGCGGAGCATGTCGATCCGCTCCTCGACGGTGAACAGGCCACTCTTCGACTGGTTCACCAGGACGCCGACCACCACCTCGTCGAAGAGCCGACTGGCCCGCCCGACGATGTCGAGGTGTCCGTTGGTGACCGGGTCGAACGAACCGGGGCAGACCGCACGTCTCATGATCGGCGACCGTACCAAAGGGTGGTCTCGCCGTACCGGCGACTGCGCTCGGGGGTGATCCCCTCCACCCAGTCGAACTGCCTGGTACGGCTGGACCGCTCCACCACCACCAGCGCGTCGGGCACCAGCCAGCCACCATCGACGAGCGTCGTCAACAGCGAGGTGATCTCCGCGTCCGGCACCGCGTACGGCGGGTCGGCGAAGACCACGTCGTACGGCCCGCCGTCCGGACCGGCGGCCAGCACGGTCGCCACCTTCCCGGTGACCAGGCGAACGGCCGGGCCGACGCGCAGGGTCGCCACGTTCTCCCGGATCACCCGCGCCGCCCGGGGGTCGGACTCGACGAGCAGGACGTGCTCGGCTCCCCGGGAGAGCGCCTCCAGCCCGACCGCGCCGGAGCCCGCGTACAGGTCGGCGAAGCGGGTGCCGTCGAGGTCGACCTCGGCCTGGACGGCGCTGAACAGCGCCTCGCGGACCCGGTCGGACGTCGGTCGGGTGCCGGCGCCGGGGGGTGCGGCGATCCGCCGCCCGCCGAGCGTCCCGGCGACGATCCGGGTCACCGTCTCCTCCTGTTCATGCCCGCGACGCTACGCGAGTCCACGCCGACCACGTCCGACACCGCCGGTATCGCCGGGCCGGTGACCGTCCCCCTGATCTGACCGGCGACGCCTCCGTCGG
This sequence comes from Micromonospora sp. NPDC048839, assembly GCF_040649915.1. NCBI lineage: Bacteria > Bacillati > Actinomycetota > Actinomycetes > Micromonosporales > Micromonosporaceae > Micromonospora > Micromonospora sp. NPDC048839. The sequence continues at coordinate 81,140 of NZ_JBEZGL010000011.1, forward strand.
GTCTTGACGTCCTCCGTCGTGCCGGAAAGGCCGGTGACCTGGCCCGCCACCGTTCGGTCCACTACGGAGCCGCCGACCGACAGTCGCCACCACTCGTCCTCAGTGATCAATCAGCGACCTTCCGTTCATCAAAGATCACGAATCAATTACATTGCCCGATGGCAATGATGAGAACTCCCCTCATTCATGACTCGTCAGTACAGTCACCCTCTGTCCCCGCTTCGCGCGGGAACACCCCCGCGTCGCGCGACGCGCCGGTGAGCAGGCGACCCACCCGGTCGCCCCGCCTCCCGGCCTCCCGCTCGCGATCCGTACCCCTCACCAGGAGCAGGCGTTGAACCTCCCCAAGTCTCCGATGCGGCGTGTCGCGGCCATCGCCGCAGGCGCGCTGATCGGCCTCACCGGCGCGGCGACGTTCGCCGGCCCGGCACTCGCGCACCACACCACCATCAGCGGCACCGCCTGCAAGACCACGGACGGCGTGCACCGCGTCGAGTGGAAGGTGGAGAACAGCGAGCGTGACCTCGAAGCCACCATCACCGAGGTGTGGACCCCCTCCGGCACCACCATCAACGGCATCGGCGGGGGCACCAAGATTGCCGCCAACGGCAAGGTGACCGGCACTCAGCTCACCACCAAGGGCAAGCAGCTCGAGCTGAAGGTCACCGCCAAGTGGACGCGGAACGGCAAGCTCATCACCAACACCGCCTCCGGCACCGCGAAGCTGAGCAGGAACTGCACCACGCCGCCGACGGCGACGCCGACGCCGAAGCCCACGACCACGCCGACCGTGACCCCGTCCGCGACGCCGAGCGCCACCCCGTCCGCGACGCCGTCCGCGACCCCGTCGGTGACGCCGAGCGCGACGCCGACCACCACGCCGAGCACCCCGGTCCCGACCAGCCCGGTGCCGACCACGCAGCCGAGCGAGCCCACCGGCCCGCTGGTGCCGGAGGAGCCCAACGCTCCGGTGTTCGAGATCGTCTTCGACTGTGACGTGCTTGTCATCACCGCCGACAACCCGGCTGACGGCATCACCGAGACCGTTGTGCTGACCTCGGAGAAGAACGTCGTCAAGAAGCTCGAGCTGGTCCCCGGCAAGAAGACCGAGGTCTCCTTCGAGGCGTACGAGGGCCTGACCGTCACCCCCAGCGTCGATGGTGAGCAGGCTGACCCGGCCGACGCCGTCAAGTGGGTCAAGCCGGCCAACTGCACCCCGGGTCAGGGTGGCGGCGACAACGACGGGCCGGCGCTGCCGCTGACCGGTGCCGCGACCGGCGGGATCATCGCTGGTGCCGCCGTGCTGCTCGCCGTTGGCGCTGGTCTGTTCGTGATGGCGCGTCGTCGTCGGGTGCGCTTCACCGCCTGAGACAACCCGCTCTGACCAACAACTGAGGGCGCGTCGACCATCCGGTCGACGCGCCCTCAGTCATTGTTGGCAGTACCCAAGTAGTGCCAGCGCTCTGCGCGAGCCGAGTAGGGCTGCGTCGCGGCGAACGGCGCTGGCCCTCCGCTTTGGCTGCCCGCCATGTTGATGTGCTGTTGAGCGGTATACCTGTGAGTCATATTTATGACTCACAGGTATACCGCTCACTACCGCATACGCGCCCCCACGGCGGTGACCGACGGTCGCCTCCCGCCCCTGCTGGGGTGACCGAGGGTCACCGGCAGGTGCCGCCTGGGCTCACCGCACCAGCCAGGGTTGGGGAATTTCCTCGTTAGGAGACAGTCGACAGTCGGGTCAGCCCTTCTCCAGGTATTCGGCGCGTTCCTCGTCGACGAGCGCGGCGACCGAGGCGGCCAGCGCCGGGTTGCCGGTCAGGTCCGGGTCCTCCTCGATCAGGGTGATCGCCTCGGCGCGGGCATCGCGGATCAGGTCGGCGTCGCGCCGCAGCGACAGCAGTCGCAGGTGTGAGCGGTGCCCGGACTGGGTGGCCCCCAGCACGTCGCCCTCGCGGCGCTGCTCCAGATCCAGCTCGGCGAGCGTGAAGCCGTCGCTGGTGGACGCCACCGCGTCCAGGCGTTCCCGTGCCGACGAACCCTCGGCCGCCTCGCTGACCAGCAGGCAGAGGCCCGCGGCGGCGCCCCGGCCGACCCGGCCCCGGAGCTGGTGCAGTTGGGAGACACCGAACCGGTCGGCGTCCAACACGATCATCACGGTCGCGTTCGGCACGTCCACGCCGACCTCGATCACGGTGGTCGCCACCAGCACGTCCAGGTCACCGGCGGCGAAGGAGCGCATCACCGCGTCCTTCTCGTCGGCCGGCAGGCGACCGTGCAGCACCCCGATCCGCAGCCCGTGCAGGGGCCCCTCGGCCAGCAGCGGGGCCACCTCGGTCACCGCCAGCGGTGGCCGTCGGCCATTGTCGTCCTCGGGTGGCGGTTCCTCGTCGCTGGTCGGCCCATCGCCGATTCGCGGGCACACCACGTACGCCTGATGGCCGGCGGTCACCTCCTCGCGCAGCCGACGCCAGGCCCGGTCCAGGTAGGCCGGCTTCTCGGCGGCCGGCACCACGTGCGAGGCGATCGGCGACCGGCCCCGGGGCAACTGGGAGAGGGTGGAGACCTCCAGGTCGCCGTAGACGGTCATCGCCACCGTGCGCGGGATCGGGGTGGCCGTCATCACCAGCACGTGCGGCGGCTGGTCGGCCTTGGCCCGCAGCGCGTCGCGTTGCTCCACGCCGAAGCGGTGCTGCTCGTCGACGACGACCAGGCCGAGGTCGGCGAAGTCGACCCCCTCGTAGAGCAGTGCGTGGGTGCCGAGCACGATGCCGGCGGCACCACTGGCCACCTCGCCGAGCGCCCGCCGCCGCGCCGCCGCCCCGAGCGAGCCGGTGACCAGCTCGACCCGGGTGGCGTTTTCCGCGGACCCCAGCTCACCGGCCCGCCCCAACGGCCCGAGCAGGTCGAGCATGCCGCGGTGGTGCTGGGCGGCCAGCACCTCGGTGGGTGCCAGCAGGGCCGCCTGCCCACCCGCGTCGACCACCTGGAGCATCGCCCGCAACGCCACCACCGTCTTGCCCGAGCCCACCTCACCCTGCAACAACCGGTGCATCGGGTGCGGGTTGGCCAGATCCCCGGCGATCTCCACGCCGACGTCACGCTGACCGTCCGTCAGCTCGTACGGCAGTCGGGCGTCGAAGGCGTCCAGCAGCCCACCCGGGTGGGCCTCGCGGGCCTTCGCCGGCCAGTCGGCCGCCCGGTGCTTGCGCTGCACAAGCGTCACCTGGACGGCGAACGCCTCGTCCCACTTGAGCCGCCGCCGCGCCCGGTGCAGTGCCTCCTTGCTGGACGGCCGGTGGATCTCCGTCAGGGCGGTGCCGAGCCCGACCAGCTTGCGGCTGGCCCGCACGCCGTCCGGCAGCGGATCGTCCGGCGGGGTGAACGTGTCCAGCACGACCCGCACGCAACGCGCGATCACCCAGGTCGGCACGGCCGCGGCGGCCGGGTAGACGGGGATCAGCGCACCGGCGAACTCCTCGATCTCGTCGCTGGCCGCCACCTCGCCGTCACCACCCTCACCGAGCAGGACGTACTCCGGGCCGTTGAGCTGCCGCTTGCCCCGGAACTCGGTGACCTTGCCGGCGAACAGCCCCCACCGGCCGGGGCGCAGTTCCCGCTCACGCCACGCCTGGTTGCCGAAGAAGGTCAACGTCAGCGATCCACCGGAGGCGTCACCGACGGTCACCTCCAGCAGGTTGCCCCGTCGCTGCCGCATCGGGCGTACGGCGGTGCGCTGCACCTGGGCCAGCACGGTGACCTGCTCGCCGACGTCCAGCGAGCGGATGTCCGTGTGCTCGCCCCGCTCGTCGTAGCGACGCGGGAAGTGGTAGACCAGGTCACCCGCCGTGTGCAGGTCGAGGTGCGCGGCCAGCGCCTTGGCTGTCTTGTCCCCGACCAGCTTCTTCAGCGGAGTGTCGACGGTGGATGGTTCGGTCATTCGATCCCTACCAGGAGCGGATAGAACGGCTGGCCGCCCGGGTACGCGTGCACCTCGACGAACGGCCAACGTCGCGCGACGTGCGCGCGGACGGCATCGGTGAGCCCGGCCGGGGCGTCCAGCCCGGACAGCAGGGTGACCATCTCGCCACCGCCGCCGAGCATCCGGTCGACAACGGCGGCGCAGGTGTCGGTGAGGTCGGTGCCGATCAGGTGCACCTCCCCCTCGACCAGCGCCAGCACATCGCCCGGACGGCACGGGCCGGCCACGGTCAGCGCCTCGCGCCCGGCGTGGCAGACCTCGGCATAACGGCAGGCCCCGGCGGCCTCGGCCATCGCGATCACGTCGTCCTCGAAGCGGCGGTCGCCGTCGCGGACAGCGAGGGCGGCCAGCGCCTGCACCGGCGAGCGGGTCGGCACCACGCTCACCGTGATGCCGTGCCGACGGGCCTCGCGGGCTGCCGCGTTCGCCACCGCCTCCGTGTCGGGGTCGTTGGGCAGCACCACCACCCGGGCCGCGCCGGTGCCGCGGATCGCGTCGAGCAGCTCACCCGTGGAGGGGTTGCCCGGCACCACGCTGGCGCCCTCCGCGGCGAACAACTCGGCGATGCCGCCGCCGGTGGCCACCACCACCGCTGCCCGGCCGTCCGAGACCGGGCCGCGGGGCGGCTCCGGTTGGTCGGCGAACCGGGTCACCGAGATCCGGTACGGGCGGCCGGCCGCGACGCCCGCCTCGACAGCCGCGCCCACGTCGTTGACGTGCACATGCACATTCCAGGTGCCCTCCGGCTCACGCCCGTCGCCGACGACGACGAGCGAATCCCCCAGTGCGTCGAGCGCCCGTCGCATCCCGGCCACCGCCTCGGACCGGGCATCGAGCAGGAACTGCACCTCGTAGGCGTACTCGTCGGAACCGGTCTCCCGGGCGACGGTGGCCGCCGGACGGGCGGTGCGCGGCGTCGGTGCCGGCCGGCCGGCGCTCTGCCCGGTCAGCACCTCGACCAGAGCGTCGAGCAGCACGCAGAACCCACGCCCACCCGCGTCGACCACACCGGCCTGGGCCAGCGCCGGCAGCTGCTCCGGGGTCCGGGCGAGGGCCTCGGCCGCCGCCCGCGCCGCGACCTGGGCCACCGCCACCAGGTCGTCGCTGTCCGCCCGTTCGGCTGCGGCAGCGGCCGCCGCGACCACGGTGAGCAGCGTGCCCTCGACCGGCCGGGCAACCGCGGTGTACGCGGCGGCGGCGCCGGACCGCAGCGCGGCGGCCAACTCCCGGCCGCGCACCGCCGGTGCCACGGCGACCTCGTCGGCGAAACCTCGCAGGATCTGCGACAGGATCACCCCGGAGTTGCCCCGGGCGCCGAGCAACGCGCCCTGGGCCATCAGCCGCAGCGCGTGCCCGTGCGCCGTCGGGCCGCTGTCGGGGAGGGTGTCCAGATCCATCGCGAGTGCCTGCTGGGCGGAGGTGAGGGTGAGCACCAGGTTGGTGCCGGTGTCGCCGTCGGGCACCGGATAGACGTTGAGCTGGTCGATCTCGCCCTGGTGACGCTTCAGCGCGGCCAACCCACCCGCGCACCAACGGCGCACCGCGGCGGCGTCGAGGGTGTCCAGCACGGCCCGAAGCCTACTGGCGCGCACCGACACGCGCCGGGCTCGTCCGGCGTGTCCGGTTGCCCCCGCGCGCGGCAGGCCCACCCCCTGGCCCGGACGGACGGGATCCGCCCTCCAGGTACAGTTGCCGCCGGAACCACCGCCGTCACCCGGCGGGCCGACCACCACCCACTCGCGGAGGAGCGGCCGTTTCACCGGGCCAGGGCGGTTGGTCACCTCGGCGGGACATCGGGTAGGCTGACGCGGTTGCCCGTGCAGCACCTCTGCCGACAACCTCATGAACGTTTCAATCCCAGGAGTATCCCGTGGCTAGCGTGTGCGACGTCTGTGGCAAGGGGCCGGGCTTCGGCCACAACGTGCCCTGGTCCAAGAAGAAGACCAACCGCCGCTGGAACCCGAACATCCAGTCGGTGCGCACCCCGGCCGGTGGCGGCAACACCAAGAAGCTGCAGGTCTGCACCTCGTGCATCAAGGCCGGCAAGGTCACCCGCGCCTGACGCGGCGGCACCACACACTTCTCGTACGGCTCAGCCGGCGGACCCTGAGGTCCGCCGGCTGTGTCGTGTGCCCGCCGAACGCCGCCGGTCAGAGCGTGCGGCCGAAGGAGACGCAGCCCTCCGAGTCCTTGTAGAAGCCGAAGTTCGGGATCCGCTCGTAACCGGTGGAGCCGTACATGGCGATCGCCTCGGGCTGCTTGTCGCCGCACTCCAGGACCACCCGCTTGCGGCCCTGCTCGCGGGCCGAACGTTCGACGGCAGCCAGCACCGCGCGGGCCACGCCCCGCCCCCGCGCCGCCGGGGCGGTGTACATCCGCTTCAGCTCGGCGGTGTCCGCGCCGTGGCTGCGCCAGCCTCCGCAGCCGACCGGCTCGCCGGCCAGGTAGGCGACGAGGAACGCGCCGTCGGGCGGCTCGAACTCGGTGGCGTCGACCGGGGTGTCGTCACCGGAGCCCCCGTAGCGGACAGCGAGGTCGCCCAGTGCGGCGTTGATCAACTGCTGCGCCACCGGTGCGTCGAACCGCACGGTCCGGATCTCAATCTCACTCACGGTACCCAGAATACGACCGGCGCCGGGCGTCACCGGAAGTGGTCCCAGCCGGCCGGGCCGTCGTAGGGCGCACCGTCGACCGTCACGCCAACACCGTCCGTGACCATCCCGATCGGCCGCCAGTCCGACGGCAGCACCACCGCCGGCGGGAAGGTCGCGGCCAGCGCGTGGTCGTCGCCACCGGCGAGGATCCAGGTGTACGGGTCGACGCCGAGCGCCCGCGCCGCGTCGGCCATCTGCCGGGGCACCTCGAACGCGTCGCGGCGCACGTCGATCGCGACGCCGCTGGCCGCCGCCACGTGCCCGAGGTCGGCGAGCAGCCCGTCCGACACGTCGATCATCGCGGTGGCGCCGAGCCGGGCGGCCTGCGGGCCGGCCGGGTAGGGCACCTCCGGCCGCCGGTACGCCTCGACCAGCAGCCGGGGAGTGCGGAAGCCCCGGGTGAGCACGGTCAGGCCGGCTGCCGCGTACCCGGTGCGCCCGGCCAGGGCGAGCACGTCCCCGGGTCGGGCACCGGAGCGCAGCACGGGCGGGCGGCCCGCGAGGTCGCCCAGCGCGGTGACCGCGACGGTCAGGGTGGGGCTGGCCGACATGTCGCCGCCGACGACGCTCGCGCCGACCGTGGCCGCCTCGGCGGAGAGGCCGTCGGCCAACTCCTCCGCCCAGCCGGTGTCCAGGTCCGCCGGCATGCAGAGGGCGACCAGCAGGGCGGTCGGGGTGGCCCCCATCGCCGCGATGTCGGCCAGGTTGGCCGCCGCCGCCCGGTGTCCGACGTCACGGGCGGAGGACCAGTCCCGCCGGAAGTGCCGTCCGTCGACCAGAACATCCGTGGAGGCCGCCACCCGTCCGTCCGGCGCGGCCACCACCGCCGCGTCGTCGCCCGGGCCGAGCAGGGTCGTCGGCCCGTACGTCAGTCGGGCGGTGATCTTGTCGATCAGCCCGAACTCCCCGATCCCGGACACGCTGGCACCGCCGCCGGCGTTCCGCCCGTTCCGCCCGGCCCCGCCGTGCTCGCTCACCGCTGCTCCTTGACGACCGATAGGGATCAGACCTGGTCCGTAAGGTAGTTTCACCCTTCGGGCCGCTCCCGGGCGGCGACGGACGGAGGTCTAGTCGTGGTACAGGCGTACATCCTCATCCAGACCGAGGTGGGCCGCGCACGTGACGTGGCGGGTCTCATCGCGGACCTCGCCGGCGTGGTGCGCGTCGACGCCGTCACCGGTCCGTACGACGTGGTCGTCCTCACCGAGGCGAACACCGTCGACGAACTCGGCAAACTCATTGTCAGCAAGGTGCAGATGGTGCCCGGCATCACCCGCACCCTCACGTGTTCGGTGGTGCGGCTGTAGGTGGACGAGATGACGAACTCCTCCGCTGCGGTGGACGACGACGGCGCGCGCGACGAGTCCGACGGGACACCCGAGCCGGCTGACGGTACCGGGGCGTCGGCCGACCCGACCGCCGCCGCGCCGGCCGGGCGGGACCGGACCATTCGGGGCGCCGCCCTGCTGGCCACGTTGATCGCGCTGCCGATCACGCTGCTGGTGGCCGTGTTGGCCTTCACCAAGCTCACCCCGGACGCACCGGCCGCCACGCCGTCGCCGTCCGCGACCACCGCCCGGGTGCAGTCCACCGCACCGGTGGAGATGGCCGCCCCGGCGCTGGCCGCCCGCCCGGCGACGGTCTGCCGGGCTCTGCTCTCCCAGTTGCCGACGAGCATCCGCGACCTGGCCCAGCGGCCGGTCACCGCCGGCCCGGAGCAGAACGCGGCGTACGGCGACCCCGCGCTCACCGTGGCCTGCGGCGGCACCGAGCCGACCTTCCCCGCCACCGACGAGGTCTGGACGGTCAACCGGGTCTGCTGGCACCTGGCCGAGCAGGGCGAGCAGACGGTGCTCACCACCGTCGACCGCGAGACGTCGATCGAGGTGCGGGTCCCGCGGGCGTACGCGCAGCCGTTGCAGTGGGTGCCGTCGATCTCCAGCACGATCGTGGCGAGCGTGCCCTCCGGCGGCGCCATTCCGTCCGGCTGCCAACGCTGAGCTGACCCCCCACGCCACGCCGACTGGGCTGCTGCGCGGGGGGACCGGGTGGCTCAGTGCAGGCCGACGCCGCGCCGTTGGGCGGTACGGATCAGCCGGTTGACCAACTTCGGGTACTCCAGGCCGGAGGCCGCCCACATCCGCGGGAACATCGACGTCGGGGTGAACCCGGGCATCGTGTTGATCTCGTTGAGATAGACGTCCAGCTCGGGGGTGACGAAGAAGTCGGCCCGGGCCAGGCCGGCGCAGTCCAGCGCGGTGAATGCGCGGACCGCGTACTCCTGCACCTGGCGGGTCACCCGCTCCGGCAGTTCGGCCGGGATGTCGTACTCGCAGGAGTCGTCGAGGTACTTCGCCTCGAAGTCGTAGAAGTCGTGGTCCGCGACGACCCGCACCTCGGCCAGGACGGACGCCTCGGGCGTGCCACCGGCCTCGCCCTCCAGCACGCCGCACTCGATCTCGCGGCCGACGATCGCGGACTCGATGATGACCTTGGGGTCGAACTGCCGGGCGGCGGCGACCGCGGTGTCCAGATCCGCCCAGTCGGTGACCTTGCTGACTCCGAAGGACGATCCGGCCCGGGACGGCTTGACGAAGACCGGCAGGCCGAGCCGCTCCTTGTCCTGCTCGCTGAGTGTCATCCCGCTGCGCAGCACGGCGTACGTGCCGACCGGGATGCCCTCGACGGCGCAGAGCTTCTTGGTGAACTCCTTGTCCATGGCGGCCGCGGAGGCGAAGACGTTCGCACCGACGTAGGGGATGCCGGCCATCTCCAGCATTCCCTGGATGGTGCCGTCCTCGCCGTACGCGCCGTGCAGCACCGGGAAGACCACGTCGACGTCGGCCAGCACCCGGGGGCCTTCGGTCGGGTCGAGCACCATCAGGCCGTTGCCGGTCGGGTCGGCACGCAGCACGATGTCGTCCCCGGAGTCGGCGGTGATCTCCGGCAGCCGACGGGCGTCGATCGCGAGCTGGGCGGGGTCTCCGCTGGTCAGCACCCACTGGCCGGCTCGGGTGATGCCGACCGGCACCACCTCGAACTCGTCCGGGTCGAGCGCGCCGAACACGCTGCCGGCGCTGACGCAGGAGATGCCGTGCTCCGGGCTGCGGCCGCCGAAGACGATCGCCACGCGGGTTTTGCCTGGGGTGGTCACTCCGGTCACCTCTTCGTACGCGACTGCGGCTGGTCGTGCTCGCCGATGGCGCTCACCCGGTTGACCTTACTGTGCGTGGCGATGGGGCGAGGCGATACCCGGCGAGCCACGGCGCGACACGGCGATCGGTCAGCGGAGCATATACGGTGCGTGATGGGACTATTGCCGTGCGGTGGATGGGTGGCCGTAGGTGCTCAGTCGCGGGAGTGGCGGCGGCCGACCGCGATGACCTTCACCCGCTGCCGGCCGGCGCGCACCATCCCCAGCGCCATGAACGCTCCGGCGATCCGGTCGGCGGCCTCCCGGCTGCTGGCACCGACCACCTGCCGCCGCCGCTCGGGCACGGTCCGCTCGTCGCGGTCGACGCCCTCGACCGGACGCACGTCGGTGAGCACCACCAGGAAGCGGGTCATCAGCGGCTGACCGGGTGAACGGCACAGGACTCCGGAACGGTACGCACGTCGTCGTCTCCTTCCGGCGGGCCGGGATGGCGCGGCACGCGACGATCGGGCACGGGGGAGAAACCCGATCGCCGCGCGCCCCATCCCTCCGGTCGCTCACCACCACCGTCGCCACGACAACCGGCGGTGAGGACGCGCTAACAGATTGACACGTTCACGGCTATGAATGCAACTCTCGTCGAGGTTCCTCCCATGCAGACGTTCCCATCGATGTGTGCGACCATCGATGCATGGCCCCGAAGACAGCCCGTGCCCGCCGGCTCGGCATCGCCCTGCGCCACCACCGGGAAGCCGCCGGCCTGACGCTGGAAACCGCCGCCGATGAGATCAACAGCACCCGCAGCACCCTCTCCCGCTACGAGAACGCCCAGACCCTGATCACCCCGGCCACCGTGCGCGCGCTGCTCACGTCGTACGGGGTGGGCGCCGAGGAGGTGTCCGCGGCCGTGCAACTCGCCAAGGACGCCCGCAAACCGGGCTGGTGGGTGTCGTACTCCTACCTACTGGATCCCCGCACCATCGACTTCATCGCGCTGGAGGCCGAGGCGACCGCCATCGCCAACTTCGAGCCCTCCGTGGTGCCCGGTCTGCTCCAGACCGCGGACTACATCCGAGGCGTGATGCGCGGCGGGCCGCACACCCTCGGCGACGACCTGGTGGAGCAGCGGGTCAAGGTCCGGCTCGACCGGCAACAGCGGCTCACCGGTGACCAACCACCCATCCTCGACGCGATCATCGACGAGGGCGCGCTGCTACGCCCGGTCGGCGACCAGTCGGTGATGAACGGGCAACTCCGGCACCTGGTCAAGATGGCCGAGCTGCCGAACATCAGCGTCCAGGTGATCCCGCTCTCCGCCGGTTACCACCGGGGCACCCGGGGTTCCCTGCACATCCTCGAGTTCGCCGACCCGGAAGACCCGATCATCGCGTCGGTGGAGACCGTGGCGGGTCAGATGATCCTCGACCGCGCCGGCGAGACACGTACCTGCACCAAGATCATGGAGCATCTCCGAAGCGTGGCGCTCAGCCCGGCGGACAGCCGCGGAATGCTCCTGACAACCCTGAAGGGACGGTAAGGACCGATGACACCGACGATCACAGCGGCCATCGCCGCGGCGGCGTGGCGCAAGAGCAGCCGCAGCGGCGACCAGGGCGCCTGCGTGGAGGTGGCCGCCATCCCGCGGCTGGTGGCCGTCCGCGACTCCAAGGACCCGTCCGGGCCGGCGTTGCTGTTCCCGCCGGCCGCCTGGGCCGCCTTCGCCCAGGCGCCGCCTCTGGGCTGATCGGGAGGCCGAGGCGCTGATCCGACCGGCTGCGCCAGCACCCGCCGCCCCGGCCGCCGCGCCGTCGACCACTCGGCGCGGCGGCCGGGGCGGGGCCGGTCTCAGGCGACCAGCGGCCGGGGCTCCGGGACGGCACGCAGCGCCTCCAACGCGGCGATCGCCACGCCCCGGGCACCCGCCATGTCCCGCTCCGGCACCAGCGCGAAGGTCGCGACCGCCGCCTGCTCCTCGCGGAGCACGGTGTGCTCACGGACCGTCGCCAGGAACCAGTCACGGAACTCCGCTGCCGCCTCGACCACCCCACCACCGACGAAGTACGCGTGCGGATCGGTGAAGTTCGCCGCGACGGTGAACAGCCGGCCCAACGCCATCGCCTGCTGGGTGAAGAGGTCCCGCGCGAGGGCGTCCCCCCGTTCGCCGTACCCCCGGACCAACTTCGCCGCCCGGGCCACCGGCTCGGCGACGAGCGGGTGGTCGGGATAGCGGGTCAGCCAGTACGGCAGCAGGTTGCGTTCGATGCCGGTCAGCGAGGCGATGCTCTCCACGTCCCCGGTGAAGCCGCAGGCGCAGGTGGGCTCCGACTGCCCCGGGCCGAGCAGCCCGCCCAGCGGGATGTGCACGTGACCAAGCTCCCCGGCCATCCCGGCGGCGCCGGCGATCACCCGACCGCTCTCGACCACACCGCCGCCGAGGCCGGTGCCGACGATCGCGGAGACCGACGAGCGGCTCATCGCGTCGTCGCCGAAGTGCACGTGGTGGGCGTAGAGCGCGGCCGCGTTGCCATCGTTGTGGTAGACCACCGGCAGGCCGAGCCGTCGCTCCAATGCGCCCCGCACGTCGAAGCCCCGCCACGCCGGCTGGGAGAAGTTCGTGGAACCCCGCGACGAGATGACGCCGTCGGCGCTGGCCGGGCCGGGAGTGTCCAGCCCGACCGCCCGGACCAGCTCGCGCGGCACGCCGGTCTGCGCCAGTGCGCCGTCCAGCGCTCGGGCCAGCGCCTCGATCGCCGCCTCCGGCCCGGACCGCACCTCGCTGGGGATCTCCAACAGCCCGTCCACCAGGAAGCGGCCGTCCACCGTCAGCACGGTGGCGTTGTTGCTGGTGCCGCCGTTGTCCAGCCCGACGACCACCGGCACCCCTGCGCTGCCCACCGAAAACCGCCTCCCGCCCGTCATGAGTGTGAGCCGAGGCTAGTGCCAACCCCTCTTCCCCGCCACGCCCGGCCACCCGCTTGCTGGCAGAGGCACCGGCAGGCGTACCGCACGTCCCGTTTGACCACAAAGTCAGGTTCCGCGCGTGACGCGACGAGTTTCGAGAGTTCCGTAGTGTCGCCGCCAGGTCGCGTCCCCTGCCCTCCCCTGACGCGTCCTTTGCTCTGCTTCAACCGGCGCACCAATGCCGGCAGGCGTTCGTTGCGTGGGTTGAAGCAGAGCAAAGGGGCCACCAACTGGTCCGGCCAGGCCGTGGCTTCCGCCGAGCGGCGGCCCAACGCGGTGCCATCCGCGACGCGCACTCAGTCGGGACGTCGCGCGGTCACCGCAGTGCCGTCCAGGTCGTCGTCCTGCCGCACGTCCGGCACCAGGCCGGCTGCCTCGAACGCCGCGCAGAGCGCGTCCACCTGCGTGACGCCCACCTCGACGAGCAGGTGCCCACCGGGGGCCAACCAGTCGGCCGCCCCGACACCCACCCGGCGCAGCACGGTGAGCCCGTCCGGACCGCCGTCGAGCGCCACCGGGGCCTCGTGCAGCCGCGCCTCCGGCGGCATCAGCGCCACCGCGTCGGTCGGCACGTACGGGGCGTTGGCCACCACCAGGTCCAGCCGACCCCGCCATCGGGCGGGCAGGGGCGCGAACAGGTCACCCTCGTACACCTCGGCGGACAGGCCGGTGAGGTTGCGGCGCGCACACGCCACGGCCGCCGGGTCGATGTCGGCGGCGGCCAGCCAGCGCGGCGCGAGCCGATGCGCCAATGCGACGGTGGTGGCCCCGGAGCCGCAGCACAGATCGACCACCGCCGGCGCCGGCCCGGTCAACCCGGCCGCCACCTCGACCAGCAGAGCCGTCCGACCGCGGGGCACGAAGACGCCCGCGTCGACGGCGATCCGCAGACCGCAGAACTCCGCCCAGCCGAGCAGGTACTCCAACGGCTCGCCGGCCACCCGACGGTCGGTCAGGTCGACCAACGTCGCCGGGGAGTCGGCGGCGGCCAGCAGCAGATCGGCCTCGTCCTCGGCGTAGACGCAGCCGGCCGCACGCAGTCGGCGTACCAGGGCAGGCCGATCGGTGACTGTCACAGGCCCCCTCAGAGCGGTCCGGCCGCGTCCAGGGCGGCGGCGATGTCGGCCACCAGGTCGGGCGTGTCCTCGACACCGCAGGACAACCGGACGAAGCCGGGCGCGGTGTCGTCACCCCACTGCGCCCGCCGGTCCGCGGTGGTGTGCAGGCCACCGAAGGAGGTCGCCGCCGCCACCAACCGGGCGGCCTCGACGAATCGGCCCACCCGGTCGGCGGTACCCAGGTCGAAGGAGAGCACCCCGGGCATCCGGCGCATCTGCGCCGAGGCCACCGGGTACGCCGGGTCGTCCGGCCGCCCCGGCCAGCGCAGCCCGGTCACGTCCGACCGGCTGGCGAGCAGGTCGGTGACGGCGGCCGCGTTCGCGCTCTGCCGGGCCAGACGCAGGTCGAGGGTGGCCAGCGACCGGTGTGCCAACCAGGCGTCGAACGCGCCCGGGACCGCACCGGTGCCGGTACGCCAGACCGTCACCGCCTCGATCACCTCGGCGGACCGGCTGGCCAGGTAGCCCAGCAGCAGGTCGGAGTGGCCGGTGAGCGCCTTGGTGCCGGAGGCCACCACCAGGTCGGCGCCGAGGTCGAGCGGGCGCTGACCGAGCGGGGTGGCCGTGGTGTTGTCCACCGCGAGCAGGGCGCCGGCGGCGTGGGTCCGCTCGGCCAGGGCGGCCACGTCGACCACGTCCAGACCCGGGTTCGCCGGGGTCTCCACCAGCACCAGCCGGACCCCCTCGAAGGACGGGTACGGCCCCACGGTCGGCACGAAGAGCACCCGCACGCCGATCGTCTCCAGCACGGAGGTGGCGAACGCCCGGACCGGGAAGTAACCGTCGGCGGGCAGCACCACGGTGTCCCCCGGGCGCAGCAGGGTGAGCAGTGCCCCGGTGATGGCGGCCTGGCCGCTGGCGAAGACCCGGCAGTCCCCGCCCTCCAACTCGCCCACGGCCGCCTCCAGCAGCCGCCGGGTCGGGTTGTCCGGGCGGCCGTAGCCGTTCGGCGACTCGCCCTGGCCCTGCCACGGGTCGAGGTGGTACGGCGCGGCGAAGACCGGCCCGGGCAGGAACGGGTCCCCCGGCGCCGGCTCGGGCAGGCCGGCGCGTACGCAGCGGGTGCCGTCACCCAGTTCGCTCATCGGTACCTCACTCGTACGACTCGGGCTTGGCGGTCCGGCTCATCAGCGTGTCCACGGCGAGGCGCGGGTCCATCCCCTCGTGGCAGATCCGCTCGACGTGCTCGGTGATCGGCATCTCCACACCGTGCGCCCGGGCCAGGTCGCGGATCGCCAGGCAGCTCTTCACGCCCTCGGCGGTCTGCCGGGTGGCGGCCTGGGCCTGTTCCAGCGTCTCCCCCCGGCCCAGGTGCTCGCCGAAGGTGCGGTTGCGGGCCAGCGGGGACGAGCAGGAGGCGACCAGGTCACCCATGCCGGCGAGGCCGGCGAAGGTGATCGGGTCCGCGCCGAGTGCCACGCCCAACCGGGCCGTCTCGGCCAGCCCCCGGGTCATCAGCATGGCCCGGGTGTTGTCGCCGAAACCCATCGCGGTGGCGATGCCGTACGACAGGGCGATCACGTTCTTGACGGCCCCGCCCAGCTCACATCCGATCACGTCGTCGTTCGTGTACGGGCGCAGGTAGGGCGTCCGGATCGACGACTGCACGAGAACGGTGCGGTGGCTGTTCGTCCCGGCGACAACTGTCGCGGCGGGTTGCTCGGCGGCGATCTCCGGAGCCAGGTTCGGGCCGGAGACCACGACCACCCGGTCCGCGGCGACCCCGGCGGTCTCCACGATGACCTCGCTCATCCGTTTGGTGGTGCCGAGTTCGATACCTTTCATCAGCGACACCAGGGTTGAGTCGGGGTGCAGGTGACCGGCCCATTCGGCGAGGTTGCCGCGCAGGGTCTGCGACGGCACGGCCAGCACCACCACCTCGGCGCCGGTGATCGCCTCGGCCGCGTCGGCGGTGGCGGTGACCCGAGCCGGCAGCAGCACACCGGGCAGGTACTCCGGGTTGCGGCGCTCGGTGCGGATGCTCTCGGCGACCGGCGCGCGACGGGCCCACACGGTCACGTCCCGCCCCGCGTCCGCGAGGATCTTGGCGAACGCGGTGCCCCAGGAACCAGCACCGAGCACGGCGACGTGGCCGGTCACGCGACCGCTCCGGAGCGCGTCGGGGCGACCCCGGTGCCCGAGGTGACGCTTCGCCCGCTCACGCCGCCTCGCCCTGCTGCTCGTGCCCGCCGGAGGACCGGGCCGGTCGCTCCCACAGCGGCGGCGGGGTGCCGCCGCGGACCTCGCCGAGCATGTCCCGCAGCCGCAACATGATGGTGTCCGTCATCTCCTCGAGGGTGGCCCGGGTCGGCTGGGCGTCCGCCCACCGGCTCAGGTCGATCGGTTCCCCGGCGACAACTGTCACCGGAATCCGGGGGCGCGGGTTGACGCGGCTCGTCCGGGGGTCGAAGAGCCGCTCCGGTCCCCACATCACCACCGGTACGACGGGAGCGCCGGTGGCCAGGGCCAGCCGAGCGGCACCGGTCTTGGCTCTCATCGGCCACAGCTCGGGCTGCCGGGTGGTGGTGCCCTCCGGGTAGATCACCACGGCGCCTCCCTGGTCGAGCGCGGCGACCAGGGAGTCCAGTGAGCGGACCGCGTCGACGCTGCCCCGCTCGACCGGGATCTGCCGGCACCGGTGCAGGATCCACCCGACCACCGGCACCCGGAACACACTGGCCTTGCCCAGGTACTGCGGCCAGCGCCCGGAATCGTAGATGAAGTGTGCGGAGACCAGCGGGTCGGCGTGCGAGATGTGGTTCGCCACGATGATCATGCCGCCGTCGCGTCGAAGGTGCTCCTGGCCACGCCAGGTCCGCCGGGTCCACACGGTCATCACCGGCTTCACCAGCCCCACGGCGAACCGTTGCCAGAACCCCAGCCTCCGCCGTGCCACTCTGCCTCCTCGTCGCGCCCCAACCCGCCGCGAAACCCCGCCCGCGACACCCGCAGCGGAAATCATGCCTGCTCGCCCCCGGTACGGCCAGCGAGGGTCCCGCCGTCGGGCTGGCAGGATTGCGGGCGTGAGTCAGCCGAGGTGGGCCGTGGTGGTGCCGGTGAAGCATCTGGCGGCGGCCAAGAGCCGGCTGCGGGGCGCTCTGCCGGGCGTACCCCACGAGGAGCTGGCGCTGGCCCTGGCGGCCGACACGCTCCGCGCGGTGCTGGCCTGCCCGGCGGTCGCCGAGGCCCTGGTGGTGACCGACGACGACCGGGTGGCGGCGGCGGCGCGGTCCGCCGGCGCGCGGGTGCTGCCCGACGGGCCGGCCGCCGGACTGAACGCCGCGTTCCGGCACGGCGCGGCCGGAACGACCACCGGGTGGGTGGCCGGGCTCACGGCGGACCTGCCGGCGCTACGCCCGGCCGAGCTGGCCGGCGCGCTGCTCGCGGCACAGAACGGGCGAGAAGTGGTACGCCGTTTCGTGCCCGACGCGCCGGGCACCGGCACCGTGCTGCTCACCGCGCCGCCGGCGGTACCGCTGGACCCCCGCTTCGGGGTGGGCTCGGCGGTCGCGCACGCGGCGAGCGGGGCGCTGCCACTCAACGGCGACTGGCCCAGCCTGCGCCGGGACGTGGACACCGCCGCGGACCTGACCGCCGCCGCCCGGCTCGGGCTGGGGCCGCGCACCGCCGCACTGGTCACCGCCGCCCGCCCGGCCCGCTCGACGGGGTGACCCGCCCAGCCCGACCGCCGGGTGTACGGTGCCAGCATGCAAGGCACGGTGGCCAGCTACGACGCGGCGACGCGCAGCGGTGTCCTGCTGCTCGACGACGGCACCGAGATGCGCTTCCCCGCCCGGGCCTTCGACGCCTCCGGGCTGCGGCTGCTCCGGCTCGGCCAGCGGGTTCGCATCGACACCGATCCCGACGGAGAGGTCGTCCGGGTGACATTGCCGACGATGATCTGAGCCGGCGGGCCCAAGTTCATTTTGCGTTAACCGTAATCGGGTGATTATGAGCGGGTGAGCACCCCTCGCGAGCACCCGGCCCACCCGCCCGCCACCGACCTCCGCAACGGCTCCCGTACGCGCGGCACCGACGGCCGCTTCCGCCCGACCCGCGCCGAACGGGCCGGCGCCGCCCGCGCCGACACCCTCGCCGACGATCCCGGCGGCGCCTCCTCCGGGCTCGACGAGGTCCTCGACCCCGGGCCGACCGTCGAGGCGACCGGCCCGACCGCCGGGGGCGTCCACCAGGTCCTGCCGGACGACCTGCCGACCGGTGCCGGCGACGAGGACGAGGACGCCGCGCCGCCGACGCCGCTGCCGGAGGACCGGTTCCTCAACCGGGAGCTGTCCTGGCTCGACTTCAACGCCCGGGTGCTCACCCTGGCCGAGGACCAGCGCACCCCGCTGCTGGAACGGGCCAAGTTCCTGGCGATCTTCGCCAGCAACCTGGACGAGTTCTACATGGTGCGGATCGCCGGGCTGAAGCGGCGGCTCTCCGCCGGCCTGCCGGTACGCGGCGGGGACCGGCTGCCACTGCGGACCCAGTTGGAGCTGATCGCCGAGCGCACCGGGGCACTGGGTGCCCGCCACGCCGCCTGCTTCGTCGACGACGTGCTGCCCAAGCTGGCCGACGAGGGCATCCGCATCCTGCGCTGGGCTGAGCTGGGCGACCCGGAGCGGGAACGCCTGCGCACCTACTTCCGGGAGCACATCTTCCCGGTGCTGACCCCGCTCGCGGTGGACCCGGCGCACCCGTTCCCGTACATCTCGGGGCGCTCGCTGAACCTGGCGGTGGCGGTTCGCGACCCCGATGGCGGTTCGGAGCTGTTCGCCCGGGTGAAGGTGCCCAACAACGTCCCCCGCTTCGTCCGCGTGGACCGGGACCAGCCGGGCGTGCGGATGCTGCCGGTGGAGGATCTGATCTCGGTGCACCTGGGCCAGCTGTTCAGCGGCATGCAGGTGGTCGAGTGCCACCTGTTCCGGGTCACCCGCAACGCCGAGGTGGAGGTCGACGAGGACCGCGACGAGGACCTGTTGCAGGCCCTGGAACGGGAGCTGGCCCGGCGGCGGTTCGGCCCGCCGGTGCGCCTGGAGGTGGCCGCGTCCATCTCCGACCACGTGCTGGAGTTGCTCGTCCGCGAGTTGGACATGGACGACCAGGACGTCCTGCGGGTGCCCGGCCTGCTGGACCTGTCCGCGCTGTGGCAGGTCTACGGCGAGGCCGACCGGCCGGACCTCAAGGACCCACCGTTCGTGCCCTCCACCCACCCCCGGCTCGCCGAGGGCGAGGTGCCGCGCAGCGTCTTCTCCACCCTGCGCGACGGGGACATCCTGGTGCACCACCCGTACCACTCGTTCGCCACCAGCGTGCAGCGCTTCATCGAGCAGGCGGCCGCCGACCCGAACGTGCTGGCCATCAAGCAGACCCTCTACCGCACCAGCGGCGACTCCCCGATCGTCGACGCGTTGGTCGACGCGGCCGCCGCCGGCAAGCAGGTGGTGGTGCTGGTGGAGGTGAAGGCCCGCTTCGACGAGGTGGCCAACATCGGCTGGGCCCGCACGCTGGAACGCGCCGGATGCCACGTGGTGTACGGCCTGGTCGGCCTGAAGACGCACTGCAAGACCGCGCTGGTGGTCCGCCAGGAGGGCAACCAGATCCGCCGTTACTGCCACATCGGCACCGGCAACTACCACCCGAAGACCGCCCGACTGTACGAGGACTTCGGCATGCTCACCGCCGACCCGGAGATCGGCGCGGACCTCACCGATCTGTTCAACGTCCTCACCGGCTACAGCCGGCAGACCGCGTTCCGGCGGTTGCTGGTCGCCCCGCAGGGCATTCGCAGCGGGCTCATCGAGCGGATCGAGCGGGAGATCTCCCACGTTCGACTGGGCATGCCCGGCCTGGTCCAGTTCAAGGTCAACTCGCTGGTCGACGAGGGGGTCACCGACGCGCTGTACCGGGCCTCCCAGGCCGGCGTCCACGTCGACCTGCTCATCCGGGGCATGTGCACGCTGCGTCCCGGGGTGCCCGGGCTGTCGGAGAACATCCGCGTCCGCTCGATCCTCGGCCGTTTCCTGGAGCACTCGCGGGTCTTCCGGTTCGGCAACAACGGCGAGGCCGAGTTCTGGATGGGTTCGGCCGACCTGATGCACCGCAACCTGGACCGTCGGGTGGAGGCGCTGGTGCAGGTGACCGACCCGATCGCCCGCGCCGAGCTGGATCACGTGCTGACGGCCGCGATGAGCCCCGACGTGGACGCGTTCGAGCTGGCCGGTGACGGCAGCTGGACCCGGCGGACCAGCGTCGACGACAACGCCCGGGCGCATCTGCAGGAACTGCTGCTGCGCCGCGTCGGTGGCACGGCCGGCTGACCGATCACCGCATAGGCTGGGCTGATGGTCGAGGAGGAGCAGAAGTACGAGGTGGACGACGCCTACGTGCTGCCGGATCTGGCCGCCACGGCCCCGGCCGGGGGTCGGGTCCGGGCGCTGCCGGCGGTGACGCTTGTCGCCCGCTATCTCGACACCGTCGACCTGCGGCTGGCCCGCGCCGGCGCCTCACTGCGTCACCGCAAGGGCGACGAGCTGCCCTGGACGGTGAAGTTGCCGACCGGGACGCCGGGCGTCCGGCACGAGATCTCCCGCCCCGGGCCGAAGGGGCAGCCACCACCGGAGCTGGTGGAGCTGGTCACCGTCCTGCACCGAGGCGCCCCGCTGGCCCCGGTTGTCGTCGTGCGGACGGTCCGGCACGCGTACGAGGTGTGCGACAAGGCCGGCACCGTGCTCGCCGAGGTGGTGGACGACCGGGTGACCGTGCTGGACGACTCCGGCGCCACCACCGACACGTTCCGCGAGCTGGAGGTGGAGCGCAAGGCCGGCGACCGCGAGCTGCTCGACCGCATCGGGGCGGTGCTGCGCGAGGCGGGCGCCCAGGGCGGGTCGTTCACCCCGAAGCACGTACGGGCGCTGGGCGCGACGGCGCAGGCCGATCCGGACCTGGTCGCGCCGGCCGGGCTGACCGCCGAGGCGAGCGCCGGCGACGTGGTGACCGAAGCGGTCCGCAAGGAGATCCGCCGGCTGCTGGCGCACGACCCCCTGGTCCGGCTGCGTGCCCCGGCCGGCAGTGGGGACACCGCGGTGCACCAGATGCGGGTGGCCTGTCGGCGTCTGCGTAGTGATCTGCGTACCTTCAAGCCGCTCATCCGCAAGACCTGGTCCCGTCCGCTGCGCGACGAGCTGCGTTGGCTGGCGGGTGTCCTCGGCGCGGCCCGCGACGCCGAGGTGCTGCGCAAGCGGTTGCGGGACACCGCCAGCGCCGATCCGCTCAGCCCTCTCGACCAGGGCGCGGTGGACCGGCTGGACGAGGTGCTCGCCCAACGGCAGGGGCCGGCGCTCGCCGCCATCGACGAGGCGATGCGCTCCCCCCGCTACCTGGCCCTGGTGGACGCTCTGGTGCTGGCCGCCCGCGCGCCGCGGCTCACCCGCGCGGCGGCTGCCCCCGCGGCGGAGGCGTTGCCCGCGCTGGTGGCCCGGCCCTGGCGGCGGCTGACCGGGCCGGACGGCGTCGACGGGCTCGACGCCGATTCGCCGGACGAGCGCTGGCACGCCGTTCGCAAGGAGGGCAAACAGACCCGGTACGCGGTGAACGCGGTGGCGACGACCGTCGGCAAGGGTGCACGCCGGCTGTCCCGCGCCCTGGCCGGTGTGCAGGACGTGCTCGGCGAGCACCAGGACGCGGCAGTGGCGGCGGACACCTGGCTGGAGATCGCCGCCGAGCGGCCGGACGACCACGAACTGGCGGTCACCGCCGGGCGGCTGGCCGAGCGGGAACGCCTGTCGGTACGCCGGATGAGGGACCTCTTCCCGGCCGCCTGGCACCGGGCCACCCGACGGCGGCGGACCAGTTGGCTGCCGTGACCGGCATCCGGGCGGCGGGCGGGGTGGCCTGGCGGCCGACCCCCGAGGGCGTACGCGTCTGCGTGGTGCACCGCCCCCGCTACGGCGACTGGACGCTACCGAAGGGCAAGTTGGAGCCGGGTGAGCACGCGCTGGCCGCCGCCGTACGCGAAGTCGCCGAGGAGGCCGACGTCCGGGGCGTACCGCAGGTCCGGCTGCCGTCGGTGCGGTATCGCAGCGAGGGGCAGGCCAAGCTCGTCGACTACTGGTCGATGCTCGCGGTGGCCCGCGGCGGTTTCCAACCGAACACCGAGGTGGACGACATTCGGTGGCTCGCGGTGGACGACGCGATCCAGTTGGTCAGCTACCCGCACGATGCCGAGGTGCTGGCGGCGTTCGCCGCGCTGCCGGCGGTGACCGCGACTGTCGCGCTGGTCCGGCACGCGCACGCCGGTAAGCGGGCAACCTGGTCCGGCCCGGACGTCGGCCGGCCCCTGGACGCCGAGGGGTGGGCGCAGGCGGCCGCGCTGGCCGATCTGGTGGCCCTGATCCGACCGGCCCGGCTGATGTCGGCGTCACCGCGACGCTGTGTGCAGACACTGGACCCGGCCGCCGCGCTGCTCGACCTGCCGATCGAGATCTGCGGCGACCTGGACGAGCCACAGCCCGGCCAGCAGGCCGACGAGCAGATCCTCGCCACCGCCGCGAGGCTGCTGGAGTTGGCCACCGCCGGTGGGCAGGTGGCGGTGTGCAGCCAGGGCAAGGTGCTGCCGGGTGCCCTGCAACGGTTGACGGGCCGCACCGACGAGGACTTCAGCACCCCCAAGGGCGGCGGTTGGCTGCTCGCCTTCGGCGGCGACCGGCTGCTCGCCGCCGACCGCCTGTAGCGCGGGCGGCCGGGTCAGCGGGGTGGCAGGGTCAGGGTCACCGCCACCGGCAGGTGGTCGCTGGCCGTGCCGCGTGGTGCGACCGGGTTCGTCGCGGTGAGATCGGGCGAGACGAAGACGTGGTCGATCTGCTCGCGCGGATCGTCGGCGGGGCTCGTCGCCAGCGGTCGGGCCGACGCCAACGCGTCGACCAGACCGGCCGCCGTGAACTGTCCGAACGCCTCGTCGCCCGGCTCCGTGTTCAGGTCACCCGCCACCACCAGGGGCCGGCCGGCCGCGTACCCGGTGGCGAAGTCGGCGACCGCGCGGGCCTGGACCACCGGACCCCGCCCGGGTGGAGGTTGCAGGTGGGTGCTCACCACGGCGGTGCGGACGCCGTCACCGAGGTCAAGCGTGACGGCGAGCGCCTGCGCGCCGGTGGGCGCCCCGACGGCCGGCAGGGCAAGGGTCCGCGGATCGGTGACCGGCCAACGGCTGAGCACCGCGTCGCCCCAGACCGGGTCGGCGGCCGGCCCGAAGACGTACGACATGCCGAGCCGGTCGGCCAGTAGGTCAAGGGTGTCGTGCCCACCGTTGAGCAGCCAGGCCCGGTCCACCTCGCTGAGCAGCACCACGTCCGGTCGTTGTCCGTCGACGGCGTCGGTGAGCCCGGCCAGGTCCAACCGGCCGTCCAGCCCGAAACCCATCCGGATGTTGTACGCCACCACGGTCAGCCGCTCCGGTGGACCCTCCCGGTTGCTGGTGACCGGCACCTCGTCGGCGAACACCGGCGCCAGCAGGGCCAGCGCGGTGACCGCGCCAGCGGCCCGGAGCGGCGGAAACGGCCCGGGGGTCGGGTCGACCACGGGACGGGCGGCGAACGCGACCACGGCGACCAGCAGGGCCACCAGCACGGGCACCGGAGCGTTGGGGTAGCCGAGGTCGTAGGCGGAGTAGTACCCGACGGCGCCCAGCGCGAAGACGAGCATGCCGGCGGCGACCGCGTACCCCCGGCGAGCCGCCCACCGCCCGTCGACTCCCTCGTCGCCCCCAACATCAGCCGGACCGGCAGCAGCGAGACCGGCACTGTCCGCTGTACCGGCGGCGGTGTCGCTGTTCGGGAGGCTGGCGTCGTCGGTGCGGGCGAGGCAGGCGCCGAGACCGACGGCGGCGAGAAGAATGGCGGGGAGGAGCAGGTCACCCTGGTCGAGGGCGAACAGCACGGCACCGGCCACCATCGCCACCGGCCCGTACACCCAGCTCCACCGCTGCGGTCGGGTCAACGCGGTGCACAGGAACACCGCCACGGCCACCGGCACCGGTGCCATGCCGAACAGCGGCGAGCGCGCCACCGCACCGCCGACCTGCAGGTATGACATTCCGGTCTCAGCCAGCGCCGGGGAGAGCGCGACCATTCCGGCCAGCAGCAGCGCCGGTCCGGCCAGCAGCCAGGCCCGAACCCCACCGACGCCCGCCCGGCCACCGGACCGCGCCGCACCGTCCCCGCTGCCGAGCCGCGCCGCACCGAGCAGGAACAGGGCCACCGCGACGGAGCTGAGCAGCCAGGCCACCCAGTCGCCCCGCCAGACCAGGTCGACGGTGTCCAGCACCGCGTGCAGGGCCGCGTTGACCGCGAACCCCAACGCCAGCCCCGGGACCGGTCGGTCGGTGTCGGCGGCGACGCCGACCAACCAGACGAGCCCGGCGAGCAGCCCGGCGGTGGCCAGCCAGAGCTGCGTACGACCGCCGGGGGCGGCGGTGAGCGCGAGCCGGGCGACGGCGAGCGCGACGGCGGCGGCGACGGTGACCGGGCGGGCGCCGACCCGGCGAACCACCGCGGGTGCGCCCAGCGCGAGCACGAACCAGCCGAGGGCGAACGCGCCCATCAGCTCGGCCGGGGTGGACGCCGCCTGACCGAAGATGGTGATGATGCCGGGCAGCCAGATGCGCAGCACGTCGATGAGGAGGATGACGCCCAGCGCGAGCGTCCCGGTGGTGACCTGGCGGTAGCGCACCGGCGCCCCATTTCGGTGTCGGCGGGGCCGGCGGAGGGGACCGGCACGGCGATTCTGCGCGAGCGCGCCGACCGGGTCAACGGTCCCCGTACGCCGAAAGGGCGTCCACCCAAGGGTGGACGCCCTGACGGAGCTGGTCGGTCAGCGCTTGCTGGCCGCCTTCTTGGCCGGAGCCTTCTTGGCCGGAGCCTTCTTCGCCGGCGCCTTCTTGGCCGCCGTGCTCTTGCTCGCCGTCGCGGTGGTCTTCTTCGCCGCGCTCGACTTGGTCGCCGCGGTGGTCTTCTTCGCCGCGGTGGTGGTCTTCTTGCTGGCGGCCGTCTTGGTCGCCGTGGTGGTCTTGCTCGCCTTGGCCGGGGCGGTCTTCTTGCTGGCGACCGTCTTGGTCGCCGTGGTGGTCTTGCTCGCCTTGGCCGGGGCGGTCTTCTTACTGGCGGCCGTCTTGGCCGCGGTGGCCTTGGTGCCCGCCGCCTTCGTGCCTGTCGTCTTGGTGCCCGCCGCCTTGGTGCCGGCCGTCTTCGCCGTGGCGGTGGTGGTGGCGGCCTTCTTCGTCGCCACCGTGGCCTTCGGCACCTTGCCGCTGGCCACCATCTCCTTGAACCCGGCGCCGGGGCGGAAGGTCGGGACGGATGTCTTCTTGACCTTCACCGCCTCGCCGGTACGCGGGTTGCGCGCTGTTCGCGCACCACGCACACGCTTTTCGAACGCTCCGAATCCGGTGATCGCCACCTTCTCGCCCTTGGTGACCGCCGCCTGGACCTCGGTGAGGACCGCCTCTAGGGCGTTCGTCGCCGTCTTCCGGTCCCCCAGGCGAACGGCGAGCGCCTCGATGAGCTCGGCCTTGTTCACGACTTCCTCCCGATTGTGCAACTGACTCTTCGCGAGCCATTCTGCGCGCACGTTATGCCCTGTGCTGCCGGGACACAAACATTCGGTAGAAAAAAGCCCTTGTGTCGTAACGGATTCACCCCCACCGGTCGGACCGATGGGGGTGGAATCCGCTGTGCGGCCGGGCGTACGGCTATGCCACGGAGGGCAGGAACGGCAGTCGTCGGGCCTCGTAGGAGTCGATGTCGGCGACGTTGCGGAGGGTGAGTCCAATGTCGTCGAGGCCTTCCAGCAGCCGCCAGCGACTGAAGTCGTCAAGCGGGAACGACCAGTTGGCGTCCCCGGCCCGGAGCTGGCGGGCGGTCAGGTCGACGGTCACCGGGGTGGTCGGGTCGGCCTCGATGAGGTCCCACAACTCCTCGACGGCTTTCAATTCCAACTCGACCGGCAACAGGCCTTCCTTGAGGGCGTTGCCGCGGAAGATGTCGCCGAAGCGCGGCGCCACCACCGCGCGGAAGCCCCAGTCCCGCAGGGCCCAGACGGCGTGCTCCCGGGAGGAGCCGGTGCCGAACTCCGGGCCGGCGATCAGGATCGACGCGCCGGAATAGCGCTCATCGTTGAGAACGAATGTCGGATCTTCCCGCCACGCGCTGAACAACCCGTCGGCGAAGCCCGTTCGGGTCACCCGCTTGAGGTACACGGCGGGGATGATCTGATCGGTGTCCACGTTGGACCGCCGCAGCGGCACGGCCGTGCCGGTGTGGGTGGTGAACTTGTCCATCTCCTCGGTCCCTTCTACAGGTCGGCGGGGGCGGCCAGTCGGCCGGCCACGGCGGTGGCGGCGGCGACCGGCGGGGAGACCAGGTGGGTACGCCCACCCCGGCCCTGACGGCCCTCGAAGTTGCGGTTCGAGGTGGAGGCCGAGCGCTGGCCCGGCTTCAGCGTGTCGGGGTTCATGCCCAGGCACATGGAGCAGCCGGCGAACCGCCATTCAGCCCCGGCGTCCGCGAAGACCTTGTCCAGTCCCTCGGCCTCGGCGGCCTCCCGGACGGCTGCGGAACCGGGCACCACGAGCATCCGGACGCCGTCGGCGACCTGGTGGCCCCGCAGCACGTCGGCGGCGGCGCGCAGGTCCTCCAGGCGGCCGTTGGTGCAGGACCCCACGAAGACCACGTCGATGGGCAGCTCGCGCAGCGGGGTGCCGGGGCGCAGGTCCATGTATTCCAGGGCGCGGCGGGCGGCGGTGCGCTCCGAGTCGGTGAGGAAGTCCTCCGGGTCCGGCACCGGCGCGCTCAGCGGCGCCCCCTGCCCCGGGTTGGTGCCCCAGGTGACGAACGGGGTGATCCGGCTGGCATCCAGGGTCACCTCGGCGTCGAAGCTCGCGCCGTCGTCGGTGGGCAGCGTCCGCCACCACGCCAGCGCCGCGTCCCAGTCCGCGCCCCGCGGCGCGTTCGGCCGACCCTTGAGGTACGCGAAGGTGGTCTCGTCCGGCGCGATCATGCCGGCCTTGGCGCCCCACTCGATGGACATGTTGGCGATGGTCATCCGCCCCTCCATGGAGAGGGCCTCGATCGCCTCGCCGCGGTACTCGACGATGTGCCCGCGCCCTCCACCGGTGCCGACCTGGGTGATCAGCGCGAGCACCAGGTCCTTGGCGGTGACGCCCGGGGCCAGCCGCCCGGTGACGTTCACGGCCATCGTCTTCGGCCGGCTCTGCGGCAGCGTCTGGGTGGCCAGCACGTGCTCCACCTCGCTGGTGCCGATGCCGAAGGCCAGCGCGCCGAACGCGCCGTGGGTGGCGGTGTGCGAGTCACCGCAGACGATCGTCATGCCCGGCTGGGTGACACCGAGCTGGGGGCCGATCACGTGCACGATGCCCTGGTTTTCGTCGCCGAGCGGGTGCAGCCGCACCCCGAACTCGGCGCAGTTACGCCGCAGCGTCTCGATCTGCGTACGCGACGTGGGGTCCTCGATGGTGAGCAGGTCACCACGGCGCAGGCGGAACGCCGGGTCGGCGTACCCGGTTGGGGTGTTGTGGTCCTCGGTCGCGAGGGTCAGGTCGGTACGACGCACCCGGCGACCGGCGAGCCGCAGCCCGTCGAACGCCTGCGGGCTGGTCACCTCGTGCAGCAGGTGCAGGTCGATGAAGAGCAGATCCGGCTCACCAGCGGCGGACCGTACGACGTGCGCGTCCCAGACCTTCTCGGCCAGGGTCCTCGGCTCAGGAGTGACTCCCACCATCTGGACATCCTAAATTCTGGGAGGTAAGTTTCGGCTTGTGGGACACAGTATGAGCGGTGTCGGCGTTCTCGACAAGGCGGTCGTCATCCTGGCCGCCTGCGTCGACGGCGCCAGCCTGGCCGAACTCGTTGATCGCACCAAGCTGCCCCGAGCCACCGCACATCGGCTGGCCCAGGCCCTGGAGATACACCGGATGCTGGTGCGGGACACCCAGGGCAGATGGCGCCCCGGCCCCCGCCTCGGCGAGCTGGCCAATGCCGCACCGGACGTTCTGCTGACCGCCGCCGAGCCGTTGCTGGCCGCGCTGCGCGACGCCACCGGCGAGAGCGCACAGCTCTACCTGCGCCGCGCTGACGAGCGGATCTGCGTGGCCGCGGCGGAACGCGCCAGCGGCCTGCGGGACACCGTTCCGGTCGGCTCGGTGCTGCCGATGACGGCCGGCTCCGCGGCGCAGATCCTGCTCGCCTGGGAGCCGCCGGAGGCGGTGATGCCGCTGCTGCCGCGCAGCAAGTTCACCGGCCGCACACTCGCCGAGGTACGCCGCCGTGGCTGGGCACAGAGCGTCGCCGAGCGGGAGGCCGGTGTGGCGAGCGTCTCCGCCCCGATCCGCGACCGCACCGGAAGGGTGATCGCCTCGGTGAGCATCTCCGGCCCGATCGAGCGCCTGGGCCGGCGCCCCGGCGAACGCCACGCCATGGCCGTGGTAAGAGCCGGCCAACGCCTATCCGGCCTCTAACTCGGAAGTAGACCCACTTCCTCCCGATTAGGGCCGCTTCGCGCAGCGGAGCGACAGCGACTAACCCCACCCCGGCCCCCGACCCCACCCTGCCCCCAGCCCCCAGCCCCCTCCCCACGGCCCCCACCCACCCCTCCCCGCGTTGATCATGGAGTTATTGTCACGACACGCCGAGGTCGATGGCTATAACCCCATGATCAACGCGGGATGGCGGGTGGGGGTGGGGGCGGGGGCGCAGGGGGTGGGGGCGCGGGGGCGGGGCGGGGACGAGAAAGGCTCACCTCGCGGAGCGAGATGAGCCTTTGGTTGTAGCCCCGACCGGATTCGAACCGGCGCTACCGCCTTGAGAGGGCGGCGTCCTGGGCCACTAGACGACGGGGCCAGAACTTTTCCGTTCACCGCCCTCGCGGGCGGTACGGCTGTAGTCTAGCGGCACCGTCGCACCGGCATGATCGCGGGGTGCGGGGGCCAGCAGAGCCGGCACGAAGAAACGAAACAGCCCGCCTCACCTGGTGAGACGGGCTGTGCACGATGTAGCCCCGACCGGATTCGAACCGGCGCTACCGCCTTGAGAGGGCGGCGTCCTGGGCCACTAGACGACGGGGCCAGAACTAGCTCTTGCTCCCCCACCCTGCCGGGCGGAGGAGCTGCACTCTACCGAAGACCACTCTCCGCCCCCGAAGGGACGGAGCCGAACTCCGTCAGAATCCAGCGTCTGGAACTCTCGCGAATTCCAGCAGCGCTGGGGTACCAGGACTCGAACCTAGACTAACTGAACCAGAATCAGTCGGGCTGCCAATTACCCCATACCCCATTGGCCCCTTGCGGTGCCGGGAGTGAACTTTACCCTCCCGGTGCCAGCAGGCCAAATCGGATCCCCCCGAAACGCGTGTGAGCTGCGAAAACGGGGGCATCCGACGGATCAGGCGACGGGAACCACCGGGTTGGTGAGCTCGCCGATGCCCTCGATCCGCACAGTGACCGTATCCCCCTCGGTGAGCGGGCTAACCCCGGCCGGAGTGCCGGTGAGAACGACGTCGCCGGGCAGCAGGGTCATCACGTGCGAGATGTACGACACCAGGCCCACCACGTCGAAGACCATGTCCTTCGTGCGGCCGAGCTGGCGTACCTCCATCTCCTCCGGGTTGCGACCGACCTCACACCGGATCTCCACGTCGGAGACGTCCAGTCCAGTGGTGATCCACGGGCCGATCGGGCAGAAGGAGTCGAAGCCCTTGGCCCGGGTCCACTGCCCGTCGGAACGCTGGAGGTCGCGGGCGGTGACGTCGTTGGCGCAGGTGTAGCCGAAGATGGCGCGTTCGGCGGCAGCCCGGTCGGCGCGGCGCGCGCCCGGCGCACCGATGACGACCGCCAGCTCCGCCTCGTGCTCGACCTGCTTCGAGAAGATCGGCAGTCGGATGGCGTCCCGGGGGCCGATCACCGAGGTGGAGGGCTTGAGGAAGAGCAGCGGCTCCTTGGGCACGTCGTTGCCGAGTTCGGCGGCGTGGTCGGCGTAGTTGCGGCCGACGCAGACGACCTTGCTGGGCAGGATCGGCGAGAGCAGTCGGACGTCGGAGAGGGCCCAGCGGGCCCCACTGAAGGAGAGGTTGCCGAACGGGTGGCCCTCGATCTCGGCGATGGTCAGGCCCTGCGGCCCGGCCTCCGGTTCGCCTTCGACGGCTCCGAACGACATTCCCTTGGCATGGGCGAAACGAGCGATACGCACCCCGCCAATCTAGCCCCGCCGCCCCCTCGACCGGCCAGGACCGGCCGTCGGGTGTGCGCAACCCGTCAGCGCGCGGCACCCTACCGGAGCTGAAGGTGACCGGGGTGGGGTTCGCAGCTTCGTACCCGCACGGAGGCAGCGCGCCCCTAGCGTCGGCTCCGGAGGTTCGTTCGTATGCCTGCATCGACACGACACCACAGAGCCCTCGCAGTGTTCGTACACTGCCTCGGCATCCTCGCCGCCGTGCCGGCCCTGCCGGCAGTGGCGCCGGAGGCCTCGGCCGCGCCGCGACCACCGGCAGCGACAGCCCGACCGCCGGACGCCACCGCACGACCACCGGCCGCGACAGCCCGACCGCCGGACGCCACCGTGCCACCACCGGGCGGCGCGACCCGATCGAGCGCCGCGCCGACCGGGGCGCCGACGGCCGCGCCGGCGCGAACCACGCACCCACCGGTCGCGGTGGTCGCGCGGATGTCCGCCGAGCCGACCCCGCCGTCGGCGCCACCGGCGGTCGCGCCTCCGTCCCGGGCACCCGCGTCGGCGCCCCCGCAGCAGGTCACGGTGGCGGTCGCGCCGGAGAGCAGCCCCGCACCGAAGTACCGGATCCAGGTGCGCAA
This sequence comes from Micromonospora sp. NPDC048839, assembly GCF_040649915.1. Lineage (NCBI taxonomy): Bacteria > Bacillati > Actinomycetota > Actinomycetes > Micromonosporales > Micromonosporaceae > Micromonospora > Micromonospora sp. NPDC048839. The sequence goes on from NZ_JBEZGL010000011.1 coordinate 111,882, forward strand.
CGTGGGCAACGCCCCGGTGGACACCACCGTGCGGCAGGAACTGCCGCCCGGGTCTTCTGCGACCGCGATCAGCGCCGGTGGCCGGTCCACCCAGGCGGGCGGGTCCACCACCGAGGTGACCTGGCGGTTGAGACTGCCGGCACACAGCAGCGCCACGCTGGGCACCGCGCTCGCGGCGACCGCACCCGGCCGGCCACTGACCGCGCCGGCCTGCGCGTTCACGAGTGACGGCACCCGGCCGTACGACTGCGCCACGGCCACCTGGAACGCGGCGGCGGCACCCGCGGCCGAGGTCACCGACGCGCCGCCGTGGCGCCGGTACCCGGTGCTGCTCGCCGGACTGGCGGTCCTGCTGCTGATCAGCGCCGCCCTGGTGTGGGTGTGGCGACGTCGGCGCGCGGGCCGGGTCACGGCCACCGCGCTCGCCAGCCGGGGCGGACCCCCCGACGGTGGTCGCGGAACGATCTATCCGCGACCGGCAGCTCCGAGTGCGACGCGGCGTCGGCGTACCCCGCCGGTCTGGTTGTTGGTGGGTGCGGCCGTGGCGGTACTCGCCGGCATCGTCGGCACCGCGGGCTGGACGGCGACCCGGCAGGTCTCGGCGATCGACACGCAGAAGCAGCCCACCAGCGGCGCGTGGACGGGCACCGGGGTCACCGGGCCGGTGGGGGTGCCCCTTCGCGAGTCGGCGTTCGAGTTCACCGTGTACCGGATGTCGTGCGGAGCGCCCGGCACCGCCGGTAAGGCCGACGGCGGAGGCGCCGCGCCGGCCAACGGTCGACGCTGCCAGGCCACCGTGGGTGTCCGCAACGTCACAGGTGACCACCAACCCTGGCACGGCCAGCTGCAACGGGCGTACCTGCCCGGCGGGCGCTGGGTGAGCACCGACGAGTCGGCCACCCGGGCGGCCAATCTGGGTCGGGACATCTTCGCCGACCCGATGGCCGCGGGCAGTCGGATGGTGCTGCCGCTGGTCTTCACCGTCGACGGACGGGACCCGCCGCAGCAGCTGGAGCTGCGCAGTGGGGTGTTCTCCGCTGGTGTGCGGGTGCACATGCCCTGACCGGATGCGCGGGCGGCGGCCGTACCCTGGGGTGCGTGACCGCCGCCCTCGCCCCCGTCGTGCTCGACGCGGCGCAGTGGCAGGCCCGCCGGCGCGCCCACGAGGAGCGGGCGGACGTCTGGCTGACCCCGCACCTGGCCCGCCGGCGACGCGGCGAGCGGCATCCGGTGGCCGACTTCCTGTTCACCTACTACTCGCACCGCCCGGCCCAGCTCCGTCGCTGGCATCCGGGTGCCGGGGTCGAGCTGCGCGATGCCGACCCGGCCGAGTTCGGCCGGGACTACCGCGCCACCACCGCCGGGGTCACCCTCGACACCGATGGGGTACGCGCGCGGCGCGGCGACTCGATCGCCTGGATCCGCTCCCTGCTGGCGGCCACCGCGGGGCGGGCGCCGCACTTCGGCTGCTTCGGGATGCACGAGTGGGCGATGGTCTACCGGCAGACCCACGAGGAGGTACGACACAACGCCTGGGCGCTGCGGCTGACCCCGGAACGGACCGCCGCCGTCGTCGAGGAGCGGGGCGTGCGGTGCAGCCACTTCGACGCGTTCCGGTTCTTCACGCCGCCGGCCCGGCCGTTGAACCTGCTCGCCCCGACCAGGGAGACGCAGCACGCGCACGAACAGCCGGGCTGCCTGCACGCCAACATGGACCTGTACAAGTGGGCGTACAAGTTGTCGCCGCTGGTGCCCTCGGAGCTGGTCGCGGACTGTTTCGAGCTGGCCCGGGACATCCGCACGCTGGACATGCGGGCCAGCCCGTACGACCTGGCGGCGCTGGGTTACCCAGCGGTGCGGGTGGAGACCGCCGACGGGCGGGCGGAGTACGCGGCGGCGCAACGCGGGTTCGCCGACCGGGCCGCCGTACTGCGTGACCGGTTGCTCGCCGCCGTCGCGGCCTGATCGAGGGTTCGGCTCAACCGGCCGTGCGGGTACGCAGCCCGTCGACGAGCAGGTCGACCACTGCCGTCAGGTCGTCGTCGAGCCCGGGCTCGGTCCACTCGGTGCGGTGTGACGGGTGGTGGAACCGAGCGGTGGCCTGGAGCAGCGCCCGCCCGGCCACCGCCGCGTCGGGCACGCTGAACTCTCCGGCCGCCACCCCGTCCGCGACGATCAGGCTGAGCTGACCGGCGAGCACCTCCAAGTGGTTGGCGACGGCGCCCTCGGAGAGCGTGGCGAGCTGGTGGAAGTTGTCGAACAGTTCCGGGTCCTCGCGGGCCATCCGGCGTTTGGTGCCGCTCAGCTCGGCCAGCCACCGACGCAGCCGTAGGGCGGCCGGCTCGGGGCCGGTGCCCACCTCGATCAGTGGGGTGGAGACCCGGGCCAGCCAGCGTTCGGCGACCGCCTCGCGCAGGGCGGCCTTGCTGGCGAAGTGCCGGTAGACGCTGCCGTGGCTGACGCCCAGCGCACGTGCGACGTCCAGCACCGTGGCCTTCGCCGGCCCGTAGCGGCGCAGTACCTCCTCGGCGGTGTCGAGGATGCGGTCGGCGGTCAGGGCGGTGGCGTCGCTCATCAGCCCAGCCTCCCTGACCGCGCGGGCAACCGTGGCGCGGCCCCCCGACCTACGGTCGCGCCACGGCCTGCGGTCATGCGCGCTCGCTGTCCAGGAACGCCATCTGCGCCTCGTCGTAACGGGAGCCGGATGCCGCGCCGGCCGGGACGGCGGCTTCGATGGCGGCCAGGTCCGCCTCGGTGAGGGTGACGGTCGCGGCGCCCAGCGCCTCGGTGAGCCGCTCCCGGGTGCGGGCTCCGATCACCGGCACGATTGTCGCGCCGCGGGACAGCACCCAGGCGATGGCGATCTGCGCCACGGTGACGCCGCGCGCCTCGGCGATGGCGCGTAGCGCATCCACCAGGGCGAGGTTGCGGTCCAGGTTCGCGCCGGCGAACCGGGGCAGGTGGGTGCGGAAGTCGATGCCCGTGGTCTGCCGTCCGGGCTGCCAGTGGCCACTGATCAGGCCGCGGGAGAGCACCCCGTACGCGGTGATCCCCACGCCCAGTTCGCGTGCCGTCGGCAGGATCGCGGCCTCCGGGTCGCGGGAGATCAGGGAGTACTCGATCTGGAGGTCGCTGATCGGGTGCACGGCGTGCGCCCGGCGCAGCGTCTCCGCACTCACCTCGGACAGGCCGATGTGCCGGACGTGGCCGGCCTTGACCAGATCGGCCAGGGTGCCCACCACCTCCTCCACCGGGACGTCCGGGGAGAGCCGGGCGGGTCGGTAGATGTCCACGTGGTCGGTGCCGAGCCGGCGCAGCGTGTACGCCAGGAAGTTCTTGATCGCGACCGGCCGGACGTCGTTGCCGTTCCAACCGCCCTCGGCGTCGCGAAGCGCACCGAACTTGACGCTGATCACCGCTTTGTCCCGGTTGCGGCCGCGCAGCGCGTCGCGCAGCAGCATCTCGTTGTGGCCCATGCCGTAGAAGTCGCCGGTGTCCAGCAGGGTGATGCCGGCGTCCAGGGCGGCGTGGATGGTGGCGATGCTCTCGGCCTCGTCGGCGGTGCCGTAGAGGTCGGACATGCCCATCAGGCCGAGCCCGAGGGCGGAGACGGTGGGCCCGGTGGCGCTGAGGGAGCGGGTGTCCATGGGGGTGTCCTTTCATCGTGGGTACCCGACGACCGTACATCATCTGACTGACAGATTCCAGCTTCTGTCAGCGACGGCGCCGGCTCGGCTGACACCGTGGGCACGGTGTGGTGGGATACCGCGCATGGCCGAATCGCACGTCCCGGCGTTGGAGATGCTGTGGGAGGCACACGACCCCGGCGACACGCTGGCGGGACGGTTCGGTTTCAGCGACGGTGAGTCGGCCGGCCGATGGATTGCCGACCTGCTCGACGAGTACTGGGGTGTTCGGGTCGACTCCTGCGAGCGGATCGTGATGAGCAGCGGCAACGCGCTCGCCTGGGTCGGCACGCCGGCCGGCCGGATGCTCGCGAAATGGTCGGTGGTGCCCGACCGCTTCCCGCGGCTGGCGGCGATCGCGCGTCTCACGAGCTGGCTGGACGACCAGGGTCTGCCGGTTTCGGCACCCGTCCCGGCGCGGGACGGCCGCCTTCAGGTCGAAGCCGGTCACGTCTCGATCGGTCTGCAGCGGGTGATCGCGGGCGAACTCCTCGACACCGCCGACCCCGCCCAGGTTTGGGCAGCCGGCGCGCTCCTGTCGCGGCTACAGGAGGCACTGGCAGCCTGCCCGCATCCCGACCCTGATGCCGCCTCCACCTACTCCGTTCCCGCAACGCCGCTCGCGGCCCGGGTCCTCGGCTGGCTCGACACGTACGCCGAGCAGGTGCCAGCGACCGCCCGCGACACCCTGCGCGCTCTGGTCGCCACCGCGCCCGCCGACCCGCTGCCACGGCAGCTCCTGCACTCCGACTTCCGGGCGGCCAACATTCTGTGCGCCGGAACCGAGATCGTCGCGGTCCTGGACTTTGAGGAGGCCCGGGCGGACCACCGGGTCGTCGAGGCGGCCCGGTCGGCGGTCCTGCTCGGTACCCGCTATCACGACTGGGGACCGGTGCCGGTCGCGGTGCACGCGCAGTTCCGCGCCGGCTACGAGTCCGTGCGCCGCCTCAGCCCGGTGGAGGCGGCTTGGTGGGACATCGTGGTGCTCTGGCAGACCCTGGCCTTCGTGCCGCCCGGCGCCGACCCGACCGGCTGGGGAGCGTCGGCGCTGAGCCAGTTGGGAAAGGGTTGAGGACGAGGCGCGCCTGATCAGTCGTCGTCGGCGCGGCGGTCTCGCTTGCGCTGGGACTGGCGCTTCTTCTCGGCCAGCCGGCGCTCCTTGGCCCCACGGGACGGTCGGGTCGCCCGGCGGGGCGGCGGCGGGGGCGCGGCGGCCTCCCGCAGCAGCGCGGTCATGCGTTCGCGGGCCGCCTCCCGATTGGCCAGCTGGGCCCGGTGCTCGCTGGCGGCGATCGTCAGCACCCCGTCGACCAGGCGGTTGGCCAGCCGGGCGAGTGCCCGTGACCGCAGCCAATCGGGCACGGCCGGCGAGTTGGCCAGGTCGTAGCTCAGCTCGACCCGGGAGTCCGCGGTGTTCACACCCTGCCCACCCGGCCCCGACGATCGGGAGAAGCGCTCCCGCAGCTCCCCGGCGGGAACGATCCACCGATCGGTCACCCGCAGTCCGTCGTCCACGCCCCGAGGCTAACCCGCGGCGACCCGCCAGGGGTCATCGGTGCGGGGTCTTGCTCTGCGTGGGCGACTGGCTGGGCGCCGGCCCGGCGGCTTCCTCGTCGGAGCCGGCTGCCGCGTACGCCACCGCGCCGAAGAGCAGGAGCGCGATCACCCCGGCCTTCACGGCGACCCCACGGATCAGCGACCAGGCGCCTCGACGGGCACCCGGCACCGACTTCCGGACCGTCTGGTAGTCGTTCCACCCGCGTCGTGCCCGGGCGTACGCCGACCCCACCGCACATCCGATGACCAGGCCCACCAGCAGGAGGACCGCGAGAAGAGGACGCTCCACCTCCGCCAGTATCCATACCGACAGTGATATCGCCATAGCCCGATGCCGTCCGGCCGGATATCCGACACTGCCCGCGTCAGCGGCTGTCCGCGCAGGTCAGCCGCCCTTGCCGATGATCGTGTCGGCGGTCTGCTGCACCTGGTCGATGGGGATGGCGAAGCCGATGCCGATCGAGCCACTCCCGTCGATGGTGGCGATGGCGGTGTTCACGCCGACCACCTCCCCACGGGCGTTGACGAGCGGCCCTCCCGAGTTACCGGGGTTGATGGACGCATCGGTCTGCACGGCGCGGTGCCGGTTGTTGCCCAGCCGTACCTCGCGGTCCAACGCGCTGACGATTCCCGCGGTGACCGTTCCGGCCAGGCCGAGTGGCGAGCCCACCGCGAGCACCGATTCGCCGACCCGGGTCGCACCCGGTTTGGCCATCGGCAACGGGGTGAGACCGGCCGCTGCCGGCACCTTCAGCACCGCCAGGTCGCTGCGCGGCTCCCGGCCCACCACCTCGGCGGCGAACCGGCGGCCGTCGGGCAGCTCGACGGTCACCGGCCCGCCACCACCCTTGGCCAGGATGTGGTCGTTGGTGATCAGGTGTTGCTGGTCGTCCACCGCGAAGCCCGAGCCGGTCGCGGACCCGGCCGACGTACCGCCGGCCAGCACCGACACCACCCCGGGTACGGTCTTTTCGGCCGCGGTGACCAGCTCGGCGGGCACCGGGGCGGCGGATGCGGCAGCCGGGCCGGGCACCCCGTCCCGGGCGGCCACCACGCCCCCGGCGACGGCACCGGAGACGGCGGAGAGCGCCACCACGGCCAGTGCGGCGAGCAGCCGTCGCGGCCGTCGCTCGCCCGGGTCGCGCTCGGGCGGGTCCCACCACCCGCGCCCGTCCGGGTCGAGTTGGGGTGAGATGAACCAGGGACCGCGCGGTTCGCCCAGTCCGGTCTGTACTGCCATGCGTACTCCTCACGGTCGACGGCGGTGGTGCGCGGCGGTCAGGGCAGGCGGGAGAACCAGCGCATCGATCCGGCGGCGGCGCCCATCGCGAACACCAGTCCGAGGCCGATGAACCGAGCCGAGACGTCCTGCCGCTCCGTGCGGTAACCGACCGAGCTGCCGATGTCGTCGTAGACGGCCTTCAGCTCGTCGGTGGTGCTGGCCTCGTGGAACATCCCGCCGGTCTCCTCGGCGACCTCCTTGAGGGTCTGCCCGTCGACCGGCACCTGGATGGGCCGTCCGCCTCGGTCGACGAACCCGGACGGCGTCCCGAAGGAGATGGCGTGCACCGGCACCTCCGCCGTCACCGCCTCCGCGGCCGCTTCCATCGGGTCCATTCCAGAGGTGTTGGCACCGTCGGAGAGCAGGATGATCCGGGCTGGTGGTGTCTCCTTCGCGGCCTCGCTGTCCAGGCTCTTGACCGCGCCGAGCGAGGTGTTGATGGCCTCGCCGATCGCGGTGCCCTGGACACCGGTGATTCCCTCGGCGAGCCGGCCGATCCCCTCGTCGAGGGCGTCGCGGTCGGTGCCGGGCGGCACCAGTACGGCCGCGCTGCCGGCGAACGCGACGAGACCCACGTTGAACTCGTCGGGCAGGCCCTCGACGAACCGTCGGGCCGCCTGCTTCGCCGCGGCCAACCGGTCCGGTTCCACGTCGGTGGCGAGCATCGACGTGGACACGTCCACCGCAACCATCACCGTGGCACGTTCCCGGGGCACCTGGACCTCGGCGCTGGGCCGGGCGAACCCGACGACCAGCAGGGCAAGCATGGCCAGGAAGAGCCCGGCCGGTACGTGCCGACGCCAGGCGGGCCGCTCCGGCGCCACCCGGTCCAGCAGCCGCAGGTTGGTGAAGCGGACCGCGTACCGGCTGCGCCCGCGCTGCATCAGCAGGTACGCGCCGACGAGGGCCAGTACGCCGAGCAGCAGCCAGAGTCGCAGCGGCGACTGCCAGGTCACGCGACACCTCCCCGGGCCGGGCCGACCGGCGCGGTGGCCAGTCGACGCTGGGCGTGCACGTGCCGGACGATGTCCGCGCTCCAGTCCCCGTCGGTGCGCAGGGGCAGGTGGGTGGCGCCGCTGCGGCGCAACGACTGGTGGATCTGGTCGCGCTGGGCGGCGGCGGCTTCGGCGTACCGCTCGCGCAGCCGGCGGTCCGATGTGCACACCTCGCGGCGACGGCCGGTCTCCGGGTCCATGAGCGTGATCAGGCCGACGTCGGGCAGCTCCAGCTCACGTGGGTCGGTGACCTCGATCGCCAGCACCTGGTGCCGGACGGCGAGCCGGCGCAGGGTGCGCTCCCAGGGCGCTGGCTGGCCGGGGTCGTCGGGCAGGCCGTCGAGGAAGTCGGAGACCACCACGACCAGTCCACGCCGGTTGGCGATCCGGTGCAGCGCGTCGAGCCCGTCGGCCAGGTCCGGCGGCCTCCACCCCGGTCGGTCGCCGGGCGCGGTGGGTCGCGGGGCGGCGAGCAGCGTGCGCAGCAGGGTGAGCAGATGGGTACGTCCGCTGCGGGCCGGGAAGCGGCGTACCCCGTCGGCACGCAGCACCTGGGCGCCGAGGCGGTTCCCGACGCCCGCGGTCAGGAAACCGACCGCCGCGACCGCGGCCACCGCCAACTCCCGCTTGTCCAGCTCGGCGGTGCCGAACTCCATGCTGGCGCTGCCGTCGACGAGCAGCCAGGTGGTCAGTTCCCGGTCGGCGTCGATCTGGCGGACGTGCGGTACGCCGGTGCGGGCCGTCACCGCCCAGTCCATCCGGCGGACCTCGTCCTCGCCCGGTCGGTACTCGCGGCTGCCCGCGGGTTCACTGCCCGGCCCGGGCAGCAGGCCGCGGTACTGGCCGTGCAGCAGTCCGTTGAGCCGGCGCGTGACTGTCAGTTCCAGGCGACGGACCCGCTGGTCCGGGGCCAACTCGGCCAGGCCGGGGTCAGCCGGCGCGACGTTCGCTCGTCTCATGCCGCCGCCAGATCCGGCGTCTGCTGTGGGTGACTGGTGGCCAGCCGGGGCGGAGGCACCGCCTCGACCAGCCGCCGCACCAGGCTCTCCGCCGACACCCCGTCGGCCACCGCGTCGAAGGAGAGCACCAGCCGGTGGGCGAGGACGTCGACAGCCAGCTCACGGACATCCTCGGGCAGCACGTACTCCCGTCCCCGCAGCAGGGCCTGTGCCCGGGCGGCGGCGACCAGGCCCAGGGTGGCCCGCGGGCTGGCGCCGTACGCCAGCAGCGGGGCGATCTCCGGTAGCCCGAAGCGGCCCGGGTCACGGGTGGCGAGGATCAGCCGTACCACGTACTCGGCGAGCGCGTGGTGGACGAAGACCCGCTCGGCGTGGGCCTGGAGGTCCCGCAGTCGTTGCGCGTCGAGCACCGGGCGCGGGACCGGCCGGTCGGTGCTCATCCGGTAGAGGATGGCCAACTCGTCGGCGTCGCTGGGGTAGTCGACAACCACCTTCATCAGGAACCGGTCACGCTGCGCCTCCGGGAGTTGGTAGACCCCCTCGGACTCGATCGGGTTCTGGGTGGCCAGCACCAGGAACGGTTCCGGGACCGGCCAGCTGCGCCCGCCGATGGAGACCTGCCGTTCGGCCATGGCCTCCAGCAGCGCCGACTGCACCTTGGCCGGGGCACGGTTGATCTCGTCGGCCAGCACCAGGTTGGCCATGATCGGACCCAGTTCGATGTCGAAGGTCTCCTTGGAGGCCCGGTAGATCCGGGTGCCGACGATGTCGGAGGGGACCAGGTCCGGGGTGAACTGGATCCGGGAGAAGGTGCCGCCGACGACCGTGGCGAGGGTCTGCGCGGCAAGGGTCTTGGCCACCCCGGGGACGCCCTCCAGGAGGCAGTGCCCGTTGGCGATCAGTGCGGTGAGCAGGCGTTGGACGAGCCGATCCTGCCCGACGATCACGCGTTTGACCTCGAAGAGGGTCTGTTCCAGCTCGACGCCGGTCGGCTCGGGATCGACCGAGCTGGGCATGCTGGCCAGGGTGTCCGAGATGTCCGTCACGGTGCTTGCTTCCCGGGGCGAGGGCTCGGCAAACGTGGGATTGTGCGGCCCGGACCGGCCCGGAGTGGCCGGAACGGGGATGAGTCGCACGCAAGCGTGACGATCGGCGCGAGGCGCCGCGAGAACGGCTGATAGGCGCCGCGAGAACCGCTGATCGACTCGGTTTTCCGGAAGTCGGGGTGTCCACCTACCCCGGACACCCCGACTTCCTGTAAGCCGAGTTGATCAGCCCCAGGCACGGCGGCGAGCGACGGCCTGCGGACCGGGCCGGGCGACGGAC
>NZ_JBEZGL010000011.1:121779-251756 GCF_040649915.1 Micromonospora sp. NPDC048839
GACGGACCGGACCGGGCGACGGACCGGACCGGGCGACGGACCGGACCGGGCGACGGACCGGACCGGGCGACGGACCGGACCGGGCGACGGACCGGACCGGGCGACGGACCGGGCCGGGCGGCGGACCGGGACGGGCGACGGACCGGGCCGGGATCGGCAACGGACCGGGCCGCCCATTGGCCGGGCGGTGCGCCGGTGATCAGCACTCGGCCCCCGCGCACGAAGCGCGGGGGCCGGGTGTCGACTCGATCAGGGTGTGTGGGTGTGCAGGGTGAAGCCCCGGTCGGCCGGCACTCCCGCCGCGTTGCGGGTCTGGATGAAGACCGCGTTGGGCGTGCCCAGCCGTGGGGCGACCGAGACCTCACCGGCCGGTGGGATGCAGCAGGAGTCGTGCCGGGAGATGGTGGCCAGGTAGGCGCCGGCCGACACGTTGTAGCCGAACTGCACCTCGTACTCGCCGGTGCCGTACTTGAGCACGGTGCCGGTGCCGCGCGCCTTGGTGCCGTTGGCGTTGACGACGGTGAACCAGTTGGCGGCCGCCATCGTGGTGACCCCGCCGGACTTCAGCGCGGCCTTCGCCGAGCGTGCGGACTCGGCGGTGACCGGCGGCTGACTGTTCGTGCCCCGGTCCATCGGCTTGGCGGCCGCCTGCGGCGCCTTCGCCGACGGCTGGGCGACGGCGATCCCCCCGCCGACCAGAGTGAGCGCCAGGACAGCGAACGTGACCGCTGCCGCCTTGCGTCGGAAGGATGTTTCCATGACAGGTCCCCCTTGTGTAACCGTGCGAATTCGGCCGACCCGCGGGGCGGGACGGATGACTGCCCATGAATAGGCGGACGACGACACTGGGGTGCGGGAAACCTAGCCCACTGGCAACCGGTGAGGTTGATTTCTGAACGATCTACATCCCGCCTGAGCTGCGATTACTACTCAGAGTTGCGTCGCTTGAGTCAGATGGAACGTAGCACCGCAAAAAGCTGGACGTCAATAGTTGATCTCACTTTATCGAGTTGTCAATCAGCCGTCAGATAATTGTGAAAGTGAACGTGGCGCGCCATTCACGAAATGGTTTCGGCACACCCATTATGATCAGCGTCATGATCGTCGACGGGCCACCCACGCCCACCCCCTCAGCGCGGTGGTACCGCGGCGCACGGCTCGGCACGGTGCTCTGCTGGCTGACGGTCGCGCCGACCGCCCTCTGGGCCGCCGTCCGACTGCTCGGCCTGGACCGGGGTCCCCTGGTGCAGGCGCTCGCCTTCACGCCGTACGTCGCGGGGTTCAGCGTGCTGCCACTTGCCCTCGCGCTCGCCCTGCGGCGCTGGTGGCCGGCGGCGGTCGCGGCCCTGACCGCGGTGGCGTTGCTCGGCGTCGTCGCACCCCGGGCGCTGGCCACCCCGCAACCCGCGGCGGCCGGGCCGACCGTGCGGCTGCTCACCGCCAACCTGCTCGCCGGCACCGGCGACGCGCGGACGCTTGTCGAGTTGGTCCGGCGGCACGGGGTGGACGTGCTCACCGTGCAGGAGTTCACACCGGAGGCGCAGGCCGCCCTGGACCAGGCCGGCCTCGACCGGCTGCTGCCACACCGGCAGCTCAACCCGGAGATCGGCACGCCCGGCTCCGGGCTCTACTCGCGGTGGCCGCTGACCGACGTCGGCCTGCGGCGCAACCTCAACGGGTGGGGCTTCACCCAGGCGTACGGGACGGTGGCCGTCCCCGGCGCACCCCCGGTACGGGTCGAGTCGGCCCACCCCTCGGCCCCGTACGCGCTGGACCAGGTCGGCAACTGGCGCGCCGACCTGACCGCCCAACCCCCGGCCACCCCGGACGGCGCCCTGCGGATCCTTGCCGGCGACTTCAACGCCACTCTCGACCACGGTCCGCTGCGCGCCCTGCTGCGCACCGGTTACGTGGACGCCGCCGACGCCGCCGGCGAGGGCCTGACCGGCACCTGGGGTCCGTACGACGGTGACCTCATCCCACCGGTCACCATCGACCACGTTCTCGTCGACCGCCGCATCGCGGTCCGGTCGGTGCGGGTGCTCACCCTCCCCGGCAGCGACCACCGCCCGGTCCTGGCCACGCTCACCCTCCCACAGTGATCCCGCCGCCGGGTCAGACCGAGGCGGGTGCCAGACCGTAGGTGAGGGCGTCGATCAGGGCGTGCCAGCTGGCCTCGACCACGTTGGGGTGTACGCCTACCGTGGTCCAGTCACGGCCGGTGCCGTCGGCGGTCTCCAGCAGCACCCGGGTCACCGCGCCGGTGCCGTGGCTGCCCTCCAGGATGCGCACCTTGTAGTCGGCCAGCTCGAAGCCGCGCAGCTGCGGGTAGTGCTTGGCCAGCCCGACCCGCAGCGCCTCGTCGAGCGCGTTGACCGGGCCGTTGCCCTCGGCGGTGGCGATCACCCGCTCACCGCGTACCCGGATCTTGACGGTCGCCTCGGAGACCACCGAACCGTCCTCACGGTGTTCGACGAGCACCCGGTACGACTCCAGAGTGAACGGTCGCGCCGGACCCCCTTCGGGCAGCTCGGAGCGGACCAGCAGCTCGAAGGAGGCGTCCGCGGCCTCGAAGGACCAGCCGCCGGCCTCCAACTCCTTGACCCGCTTGGTGACCCGGGTCAACGCCTCCGGACTGCCGGCCAGGTCCAGACCGAGCTCACGACTCTTCAGCTCGACACTGGCCCGGCCGGCCATCTCGGTGATCAGGATCCGCATGTCGTTGCCCACCACCGACGGGTCCACGTGGTTGTAGAGCAACGGGTCGACCTTGATCGCGCTCGCGTGCAGCCCCGCCTTGTGGGCGAAGGCGGCGGCCCCGGCGTACGCCTGGTGGGTGTCGGGGGCGATGTTGGCGATCTCGGCGATGGCGTGCGAGACCCGCACCATCTGCGCCAGGCAGCCCTCCGGTAGGACCGGCATGCCCAGCTTGAGTTGGAGGTTGGCGACGACCGCGAAGATGTCGGCGTTGCCGGGGCGTTCGCCGTACCCGTTGGCGGTGCCCTGGACGTGGCGGACACCCGCCTCCACGGCGGCGATCGTGTTCGCAACCGCGCAGGAGGTGTCGTTCTGGGCGTGCATGCCGAGCAGCCCGGCGTCGATCCCCAGCCGGTCGGTCAGGTCGCCGATCACGGCGGTCACCTGGGACGGCAGCATGCCGCCGTTGGTGTCGCAGAGCACCATCCGCTCGGCGCCGGCGGCCAACGCGGTCTGCACCACGGCCGCGCCGTACGCGGGGTCGTGCCGATAGCCGTCGAAGAAGTGCTCGCCGTCGACGAAGACCCTCCGGCCCTCGCGGACGAGGTGGCTGACGGTGTCGTGGATCATCGCCAGGTTCTCCGCGCCGGTGGTGCGCAGCGCCCGCTCGACGTGCCGGCTGTCGGCCTTGGCGACGAGCGCCACCGCCGGGGTCTGCGCGTCCAGCAGGGCCCGCACCTGGGGGTCGTCGGCGACCGCGACACCGGCCTTGCGGGTGGCGCCGAACGCGACAAGCACGGCGTGCCGCAGGTCCAACTCGGTACGCGCCCGACGGAAGAACTCGGTGTCCTTGGGCACGGCGCCCGGCCAGCCGCCCTCGATGAAGCCGACGCCGAACTCGTCGAGCAGCCGGGCCACCGCCAGCTTGTCGACCACCGAGTAGGTGAGCCCCTCGCGCTGGGCGCCGTCGCGCAAGGTCGTGTCGAAGACCTGGAACGTCATCAGGATCCTTTCTCGGAGCAACAAAAAGACCTCCCGCGGGTGCGGGAGGTCTGCGCGCTCGGCGGAGGGGAGAGCCGGCGCGCTAGGTCGCAATAATCAGGGCGGTGCTGGTCACGATGGCCACTCTGCCACCCCTCACCTGTTTTTGGGAGGACCAATCCACATAGCGAGACAATGACTGAGTGTTCGTTCACCCCGAACCGTCGCTCGTGATCGGCTTCACAAGCCATCAGGCCCCTCATCGGCAGAAACAGCCATGCGGAAGCATCTGCAACGGATCCGGTGACGGCCACCGTGCCGTCGGCAGGGAGGACCTGTGCTCACCGTCAGTGACCGCTCACCTGAGCACGGACCCACCACCTGCGTATCCCTGGGCGCCACCAACGCGTCCACGACGATCGACCACACGTCCCACGAGGGCACGTGGCGTCTGGTCTTCGTCGGGCCGATGGAGTTCACCTCCATCGGCCCGACGGAGATCGGGGTCTGACCGTGGGCCTGGACGCGATCAAGGCGGCCCTGCCGGAGTACGCCAAGGACATCGCGCTCAACCTGGGCTCCACCATCGGCACCCCGACGTTGACCCGGGGGCAGAGCTGGGGCACCGCGCTGGCCTGTGCGGTGACCGCCCGCAACCCGGTGGTGCTGCGGGAGATCGCGGCCGAGGCGCTCGGCCACCTCGGACCGGAGGGTGTCGAGGCGGCCAAGGGCGCCGCGGCGATCATGGCGATGAACAACGTCTACTACCGGGCCAAGCACCTGATCGGCGACGACCAGTACGCCTCGATGCCGGCCCGCCTGCGCATGCAGATCATCGCGAGGCCGGGGGTGGACAAGGGCGACTTCGAGCTCTGGTGCCTCGCCGTGTCGGCCATCGCCGGCTGCGCGGTGTGCCTGGAGTTGCACGAGAAGAAGCTGCGCGGCATCGGCTTCACCCGGGAGCAACTGCACGAGGCCCTGCGGATCTCCGCCGTGGTGCACGCCGCGGCGGTCACCCTGGACGCCGAGGCCGCACTGGCCTGAGCGGGTACGCCCCGACGCCACACCTCGCGGCCTCGGTCCGTCGCCGTGCCTCGGCCTGTCGCCGTTTCCGGCCCCCGACGGCCGGGTAGCTCCTGCCAAGACATGAGCTGATCGGTGACAGTCAGGAGTGAACGGCATGGACAGGATCGATCCGCACGCCACGCACGCCGGGCCGGACCCGCTGCACGGTGGCGACCAGGGCGTCGTGCCCGGTGGCGCGCCAGCCGGCACGTTCGACCCCTGGCGGTACCGGGACCAGGCCGGGGTGGCCGACGCCGACCTGGTCGGCTACAAGGTCGAGGCCAGCGACGGTGGCGTCGGCAAGATCGACAGTGCCAGCCACGAGGTGGGCGGCAGCTACCTGGTGGTGGACACCGGCCCCTGGATCTTCGGCAAGAAGGTGATGCTGCCGGCCGGCACCGTCAACCAGGTCGACCACGACCAGCGCACCGTCTCCGTCGACCGCACCCGGGACCAGATCAAGGCCGCCCCGGAGTACGACGAGAGCAGCCACAGCGACCCGAGCTACCGGGATCAGCTGGGCGGCTACTACGACGAGACGTACGGCGCCCTCCCGCCGGGCACGGCCCGCTGACTGTTCGACCCGACGGCCGGTGGGGTGTGGTGTGGTCCCACCGGCCGTTACCGTGTGAGCGTGGACGCCATCGACGAAAATCGTCAGACCTCGCTGCCCGCCACCTTCAACTTCCGCGACGTCGGTGGCCACCTCGGCCACGGCGACCGACCCGTACGCCGGGGCCGGCTCTTCCGTTCCGACTCGCTGCACCGCCTCACCGAGCAGGACGGGGACGCGTTCGCCGCGATCGGGATCCGCACCGTCATCGACCTGCGCCGCCCCAGCGAGGTGCAGCGGGACGGCCGGGTGCCGGAATACCAGGGGCTGACCTACCGCAACATCCACCCGGAGCACACCGACTGGTCGAGCACACCGCACCAGGAGGGCGCCAGCCTGGCCCGTTACCTCGCGGACCGGTACGCGGACCTGGCCCAGACCGGCACCGCCGGGCTGGCCGAGGCGGTCGGGCTGATCGCCGACTCCGCCAATGCCCCGGCGGTGGTGCACTGCGTCGCCGGCAAGGACCGCACCGGCATCGTCTGTGCGCTGACGCTAGCCGTGCTCGGCGTCGACGACGCGGACATCACGGCGGACTACGCGCTCAGCAGCGAGGCGTCAGCCCGGTTCAGTGCCTGGCTGGCGACCACCAGCCCGACCGGCGCGGCCGTGCCGGCGCCGTTTCTGGCCTCGCCCGCCGAGGCGATGCAGCTCTTCCTCGACGAGCTACGCGAGGGGTACGGCTCGGTCGAGGCGTACCTGCGGCACGCCGGGGTGACCGACGAGCAGCTCGCCGCCCTCCGCGACCACCTGCTCGACGAGCCGACCGAGGCGTAGCCCGCGCGGGCCGGGGCCGACCACGACCGTCGACTGCGCCGGCCCGTCCGATGGGACGGGCCGGCGCGGCCACGGAGGTCAGAGGACCCGCTGCACCCAGCCGTACTCGTCGGCCGCCTTGCCACGCTGGATGTTCACCAACTGCTCGCGGAGGCTCATGGTGACCCGGCCGGGCTCGCCGCCACCGACCAGGAACTCACCGTCGGGGAAGCGGACCCCGCCGATCGGGGTGACCACCGCGGCGGTGCCGCAGGCGAACACCTCCCGGAGGCGACCGCTGGCCGCGTCGGCCTGCCAGTCGGCGAAGCTGACCGGTCGCTCCTCGACCACGTGCCCGGCCGCGCCGGCCAGCGTGAGGATCGCGTCGCGGGTGATGCCCGGCAGGATCGTGCCGGTCAGCGGCGGGGTGACGATGGAGTTGTCGTCGTAGACGAAGAAGACGTTCATGCCGCCCAGCTCGTCCACGAACCGGCGCTCCACCGCGTCCAGGAAGACGACCTGGTCGCAGCCCGCCTCGATCGCCTCGGCCTGGGCGGCCAGCGACGTCGCGTAGTTGCCGCCGCACTTGGCCGCGCCGGTGCCGCCGGGCGCCGCCCGGGTGTAGTCCGGCGAGACCCAGACGGTGACCGGCTTGACCCCACCGGTGAAGTACGCGCCGACAGGTGAGGCGATCACCAGGTAGAGGTATTCGTTGGCCGGGCGGACACCGAGGAAGACCTCGCTGGCGAACATGAACGGCCGCAGGTAGAGGCTGCCGTCCTCGCCGGTCGGGATCCACTCCTGGTCGATCTCGATGAGCTTGTGCAGCGAGTCGACGAACACCTCGGGCGGCAACTCCGGCATCGCCATCCGCTGCGCCGACGCGACGAACCGGGCCGCGTTGGCGTCCGGCCGGAACATCGTCACGCCGCCGTCGGCCGTCCGGTACGCCTTCAATCCCTCGAAGATCTCCTGCGCGTAGTGCAGCACCGCGCTGGCCGGGTCCATCGGGATCGGGCCCCGCGCCTCCACCCGGGCGTCGTACCAGCCCTTGCCCTCGGCGTAGCGGACGGTGACCATGTGGTCGGTGAAGACGCGGCCGAACCCGGGGTTGGCCAGCAGGGCGGCCCGGTCGGCGGCGGATACCGGCGCGGGATTCGGACGGATCTCGAAGTCGAGCATGTCACCACCGCTCATCGGGCTGACCTCCCTGCGGGACAACGGCATGCGGGACCGCACACCGAATTGGCTGTGCCAGAAACTTACCCGAACGGCCGTTCAGCGGGTAGCGCCGCTCGGGCGAGACGGGCGGTCCGGCCGAGCCGAGGGCTGGGCCGGCCGCTGCTGGGACCGGGGCGGTCAGGCTACGGCGTGAGCCGCGAGCCGGTCCCCTACCTCTTCGGTCCGCAGCGTCGCGCCCGGAGTGCGGGCGGCCAGCTCGGCGGCGACCGCCGCGTTGACCCGGGCCGCGGACTCGGTGTGCCCGAGCTGCTCCAGCAGCAGCGCTGCGGAGAGCACGGCGGCGACCGGGTCGGCGATGCCCCGTCCGGCGATGTCCGGCGCCGAGCCGTGTACCGGCTCGAACATCGAGGGGTACGCCCCCTCGGGGTTGATGCAGCCGCTCGCCGCCAGCCCGATCCCACCGGTGACGGCGGCGGCGATGTCGGTGAGGATGTCACCGAAGAGGTTGTCGGTGACCACCACGTCGTAGCGCTGCGGCTGGGTGACCAGGAACATCGCGGCGGCGTCGACGTGCTGATATTCGGTGGCGATGTCCGGGTGCTCGGCGGCGACCAGGTCGAAGGTGCGCGACCAGAGCGACCCGGCGTGGGTGAGCACGTTGGTCTTGTGCACCAGGGTGACCTTGCGTCGTTCCCGGCGGGCGGCGCGGGCGAACGCGTCGCGGATCACCCGCTCCACGCCGTGCCGGGTGTTCAGGCTCTCCTCCGTGGCGACCTCGGCGGGAGTGTCCCGGTGCAGCGTTCCACCGGCCCCGGCGTAGAGGCCCTCGGTGCCCTCGCGGACCACCACGAGGTCGACCTCGCCCGGCTTGACGTTGCCGAGCGGGCTGGCGACCCCGGGCCAGAGCCGGGACGGGCGCAGGTTGACGTACTGGTCGAACGCGAACCGGAGCTTGAGCAGCAGTCCCCGCTCCAGGACACCGGGCGGGACCGTCGGGTCACCGACCGCGCCGAGCAGGATCGCGTCGTGCCCGGCAAGCTCGGTCAGCACCGAGTCGGGCAACACCTCTCCGGTACGGTGCCAGCGGGCCGCGCCGAGGTCGTACTCGGTGGCCTGCACGCCTGGCAGCACCGCGTCGAGGACCTTGCGGGCCTGCGCGACCACCTCGGGCCCGATGCCGTCTCCGGCCACCACCGCGATCCGCGCCACGACCGCACTCCTCTGCTCAACGGGTCCGTCTCGGCAACGGTACGTCGCTGTCCCGCCTCCCGGTACGCGGCGTCCAATATGTGAGAAATTGTGATGCACAGCAGCCTCTCAGCTGGGACTCATGAGGCGGTCATGTCCGCTGCCTACGGTGTGGGCAGTGGGTCACGGGGGCCTACTGACCGCCGGGTCGCGCCGACACGGCACCGAGTGCGAGGGGGCAGATGCGATGCGCATCGACGAGCAGCCGCGGACCCGGTGGCCGGACCCGTCGGCATTCCGCAGTCGTCGACCGGACCTTCGCCTCGGCAGCCGTCGACAGCGGATCGACCCGGCCGGCGCCACCGAGGGGCGGATCGCCGTGCAGCACACCGTCCGCACCGCGACCGCCGAATACACCCTCCTGCTCAACGCGCCCGAGTGGCTCGGCCGCCGGGGCGTGGGCGAGGCGCTGCGGGACAGCGTCGCGGAGTTGCGCGCCATCGACCTCACCTACGGCCCCAACCGGCCGGAGAGCCTGGTCTCCCGGCTGCGCCGGGGTGAGATCAGCCCGGATTCGTACGCCCCGCTCGCCGACCTGGTCGACCGCTGCGCGGCCATGCGCGCGGCCACCGACGGATGGTTCGACGCCTGGGCGGTGCCCGGCGGCTTCGACCCGGGCGGCCTGCTCGGTGGCTGGGCGGTGGAACGGGTCGCCGAGAGGCTTCGTGCCGCGGGAATCCACGACTACGCCGTACTGACCGGCGCCGACCTCGTCGTCCGCGGCCACGCGCCGCACGGTGGGCCGTGGCGGGTAGCGGTGCACCACCCCACCGCACCCGAGCGCGCACCGCTGGTGTTGGAGATGACCGCCGGCGCGGTCGGCACCTCCGGGGTGACCGGGCGACAGGGGCACGTGGTGGACCCGCACACCGGCGAGCCGGCTGACGAGCTCGTCGCCGCCACGGTCGTGGGTCCGGACCTGACGATCGCCGACGCCTACGCCACCGCGCTGTACGCGGCCGGTCCCACCGGCCTGGCGTGGTTCCGGGGCAACTCCCAGTATCGGGCGCTCTTCGCCCACCGACGCTGAATGTTGCGATCGGCCCCCACGCTCTCGGCAACGACCGTGGGGGCCGATCAGCGACGAGTGCGCGTGGCTCGCGCAATCGAGGGGTGCGGACCGGTCGCGCCGGATGCCGACCGCGCCACCCGAAGACGGGCCGGCGCCTCGAACTCGGCCAGTGACCGCAGTACGTACGCTAGCGAATCGACGCA
Source organism: Micromonospora sp. NPDC048839 (assembly GCF_040649915.1). Taxonomy (NCBI): domain Bacteria; kingdom Bacillati; phylum Actinomycetota; class Actinomycetes; order Micromonosporales; family Micromonosporaceae; genus Micromonospora; species Micromonospora sp. NPDC048839. Next base: position 131,537 of record NZ_JBEZGL010000011.1, read on the forward strand.
ACTCGACGCAAGAGTCTCTACACCGGACCGTCGGGACGGGAGACCCCGGATCCGATGGTTGACCGGCGGCGAGGCAGTTTCGACATGGTGAACGGCGGATGGCACGCTATCCGCCGTGAGTTTCGATCTGAGCGTGTGGGCCCTGGCGGACGGGGCGACGCCCGAGGACGTGCGGACAGCGGTCAACGGTTGCCGGCAGGGGCGACACGTGGACCGCTATCCGGATCCGCGGGTGGTCAGCTTCTACCGGGCGATCACCGCGTCCTATCCGGACCGTCACCCCGGCGCGAACAGCCCGTGGGCGGTGGCGCCACTGCACGCCGCCCACGACCATGTCGAGCTGAACCTGCACCCGACCTGCGCGGACCAGGTGCTGCTGGACATCGAGCGGCTGGCCGGCGAGCACGGGCTGATGCTCTTCGACCCGCAGGACGGCTCGGTCTACCCGCCCCCGGCGCGACTGCCCGGCTAACCTGACCGGCGGCACGGACTGGGAAATGACGAGGGGCCCGGCGAATCGCCAGGCCCCCCACGGTGCGTGCCGGTTACTACTCGTCGCGCAGATCGGCGGCGCTGGCCGCGGTCGCGCCGATCGACTCGGCGGCCGAGGTGAGCAGGTCGGCGCCGAGCGCCTGGTCGACCGTGAGCGTCATCAGCGTCTCGCCACCCGCCTCACGCCGGGCCACCTGCATGGCGGCGATGTTGATGCCCGACTCGCCGAGCAGGGTGCCGACCGTGCCGACGACACCGGGCCGGTCGGCGTAGCGCAGGAAGAGCAGGATGCCCTCCGCGCCGATCTCCACGTCGAAGCCGTCCACCTCGGTCAGCTTGAGCACGTCGCGAGCACCCGAGTGGGTGACCGTGCCGGAGACACTCACCGTCCGGCCGTCCGGCAGCGCGCCGCGTACGGTGACCAGGGTGGGCTGCTCGGCCGTCTCGGCCAGGGTCGCCAGGGTGACCTCGACGCCCCGCTCCGCGGCCAGGTGCGGCGCGTTGACGTAGGTGACCTGCTCCTCGACCACCGAGCTGAACAGGCCCTTCGTCGCGGCGAGCTTGAGCACCGACACGTCGTGCGCGACGATCTCGCCGCGGACCTCGACGGTGACGCTGGCCGCGATGCCGCCGGCGACAGCGGTGAACGCCCGGCCCAGCTTCTCGGCCAGCGGCAGCAGTGGCCGCACGTCCTCGGCGACCACGCCGCCGGCCTGCACGTTCACCGCGTCCGGCACGAACTCGCCCTGCAACGCGAGCTTGACGCTCTTCGCCACGGCGAGACCGGCCTTGTCCTGCGCCTCGTTGGTGGAGGCGCCCAGGTGCGGGGTGGCCACCACGTTGTCGAAGGCGAACAACGGCGAGGAGGTGCACGGCTCCTTGCTGTACACGTCGACGCCGGCGCCGGCGACCCGGCCCTCGGCGATGGCGTTGGCGAGCGCCTGCTCGTCGACGAGCCCACCACGGGCGGCGTTGACGATGCGAACGCCGGGCTTGACGATCGCCAGCTCCTTCTCACCGATCAGGCCGACCGTCTCCGGCGTCTTCGGCAGGTGGATGGAGATGAAGTCGCTCTCCCGCAGCAGCTCCTCCAGCCCGACCAGGCGGACGCCGAGCTGCGCCGCGCGGGCCGGCTGGATGTACGGGTCGTACGCGATCAGCCGGGTGCCGAACGCGGCGATGCGCTGCGCGAAGAGCACGCCGATGCGACCGAGCCCGACCACGCCGACGGTCTTGCCCTGCACCTCGACGCCCGTGTACTTCGACCGCTTCCACTCCCCCGCCTTGAGCGCGGCACTGGCGCTGGCGGTGTTCCGGGCGACGGCGAGCAACAGCGCGACGGCCTGCTCGGCGGCGGAGACGATGTTGGAGGTGGGCGCGTTCACGACCATCACGCCGCGCGCGGTGGCGGCCGCCACCTCGACGTTGTCCAGCCCGACGCCCGCCCGGGCGACCACCTTGAGTCGCGGTGCGGCGGCGACCGCCTCCGCGTCGATCTGGGTCGCGCTGCGCACGATGACGGCGTCGGCCTCGGAGAGCGCCGAGAGCAGGGCCGGACGGTCGGTGCCGTCGACGTGCCGGACGTCGAAGTCGTGGGCGAGCACCTCGATGGCGGCGGGGGCGAGTTCTTCGGCGATCAGTACGACAGGATTCATCGGTCCTCGTAGAGGTCGTGTTTGCGATCGGCGCGGGTGGCCGGGCGCAGCACTGCGCCCTGCGCTGATCCGTGCCGTGGCCGTCAGGTGCCGGCTGCTGCACCTACAGGCGATCGTAGGGGCCGGGCTGGTCGACGTGTTCCGGTCTTCGGGGTGAGTGCCCTCACACGCCCGGTCGAGCGACGGACATCGGCCGTTCACCGCACCGACACGGTTGCTCCGTTGCACGACGACCGGCGGCACAGCCCTCCGGAGGGCACCGCCCCTGGTGCTCGCCGTGCGCCGCACGCTGCTCCGACGGCTGACCCGCGTCGATCTCACGCGGTTCGGTCCGAAGCTGGCCGAGGCGTTGGTCACCCGGTCCCAACAGGTGAAAATCCTCCGCAGCGTCGTGTCCCGGCGGGACGGCCCCGCAGCGGCCGAGGCGCTCGAAAGCCGCTGACGTGGAGCGCGTTACGGCCAGCGGCCGGCGACCCGCGCCGGGGAGAGCGCGGGATCGCCGGCCGCTGGTGGACCGTTCCTGGTCGAACGGGTCAGGCGGTCTCGGTGATCGGGCGGTCGACCCAGCTCATCATGCCGCGCAGCTTCTTGCCGGTCTCCTCGATCGGGTGCGCCGCACCCTCGGCCTGCCACTTGGTGAAGTTGGGCCGGCCAGCCTCGTCCTCGGCGACCCACTCGCGGGCGAACTCGCCGGACTGGATCTCGCCCAGGATCTTGCGCATCTCGTCCTTGACCCGGGAGTCGATGATGCGCGAGCCACGGGAGAGGTCGCCGTACTCGGCGGTGTCGGAGATGCTGTAGCGCATCTTCGCGATGCCGCCCTCGTACATCAGGTCGACGATCAGCTTCAGCTCGTGCAGGCACTCGAAGTAGGCGACCTCCGGGGCGTAGCCCGCCTCGGTGAGCACCTCGAAACCGGTCTGCACCAGCGCCGAGGCACCGCCGCAGAGCACCGCCTGCTCGCCGAAGAGGTCGGTCTCGGTCTCCTCGGTGAAGGTGGTCTTGATCGCGCCGGCGCGGGTGCCGCCGATCCCCTTGGCGTACGCGAGGGCGAGGGCGAAAGCGTTGCCGCTGGCGTCCTGCTCGACGGCGACGAGACAGGGCACACCCTTGCCGTCGGCGTACTGGCGGCGGACCAGGTGGCCGGGGCCCTTCGGCGCGACCATCGCCACGTCCACGTCGGCCGGCGGCTTGATCAGGTCGTACCGGATGTTGAAGCCGTGGCCGAAGAAGATGGCCTTGCCCGCGGCGAGGTTCGGAGCGATCGACTCCGAGTAGATCGAACGCTGGGCGGTGTCCGGCGCGAGCACCATGATCACGTCGGCCTCGGCGGAGGCCTGCGCCGGCGTGAGGACCCGGAAGCCCTGCTCCTCGGCCTTGGGCCGGCTCTTCGAGCCCTCCGGCAGACCGATCACCACGTCGACGCCGGAGTCCCGCAGCGACAGCGCGTGGGCGTGGCCCTGGCTGCCGTAGCCGATGACCGCGACCTTCTTGGCCTGGATCAGGCCGAGGTCGGCATCGTCGTCGTAGAACACCTCAACGCTCATGAGAACTTCCCTTTCGTACGACGGCCGGGGCGGCCCGTCGTGGCTGTGCGGATGGGTTCGGGACGGCCCGGCCGGGCCGACCGGTGGCGGTCAGGCGGCCCGGAGCGCGGGCCCGGCGGTGATCGAACGCGAGCCGCGCCCGATCGCCACCAGCCCGGACTGGACCATCTCCTTGATCCCGAAGGATTCAAGATCGCGGAGTAGCGCGTCGAGCTTGTCCGGGGTGCCGGTGGCCTCGATGGTCAGCGTGTCCGGGGCGACGTCGACCACCCGGGCGCGGAACAGGTTGACGGTCTCCAGCACCTGGGACCGGGCGGACCGGTCGGCGCGGACCTTCACCAGCAGCAACTCCCGGGCGACCGAGACCTGCGGATCCAGCTCAACGATCTTGAGCACGTTGACCAGCTTGTTGAGCTGCTTGGTGACCTGCTCCAACGGAGACGACTCGGCGTTGACCACGATGGTGATCCGGGAGACGTCCGGGTTCTCCGTCTCACCGACGGCGAGACTGTCGATGTTGAACCCGCGCCGGGAGAACAGGCCGGAGACCCGGGCGAGCACACCGGGCTTGTTCTCCACGAGCACGGACAGGGTGTGCATGGTCATGCCACGACCTCGCTTCGCTCGGTCGCGCCCCGACCATGCGCAAGGCTGAGCCTGCTGATTCGTTCGCTGTGCTCACTCATGTCAGATGTCATCCTCGTCGAAGACCGGGCGGACGCCGCGGGCGAACATGATCTCGTCGTTGCTGGTGCCGGCCGCGACCATCGGCCACACCATCGCGTCCTTGCCGACCACGAAGTCGATCACGACCGGAGCGTCGTTGATCTCCATGGCCGCGGCGATGGTCTTGTCCACGTCGTCGGCGGTCTCGCAACGCAACCCGATGCAGCCCAGCGCCTCGGCGAGCTTGACGAAATCCGGGATGCGGTGCTTGTGGGTGCCGAGGTCGGTGTTGGAGTAACGCTCGTTGTAGAACAATGTCTGCCACTGCCGGACCATGCCGAGATTGCCGTTGTTGATCACGGCGATCTTGACCGGGATGCCCTCCAACGCGCAGGTGGCCAACTCCTGGTTGGTCATCTGGAAGCAGCCGTCACCGTCCACCGCCCAGACCACCGTGTCCGGCTTGCCGACCTTCGCGCCCATCGCCGCCGGCACCGCGTAACCCATCGTGCCGAGGCCACCGGAATTCAACCAGGTGTACGGCTTCTCGTAGGAGATGAACTGGGACGCCCACATCTGGTGCTGGCCCACCCCGGCCACGAAGATCGCGTCCGGGCCGACGATCTCACCCAGTCGCTTGATCACGTACTGCGGGGAGAGCGTGCCGTCGGACGGCTCGTCGTAGCCCAGCGGGTAGCGGTTTCGCAGGTCGTCCAGCTGAGTCCACCAGTCGCCCAGGTCGGTGCTGCGACCCGCCGACCGCTCGACGGTCACCGCGGCGATCAGCTCGTCGATGACGTGCTTGGCATCTCCGACGATCGGCACGTCCACGTGCCGGTTCTTGCCGATCTCCGCCGGGTCGATGTCCGCGTGCACCACAGTCGCGTCCGGGGCGAACGAGTCGAGCTTGCCGGTGACCCGGTCGTCGAACCGCGCGCCGAGCGCGACGATCAGATCCGCCTTCTGCAGGCCGTAGACCGCGGCGACGGTGCCGTGCATGCCCGGCATGCCCAGGTGCTGCTGATGGGAGTCGGGGAACGCGCCGAGCGCCATCAGCGTGGTGACCACCGGGATGCCGGTCAGCTCGGCCAGTCGGCGCAGCCCGTCCGTGGCGCCGGCCTTGAGGACACCGCCGCCGACGTAGAGCACCGGCCGGCGGGCGGCGGCCATCAGCCGCGCCGCCTCCCGGATCTGCTTGCCGTGCGGGTGCAGGGTCGGCCGGTAGCCGGGCAGGTCCAGGGTGGGCGGCCAGGCGAAGGTGGTCTGCGCCTGGAGCACGTCCTTGGGGATGTCGACGAGCACCGGGCCGGGCCGGCCGCTGCTGGCCAGGTGGAAAGCCTCGGCCAGCACCTGGGGGATCTCCTCGGCGTTCTGCACGAGGAAGTTGTGCTTGGTGATCGGCAGGGTGATGCCCTGGATGTCCGCCTCCTGGAAGGCGTCGGTGCCGATCGACGGGCGGGCCACCTGCCCGGTGATCGCCACCATCGCCACCGAATCCATGTACGCGTCCGCGATCGGGGTGACCAGGTTCGTCGCACCCGGGCCGGAGGTGGCGATGCACACGCCGACCTTGCCGGTGGCCTGCGCGTACCCGGTCGCCGCGTGCCCCGCGCCCTGCTCGTGGCGCACCAGGATGTGCCGGACGCTGGAGTCGTAGAGCGGGTCGTACGCCGGCAGGATCGCGCCGCCCGGGATGCCGAAGACGACGTCGACCTCGAGCGCCTCGAGGGACCGCACGAGCGAACCGGCCCCGGTGACCTGGGCCGGCGCGGAGGGCCGTACCGCCGGAACGGCCGGGATGGCCGGGGGCGCCGCGGAACGCGCGGCGGCCGGGTCGACGTCGACGGTCGGGTCGACGGCCGCACGGGCCCGGCGGGCGGAGTGGGCGAGGGTCTCGGGCGTGGGTCTCGTCATGACGGTTCTGGCCTTCGGCTGGAGTGGCTGGTGGCTAGTCAAGCGATGCGACGCGGGCGGGACCCGCCTCGCCAGGTTCCGATGGCAATAAAAACGGCCCTCGTGCAGATGCACGGGGCCAGCGCACTCTCAAAGGGGAGAGTGCGCTCAGGTAAGTACTCGCAGCGACCGGTACGACGACATGCGGCTAAGCCTGACGCATCTCACGCGATGAGTCAACTGCTCCCACATGTTGGTCAACGGATGTCGGCGAGTCGCCCAGCGACTCGCCATCGGCAGCCGGGTTGACCTGCGGGTAACCGCCCGGAACCCGGCGTGGCGGGGGCACCGGCGTGGGCCGTGCACCCGGTGAGGTGGCCGCCTCCAGCATCGCCTCCAGGTGCTCGGCCGGCACCCCCCAGCCGAAGAGCGCGCCCTGGCCGAAGCGGCAGCCGGCGGCCACCACCGCGGCCAGCTCGGTAGGCGTGGTCACCCCCTCGGCGATCACCTCCAGGCCCAACTGGTGGCCCAGTCGCATGACGATGTCGACCATCGGGGCGAACGCCGGGCCGTCCCGACCGACCGGGCGGACCGGCTCGTGCTCGGCCACCAGGCTGTGGTCGATCTTCAAAATGTCGATCGGCAGCCGGCGCAACTGCCCCAGCGACGAGTAGCCGGCCCCGAAGTCGTCGAGCGCGATCCGGACACCTGTCAACCGCAGGGCGGTCAACCGCCGGATCAGCTCGTCCAGGTCGGTGGCGACCGCGTGCTCGGTGACCTCCAGCACCAACCGCTGCGGCGGCACGTGGTGGGCGCGCAGCGCCTCGGCGACCTGGACCACGTACTCCGGGGCGTGCAGCTCACGCGGAGAGACGTTCACCGACACCCAGACGTCGTGGCCGTCCGCCAGCCAACGGGACAGTTGGTAGCAGGCCTGGTGCAGCACCCACGCACCCAGCGGGGCGATCATGCCGCACTCCTCGGCGAGCGGGATGAACTCGTCCGGGCCGACGTTGCCCAGCTCGGGGTGGTGCCACCGCAACAGCGCCTCGGCGCCGACCGGCCGCACCGACGGCAGCGACGCCACCGGCTGGAAGGCCAACCGCAGCTCGTCGCGATCGATGGCGCCGCGCAGCTCGTGCTCCACCGTCGTCCGCCGGCGCAGCAGCTTGTCGTACGTGGCGTCGTAGCGTTCGATCCGGTTCTTGCCGCGCTGCTTGGCGTAGCGCAGTGCCAGGTCGGCGTGGCGCAACAGCAGGTCCACGTCCGGCTCGCCGACCCACCCGGCCACCCCGATGCTCACCGAGAGGAAGACCGGCCCCTCCGGCTCGTCGTACGGCCGGTTGACCACCCCGAGCAACCGCTCGGCGACACGGTCCGCCTCGGCCGGGCGGCCCTGCATGAGGACGGCGAACTCGTCGCCACCCAACCGGGCGGCCACGTCGCCGGGGCGCAGGTTGCTCCGCAACCGCCGCCCGACCTCGGCCAGCACGGCGTCACCCACGTCGTGGCCGCGCATGTCGTTGACGTTCTTGAAGCCGTCCAGGTCGAGACCGAGCAGCACGCACGGAGTGCGCGCCGCGGCGCTGTCGTGAAGTGCGCGCAGCAGCCCGCGCCGGTTGGCCAACGACGTCAGCGGGTCGGTGTGCGCCAGCTCGCGGAAGTGGGCCTCCCGCTCGGCCAGGCGGCTCGCGTACCCCCGGACGTCCCGCAGGGTGAGGTATTGCCGCGCCACCAGGGCGAAGCCCTCCACGCTGCCGGCCACGATGCCCGCCGCGGTGAAGCGGCCGTTCTGGGCGAGGTGATACATCGCCGAGGCGGCCATCGCGACCATCGGGGCGATCGCGTACTCGCCGTCGCGACCGATCAGATCCACCTCGACCTGCCCCGGCCGGTCGGCCCGGTGCACGGCGAGCGCGACGGTCAGCAGCCCGGCGGCGAGCACCGCCGCGCCGGTCAACGCCATGGTCGGCCCGGTCTGGCAGAGCCCGGCGCTGAGACCCATCCCGCCGCAGCTGACCGCACTGATGCCGACGCCCAGCGCGGCGAGCCGTCGACGTGGGGCGGCAGCCCGGAAGATGACGATCACGGCGAGCCCGGCACCGAGCGCGGCACTCACCGTGACCACCAGGATCGCCGAGCAGGCGGTCGGGGTGGCGGCGCCGAGCAACCGGGTGGGCTCGGAGAAGAGCACCCAGCCGACGAACCACAGCGCCGCCGCCATCACCAGCCCGTCCAGGGCGAGCCGGGCCGTGCCCGCCGCGGTGGCGGCCACCCCCGGCAGTCGGAGCAGCCCGGCGGCGAAGGCCAGCCCACTCACCGCCGTGCCGATCGCCACCACCGTCGCCCAGCCCGTGCGCTGCCCCTGCTCGTGGGTCCAGTGGTGGTTGGCGTTGAGCGCGGCGACCACCCCGGCCAGCAGGCTGAGCAGGGCGACCCCGGCGGCCGCCGCGAGCAGCACGTGTGCCGGTCGATGCGGCCCGGTGCGCCGCCGGGCGACCAGGGTCAGCAGCACGGCGGCCGCAGCGGCGACGAGCCCGCTGAGCCCCGCGACAGCGACCATGCCCGGGGGGAGTTGCACGCCTTAAAGAGTGCCGGATCGACGCACGCCGTGGGGGCCTGGGTGTGCAACTGTTGGGACACGGCGCATACGCGGGAGGGTCGGCGCGGCGACGGTGGCATGCTGGTACGTATGCCTGAGCTGCGGTCGAGGACCTCCACACACGGTCGGACGATGGCCGGCGCCCGGGCCCTCTGGCGGGCCACCGGGATGACCGACGACGATTTCGGCAAGCCGATCGTCGCCATCGCCAACAGTTTCACCCAGTTCGTGCCTGGTCACGTCCATCTCAAGGACATGGGTGGCCTGGTCGCCGACGCGATCGCCGAGGCCGGCGGGGTGGGCCGGGAGTTCAACACCATCGCGGTCGACGACGGCATCGCGATGGGTCACGGCGGCATGCTCTACTCGCTGCCCAGCCGTGAGTTGATCGCCGACGCGGTGGAGTACATGGTCAACGCGCACTGCGCGGACGCCCTGGTCTGCATCTCCAACTGCGACAAGATCACCCCCGGGATGCTGCTGGCCGCGCTGCGGCTCAACATCCCGACCGTCTTCGTCTCCGGTGGCCCGATGGAGGCCGGCAAGACGATGGCGATCGAGGGGGTCGTGCACAGCAAGATCGACCTGATCGACGCGATGATCGCCTCCTCGAACGATTCGGTCACCGACGAGCAACTCGGCGAGATCGAACGCTCCGCCTGCCCGACCTGCGGCTCGTGCTCCGGCATGTTCACCGCCAACTCGATGAACTGCCTCACCGAGGCGATCGGGTTGGCGCTGCCCGGCAACGGCTCGACGCTGGCCACCCACGCCGCGCGCCGGTCCCTCTTCGTCGAGGCCGGCCGCACCGTCGTGGAGATCTCCAAGCGGTGGTACGACGGCGACGACGACTCGGTGCTGCCCCGCACGGTCGCCTCCAAGGCCGCCTTCGAGAACGCGGTCGCCCTGGACGTGGCGATGGGCGGCTCCACCAACACGGTGCTGCACCTGCTCGCCGCGGCCCGCGAGGCCGAACTCGACTTCGGCGTCACCGACATCGACGCCATCTCCCGGCGGGTGCCCTGCCTGGCGAAGGTCGCGCCCAACTCGCCGAATTACCACATGGAGGACGTGCACCGGGCCGGTGGCATCCCCGCGCTCCTCGGCGAGTTGGACCGTGCCGGGCAGCTCAACCGGGACGTGCACGCCGTGCACTCCCCCTCGCTGGCCCAGTGGCTGACCGACTGGGACGTCCGCGGCGGCTCCCCGACCCCGACGGCGGTCGAGCTGTTCCACGCGGCGCCCGGTGGTGTGCGTACCGTCGAGCCGTTCTCCACCACCAACAGGTGGTCGTCGCTGGACACCGACGCGGCCGGTGGCTGCATCCGGGACCGCGAGCACGCCTACTCCGCCGACGGCGGCCTGGCCATCCTGCACGGCAACCTGGCACCGGAGGGCTGCGTGGTGAAGACCGCCGGCGTGCCGGACGACTGCCTGACCTTCCGTGGCCCGGCGAAGGTCTACGAGTCGCAGGACGACGCGGTGACCGCGATCCTCGCCAAGGAGATCGTCGCGGGCGACGTCGTGGTGATCCGGTACGAAGGCCCCCGGGGCGGGCCGGGCATGCAGGAGATGCTCTACCCCACCTCGTTCCTGAAGGGCCGTGGGCTGGGCCGGTCCTGCGCACTGCTCACCGACGGCCGCTTCTCCGGCGGCACCTCCGGGCTCTCCATCGGCCACGCCTCCCCCGAGGCGGCCTCCGGCGGGCTGATCGCCCTGGTCCACGAGGGCGACGAGATCGTCATCGACATCCCGGCCCGGTCCATCGAGCTGAACGTGCCGGCCGACGAGTTGGAGGCGCGACGGGTGGCCGAGGAGAAGCGCGACAAGCCGTACACCCCGGCCGATCGGCAGCGGCCGGTGTCGGCGGCGCTGCGCGCGTACGCCTCGATGGCCACCTCGGCCAGCGACGGTGCCTACCGCCGCGTCCCGGAGTAGGGACGCCGCGCGGCCGCGTCTGGCGTGATCGACACGAGCTCAGCGATATCGGGGTGTCCCCTGTAGGCGGACACCCCGATATCCGCAATCTCGTGTCGAGGCGGCCGGACCCGTCGCTTTCCACCTTCAGACCACCCGGGTGCCTGACACGCTCCGGCTAGGTGAGGCGACATCAGTGCATCCAGCTGTGCCCCTTGCCTGCTGAGCAGGGAAGGGGCACAGCTGTCGCTGACGGTAGCCGAAATGGGACTGCTCGTATTGCCTTCTATCGCTACAGTCACGAGCGTCATCGGTTCGTGTGCGGTAGAAGGAGGATTGGTGACCCTCAAGCCGAGGTTTCGTCGGGTTGCCGCTCTTCGCCGCACATTCGTAAACCGTGAGTCGATTCTGGCCGACTACGCCGACGAGCTGGCGGCTGCCGGAGCTGGCGTACGGATCCTCAACCTGGTCGGGGTTGGTGGCATCGGAAAGTCCCGCCTGCTCCGGGAACTTCGGGACCGGACACCGGCAAAAACCCACCGGACCGCTGTTCTGGATCTGCAAGTGCCGGCCCTGCGTCAGCAGGAAGATGCCCTGGCCGTGCTTCGTGTCGAGTTGGGCCGACAAGGCGTCAAGTTCGACCGGTTCGACATCGGCTACGCGGTCTTCTGGCAGCGACTCCACCCGCACTTGCGACTGAACCCGGCGGAACTGCCCTTCATCGACGAGAGCGAGGCGCTGACACAGATCCTCGACACGGCGTCGGGGATTCCCGTGTTTGGCACCGGCGTCAGCCTTCTCCGTCTAGCAGAGAAGGCTGCGTCCGGTGCGCGTCGGCGGCGACGGATCAGAATCGACGAGACATTGCGCTCGCTGGATGAGTTGTCCAGCGTCGACCTCGCCGACGCGGTCACCTACCTGTTCGCCGAGGACCTTCGGGAGGCCAGCGAGGATCACCCCTACGCGATCTTCATTGACGCGTACGAAGCGATCAGCCGCGCCGCACCGCAAGCAGGTCGCTCCGCGACCGCCGATGCCTGGCTGCGTGACCTGGTCGCTCAACTCGACCGAGGACTGGTGGTCGTGGCCAGCCGGGAGCCGCTCAGTTGGCATGTGTACGACTCGACCTGGGCATCAGTGACGCGCGTGCGTCACGTGGGCGGCCTACCGATGAAGGCCCGGATCGACCTGCTGACGGAGTGTGGAGTCACCGAGACGACGGACCAGCTCGCAATCGCGCACGCCAGCGCCGGCCTGCCGTTCTACCTGCATCTGGCGATCGACACGCAGACCGCGGTCGGGCGGACCCTCGCGGTCTCGCCCGAAGAGATCGTGCAGCGTTTCCTCCAACACGTTGAGAGCAGCGAGGTGCGCACCCTTGAACTCCTGAGCGTTCCACGGATCTTCGACTTTGAGATCTTCCGGGCGCTCACCCGGGCCTTCGACCTACCGCAGCACCGGCCGGCCTGGGAGTCCCTCACCGCCTACTCGTTCGTCTACCCGTCTGGCGCGCACGGCCGCAGACTGCACCAGCTGATGCGAGCAGCCCTCGGCACGCACGTCTCCGCGGCCACCACCCGCGACGTGCACGCGCTCCTGCGCGACATCTGGGACGTTCGCTCGGAGCAGGCCCAACGCACGGAGGATGGCGTTGCGACGCGGGCCCGCGCCATTCGGGAGGGCGCATACTCGGCGCTGCATTCCGGTCTCGTTTCCGGTGCAGGACTGCTCGCCTACGCGGACAAAGCGCTGAACTGCGGGGGTAAGCAGGCCTTCGACGGTGTACGACAGGATCTGGCGGAGGTGGTCGACGCTCGGTCCGACGAGGATCTGACTGCGGCGTTGCGTTGCATGGACGCCGAGGCCGCCATCGTGCTGGGAGACGCAGCATCGGCCACGGCGATCACTCCCGAGGTGGACTGGCCGGTCGACGAGGTGGTTCAGGCCCGGTTGGCTATCGCTGCCGCCCACGGCCGGCGGATTGCGGGGGCAACGGAGGCCGCTCGCCTCATTTACGCCCGGGTCTGGCAGGAGCACAGCGGACCCGTCCGGCACCGGGCCGGGATCTGCCTCGCCGATATCGAGATGTGGCAGGGCCGGTGCCGGGACGCGTTCGCCATGGCCAACCAGATCCTCGCCGAGAACACCGCCGACGACCCGTTGCTGCACGGTGACGTCAGCCGGTTACTCCACCTCGGCTACCGCTTCGCGCTCGACTTCGACTCCTCCTGGCGCGAGTGGCACCGCGCCTGGGCGCTCTATGAGGAGGCGGACACGGTGGTCGGGTTGGCCAACCTGCGGACCAACCAGGTGGAATTGCTGGCCTGGACCGATCCTGCCGAGGCAGTGCGCGTAGCTGGCGAGGCAATCGAGCAGCAACGCAACATGGGTGCGCAACACGAGCTCGGCAAGGTGCTCACCGGGCTGGCGATAGCGCAGACCCGACTCGGTCATTACGAGGCCGCAGGTCTCTCCTTCGGCGCAGCCGCCGCCGCACTGGACGCTGCCGGCTACCGGTCGGGTCGCGCCCGCGCCGAGCTGTTCCGAGCATTCCTCTACGCGCGACTCAGCGACCTGGACTCCACATTGGCCGCGGCCCGGTGGGCCGTTGCTGAACTCATCGAGGCCGAGGTCTATCCGACGCTCATCGTGCTGGCTGATCAGCTCCTCGCCGCCAGCGGCCTGCGCGACGAGTGGATCACCACGGCGGCCACCGCCGCTCGTGAGCGGATCGACGCCCTGGACTCGCTGTCGGCGTTAGAAGGCCGTAGCCGCCGGATCGTGACAGCACTCCTGGAGGAACGACCATGACATGGTCCGACATTTACGAGCGAGCACGCACTCGTCTCGATGCCGCAGCCGGTTACTACAACCACAACGTCCGCGTCGACCTCAGCACGGAGTCAGTCATCGTACGGATCCCGATCGAGGGCGCCGACGTCATGGATCTGCGACTGTGGCGGGAGCAGGAGCTCTTACCCGCAATAGCTCCCTACGTGGCCCGGGCGCCTCGGTTGGTCTTCCTCTCCACCGCACCTCCGTTCCAGATTCACGAGTTCATCGAGGGCGTGGTGCTCAACGACATCGCACCCCGTGGCGTGCCGTGCCCGCGACACGTGCTGACTGACGTGGCCGAGCTGTTCCTACAACTTGTTGACGTACCCCGTGATGTCCTGCCCCCAATACCGGATGAGTGGCCGGCAGACGCCGACAGCGCAGCGTTCGCCCGACGGCTGACCTCGCTCACCCAATGGGTCTACGACACCTTCGCCGAGCAGTACCGTCCGTTGTTCGCCCGCTTCGAAATACCCGACCAGCCCTTGGCCTGCCTGACGGAGATCTGGCCAACGCTGACCGCACGCCCTTCGGTCTGCGTGCACGCCGACGTTCATCGGAAGAACATCATCGTCAACGAGGGCGGCAGCGTTTTTCTCGACTGGGAGCTGGCGCTCTGGGGCGATCCCGTCTACGACATGGCCGTACACCTGCACAAGATGGACTATGGGGACGACGAGCGGGACGAGTTGCTCCTTCGCTGGTCGGCCAGGATGCCTCCGCAGCACGTGGCGGGCTGGCAGCCCGACCTCCGTGCCTACCTGAGCCATGAGCAGATCAAGTCGGCGGTCGTTGACACCGTGCGGTACTCGCAACTGTTCGTCGCGAACGGCCCCTGGCCCTACGCGAAGGCGACGATGCTGGAATCCATGGCGGCCAAGCTCAACGCGGCACGCCCGTACTGGGGAATCTCCACTCGCATCACCGTCGACGAGGTGGAGAGTGCTCTGAACGACTGGGTCCACGATGCCGACACCCGACTGGGTTCCGGCGTTTCCCGCAACCGGCATCAGTATCGGACCGGGTGACGGGCTGGCCATGGCCCGAGACATCAGTCGGCACCGTCCCAGTGCGGCGGCCACCGACGGTCCAGCCGGCGACGGCGCCGATGAGTGCCCGGGTAGAGCGGACGGGCCGGCGGAAAGGCGGTACCTCCGGATCGACCGCATAGGTTAGCGTGGCGTCGGTCTATCTGGGATGACCCAGATTCCTACGGGGGGAAGCAGCGTGCACGTGGCATTGTGGAAGAAGACCGCCGGGGTGGCGGTCGCGGCGCTCACGGCGCTGGCTGGCGTCGCCTGCGGCCCGCAGGGCGGGTCGACCGAGGCGCCGGACAAGCAGACCAGCGTCCTGGAGCTGCTTGCCAGTGATCTCAAGGGGTCGCTGCAGAAGGCTGTCGACACCACCACCAAGACCGACTCGGTGACCGTGAAGATGACGGGCACCATGAGCGGTCAGCAGGTCTCGATGCAGGGTGTGCTGGACCTGGGTGGCGCACCCAAGGCCGAGATGACGATGACCGTCCCGGAGGGCAAGACGGTCACCGTCCGGATGATCGGTGCGGTGTTCTTCGTCGAGATTCCCGCGGAGGACCGCGCGAACACCGGCGGCAAGCGCTGGATGAAGATGGATCTGTCCGCGGTGGCCGGCAACAAGGCGGGCGCGGACTTCGGCAAGCAGTTCGAAGAGATGGACCCGATCAAGCAGGTCAAGACGCTGCTCGGCATCGAGGGCACGAAGGTGGTGGGGCAGGAGACGGTGAACGGGGCGGCGACCGTCCACTACACCGTCACCACGCCGGTGGCTACGTACCTCGAGCAGATCGACTCCAAGCGGCGGGCAAGCACCGAGGAGACGCTCGCCGCGCAGGGCGTCAAGGAGATCAAGCTCGACCTGTGGGTCGACGAGCAGTACCGGCCGCGTCGGGCGAGCCTGGGCATGGGCAAGATGGGCGACATGGTCATCGACTACACCGACTACGGCAAGGCGGTGACCATCGAGGCGCCGCCGGCGGCGGAGACCGCGGACCTGGCCGAGATGCTGAAGGGCATGACCACCACTACCACCTGACCAGCACCGGATTGCTGCCCGGTCGGCGAGGAGACTCACCGGCCGGGCAGCGCCGTCTCTGTGGTCGCCGGCTCAGGACGGCGCCCACGGACCGCTGATGAACTGGCCGTTCTTGTTGAACGGACTGACGTTGGGCAGGCACCCACCCAGATCGATCGTCTGGGTCATCATGACCGGCCCCGGCTTGCCCCGCCCGCCGCACTTCATGTGCGCGAAGCCGAGGAAGTGGCCGAACTCGTGGTTGATGACGCCGGCGTGATAATCCTCGATGCTGACCGGGTATCCCGGTGAGCCCTGGAGCCAGCGCCGCAGATTGATCATGATGGTCTTGCCGTACTTGCAGGAGTAGACCCCCTCGGTGTCGACGCCGCTCGCACCGCACAGCCGGTCCACCGTCCTCGGTGTGGCGAGGCGGACATCGACGTCGACACGTCCACCTCCGACCCGCTGGAAGGACCACGACGCCCGGGTCAGATTCACCGCGTCGTTGGTGACCGGGTGTTGCGCCGAATCGGCCCACCCGTTCGGTGCTGCCAACACCTGCTCGATGCTCTCGGCGAACCGGTCCGGCTTCCAGGCCGGGATGTCGCCCCAGGCGATCCCCTTCTCCACCGAGACGCTGTAGCGCACCCGCTTCTTGCCCGTACCGATCACGCGACCGTTGCCGGTGGCGGTGGTGAAGGTGCCGGCAGCCCTGGTGGGAATCTCCGCGTCGGTCGGGATCTCCGGAGTCGGGCTGGAGGTCGGCGTATCGCTGGCGCGCAGCTCACGCGACCCAGAGCGCGGGGTATCGGTGCCCCCGGAAGCCGGCGTGGACGCCGGACCACAGGCGGCGGTCGCCAGCACCACCGCCAACGAGACCGGCGCGAGCAGCCGTCCGTTGATCCGCACGTTGCAACCTCCAGGGTCGATCACGGTCAGGTGAGGAACACCGGAAGGCTAGGTGACTACGGGTAAGGAAAACATCAGGACGGCCAGGGCCGATACCCCAGCAAAGGTTGGCGGAGCGGACAGGCCGTCTTACGGTCCGTCGTTTTCTGACACCTGACCATCTGGAAGGCGACGGCCGAGGGTCTGCCCTACGGCAGACCGCGTAGGTCGTGGGTTCGAGCGAGGAGGCGTACCCCGTCGTCGTCATGCCGGTGCACGGCACAGCCGGCACGGGTGAAGCGCACAGTGACCGCCTGTCCGGCATGCCGGGCGGCGAGCCGCAGCAGATCCGGCACGGGGTCGGCGACGATATCGCGCAGCCCCGAACAGGGCACCGGGATCGGCACCGCCGGGTCGGTCGGGCCGGCCCCGGCAACGGCGTCGGTCAGGCATTCCTGGCACGAGGCGAGGGCGGCGGCCAGGCTCGGCCGGTAGGGCAGGTCGTCGGGGCTCACTGGTACGTCACGCGGCTTCACCTCGACCGACCAGCGCAGGCCGTCGGCCAGCAACGGATCGCCGGCGTTGTGCCGCAGGTCGCACACGGCCACCACGAGCGCCAGGTCGAGGCCGAGGGCGAGCCGCAGCAGCTCGGGCAGCGGCGGCGCGTCGGGGGGTGCCGCCACCACGATCAGGCGACCCGCTGCGGTGCCCCGCCCGGCGCTGCGCGCGTACTCCCCCACCGGGTCGGCTCCGGCCCAGGGCAGGGTGACGTACCCGTCGCGCAGATCCCGGTCGAGGTCGTGCCCGCCGTCGGCGTCGCGGAGGTCCTCGGGTCGCACGCCGAGGACGGCAGCCCAGGAGCCGAGCCGGTACCGGTCGGGGAGCTGGACGACGGGCCGACCGTTGGGCTGGGTGGCGACCAGCGGGGCCACCTCTGGCGTGCCGGCCTGCCAGGTCAGGTGCACCACCCGGTGCCGCAGGTCGGTGACGGTGACCAGCACGGTCTGGTGCAGGCGGTGGGTGTCGCCGCAGGTGAAGCAACGCAGCGCCGACGGACGCAGGCCGGCCCCGTGGCAGTGCGGGCAGTCGTTGTCGGCGGGGCGACCGCCGAGCCGGCAGTCGCAGGCGCGCAGCCGGCTTTCGGGCCGGCAGTCCGGGCAGGGCCGCCACTCGACGGGTTCGCCCAGCCAGGGCGGATCGGGTGGTTGGTAGCCGCGGACCACCGGCACGGACACGCGGCGAACCACCTGACCGGTGGGCTGCTCCGCGAGGGTCTCCTCCGGATCGCCGGAGCGGAGGGAGGTGTGCCACCAGCGGCCGTCCCGCCAGAGGGCCTGCGCGCCGGGAAGCTCGCCGCCACCACCCGGGTCGACGCAGTCGGCGAGGACGCGTCGTTCGAGCTGATCGACGTCCATGGCTGGGGCGATGGGTGGGCGGGGCGAGTCGGGGCGCAACAGCCGGGCGGGGACGGCCAGGCCGCGCTCGGCGAGACCGGTGAGCGCGTCGCCAACGTCGGTGTGGGTCAGCGCTTCCGGAAGGTCCCGCCACCGGCTGGGCGAACCGGACGGCACCGGGGAGCCAGGCACCTCGTATCGGACGGCCCAACCGAACCCTCCGCCCTGCCGGCGGGCCTCGACGACCAGGTCCAGCAGCAACAGGTCCGCCAGCGCGCACAGCCGGGCCAGCCGTGCGGCCGGATCGACGGTGGGCGCGGCGGTGGAACGGCCCAGCACCAGCCGCCAGGGGGCGTGATCAGCCCGCAGAATGGCGTGGGCCTCCAGTTCGTGCCGAAGCTCCGCGGGCAGGTCGGGTCGCCACTGCCGGTCCAGCCACAACGACGGCACGTCGGCGTCGGCCACGACCGCGCCGACGGTGGCGGCGAGTTCGCGTACCCGGGAAGCAAGGTCGACCACCCAGTGGCCCGCCGGGTCGCGGTGGGGGTTGAGGCCGCCGGGCACGACCTGGTGGGACGCGACCGCGCCGGTGTCCAGGTTGGCGACGGTGACCACGAGCTGCGCCCGCCGCCGGCCGCGCCGGTCGCAGCGATAACAGGGGTACGCCACGGTGCCCGCGCCCCGACACTGCTCGCAACCCCGGTACGCCTCCCGAGGCGGGGCGGGGACATCGGCGTCGGCGAGGAACCGGTCGCCGTAGGTGGTGCACCGACACGGGTCCAGCGTGAAGGTCATCCCGTCGCAGTCGGGGCAGGTGACGACGGGTGCGCCGGTCACCGACACCGCCGGGCCGTGCAGTCACCGTCGTGCTCCACGCGGCGCACACACCGCCGGCCACCGTGAAGCGGCAGGTCACAGAAGACCCGATGATGTACGCCCTGAGCGTCCTCGGCGGACACGGTGGTCTCGCCCGCATCTACCTCGGTGAGGAAGGTCAGGGATCGGGCCAGGGTGCCGGCGAAGTGCTGGGCGGCTGGCAGGTCGGCGGCGGTGAACGGCAGGTGCGCCACCCAGCGGGGGCTCATTGGACGGCCGTCTGCTCGGCTCGAAGAAACGCGCGCATGCATTCTCCTCACGGACGGATTGGTTGAACAATCGGCGGCAGACGGGAATTGCGCGGTCATCGCCTTTGTCGGACCCATCTTGTAAGGTCAGAGGCGCTATCGCAATGAATGTCGACTCGCACTGTTCCATTAATTGTGGGCAACATTCCCCTGTTGCAGAACGGCTGTCGGGATGTTGCAAAATTCAACAGGAAGGAGAGCC
Organism: Micromonospora sp. NPDC048839; assembly: GCF_040649915.1. Lineage (NCBI taxonomy): Bacteria > Bacillati > Actinomycetota > Actinomycetes > Micromonosporales > Micromonosporaceae > Micromonospora > Micromonospora sp. NPDC048839. The sequence goes on from NZ_JBEZGL010000011.1 coordinate 150,804, forward strand.
GCGTGACCGACGACATGGGCTCGACGGTGCCCCGACGGCAGCTCGGCCGGGCGCTACGTGACCTGCGCACCGAGGCGGGGGCGACCCTGGACGCGGTGGCCGAGGCGCTGGAGTGCAGCCGGCAGAAGGTGTGGCGGATCGAGAGCGGGCTGGGCTCGGTGCGCGGCGTCGACGTCCGGGCGATGTGCGAGCTGTACGGGGCGACGGGCGAGCTGACCCGCGCACTGACCTCCCTGGCCGGCGAGACCAGGGCCAAGGGCTGGTGGCACGCGTACGGCGATGCCGTCCCCGAATGGTTCGAGCTGTACGTCGGCCTCGAATCCGCCGCGTCGAGGCTTCGATTCTTCAACGAAGCAATGGTGCCGGGCCTGCTACAGCATCCGCGCTACGCGCACGGGATCTATCAGCACCGCACGGAGGTCAGCGACGAAGAACGTGAGCGCCTTGTGCAGGTCCGGCTGCAACGCCAAGCTCTGCTGCGACGTCGCCTACCCCCACCTCCGAAGCTGGACGTCATTCTCTCCGAGGCCGCTTTGCTGCGCACCGTCGGCAGTTCCGAAACGATGGCGCACCAGCTTCACCACTTGCTGGCACTGGCAACCACAGCGACCAACTCCATCCGAATCCTGCCGCTCACCGCCGGCCTTCACCGTGGCGTCGAGGCAGGGTCCTTCGTGATGCTCAACTTCCCCCTCGGCAACCGCGCGACCCCCGAACCTCCGGTGGTCTACAGCGAGTCATGGACGGGCGCTCTCTACCTCGACCGGCCCGAGGAGTTCGCGGCCTACGAGAAGGTGTGGGCAAGCCTGGATCAGCTCGCTCTCGATGAAGGACAATCAAGGCACTTGATCAATAAGATCATCGGGGAGGTCCATCATGGTTGATCTTAGCGGTGCCCGCTGGCGCAAGAGCACCCGAAGCGGCAGCAACGGTGGCGAGTGTGTTGAGGTTGCCGACAATCTGTCCGGCATCGTCGCGGTACGCGACAGCAAGGACCCGCACGGCCCGGCGCTCACCTTCACAACTGCGGCTTGGGCCACCTTCGTACGGGCCGCGCCCACGGCCGGCTGAGACGCCAGTGGATGCCCCGATGGCGATCGGGGCACCCACGGCGTATCGACTAACCGCCAGTCGCGAACAAATGAACGCCGTCGTGACAATCGACCGGGGCTGACGGATTGGCTGTCGAGCGACAAGATAGTGCCGTGAGAGCCTATGTCGGAGTCACCGACGGGGACTGGTTCCGGTTCCTGGCGGCTCGCCCGCACCTTGCCGAGGTCAACTTCTGGCGTCCCGCCGGCTCACGGGCCTTCCGCGCGCTGTCCCCCGGCGAGCCCTTCTTCTTCAAGACCCACCACCCCCACAACAGGGTGGTGGGCGGTGGCTTTTTCAGTGGCTTCGCGCAGTTGCGCGTGTCGGAGGCTTGGGACCTGTTCCAGGAAGGCAACGGAGTCTCGGATCTCGCCGGGATGCGGCGGATCATCGGGAGATACCGGCCAGCACCGATCCCCGCCTCTGAGGATCCGCTGATCGGCTGCGTCCTGATCCGCGACACCGTCTTTTTCCCCGCCGAGGAACCCACCGGGCCGCCGCCAGACTTCGCCTCGAACATCGTTCAGGGCAAGGGATATGTCGTCGCGAACGAGACGCCCTTCGGCTACTTCCAGGTGCTGATAAGCCGACTGCTCGGCGCTCCCCTTGAGGTCGATTTCAGCGAGCCGTGGCACAGGCCCGGCCCGGTCTTCGGGGACCCTCGCCTGACGCCGAACCGGTTGGGACAACAGTCGTTCAAGGCCGTGGTGCTCGACGCCTACGGCCGGCGGTGCGCCATCACCGGTGACCGGATTCAACCGGTGCTCCAGGCGGCGCACATCAGACCTCTCCCGGCCGGAGGTGAGCACAGGCTGGACAACGGCATGCTGCTCCGGTCCGACGTGCACACCCTCTTCGACCACGGCTACCTCGGCATCGACCCCAAGCATCGACTGATGGTCAGTCCGCGACTGCGGACCGAGTTCGGTAACGGGGAACAGTTCTACGCTCGGGCCGGTACCGCGATCACCGTCCCGACTGCCACTCGCGACCGTCCGCATCGCGAGTTCCTGGAGTGGCACCTCGACGAGGTGTACAAGGCAGCATGAGCCCCTAGATGACCTATTTCAATGGGTCTCACCGCCGAACGCTTCGTCGGCCAGGGACGTGTCGCGGCAAGTTGACCTCGGTGCCGACAGGTGCCTGTGGGTCCCGCGCCCGTGGCAACCACTCCCCACGCATGCCCTGATTTAGGTCCCGTGGACCGGGTTGGCGGTCCCCTCAGTCGCGGGTCAGGTCCGGCGGAGCGTCGCGCGCGCGATCTTGCTGGCCTCAGCCGATGTCGTTGACGCAGCGCAGCACCGGGCGGGTGATGAGGGCCGCCTCATCCAACACAACGTCAGCCCGCACGGTGAAGACGACAGACTCGCCCGGCAGCAGTGTGACCAGCGCGGCGTCCACAGTGGCCGAGGCGTCCAGCCGGTCCGGGAAGAGCGTCAGGTCGCGCAGCACCGTCCGGGCCGTGACCCGGACCCGCTGCTCGCCATCGAACGGCTCGACCGCCGCCTCCCAGGCCGCCGACGGCCACTCCACGTCCCGGTCCTCCGCGAAGAACCACAGCGCCCGCTCGGCGGTGTCCCCCGCCTCGGCGATCAACAACTCCCGCCGGGCGTCGTCCGGCCGGACCAGGTCCGTCGGCAGCGCCAGCACCACCGAGGAGTACGCCGGAACGTCCAGCTCCACGGTCGTCTTCGCCCGGGGCTCCCCGTCGAGGGTCAGCCGGGTCACCGAGGCCGACGCCCGCCAGGTCGTGCCGCCGTCGTTGACCGCGACGAGGGCCAGCCCGCCGTCGCGGGGTTGCACGGTCAACAGCCGGTCGGCGTACGCGTGGCGCAGCGCGTACCACAGGGGTTTGCGGCGGCCGTCGCCGTCGACGGCCGACCAGGAGGTCACCGGCCAGCAGTCGTTGAGCTGCCAGACGATGGTGCCCGCGCAGATGCCCCGGTGGGAGCGGAAGTGCTCGACGCCGAGTTGGATGGCCCGGGCCTGGTTGAGCTGCGTCAGGTAGTGCCAGTCGTCGAAGTCCGCCGGGGCGGGCAGGTGGGCGTCCAGGCCCCGCTGCAACTTCAAGTCACCGCCGGCCGCCTTCTGGTGGTGGGCCATGCCCGGTGAGTCGTGCGCCATGGGTTCGTCGCTCAGTGCCCGGCGCAGGGTCGCGTATGCCGGTGGGGCCTGGTAGCCGAACTCGGCGACGAAGCGCGGCACGTACTCCCGGTATTTGGTGTAGTCGTCGGTGTTCCACACGTCCCAGATGTGGGTGGTGCCGTGCGCCGGGTCGTTGGGGTGGATCGCCTCGGTGCCCGACCAGGGGCTGCCCGGCCAGTAGGGGCGGGTGGGGTCCAGATCGCCGACGATCCGGGGCAGCACGTCGAGGTAGTAGCCGCGTCCCCAGGTGCGCCCGGCCAGCGGCTCCTGCCAGTCCCAGTCGTGCCAGCCCCAGATGTTCTCGTTGTTACCGGTCCAGAGCACCAGCGAGGGGTGGGGCGTCAACCGGGTGACCTGCTCGGCGGCCTCGGCGGCCACCTCACTGGCGAAGGGCTCCTCCTCCGGGTACGCGGCGCAGGCGAAGAGGAAGTCCTGCTGGACGAGGAGTCCACGTTCGTCGGCGAGGTCGTAGAAGTCCGCCGACTCGTACCGGCCGCCGCCCCAGACGCGCAGCAGGTTGACGTTGGCTTCGGTGGCCTGGTCGAACCGTTCGGCGAGCCGGTCCCGGGTGATCCGGGTGGGGAACGCGTCGTCGGGGATCCAGTTGACCCCGCGGACGAAGACCGGGACGTCGTTGACCGACAGCGTGAACGGGGTGCCGTGCTCGTCGGGGGTGGTGTCCAGTCGTACCGAGCGGAAGCCGATGCGGTGCGACCAGGTGTCCAGGGTGTCACCGTCCGGCGCGTGCAGCGTCACCTCGATCGGGTGGCGGGCCTGTTCGCCGTACCCCCGGGGCCACCAGAGCGCGGGCTCGCGGACGGTGCGGGTCAGCACGGCCGTGCGCTGCCCGGCCGGGACGACCGTCTCGGCGTGGGCGCCGGCGACGACGGCCCGGACGGTGAGTGGCACGTCCGTGGCCCGCTCGATGTCGACGTGCAGCTCGACCCGGCCGTCCCGGCCGTCCATCGTGACGAGTGGACGGACGGCGGCCAGCCGCGCGGTGGACCAGGCGTGCAGGCTGATCTCCTGCCAGATGCCGGCGGTGACCAGGGTCGGTCCCCAGTCCCACCCGAAGTTGCAGGCCATCTTCCGGATGAAGTGGAACGGCTCCGGGTAGGCGTTGGGCCGGTCGCCGAGTCGCTCCCGCTGCGCCTCGGCGTAGCGGTACGCGGAGCCGAACGTCACGGACAGGTCGTTGTCGCCGTCGCGCAGCAGGCGGGAGACGTCGAACCGGTAGCCGCGGTGCATGTTCGCGGTGCGGCCGACCTCGACACCGTTGACGGTGAGCGTGGCGACGGTGTCCAGGCCGGCGCAGACCAGGTCCACCCGGTCGTGGTCGCCGGTCGGCCGCCGGAAGCTCGTCCGGTAGTGCCAGTCGGTGCGCCCGATCCAGGCCACGGCCAGCTCGTTGTCGTCGAGGTAGGGATCGGGGATCAACCCGGCGTCGAGCAGGTCGGTGTGCACGCAACCGGGCACGGTCGCCGGCACGGCCCGCCCGGCGATGTCGGCGGGCACCTCCGCTCCGGATGCCGCCCGCAGGGTCCAACCGTCGTAGAGTGCCTGTCGGCTCAACTCCGCACCGCACCTTCTGCATCGAAAGACGCCTACTGAACCGGATAAGCTGAGCCACCGTACGGTTCGGTAATTCGGACTGTCAACGGCCAGAGAGCGAAGGAGTACGCCGGTGAAGCGGCCGACCATCGCCGACGTCGCCCGGCACGCCGGGGTGTCCAAGGGCGCCGTGTCGTACGCGCTGAACGGGCAGCCCGGAGTCTCCGAGGCCACCCGGCAGCGCATCCTGGCCATCGCCACGGAGATCGGTTTCAGCCGCAGCAGCGCCGCCCGCGCCCTCTCCGCCGCCACCGCCGGGGCGGTCGGCCTGGCCCTGTGCCGACCGGCCCGGATCCTCGGCATCGAGCCGTTCTTCATGGCGCTGATCAGCGGCGTCGAGGCCGAACTGTCCGCCCGCTCGTACGCGCTGACCCTGCAGGTGGTGGCCGACCCGGACGCCGAGATCGCGGTCTACCGGCGCTGGTGGGGCGAACGTCGGGTGGACGGGGTGCTGATCTGCGACCTGCGCACCGACGACCGCCGCATCCCCGCCCTGGAGCAGCTTCAACTGCCCGCGGTGGTGATCGGCGGCCCCGGTGGCACCGGTGCGCTGGGCAGCCTCTGGTCCGACGACGCGGCAGCGCTGACCGAGACGGTGGAATACCTGGTCGCCCTCGGGCACCGGCGGATCGCCCGGGTCGCCGGCCTGCCCGACCTACGGCACACCGAGATCCGCACCGACGCGTTCGCGGCGGTGTGTCGACGGCTCGGCCTGGTCGACGCGGTCACCGTCTGGTCCGACTACAGCGGCGAGGAGGGCGGGCGGGCCACCCGCCGGCTGCTCAGTTCCGCCCAGCGGCCCACGGCGGTCATCTACGACAACGACGTGATGGCCATCGCGGGGCTCTCCGTGGCCCAGGAGATGGGGCTCACCGTTCCCGGCGATCTGTCCATCGTGGCCTGGGACGACTCGCCCCTGTGCCGGCTGGTGCACCCACCGCTGACCGCGCTGGGCCGGGACATCCCGGCGTACGGCGCGCACGCCGCCCGGCAACTGCTCGCCGTCATCGGTGGGGAGCCGGTGAGCCGGGTGCAGGACGAGACGCCGCACCTGACCCCGCGGGGCAGTACCGCACCACCACCCCGAGGCAGATGAACCGGTTCAGCGGGAGGCGGAGGGAAACTCCTCGAAGTACGCCTCCACCCGCTCGGCCGTCGCCGGGCGGGCCAGCGCGAACCCCTGCCCGTACCGGCAGCCGCCCCGGCGGGCCACCTCGACCTGCGTCGACGACTCCAACTCCTCGGCGACGATCTCGACGCCCAGCCGCTCACCGACGTTCACCACCACGTCGATCAGCGGTGGCTGCCCGTCCGGCCGGGCGCCGACCAACTCCGGACCCACCTTGAGCAGGTCGATCGGCAGCCGGCGGAGCTGGGCCAACGATGCGTGCTCGGCCCGGAAGTCGTCCAACGCGGTGCGCACGCCCAACGACCGCAGCCCGGCCAACCGGGCCACCACCGTCGGCAGGTCACCCGCCACCCTCGGCTCGCTCACCTCCACCACCAGCCGCTCCGGTGGCACCCCGTACGCGGCCAGCACGGCCGCCGTCCGCTGCACGAAGTCGGGTGTCGTCAGCTCCCGGGTCGTGACGTTCACCGCCATCCACAACTCCCGGACGCCCACCGACCAGTCGGACAACTGCCGGCAGGCCCGGTCCAGCACCCACCACTCCAACTCGCCGACCAGGTCCAGGTCCTCGGCGACCGGCAACAGCTCGGCCGGGAGCACCGTGCCGAGCACCGGGCTGCGCCAGCGCAGCAGCGCCTCCGCGCCCACCGGTTGCCCGTCGGTCAGGTCGACCACCGGCTGGTAGACGAGATCCAACTCGCTGCGGGCCACCGCACCTGGCAACTCGCGTTCCAGGTCGAGCCGGCGTACCAGCTGTTCCTCCAGGAACGCGTCATACCACTCGACCCGGTCCCGGCCCAGTTGCACGGCCCGCCGTCGGGCCAGCTCGGCCTGCCGGAGCACGTCCGCCGGCCGGTCACCGCTCACCTCGGCCAGCCCGATGCTGGTCTGCGCCCGTACCACCGAACCGGCCATCGGGTAGGGCGGGGTGAGCGCGGCCAGCAGCCGGGTGCCCAGCGCGTACGCCAGTACCGGGCCGGCGGCGGTGACCACGGCGAAGCCGGCACCCGTGCAGCCGGTGACCAGATCGTCGGCAGCGATGACGGCGCGGACCCGGTGCACCGCCTCGGCCAGCACGTCCTCCCGGACGGTCGGGCTGATCCCGTCGGTGACGTGCAGGTCCACCAGCAGCAGCGCGCCCGACGGTGCCGGTACGTCGCCGATCGCGGCGAGGGCGTCCAGCAGGGCTGCCCGGTCACCGGGCGGGCCACCTCCCGCCGGAACCGGCCGCCGGTTCAGCGCCGACCAGCCGGCGTCCTCCTCCGCTGACCAGGCCGAGCCGGTGCCGTGCGCGGTCACCGGGTCAGCCGGGTCGGGCCTGTCGTGCGCGGGTTCAGCCGGCGGGAGATGACCCAGCCAGCGTGGTGGGACCGGGTGGCGGTGCCGCACCGGGCTGCCGGCGGGTCGGCGATGGGCGGCGGCGCGCGCCGAGGTGGGGGCGTCACCCGCTCGCAGCAGCTCGCGCAGCACCAGGGGTGGCACCGCCGCCAGCGCCAGCAACACGCTCGTCCGATCCGGCGCGCGGCCCGCGCCCAGGTGCACAGCCGTCGCCAGCAGGAGCACCGCGGCGGGGAACACCGACCGGGGCCAGGCCGAAGCGATCGGCTCCGCCGGCTCGACGTCGCCCGCGTCCGCCGCGTCGACCGCACCGACCGCGACCAGCAACATTCCCAGCACCAGCGGAGGTACGGCCAGCAGGGTCGCCCGCCCGCTCGGCGCGGACGGCAGCGCGGCCAACAGCACCAGACCGCCCAGGGTGAGCAGGACACCGCCCCGGCAGACCGCCGTGCCCGTACGTCGCCGCGGGCCGGCGAACGCGGTGAGCGCGGCCATGCCCAGCCCACCGAGCGCCAACGCGGCCACCAGCCGGAGCGGAACCGGCGGCCCGGCACGGGGTAGCAGCAGCCAACCGGCGAGAGCCAACCCGACGGCCGGGCCGCTGGACTCGACCAGCCCGCGCAGCCGGACCCCGGCGGGCGGGCGCGTCCGGCCGGGAAGCCGGCACAGCCCCGCCCCGGCGAGGGCCGCCACGACCAGGGACCCGACCAGCACGGTGCCGGTGTGCCCGCCAGCGGCCAGCGGCAGTGCGACAGCGGTCAGACCGGCCGTCACCACCGCCGCGTCGAGCAGCACGCCCGCTCGCCGCGGTGAGCTGTCGACGCGACGCGAGACGGCCAGCCGGGAGAGCCGCACCCCGGCGAGGGTGGCACCGGCGCCGGCCGCCAGCGCGATCACCACCGGAGTTGGCACCAGGTCGAGGGCACCGGCGACGAGGAGCAGCGCCACCGCCGCGGACGTGGCGGTCTCCAGTGCCCGGCGGGGGACGAGGACGCGGAACGGGTACGCGAGGAGCACGGCGGTCGCCTTCGTGAGGGGGCACGGGGCGGTACGACGGTGCGGGACATCGACCATTCCTGGTCCGCTGTCCAACAATTGTGAACGATCGGCGGCCACATCGGTTACGTGCCGGTCACCCAGAGGAGGCAATGACCTGAGTCACTGTACGACGTACCAGCCCCTCGGCACCGCCCGCCGCGAGTCGGACGGGTCCGGGGTGGGATCATCGGAGGGTGAGTAAGCCCGACACGGTCCGCTTCCGCTACAACCAAGCCATCCTGGTCGCCTCGGTCATCGCCTTCATCGGCGCCCTGCCGTTGGCCAACGCCCGGACCTACCTGCTGCCGGTGCTGCTCGTTCCGCTCGCCGTCGGGGTGTGGGCCTGGCGGGCCGGCACCGATGCCGACGCGCGGGAACTACGCGTACGCGCGTTGGTCGGGCAACGCCGCCTCACCTGGGACCGGGTCGTCGAGCTGACCGCCGACCAGCGCGGACGGGCGGTCGCCCGGCTCGACGACGGCCAGCAGGTCACCCTGCCGGCCGTCCGTGGCGCGGACCTGCCCCGGCTGATCTCGGCCACCGGCCAGACGCTGCCCCACGCCGGCTGAGGTGTCCGGTCAGTAGCCGTCCACGACCGCGTTGATCAGCGGCTGTCCGGCGGCGAACCGGCGGACCTGGTCACCGACCAGGCGGTAGGCCCGCGGCAGCAGGCCGCGCACCGAGCCCGCCACGTGCGGCGTGAGCAGCACGTTCGGCATCACCCAGAGCGGAGAGTCGGCGGGCAGCGGCTCCGGGTCGGTGACGTCCAGCGCGGCCGAGATCCGGCCGGTGCCCAGCTCGGCGACGAGCGCCTCGGTGTGTGCCACCGGCCCTCGGGCGGCGTTGACCAGCAGCGCCCCGTCCGGCATCGCGGCCAGGAAGTCCTTGTCGATCAGGCCACGCGTCTGGTCGGTGAGCGGCACCAGCACCACCACCACGTCCGCCTCGGGCAGCAGCCGGGGCAGCTCCTCGACCGCGTGCACCCCCTGCTCCGGGCGGGCCGTCCTGGCGACCAGGGTGAAGCTCACCTCGAAGGGGGCGAGCCGATCGCGTACCGCGGTGCCGATCGAACCCGCGCCGATGATGAGCACCCGCTTGCCGGTCAGCTCGTCGGTCGGGGTGTTCCCCTGGTACGCCCAGCGCCGGTCGGCCTGGGCCCGGACGAACGCCGGGAACGCCCGCAACTGGGCGAGGATCGCGGTGACGACCCACTCGGCGGTGGACGGGTCGTGCACCCCCCGGGCGTCACAGAGGGTGACGCCCGGAGGTGTCCGGCCGGCCCAGGCGTCCGCCCCGGCGGAGAGCAACTGCACCACCGCCAGGTCGGGCAGCTCACGCAGCAGCGCCGTCGCGTCGGTGCCGGTCAGGAACGGTGGCACCCAGACGCGGACGTCGGCCACCTCCGAGGGCAGCCGGTCGGCGTGCTCCAGGACCTCGACCGTCACATCCGGGGGCAGCTCACCCATCAGCTTCAGGCCGGCCTGGTTCGGAATCCATACCTTCACGTCAGCCGACGATAGTCCCCACCGCCGCGGCCGGAGCGGGCACGGGCGCGAACCGGCGTCCCGGGGGATGGCGCGCGGAGCCGGGGCGGGCGAGACTCAGCACACCGATGTTCGACCCGGGCCTGGACGAGGTATAACGAAGGGTCGGAGGGCCGGTCGGCCTCCGCCCCAGCAGACAGGTGCTCGATGACCGACGGCTCCCCCGGCACCGCCCGGCGTCCAATCGCCTCACCTGCGGCGCTCGGCGACCCGAGGCGGCTGCGCGCGCTCGCCGACACCGGGCTCGACGCCGTCCCGGACGAGGCGTTCGACAGGTTCGCGCGGCTGGTCAGCGACCTGCTGGACGTGCCGGTCGCGCTGGTCTCCCTGGTCTCCGCCGACCGGCAGTTCTTCCCGGGCGCGGTCGGCTTGCCGGAGCCCTGGTCGGAGCGTCGGCAGACCCCGCTGAGCCACTCGTTCTGTCAGCACGTCGTGGACATCGAGGTGCCGATGGTGCTGCCGGACGCCCGGCTCTACCCCCGCGTTCGGGACAACCTGGCCATCGACGACCTCGGCGTGGTCGCGTACGCCGGGATGCCGCTGACCGACCTCTCCGGCCGGGTGCTCGGCTCGCTCTGCGCCATCGACAACAAGCCCCGCGCCTGGACGGCCGCGCAGCTGCGGACCCTGGCCGACCTGGCTGCCGCCTGCTCGTCGGAGCTGCGACTGCGCATCGCCCTGGACGGCGCGCAGGAGGCACGGCGGCGGGTCGTGCAGGCGCACGAACGGCTGGAGTTGCTGGCCGGGGTGAGCGAGACACTGGCCGGCACCCTGGACGTGGGCACCGCGCTGCGCCGGCTCGCCGCCGCCATGGTGCCGCTGCTCGCCGACTGGTGCCTGCTCACCCTGATCGGCCCGACCGGCCTGCCGCGCGAGGTGGTCTCGGTGCACCGCGACCCGGCCCGAGCAGCGGACATCGACCGCTTCGGTGAGTTGCTGCGCACCGGGCTGAGCCCGGACTCGTCCATCCGGGCGGTGCTGCGGACCGGCCAGCCCCGGCTCGGCAGCATCGCGTCGCTGGCCGACGTGACGAGGGGCACCACCCACCCGGAGATGGCGCCGATCGCCGCCCGCCTGGGCATCGCGTCCTACCTGAGCGTGCCGGTGCCGGGCGTCGGCGGCACCGTGCTGGGCGCGATCACCCTGGTCAACGGCACCGGGCGGCAGCAGTTCGACGACCGCGACCTGCTCACCGCGGTCGAGATCGGCCGTCGGGCCGGCCAGGCCGTCGGCAACAGCTCGATGTACGGCGAGCAGCGACACGTCGCCGAGGTCCTGCAACACAGCATGCTGCCGCGGCTGCCGGTCGTGCCGAAGCTGGAGTTGGCGGCCCGCTACCAGCCGGCGGCCGACCGGGTGGAGGTGGGCGGCGACTGGTACGACGCGTTCGTCCAGCCCAACGGCGATCTGATCGCGGCGATCGGAGACGTGGCCGGGCACGACATCGAGGCGGCGGCGACCATGGGCCAGCTGCGCAACCTGGTGCGGGGCAACGCCTACGGCCGGCCGGACACGGTCGGGGCGCTGCTGAGCAACCTGGACGGCGCGATCCGCGGCCTGCGGCTGCCGATCGCCGCCACCGCGACACTGGTCCGGATCTGTCCGCAGGACGCCGGCGCCCACGAGGTGACCTGGTCCAACGCCGGGCACCCGCCGGCCCTGGTGGTCCGCGTCGGAGGGACGGCCGAGATTCTCCAGGCGACACCGGAACCACTGCTCGGCCTGGCCCGGCCGTCGTCGCGGACCAGCCAGTCGGCGAGCCTGGCCACCGGCGACACCCTGCTGCTCTACACCGACGGGCTGATCGAGCGGCGGGACCGGTCCATCGACGAGGGACTGGCCGAGCTGGTGGTCCGCCTGGACGGCACCGACACGCTGCCCCTCGACAAGCTGTGCGACCTGCTGCTCGCCTCGATCCGCCACCGCGAGGACGACACCGCGCTGCTGGCCGTACGGGCACGGTGAACGATGCACCGCCCGGGTTCGCCGACACCCATCGGGCTCGACCGAGCCGTCCGGCGGGCTACCCTGGGCCGGGTGAGAGCCCGTCCCCCGTACCCTCGCGTCCGTAACCTCCGGGTGGCCCTCGCGGCGTCCTGCGCGGCGCTGCTGCTCAGCGCGGGTTGCAGCTTCGGCGAACCGGAGCCCGACCCGGCCGGCGAGCCGCCCAACCTCCCGACCCCGTCCGCGTCGGCGAGCCCCGGCGGCGCCGGCCAGCAGGCGGTGGCGACGGTCCTCGCGAAGGGTCTGCGGGTGCCCTGGGCCATCGCCTTCCTGCCGGACGGGGCGGCGCTCGTCACGGAACGGGACAGCGGTCGGATCCTGCAGGTCGGCCCCGAGTCCGGGCCGGACGGGCTGCGGGTCCGCCCGGTGCAGACGATCGCCGACGTGGCCGCGGCCGGCGAGGGCGGCCTGCTCGGCATCGCCGTCTCCCCCGACTACGTCAAGGACCGGACGGTCTTCGTCTACTACACGGCCGAGCGGGACAACCGGGTCGCCCGGCTGCAACTCGGTGGGCAGCCCACCCCGATCCTCACCGGCATCCCCAAGGCCAACGTGCACAACGGCGGCGGGTTGGGGTTCGGCCCGGACGGGCAGCTCTACGTCAGCACTGGTGACGCCGGTCAACGTCCCCTCTCGCAGGACGTGAAGAGCCTCGGCGGCAAGATCCTCCGGATCACCCGGGAGGGCAAGCCCGCACCGGGCAACCCGTACCCCGGCTCCCCGGTCTGGTCCCAGGGTCACCGCAACGTCCAGGGTTTCGCCTGGGACACCGCCAAGCGGATGTACGCCGTCGAGTTCGGCCAGAACACCTGGGACGAGATCAACCAGATCACCAAGGGCGGCAACTACGGCTGGCCGGAGGTCGAGGGGCGGGCCGGCGACCGGCGGTTCACCGACCCGATCACGCAGTGGGCGACCGAGGACGCGTCCTGCTCGGGTCTGGCCGCCACCGACCGGCTGTTGGTCACCGGCTGCCTGCGCGGCAAACGCCTCTGGGTGATGGAGCTGACCGACACCGGCACGCTGCTCGGCCAGCCCAGTGAGCTGCTCACCAACCGGTACGGCCGACTGCGCGCGGTGGCTGCCGCGCCGGACGGTTCGCTCTGGGTGAGCACCTCCAACCACGACGGGCGAGGCAACCCCGGTGGCGACGACGACCGGCTCCTGCGGGTGGTCTTCGCGGGCGGCGACGGCGGCCGCAGCTGACGTTCGTCACCATCCGTTCAGGTTTACCAAGATCTTCCGACGGGCAGGTCAGAATTTCAGCATGGACGGGCAGCGCGACGAGCAGCACGACGACGCCAGTGATCGGGACGACCCGGTGACCGACGGCGATTCGCCACGTTCGACGCGCTCGTTGGTCGGCCCGGGCGGGCCGCTGCGCCGCATCGGGCTGATCGTCGCCGTCCTCGCCGTGGCCCTGTCCGGGGCGGTGCTCGGGGTGCTGGCCGGTGGTCAGGTCGACACCGACATCGGTCCGTTCCGGGCCAACCTCAGCATCTCCCCCGCCCGGGACGGTGGCACCACCGTCGACATCCCGCCGCTCGGCGCGTTGCTGCTCGACAGCCATGACGGGCCGACCCATCTCACCGTGCGGCTGGGCGCACTCGATCAGGGACGCACCGAGGCGCTGATCGACGACCCGGCCAGCATCAGCCGGGCCAGTCAGAGCGCCGTGGAGGACGTCCGCTCCGGTGTGATGCGGCTCGGCCTACGGGCCCTCGGCGCGTCGGTGCTGGTCACTCTGATCCTGGCCGGGCTGATCTTCCGCAACGTCCGACGGACCGCCTGGGCGGGTGGGCTCGCGCTGCTGGTCACCGCCGGGAGCCTCGGCACGGCGGCGGCCACCGTACGTCCCCAGGCGATCGAGGAGCCACGCTACGAGGGGTTGCTGGTCAACGCGCCGGCCATCGTCGGTGACGCGCGCCGGATCGCCAACGACTACACCAAGTACGCCGAGCAGTTGCAACGCCTGGTCGGCAACGTCAGCCAGCTCTACACCACCGTGTCGGCGCTTCCGCTGTTGGAGCCGACCCCGGGCACCACGCGGGTACTGCACGTCTCCGACATGCACCTCAACCCGACCGGCTGGCAACTCATCCGGACGGTGGTGGAGCAGTTCGGCATCGACGTGGTGATCGACACCGGCGACATCACCGACTGGGGCAGCGAGCCGGAGGCGTCCTTCGTCGGCTCGATCAGCCTGCTCAAGAAGCCGTACGTCTTCATCCGCGGTAACCACGACTCCGGCAAGACCGCCGCCGCCGTCGCCCGCCAGCCGAACGCGATCGTGTTGAACAACTCGACGACGACGGTCGCCGGACTGACCATCGCCGGCATCGGCGACCCCCGCTTCACCCCGGACAAGAACACCTCACCCGCCGGCAGCGGCCTGACCCAACAGGTCGCCGACCAGGTCATCGACGCGGGCGAGCAGCTCGCGACAACGGTGCGCCGCTCACCCCAGCCGGTGAACATCGCGCTGGTGCACGACCCGGCGTCGGCCGGACCACTCGCCGGCACCTGCCCGCTGGTGCTGGCCGGGCACACCCACGCGCGGCAGGTGTCCCAGCTGCCCCAGGCGCCCGGCCAGCAGCCCACCGCGCTGATGGTCGAGGGCTCCACCGGCGGCGCGGGCCTGCGCGGCCTGGAGGGCGAGAAACCCACCCCGCTGACGATGACGGTCCTCTACTTCGACCAGCAGAAGATGCTCCAGGCGTACGACGACATCACCGTGGGCGGCACCGGCCAGTCCCAGGTCAACCTGGAGCGGCACGTGGTGGCCGATCCGGCGCAGGGCGCCCCGGCGTCGGTCACCCCGACGCCGACCGGGGGCGCGCCGGAGTCACCGGGTCCGCTGCCAAGCCCGACCCCGACCGGCTGATCCTGAGTGCTTTGGTGATGTTCCACTCGGCTAGATCGAGCATCCACTGCCTGTTGGGGAAGTCGGTGTCGGCGATGCGAAGGGGGCCGTCGATCAGGGACAACACCTGCGCGTACCGGTAGAGGTCAAGTCTGTGGGGATCGAGGTCCACTGGGCGCAGGGCCGGGTAGGCGTCGCCGAAGCGCATCTGGAGCCAGGCGTGCTCCCACTCGACGTCGAAGTAGGCGAGCCCTTCAATGTCGATCACGACGGGTTCGCCGGCGGGTGTGACAAGCACGTGGTCTGGTCCGAGTTCGCCGTGGACCAAGCCGTAAGCCTGCCGGGCCGTAACCGCGGCGTGCAGGTGCCGCACATGATCAGCGATCTGGTCGTGTGCGTCGGAGAGCCGGGTGTCGCGAGCCGCCGCCGCGGCGAGGTGGCCGAGCGCCCGGTCGGCGATGATGTCCTCGGTGCGTCGAGTCTGGGGCGCCTCGCCGCGGGCGACAGCAGCGAGCTTGCCGTAGTGCGGGCCCAGCGTGGTGTGCATGCGGCGCAAGGCTTCACTCAGGGTGGACAGCGGGGTGGCGGCTGCGGCCGGGTCGCCTTCTAGCAAGGCTTCAAGCGTCGTCGCGCCGACGTCCTCCACCAGCGCGATGTCGGCGTCCAGATAACCGCCGTCGCGGTCGAGCATCAGCAGCCGGGGGGTCCGCACGCCTGCGGCGGTGAGGGCCGCGTGGTTGACGGCGAACAGTTCCGCGCCCGACGCGTCGGTGAACGGGTCGTCCGGAACAGTGGGTGACGGCGGCCAGTAGTTCTCGCCGGCCGCCCACAGGTAGACGATCACCGTGGTCTGGTCATCCAACTGAAGCCGGTAGACGCCCTTCTTGCTGCCGCCGGTCAGTCGGTCCAGGGCGGCGACCTTGCGGTCAGCGCCGAACTGGTGCGCCACCAGGTCGCGTACATCGTTCGGCTGGAGGAACGCCCGTGTCATGGTCGCCTCTCAGGAGGGGGTTGGGTTTGCGGCGAAGGGCGCTGGCCATCCGCTTCGGCTGCCCACCAGGTCGATGTGCTGTTGAGCGGTATACCTCAGAGTCATATTCATGACTCTGAGGTATACCGCTCAACTACCGCCTCCGCCCCCCGAAGGTGACCGACGGTCACCGCCGGCATCCGGCTGCGCCCACCGACCCAGCCAACGTCCTCGGTCGAGCCGAGGCGGAGTCCAGACGGCGGTCCGGCAGGGCCGTGCGGCCCGGAAGACGCAGCCGCCACCCGCTGCGGCCGGGTCAGCGTAGGGCGATGGCGGCCAGGGCGGCGTTGACGATGCTGCCGGGCAGCAGGTCGTGCAGGTCGTACAGCTCGGCGACGGTGCCGGACTGGCCGAACTCGTCCACGCCGAGCGGCACCGCGGGCGCGCCGACCGCCGACCCGAGCCAGGCCATCGCGTGCGACGCGGCGTCGTGCACGGTCACCACCGGCACCCGATCGGCGAACGCGGACCGCAGCGCGCCCGGCACACTGGGCACGGTGGCCGTCCGTACGCCCTGGCGCAGGGTGCGCTGCCAGGCCCGGTAGAGCCGGTCGAGGCTCGTCACGTCCACCACGTGCGCGGCGATGCCCTCGTCGGCCAACTCCGCCGCGGCGGCCAGCACCTCGGGCAGCACCGCGCCGGAGGCGGCCAGCTGCACCACCGGGGCGTCCACCAGATGCGGGTACGCCTGGTGCGCGTCGACCAGCCGGTACGCCCCGGCGACCACCTGACGGCGCAGCACCGCGTCGCCGAGCCGGGCGCGGGCCGCCTCGAACGGCGCCTGGTCCAGCGGTCGGGTGCTCAACCGGAAGTAGTACGCGCCGTCCTCGGCGGGAGCGGCGGTCGCGGCCGGGGTCGACCCGCCGGCGATCTGCCCGAGCGCGTCGCAGAGCAGCCAGTCGAGGGTGGTCGCGTACGCCGGCTCGACGAAGGTCACCCCGGGCAGCTCCAGGCCGACCGACGCGGTGATCGTGGACTGGTGGGCGCCGCCCTCCGGGGCGAGGGTGATGCCGGACGGGGTGCCTGCCACCACGAACCGGGAGCCGGAGTACGTGCCGTACAGGAACGCGTCGAGGCCGCGCAGCACGAACGGGTCGTAGACCGTGCCCACCGGCAGCAGCGGCTGCCCGGACAGGTCCCAGGACAGGCCGAGCTGGCCGAGCAGCAGGAACAGGTTCATCTCCGAGATGCCCAGCTCGATGTGCTGCCCAGCGGGGCTCTCCGTCCAGCGCAGCATCCGGTCCTCGGTCCAGGAGCGCTGCTCGGTGGGGGCGAACACCCCGGTCTTGTTGATGAACCCGGCGAGGTTCGTGGAGGTGGCCACGTCCGGGGCGGTGGTGACCAGGTAGCGGCCCACCTCCCGGTCCCGCGCCAGGTCCACCAGCACCCGACCGAAGACCTCCTGGGTGGAGATCGGCTTGTTGGCGCGTACTCCCGTGCTCTCCGGGACGGTGACGCCCAGCGCGCGCTCGCGCGGCGCGCGGGACAGCGCCTCCCGGCGGGCGCCGGCCCGGATCCCGGCGGGTGACGCCGGGTCGAGGCGGTCCCACTCGGTCTCGGCGGTCAACCCCTGCGCGGCGCGCAGCGTGTCGACCTGCTCCGGGCTGAGCAGCGCGGAATGGTTGCGCGGATTGCCGGCGATGGGCAACCCCCAACCCTTCACGGTGTACGCGAAGACGACGCTGGGCCGGTCGGTGACCGCGTCGCACTGGGCGTACGCGTCGAGCATCGCCTGCAGGTCGTGCCCGCCCAGGTCGGTGACGAGCGGACCCAGCTCCTCGTCGTCGACGTGGGCGATCAGCTCGTCGATGCCGGCCGGCGCTCCGTCGAGGAACTGCTTGCGCAGCAGCGGGCCGGTCAACCCGAACAGCGACTGGTACTGCTCGTTGGGCATCGCGTCGATCCAGTCGCGCAGCGCCTCGCCACCCGGCCGGGCGTACGCCTCGGCGAGCCGCCGGCCGTACTTGACCTCCACGACGTGCCAGCCGGCCGCCTCGAACTGGCCCCGCCACTGGTTGATCCGGATGCCCGGCACCACCCGGTCCAGCGACTGCCGGTTGAAGTCGACGAGCCACATGACGTTGCCCAGCCCGGTGGTCGCCGGGTCGGCCACCGCCTCCCAGATGTTGCCCTCGTCCAGCTCGGCGTCACCGATCAGCGCCACGAACCGGGAGTGCGGCCGTGCCCCGAAGTGCGCGTCGACGTACCGCCGGGTGGCCGCGGCGAAGAGCGGCGCGGCGGCGCCCAGGCCGACGGAGCCGGTGGAGAAGTCCACCTCGTCCGGGTCCTTGGTGCGCGACGGGTACGACTGGAGGCCGCCACGGGCGCGCAGCCGGGGCAGGTAGGAGCGGTCCAGGTTGCCGAGCAGGTACTGGATGGCGTGGAACACCGGGGACGCGTGCGGCTTCACGGCGACCCGGTCCTCGGCGTCCAGGTGCGCGAACCAGAGCGCGGTCATCGCCGTGACCAGGGAGGCGCTGGACGCCTGGTGGCCGCCGACCTTCACCCCGTCGCCGGTGGCCCGGTCGTGGTTGGCGGCGTCCACGATCCGGGTGGCGAGCCACAGCACCCGCCGCTGGATCTCGTCGAGGACATCGAGGTCGTGCTCGGTCACGGTGGCTCCATCCGGGCGTCGCCGTTGACGCCCTCGCAAGGGGTGCGGGGTGGCCGCGTAGTCGACAGGGTTGCGGAAGGCCGCCGCCGGGTCACGGCGACGGCCTGCTCCGGGTGGGTCTCTCAGCCCTGGACGCCGAGGCGCTCCAGGATCAGCTCACGCAGGGTCTTCGCGTCGGCCTGACCCCGGGTGGTCTTCATGACCGCCCCGACCAGCGCGCCGACCGCCGCGACCTTGCCACTGCGGATCTTGTCGGCGATGCCGGGGTTCGCGGCGATCGCCTCGTCCACGGCGGCGGTGAGCGCGCCGGTGTCCGACACGACCTCCAGGCCCCGGCTGGTCATGATCTCGGTGGGCGAGCCCTCACCGTCGACCACGCCCTCCAGCACCGTACGGGCCATCTTGTCGTTGAGCTTGCCTGCGTCGACAAGCCCCTGCAGCTCGGCGACCTGGGCGGGAGTCGCGCCGATCTCGGCCAGCTCCACACCGCTCTCGTTGGCCCGGCGGGACAGCTCACCCAGCCACCACTTGCGGGCCGCGGCCGGGGTGGTGCCGGCGGCCACGGTGGCCTCGATCAGCTCGACCGCGCCAG
Organism: Micromonospora sp. NPDC048839; assembly: GCF_040649915.1. NCBI lineage: Bacteria > Bacillati > Actinomycetota > Actinomycetes > Micromonosporales > Micromonosporaceae > Micromonospora > Micromonospora sp. NPDC048839. Next base: position 169,804 of record NZ_JBEZGL010000011.1, read on the forward strand.
CGTTCAACACCGACTGCATGTCCAGGTCCGACAGGCCCCACTGCTCCTGGAGCCGACGCCGGTGCACCCGCGGCAGCTCCGGCAGGGCGGCCTTCAGCTCGGCGACCCAGGCCCGGTCCGGGGCGATCGGCACCAGATCCGGCTCCGGGAAGTACCGGTAGTCGGTGGCCGTCTCCTTCGAGCGACCCGGGGTGGTGTCACCGGTGTCCTCGTGGAAGTGGCGCGTCTCCTGGGTGATCCGGCCGCCCGCCTCGAGCACCGACGCCTGGCGCAGCATCTCCGAGCGGACCGCCCGCTCCACCGACCGCAGGGAGTTGACGTTCTTCGTCTCGGTACGGGTGCCCCACTCCGCGCCCGGCAGGTTGAGCGAGGTGTTCACGTCACAGCGCAGCGAACCCTCCTCCATCCGCACGTCCGAGACGCCGAGGGTACGGATCACGTCGCGCAGCTCGGCGACGTACGCCTTGGCCACGTCGGGCGCGAGCGCACCGGTGCCCGTGATCGGCTTGGTGACGATCTCGACGAGCGGGATGCCGGCCCGGTTGTAGTCGACGAGCGACTCCGTCGCGCCGTGGATGCGGCCGGTGGCCCCGCCCACGTGCAGCGTCTTGCCGGTGTCCTCCTCCAGGTGCACCCGCTCGATCTCGATCCGCACCGTCTCGCCGCCCACCTCGATGTCCAGGTAACCGTCGACGCAAATCGGCTCGTCGTACTGGCTGATCTGGAAGTTCTTCGGCATGTCCGGGTAGAAGTAGTTCTTCCGGGCGAAGCGGCACCACTCGGCGATCGAGCAGTTCAGCGCCAGGCCGATCCGGATGATCGCCTCGATGGCCGCCTTGTTGGCCACCGGCAGCGAACCGGGCAGGCCCAGGCACACCGGGCAGACCCGGGTGTTCGGCTCGCCACCGAAGTCGGTCGGGCAACCGCAGAACATCTTGGTGTTCGTGCCCAGCTCGACGTGGGTCTCCAGGCCGATCACCGGTTCGAAGCGCGCGACGACCTCGTCGTACGCGGGCAGTGTCGTGGTCATGAGACGCTCCAGGCGCGATCCGGACAGAACCGGTCCAGCCTAGTGGGGTTGTCGGGCCGCCTGTCGCCCGGGTTTCCCGAGACACCTGGCAATGGTCGTAACCGGGTGTGTGCGCGCCGACACGTGGGTATCGGTCGACCATGACGAATACGGGGAATGATCGATCTATTCGCCGGGCCGGGCCGGGGCGGCGGTACGACAACAGGCGGGTCCTGCTGGTGGTGCTGGCCGCGTGGGCGGTGGGGGCCGTGGTCGCCCTGATCGGCTGGACTGTCGCCGGCGGTGAGCGGCAGCCGGACGACCTTCGGCTCCTGGTGGTGCTGCTCATCATCCCGGGCCTGATCGGGCTGGCCGTCGCCTGGGGGACGGGCAGGTTGACGGCCTGGCGGCAGCGCGACCGGGCCGGGTCGTGACCTCGCCGCCGTCCCCGCGGCGACAGCCGATCGGCCGCCGGCTACCCGCACCCCGGACCGCCAGCCCGGCGGCCCGCCAGGCCCTGCGCGCCGGGCACACCGACGACCCGCGCGTCGACTCCCTCGCTCGCCAGGAGGCCGAACGCCGCCGGGGCAGACGCTGGGTGCTGTGGATCCTCGGCGTCGCCGTGCTGGTCGAGGCACTGCTGGTCGTCGGCGCCTCCCGCCCCTCCACCCGGGTGATCGCGGTGGTGCTCGGCGTCTTCTGGGCGGTCCAGGGCTGGATGCGCTGGCGTGACCTGCGGGAGGCCGACCGCTACCTCGCCAACCACCGCAACACCTGAGAGCCCTCGGACAGACGACCGGCCCCGACGGACGGATCCGTCGGGGCCGGTCGCGACGGCGCTACAGCGTCGGCGGGGTGAACGTGCCGACGGCGGATTCCAACGCGGCGGCGACCCGGTACATCCGGTCGTCGGCCATCGTCGGGGCCATCACCTGGAGACCGACCGGCAGCCCCTCGGAGAGCCCGCACGGCACCGAGATGCCCGGCCCGCCGTACAGGTTGGTCGGGATCGTGTACAGGTCGGCCAGGTACATCTGGTACGGGTCGGCGGTGCGCGCGCCGATCGGGAACGCCACCGACGGGGTGGTCGGCGAGATCAACGCGTCGACCCGCTCGAACGCGGCGGTGAAGTCCCGGGTGATCAGCGTCCGGACCTTCTGCGCCTGCCCGTAGTACGCGTCGTAGTAACCCGACGACAGCGCGTACGTGCCGATCATGATGCGGCGCTTGACCTCCGGGCCGAAGCCGGTCTCCCGGGTCAGCGACATGACCTCCTCCAGCGACCGGTTGCCGTCGTCGCCGACCCGCAGGCCGAACCGGACTCCGTCGAACCGGGCCAGGTTGGAGGAGCACTCACTGGGGGCGATCAGGTAGTACGCCGGGAGCGCGTACGCGAACGTCGGGCAGGAGATCTCCACGACCTCGGCGCCCATCTTGGTCAGCGCGTCCACCGACTCGCGGAACGCGGCCATCACACCCGGCTCGGCGCCCTCGCCGACGAACTCGCTCACGATGCCCAGCCGCACACCGGTCAGGTCACCTGTCGCGCCGAGCTTCGCCGCCGCCACCACGTCCGGCACCGGCTGCGGGATCGAGGTGGAGTCCCGCGGGTCGTGCCCACCGATCACCTGGTGCAGCAGGGCCGCGTCGAGCACCGTACGGGCACACGGGCCGGGGGTGTCCAGCGACGAGGAGAAGGCGACCAGCCCGTAGCGGGAGGTGCCGCCGTAGGTGGGCTTCGCGCCCACGGTGCCGGTGACCGCGCCGGGCTGGCGGATCGAGCCGCCGGTGTCCGAGCCGATCGCCAACGGCGCCTCGTACGCGGCCAGTGCGGCGGCGCTGCCACCACCCGAGCCACCCGGGATCCGGCTCAGGTCCCACGGGTTGTGCGTCGGCCCGTACGCCGAGTATTCGGTGGACGACCCCATCGCGAACTCGTCCATGTTGGTCTTGCCGAGCATCACCGTGCCGGCGTCCCGCAGGCGTTGCACGATCGTCGCGTCGTACGGCGGACGCCAACCCTCCAGGATCTTCGACCCCACGGTGGTCGGCACACCCCGGGTGGCGAGCACGTCCTTCACCGCGACCGGCACACCCGCGAGGGGACCCAACTCCTCACCGGCGGCCCGGCGCTCGTCCACCGCGCGGGCCGCGGCGAGCGCGCCGTCGCTGTCGACGTGCAGGAAGGCGTGCACCCGGTCGTCGACCGCGGCGATCCGGTCCAGGTGCGCCTGGGTCACCTCGACGGCGGAGGTCTCGCCGCCGGCGACCAGGCTCGCGATCTCCGTCGCGGTCATTCTGGTCAAATCGGTCATGCCGTCACTCCGCTTCGCTCCGCGACGCCACGAGGCACCACGGCGCTGCAACCATGATTCACTCGCTGGCGCTCGCTCATGAGGCCACATCCTCGGTCAGGATCCGCGGTACGCGGAACCGCTGGTCCTCGGCGTCCGGCGCGCCCGACAGCGCCTCCTGCGGGGTCAGGCACGGCGTGACCACGTCCTCGCGGAAGATGTTGGTCAACGGCACCGAGTGCGAGGTCGGCGGAATGTCCGCGGCGGCGACCTCGCCGACCTGGGCGACCGCCTGGAGGATCACGTCGAGCTGGCCGGCGAACGTGTCCAGCTCCTCCTCGGTGACGGCGAGCCGCGACAGGCGCGCCAGGTGCGCGACCTCCTCGCGGGAGATGGCGGCCATCCGTGCCCCCTTCTGATGTCCTGCTGGTCGGGCGGTGTGCCGGCCGCACGACGACGGAAGCGTGACGCGCGGTGACCGGAGCGAGTCTATTGTTCCGCTCCGGTGCCGCGTCCCCGGACTCCCCCTCCGGCTGCCCCCGTGCCGGGTCAGCGGGTGGGGCGGCGCGTGACGTCGGCCTGCGGAGGCCCGCCCGTGGGGCGCACCGGCCGGTACCGGGCCAGCCAGGTGACCAGCTCCGCAGCGGGCATGGGTCGGGCGTAGAACCAGCCCTGTGCCGCGTCGCAACCGGCGGCGTGCAGCATCCGCCAGGTCCGCTCGTCCTCGACGCCCTCGGCCACCACCCGCAATCCCAGCGCGCCGGCCAGCTCGATCATCGACCGGACGATCGCCGCGTCGTCGGCGTCGTCGGCCATGCCGAGGACGAACGACCGGTCCACCTTCACCTCGGAGAGCGGCAGCCGACGCAGGTGCTGCAATGACGAGTAGCCGGTGCCGAAGTCGTCGAGCGCGATGCCCACCCCGATCCGGTGCAACTGGGAGATGGTCGCCAGCACCCGGCGCGGGTCCGCCATCAACGCACCCTCGGTGATCTCCACCTGCAGCCGCTCGGCGGGCACCCCGTAGCGGGCCAGCCGGTCGGCGATCTGGTCCGCGATCTCGCCGGTGTGCAGGTCACGCACGCTGACGTTCAACGCCGCGCGCAGGCCGATGCCGGCCGCCGACCACGCGGCGAGCTGCTCCACCACGTCGTCGACCACCCGCCGGGTGAGCAGCCGCATCACGGCGCTCTGCTCGGCGACCCGGATGAGCTCCTCCGGGTCGACCATGCCCCGCCGTGGGTGTCGCCACCGCAGCAGGGCCTCGACACCGACCACCTCGCCGGTCGCGATGGCGATCTGCGGCTGGTAGTACATCGTGATTTCCCCGGCGTCGTCGGCCGGTCCGTCGTCCGCGTGCGCCCACCCCGTCGGTTCGACCGGTCGCCCCGGTGAGTCCGGCCCGACGTCCCGCCGTGGCCCGAGCCCCCCGGCGCCCAGCGCGGCGACCGCGCTCCCGTTCGGCGACCGCCTGCCGTGTCCGAGCCCGGCGCGCCGCTCCCGACCTCGACCCGGCCGGTTGCCGCTGACCGCGCCGCGGGTGTTACGGCCCCGGATCGGGTCGGCACCTGTCGCGATCTGGTTGATCAGCTCGTCGGCGTGCACCAGGTCGGCGTCGTCGCGCCGCCGGCGTCCCCACCACCGGCCACCGGACCGGGGTGCCGTCGCGATCGCCGGCGCCGGGTCCGTGTGCGGCGCGGCCTCGGCCGGCGTCCCGGTGGGCAGCGCCGCCCCGTCGCCGCCGCGCACCTCGGCCGTCACGTCGAGGGGTACGCCGACCACCTCACCCGGCACGCCGTTCCGGCCGCGCCCGGCCTGCTCCGGCGCTCCTCCGAGGTGACCGTGGCCGGCCGGCTCGGCGTCGAACGGTCCGTCGACCGGCGGGCCGGACTCCAGTACGCGGCGCAGGTCGGCGAGGAGGCCGAGACGCTCGGCGGAGTTGTGGTCGGACTCGGGGGCGTAGACGGCCACCGTGTCGTTGCGGTGCTTGGCGTCGTACATCGCCACGTCGGCGTGGCGCATCAGAGTGGCGAAGTCCTCGCCATGCTCGGGGAAGAGGGCGATCCCGATCGACCCGCCCACGTCCAACGGAAGCCCGTCGAGCGGCACCGGCTCGGCCAGCGCCTCGACCACCTCGTCGGCCAACTCCCGCGCCTGACCCACGTCGGTCAGCCCGGTCATCACGATGGCGAACTCGTCGCCGCCGAGCCGGGCGATCATCTGGGGTCGAGGCCGTACGTCGGTGAGCCGCGCGCTCACCTCGACCAGCAGCCGGTCGCCCACGGCGTGCCCGAGGGCGTCGTTCACGTTCTTGAAGCGGTCCAGGTCGATCAACAGCAGTGCCAACTGACCGTCGGGTTCGCCGCGGGCCGTCCGCTCGGCATGCACGTGCACCTGCTCGGCCACCTCGGTCAACAGGGCCTTGCGGTTGGGCAGACCGGTGAGCGGGTCAGCGGCGGCGAGGTGCTGCTGTTCGACGGTCAGCCGCGCCATCCGGTAGACGGCGAACAGCGGCACCAGCACCAGCGGGATCAGTGCCGCGCTGACCCGCGCCGCCGCGACGAGCACCGGGGCGAGCAGCAGCAGGGAGCCGGTGGAGAGCATCTCGAAGCCGAGCCCCTGCCGCAGGGTGGGCCACCACCGGTCCCCGAAGCGCAGCCGTACCGCCCAGCTGACCAGCCCGTAGTTGACGACGAACCAGGCCAGCGTCGCCCCGCCGACGGCGGCCACGTCGGTCCAGTGCAACCGTCCGCCGGAGAAGATGGTGCCCGGCCCGAGCAGGATCACGCCGTACGCGGCGGCGAGGGCGCACGCGTACTGCCCGACGTTGAACGCCGTCCGCCACGCCGCGTGCCGCATCCGCCAGCCCGACACGAGCACCCCCACCGCCTGCACCAGCACCGCCGGACCGAGGCCCCAGCCGAGCAGGATCGCGAAGGTGAAGCAGGTGGAGGGGAACACCGCCGAGGTCTGCCGGCGCCCCGGCGGGACGAACGGGCGGGCGTCGCAGACCACGGCGAGCGCGGCCATCGTCCAGAACGCCACCGGCAACTGGGACAGCTCATCGGGAAGGGTCGCGAGTGGAACGGCTGCGGTCACCGCGGCCACCACCAGGATGCCGACGACGAAGGCGGCGAACGGCGCCACCCGTCCCGGGGGCAGCGAGTTGCGTGGGTCGGCGACCTCCACGACACCTCCCGACCGACCTTCGGCGTGCGGGTGCGCACGCCGTGACCCAATGAAACGCCCTCGGCCCCCGGTTTCCCGGTATGACAGTCACGAATCGGTCGTAGTCGTAATTAAGTTGGTATACGCGACCAGTCGCCGCGCGTCGCACCCGTGCGGTCAGCCGCCCGGTTGGGCGACCTCCCGTGCGGCGTCCGGGCCGGCGTCCAGCAGGAGCTGGAACCCTGCCTCGTCGAGCACCGGCACCTTCAGGCTGGCCGCCTTGTCGGCCTTGGACCCCGGGTTGTCTCCCACCACGACGAAGCTCGTCTTCTTGGAGACCGACCCGCTGACCTTGCCGCCCCGGCTCTGGATGGCCTCGGCGGCCTGATCCCGGGAGAAACCGGCGAGCGTGCCGGTCACCACGACGGTCAGCCCCTCCAGCGGGCGCGGCCCCTCGTCGCCCGCTTCCTCCGCCATCCGTACGCCGGCCTCGGCCCACTTGCGGACGACCTCGCGGTGCCAGTCCACCGCGAACCACTCGCGGAGGCTCGCCGCGATCGTCGGCCCGACGCCGTCGACCGAGGACAGCTCCTCCTCGGTGGCCGCGTCGATGGCGTCCATCGAGCGGAAGTGCCGGGCGAGCGCCTGGGCGGCGGTCGGGCCGACGTGCCGGATGGAGAGCGCCACCAGCACCCGCCACAGGTCCCGTTGCCGGGCGACGGCCAGATTGTCCAGCAACTTGCTGGCGTTGCTGCCCAGGCTGCCGTCCTTGTTGACGAAGAACGGGGATCGGGACAGCTGCTCGGCATCGAGCTGGAAGAGGTCGCCCTCGTCCGCGATGACCTCCGCGTCCAGCAGGGCCGCCGCGCCCTTGTAGCCGAGCGCCTCGATGTCGAAGGCACCGCGACCGGCAAGGTGGAACACCCGCTCGCGTAGCTGGGCCGGGCAGCTGCGGGTGTTGGGGCAACGGATGTCGACGTCGCCCTCCTTCGACGGCGCGAGCGGGGTGCCGCAGGCCGGGCAGGTGGTCGGCATGACGAACGGCCGGGCGTCGGCGGGACGCAGGTCGACCACCGGGCCGAGGACCTCGGGAATCACGTCGCCGGCCTTGCGCAGCACCACCGTGTCACCGATGAGCACGCCCTTGCGCTCGACCTCACGGGCGTTGTGCAGGGTCGCGAGCGCGACGGTGGAGCCGGCGACCCGCACCGGCTCCAGCACGGCGAACGGGGTGACCCGGCCGGTGCGCCCCACGTTGACGTCGATGTCGAGCAGCTTGGTGGTGACCTCCTCCGGCGGGTACTTGAAGGCGATCGCCCACCGGGGCGCGCGGCTGGTCGAGCCCAGTCGGCCCTGGATGGAGACCGGGTCGACCTTGACCACCACCCCGTCGATCTCGTGCTCGACGTCGTGCCGGTGCTCGGCGTAGTAGGCGATGTATTCGGCGACGCCGGCCAGGTCGGGCACGACCCGCCAGCGGTCGCTCGTCGGCAACCCCCACGACTTGAGCGCCGCGTACGACTCGGACTGCGCGGTGGGCTGGAACCCGCGACGCGCGCCGATGCCGTGCACCACCAGACGCAGCGGCCGGGAGGCGGTGACCCGCGGATCCTTCTGTCGAAGGCTGCCCGCCGCGGCGTTACGGGGGTTGGCGAAGGGCGCCCGGCCCTGCTCCACCAGGCCGGCGTTGAGATCGGCGAACGCGGCGACCGGGAAGTAGATTTCGCCCCGAACCTCCACCAGCTCGGGAATGTCCGGGAATTCGGCGGACGGGGTCAGCTGACCGGGCACGTCCCGGATGCTGCGCACGTTGGCGGTGACGTCCTCACCGGTGCGGCCGTCACCCCGGGTGGCGGCCCGGACCAGCCTGCCCTTCTCGTAGGTCAGGTTGATGGCCAGCCCGTCGACCTTCAGCTCACACAGGTAGCGCACCGGGCCGCCCGCGTCGCGCTCGACCCGCTCGGCCCAGGCCGCCAACTCCTCGTCGGCGAAGGCGTTGTCGAGCGACATCATCCGTTCGGCGTGGGTGACCGGGGTGAAGTCGGTGGAGAACGTGCCGCCCACGCGTTGGGTCGGCGAGTCGGGTGTCCGCAGGGCGGGGAACTCCGCCTCCAACGCCTCCAGCTCACGCAGCTGCTTGTCGAACTCGGCGTCGGGAATGGTCGGCGAGTCCAGCACGTAGTAGCGGTACTGATGCTCGGTCAACTCCTGACTGAGCGTGGCATGCCGCTCCCGGGCCTGCGGCGTCGGCTCAGCCCCGGCCGCCGCCTCCTGCGCCGGGCTGACCTGCTGACCGATCTGCTCCTCGGACACACCGCCACCTTCGGACACGCCTGCGACCTCCCTGATCACGCTACTCCGGCACGGTATCGGGCCGGTGAGACAATCCGTTGCCCGCCCGCGCTCGCAGCGACGTTCCTCTCCACCGCGTTCCGTGATCACGTGATGCTCGGTGGTCGTCGACGGCCCGATCCGGCTGCTCACCCTGAAGTGATCAAGGGGGTGTCCCCAGGGTGCCGCGGGGCGTCGGGGCAGCCGCGGTGTGGTTGGCGGGCGGCACGGGCGACGGCGTGCGAGGATCGCCGGACGGTGCGGCCCGCGAGCCGCCAGGAGGCGGGGGTACGCCCGCCGGTGGGCACGAGGCGGGGCACCCGCCGGTGGGCACGAGGCGGGGCACCCGCCGGTGGGCAGAGCGGCGGGGATGCGTCCGTCGGTGGCAGGAGGTTGTGCGATGCGCGAGGCACTGCTCTGGGCGGTGGCGATCCTGCTGGCCGTGGGTGCGGGTTGGGCCTGGAACAGCTGGCGGCACCGGGTTTCCAACCGGCCGTCGGGCACCCGACCGGATCGCCGTGCCACGGCCGGCACCGGCGGTCGTCGGCCCACCCCACCTCGACCGCGCGGCACCGACCGACCGGGCGCAAAGCCCCGCTCACGCGACACCGACCGTAGGGACGCCCCGGCGCCGGGCGAGATCTGGTGGGCCGACGTGCCGTACGCCGACGGCACTGGCTCGAAGGTCCGCCCCTGTCTGGTGCTGCGCGCCGACTCCCGGGGCGCCGACGTCCTCAAGATCACCAGTCAGGACAAGAGCGACCGGGACGACCACGTGCGGATCCCCACCCAGGACTGGGACCCCGGCGCGGAGCACGACAGCTACCTCAGCCTGACCGAACCGGTCCGACTCAACTCGGCCGCCTTCGCCGACCACGCCGGGCGCTGCGACGCCGACCTGTGGAAGAAGGTCCGCAACCTGCGCCATCTGCCCACCCCCTGACCACCGCACCGCCGCGTAGCCGCCCGACCAAAGACGGCGTGATCGACTCGGATTCCTGCAAACCGCGGCATCCGACACCGCGGGACACCCCGACTTTCAGGAACCCGAGTGGATCACGCCCGCAGACCAAGGCGGGCCAAGGCAGGGCGGGCCAAGGCAGGGCGGGCGCAAGGCGGGGCAGGCCAAGGCGGGGCAGGCCAAGGCGGGGCGGGCCAAGGCGGGGCGGGCGGCTCGGTCAGTCCCAGGCGGCGCCGAGAGTGGCGAGTTGGTCCGCGTACTCGATGCGGTCGACCCACCCGGTCGGCCAGGCGGCCATGCCGGCGGCCGCGCCCACGAACGCGCCGGCCAGGGCGGCGATCGAGTCCGAGTCGCCGGCGGTGGTCGCGCCTCGGGTCAGTGCCGCAACGGGGTCGTCGGCGTGCCGTACGGCGCAGAGCAGCGCGGTGGCCAGCGCCTCCTCGGCAACCCAGCCCTCGCCGGTGGCCCGGCACGGGTCGCCGCCGTCGTCCGGCTGGCGCAGAGCGTCCGTCAGTCGGCCCAGCACCGCCAGGCACTCGTCCCAGCCCCGGGCGATGAACTCCGCCGGCGTCCCGACCCCCGGGCGCTGCCAGAGATCACCCAGCCACTGCTCCCGGTAGACCAGGCGCTGGGACCGCGCCCGCTCGGTGAGGATCGCGGGTAGCTCGGGCAACGTGGCGCCCGCGCGCAGCGCGAAGACGGCGTACGCGGTCAGCTCGCTGGCGGCCAGCCCGGTCGGGTGCCCGTGGGTCAACCCGGCCTGCAACTGGGCCAATCCGGCCATCGTGTCCAGGTCCACCTTCAGCAAGCCAACCGGGGTGACGCGCATGTTGGCCCCACACCCCTTCGAGCCGGCCATGGTCGCCTCCTGCCAGCGCAGCCCACGGCTCAACTCCGCGCAGGCACGCAGGCACGTCATCCCCGGGGCGCGGTTGTTGTCCGGGCTGACCGCCCAGGCCAGAAAGCGCTGCCGCAGCAGCGGCTCCACCGCCTCCGGGGTGAACGTCGGCGCCTCGTGCAGCGCCCAGCCCACCGCGAGCGCCATCTGGGTGTCGTCGGTGACGAGCGCCGGCTCGCCGGACAGCTCACGTGGGCCGGTCGGGCCGTACCGGTGCTCGATCTCGGCGACGGTCAGGAACTCGGTCGGCTTGCCGAGCGCGTCACCGTAGGCGAGGCCGAAGAGTGAACCGGAGGCGCGCAGCGAGGAGGTGGGAGTCACGGCGGCCATGATGCCCGGCCGCCGCAACCCCCGGCAGGCTCAGTCCCAGCAGAGGCAGAACGGGTGGCCGGCCGGGTCGGCGTAGACCCGGAAACCCTCGCCCTCGCCCGGCAGTCGCCGAGCCCCGAGCGCGAGTGCCGCCTTCTCCGCGCTCTCGATGTCGTCCACCGTCACGTCCAGGTGGAACTGCTGAGGGCGCTCCGGATCCGGCCAGGCCGGTGCCCGGAGGTTGAGCGCCTGCTGGAAGGCGAGACGCGGCTGGTGACCGGGCGGACCGCCCAGCACCACCCAGTCGTCGTCCATCTCACCCTCGGCGAGAGGCACGCCGAGCAGCTCGGCGTAGAACATCGCCAGCGCCCGCGGGTCCGGGCAGTCGATCACCACTGAACGCAGCTGTCCAATCATGACCGTCATCCTGCCCACCGGGTACGACAGGAAACCTCACACCTCGGCGAGCCGCCGGCCGGCGTCCCGGCACGCGGCGAGCACCGCCCGCGCGTACTCCGGGGTGGCGCCGGCGAGACCGCAGGCCGGGGTGACCACCACCTGCTCGGCGAGCTGCCGGCGGGGAAAGCCGAGGCGGTCCCAGACCTGGCGTACCCGATCGGCGATCTGCGCGGAGGTCGGGGTGCCGCCGGCCGACGGCGGTCGGGTCGGCGCGGCCCCGGCCAGCAGTCCGAGGCCGGCGTCGAGCGCCTCGCCGAGCGGGTCGAGCTTGGTGACCAGGTCCAGGTCGAGGGCGACCGCGACGGCGCCGGTGGAGCGGATCAACTCCAGCGGCACGTCCGGGGCGCAGCAGTGCACGAGCGTCGGGACGCCGACGGCGTCGACGACCGTGCGCAGCAGCGCGGCGGCGTCCACCGGGTCGACCGGCCGGTACGCGCCCAGCCCGCTCTCGGTCGGCACCCGCCCGGCCAACACGGTCGGCAGCGACGGTTCGTCCAGTTGGAGCAGCACCGACGCCCGGGGCAGTCGCCGGGTCACCGCCGCGACGTGCGCGCGCAGCCCCTCGGCGAGGGAGCCGGTCAGATCGCGGACCGCGCCGGGGTCGCGCAGCATTCGGCCGCCGATCGGCAACTCCAGGGACGCGGCAAGCGTCAGTGGACCGGCGGCCTGCACCTTGATCGGCCCGGTGTACTCCTCGGCCTGCTCGGCGAGCTGGTCCAGGTCACGTTCCATCAGGTCAGCGGCCCGGCGCAGGTCACGGCCGGGGCGTGGGGCGACCCGCCACCGTCCGGCGTACACCTCGACGGGCAGCTCGACCAGCAGCCCGGCGGACCGGCCGATCAGGTCCGCGCCGGGACCACGGGCCGGCAGCTCGGGCAGGTGGGGCAGTTCGGGAAGCTCACCGAGGACCACCCGCTGCGCCTCGCCGATGTCGGTGCCGGGCAGCGAACCAATTCCGGTTGCCGCGCCGGCCGGCCAGGGCCACGCCTGATCTGTCACGGGCGAAGGCTATCCCGCGAACACCGGGGCCGTGCGGTCAGCCGGTGATGGTCGCGGAGCCGAGGACCACGTCGCCGGCCGGGTCCGACCGGTACGCGACCACGGCCTGACCGGCGGCGACGCCGCGCACCGGCCGGCGCAGCTCGGCGTGCAGCAGGTCGCCGTCGAGCGCGACGGTCGCCGGCACCACGTCGCCGTGGGCACGCAGTTGCACCTCGCACTCCACCGGCGCGTCCGGGCGCGCGTCGCCGGTCCAGACCGGACGAACGGCCCGGACCTCGGACACCTCGAGCGCCTCGGCGGGGCCGACGGTCACCGTGTTGGTCTTCGGCGTGATGGAGAGCACGTAACGCGGCCGGCCATCCGCGGCCGGGCGGTCCAGGTGCAGGCCGCGCCGCTGTCCCACGGTGTACGCGTACGCGCCGCTGTGACTGCCGACCACCGCGCCGGTGCTGGCGTCCACCACGTCGCCGGGCGCCTCGCCGAGCCGGCCGGCGAGGAAGCCGCGGGTGTCGCCGTCGGCGATGAAGCAGATGTCGTGTGAGTCCGGCTTGTCGGCCACGGCCAGGCCACGCTCGGCGGCCTCCGCGCGTACCTGCGCCTTTGTCGAGTCGCCCAGCGGGAAGATCGACCGGTCCAGTTGCTCGCGGGTGAGCACGGCCAGCACGTACGACTGGTCCTTGGCGATGTCGACGCTGCGGCGCAGCAGCCCGTCCGGGCCGAGCCGGGCGTGATGCCCGGTGACCACCGCGTCGAAGCCCAGGGCCACGGCCCGGTCCAGCACCGCCGCGAACTTGATCTTCTCGTTGCAGCGCAGGCAGGGGTTCGGCGTGCGCCCGGCGGCGTACTCGGCGACGAAGTCGTCCACCACGTCCTCGTGGAAACGGTCGGCCATGTCCCACACGTAGAACGGGATGCCGATCACGTCGGCGGCCCGCCGCGCGTCCCGGGAATCCTCGAGCGTGCAGCAGCCGCGCGCCCCGGTCCGATAGGTCTGTGGGTTACGGGCCAGCGCCAGGTGTACGCCTGTCACGTCGTGCCCGGCCGCCACCGCCCGCGCCGCCGCCACGGCCGAGTCGACCCCGCCCGACATAGCCGCCAGAACCTTCACCAGCGAACTCCCTTCCCCGTCCCCGCCACAACCCTATCCACCGGTCAGCGGGGGGTGCGGAGGGCGGCGGCTCGGCGGGCTCGGTCCACCGCTGCCGGGAGGGCCGCGATGAGGGCGTCGACGTCGGCCTGGGTGCTCGTGTGACCGAGGGTGAAGCGCAGCGAGGAGCGGGCGCGGTCGTCGTCGGCGCCCATCGCCAGCAGCACGTGGGAGGGCTGGGCCACCCCCGCGGAGCAGGCCGACCCCGTCGAGCAGGCGATGCCCTGGGCGTCGAGCAACAGCAGCAGGGCGTCGCCCTCGCAGCCCGGGAAGGAGAAGTGCGCGTTGCCCGGCAGCCGGTCGGTCGGGTCACCGTTGTAGATCACCTCGGGCACCGCCCGACGAACCCGCTCGACCAGGTCGTCGCGGAGTGCGGCCACCCGGGCCGCGTACTCCTGTTGGCCCTTCACCGCCGTCTCGACGGCGACCGCGAAGGCCACGATGCCGGCCGTGTCGAGGGTGCCGGAACGGATGTCACGTTCCTGGCCACCGCCGTGCAGCAGTGGCGTGGCCGGCACGTCCCGGGCGAGCAGCAACGCGCCCACCCCGGTGGGGCCGCCCAGCTTGTGCCCGGTCACGGTCAGCGCGGCGACGCCGCTGGCGCCGAAGTCGACGGGCACCTGACCGACCGCCTGGATGGCGTCGGTGTGGAACGGCACCCCGTGCTCGGCGGCGACAGCGGCCAGTTCGGCGACCGGCTGGATGGTGCCCGCCTCGTTGTTGGCCCACATCGCGGTGACCACGGCCACCCGGTCGGTGTGCGCGGCCAGCTCGGCGCGCAGGTCCTCCGGGTCGAGCCGACCGGCGGCGTCCACCGGCAGCCAACCGACCTCGGCCCCCTCGTGCTCGACGAGCCAGTCGACGGCGTCCAGCACCGCGTGGTGCTCGACGGCGCTGGAGACCACCCGACGGCGGCCCGGGGCGGCTCCCCGGCGGGCCCAGAAGATGCCCTTGACCGCGAGGTTGTCGCTCTCCGTGCCCCCACCCGTGAAGATCACCTCGGACGGCCGGGCGCCCAGCACCGCGGCCACCTTCTCGCGGGACTCTTCGACCCGGCGGCGGGCACGACGACCCGCCGCGTGCAGGGAGGACGCGTTGCCGACCTCGCGGGCGGTAGCGACGTACGCCTCCAGTGCCTCATCGAGCATCGGAGTCGTCGCCGCGTGATCCAGGTAAGCCATCACCGACCAGCCTACGGCCGACACCACGGCACCCGGATGGCGGAGGGACCCAGCGCCGGAGCCGGGGTGGGAAATTCCACCCCGGCCCTGGCGGCGGCCCCGCTCAGGCGGGCACCGCGGTGACGACGATGTTGTCGCGGTACTTCCGCGCCTTGGCGTCGAACGGTCCGCCACAGGTGATCAGAGTCAGCCGGGTCCTGCCGTCCCGGGCGAAGTACCGGTCCAACGGAATCCTGGTCTTCGCGTACTCCTCCCGGGCGACGACCCGGTACCGCCGGGCCGTGCCGTCGCTGCCGGTCACGGTCAGGGTGTCGTTCTGGTCGAGTTCACGGAGTCGGAAGAACGCCCCCCTGCCCTGCTTGGCGCTGTCCACGTGACCGGCGACGACCACCGATCCAGCGGTTGCCTCCAGGCCGGGTCCGTAGCGGTACCACCCGATCTGGTCGACACTTGGCGGCACCTCGAACTCGTTTGTCCGCTCGTTGATGCCGACCGCGTTGACGGTGGCGGTGACGTCGATCTCGGGGATCACCAGCCGTACCGGCGGGATAATCACCGCGTCGGTCGGCAGCTCACCGACGGTGACCGGCACCGAGGGGGCGCTGGCGGTGGCCGCTGGGGTGCTGGCCAGCGTGCTCGCCTCCTCGGCACCCACGTTCTCCGCCGGTTGGGAACCGCACGCCACCACGGCGGCGACGGTGAGCGCGGCAACGCCGGCGGCCAGGGCCGCCAGCGCGCCGCGGTTGCGCACCGTCACCTGCGACCGGTCCGTGCGGTCGCCATCCGCACACCACCGACCAGCAGCAGGAGTACGCCGGCACCGGTGAGCACGTACCACCAGGTGTCCACGCCGGTGCCGGCCTGACCGCCGTCACCGCTGGGCACGCCGCCCGGGGCGGAGTGCAGGCCGGTGATGGTCTGCGCCACCACGCCGAGCGTCTTGCCCTCGGCGGAGCCGATCGCGTAGACGATCGTCGCGGTGCCCTCCTTGAGGTTGAGGTCCGCCGGGCCGATGGCCACGGTGTCGGTGCCGGCGAGCACCACGTCCGCCTTGACGCTGCCCGCGGCGACGTCGCCCTTGGCCTCGTTCGGGTTGGTGAGGCCCTCGAAGACCGGGGTGCCGCCGGCGCGCACGTCCACCTCGGGGGCGGCGGCGGTGTGCCGGACGATGAGCCGGGCCTTGCCGGCGGCGACCTTCGAGACGTCGTTCACGAACGGCGTGATCTTCGGCTGGCCGGCGGCGTCGAGGTGGGCCGCGATGCTGATGTTCGCGCCGCCCGGGACGGCCGCATTGTCGACCTTGAGGATCGCGCTGCCGATCGGCTCGCCCGGCTTGGTGAGCGCGATGTCGTAGTCGCCCTCCTCCAGGTTCAGCGGGCCGGCCACGTCACCGGGCTTGAAGTTGTCGAGCGTCTTCTTGCCGTTGACGTAGACGTCGACCGGGGTGTCCGGGATGCCGTGCACGACGGAGACCTTCGACGTTGCGGCGTACGCGGGGGTGGCGCTGAGTGCGCCGACTCCGGCGAAGGCCAACGCGGCGACCGCGCCGCCCGCCGCGACCCGACGGAAGTACGAGAGCTGCATGTCTGCCTCCTGGTGATTGGTGCTGATTCGTCAGGCCTGGCTTGCAGAACTGGTTACGCCGCCGTCCGGACGGGTGGATGCGGATCGGAGGGACTTTTCTTCGTCGGCCCCGCCTGCATCCGAACCGGGGTCGCGAGACGAATAGCTGCTGAGATGACATCGACCGGGAGAGTGGGGCGGAGACTGTGGCAGCTACAGTCGGGCATGCCCCATCGAAGGCGAGCCGCCCGATGACGGCCCTGCACGAGGAACCGGACCCCCCGGTGGACGACCTCGACCTCCGCTTCCGCGCGGGCGACGACGTGGCGCTGCGCGAGGCGTACGACAGGTACGGTCGGGCCGTGTTCCACCTGGCCACCTCGATGCTGGCCAACCGCGCCGACGCCGAGGACGTCACCCAGGCGACGTTCGTCGCCGCGTGGCTGGGTCGGGACACCTTCGATCCGGCCAAGGGGTCGCTGATCGGCTGGCTGCTCGGCATCGGCCGGCGCAAGGTGATCGACCGGATGCGTGCCTCCGCCCGGGAGACCCGGGTGGTGGAGACGGTCCGGCAACTGCCGGAGCCGAAACCCGCCGACCCGGACCCGGACCGCGTGGTGGACCGGTTGGTGATCGCCGACGAGCTGGCTCGTCTCCCGGACGACCAGCGACGGATGCTGGAGTTGGCCTTCTACGACGACCTGACACACCAGCAGATAGCCACGGTGACCGGAGTGCCGTTGGGCACCGTGAAGAGCCACATCCGGCGCGGCATGGCGAGCTTGAAACGCAGATGGGAGGTGGATGGTGCAGCACCTGGGCCACGAGCGGCTGGTCTTTCTGGCGCTCGGTGAGAGCGAGGCGGACAACGGGGAGAGCACCCACCTCGACACCTGCGCGCTCTGCCGTGCGGAGGTGTCGACCCTCCAACAGGTGGCCGGTCTCGGCACCGAGACGCAGGGTCTGGTCGACCTGCCCGACCCGCCGGAGCACGTCTGGCAGGGCATCGCCGCCCAGGTCAGGCCAGCGGAGGCCGAGCGGTCACCGATCGAGACACGTCCGCGGCAACTCCCTGGGCAAGCCGTCGGCACCCGGGCCGAGCAGACGAACGACCTGACGACCGCACCGGCCGTGGACCCGACCACCCAGGCCACCGACCCGACCGCGGAGTTCGGCGGCACGACGGGCGGGCAGGCCACCGGTTCGGTGGCCGAGCCGACTGTCACCCGGCTGGATTCGGCGCGCCGGTCCCGTCGGGGTGCCGGCTGGTCGCGCTGGGCGGCCACCGCCGTGACTGCGGCAGCCGCTGCGGCGGTCGGTGTGCTGGGTACGGTCTCGGTGCTGCGGCCGGACGACCCGGCGCCCGCTCCGACACCTGTGGTGGTGGCGAGCGCGCCGCTGGCGGCGTACGGGGCGACGCCGCCGACGGCCAAGGGTGACGCCCGGGTTCTGCGGGACGGTCAACTACATCTGCATGTGGCGAATCTCCCGCGCGTCCCGGGGTACTACGAGGTTTGGCTGATCAATCCGACGACGATGGAGATGTTCTCGGTGGGCACCCTGGGCGGCGGTTCGGACGCGCTGCTGCCCCTGCCCCCGAATGTCGACCTCAAGAGCTATTCGGTGGTCGACGTCTCCGCCGAGCAGTACGACAACAACACCCGCCACTCCGGCGACAGCCTGCTGAGGGGCACCCTGACGGGCTGATCGGCGGGCCGGTTCAGCTCCCCGGCCCGCCGATCAGCTCCCATCGAAAGACAGTGGCCGCCCCCGACGGGGCGGCCACTGGTCTCAGCGCGGGGTCACTTGCGCTTGCGGATCTCCTCGGCGGCCTGCGGGACGATCTTGAACAGGTCACCCACCACGCCGAAGTCGGCCAGCTCGAAGATCGGCGCCTCGCCGTCCTTGTTGACCGCGACGATGGTCTTCGAGGTCTGCATGCCGGCCCGGTGCTGGATGGCACCGGAGATGCCGAGCGCGACGTAGAGCTGCGGGGAGACCGTCTTGCCGGTCTGACCCACCTGGAACTGGTGCGGGTAGAAGCCGGAGTCGACGGCCGCGCGGGACGCGCCGACGGCGCCGCCGAGCAGGTCGGCCAGCTCCTCGACCAGCTTGAAGTTGTCGGCGTTGCCGACACCGCGACCACCGGAGACCACCACGCCGGCCTCGGTCAGCTCGGGCCGGGAGCCCTTCTGCTCGGCGACCCGCTCGACGACCTTGGCCAGCTTGTCGGTGTCGGTGACCGACACGGTGAGCTGCTCGATCGTCGGGCTGGCCGCCGCCGGGGCGGGGGTGACCGAGTTGGGCCGGACGGTGACCAGCGGCAGGCCCTTGGTGACCTTCGACTTGACGATGGTGGAGCCGGCGAACGCGATCTGGGTCGCGGTGCCGTCGGTGTCGAGGCCGACCACGTCGGTCAGGATGCCGTTGTCCAGCTTGACGGCGAGCCGGGCGGCGATCTCCTTGCCCTCCTGGGCCGAGGCCAGCAGCACGGCGGCCGGCTGCACCCGCTGGACCAGCTCGGCCAGCACGGTGGCCTTGGGGGCCACCAGGTAGCCGTCGATCTCGTCACCCTCGGCGGCGTAGATCTTCTCCGCGCCGTACTCGCCCAGTTTGCCGCTCAGCGCCTCGGCGGCGCCGGCGCCACCGAGCACCACCGCGCTCGGGGTGCCCAGCTCGCGGGCGATGGTGAGCATTTCCAGGGTGACCTTCTTGACGCCGAATTCCTTTGTGGCTTCGACGACGACGAGAACCTCGGACATGTCAGAACCCCCCTCTCACACGAACTTCTCGGTGGCGAGGAACTCGACCAGCTTGACGCCGCCCTCGCCCTCGTCGGTGATCTTGGCGCCACCGGAGCGCGGGGGGCGCTTGGTGTGCTCGACGACGGCACTGGTGGCCCCGTCGAAGCCCACCTCGGTGGGCGCGACACCCAGGTCGGCCAGGGAGAACGTCTGCACGGGCTTCTTCTTGGCGGCCATGATGCCCTTGAAGGAGGGGTAGCGCGGCTCGTTGATCGTGTCCCAGACGGAGACCACTGCCGGAGTGGCGGCGGTGACCACCTCGTAGCCCTCCTCGGTCTGCCGCTCCACGGTCAGCGTGCCGCCGTCGACGGTGAGCTTGCGGGCGCCGGTGAGCGCCGCGACGCCCAGCCGCTCGGCGATCATGTGCGGCATGACCTGGACCCGGCCGTCGGTGGACTCGGCGCCGCAGATCACCAGGTCGGCGTTCAGCTGGCCGAGAGCGGCGGCGAGCACCTTCGAGGTGGCGACGGCGCAGGAACCGTGCAGGGCGTCGTCCAGCACGTGCACGGCCTTGTCCGGACCCATGGAGAGCGCCTTGCGGATCGATTCGGTCGCCCGGTCCGGACCCATGGTCAGGATGGTGACCTCGCCGCCGTGCGCCTCCTTGATCTTCAGCGCCTCCTCGATGGCGTACTCGTCCATCTCGTTGATCACGTTGTTCGCCGAACCGCGGTCGACGGTGTTGTCGTCATTGCGCAGGTTGCGGTCCGCGCCCGAATCAGGCACCTGCTTGACGAGTACGACGATATTCATCGCGCTTCGACGACCCTCCTGTGTGGTGATGCGATTCGCTCGCCCGGTCTGGGGCGCAGCGTCGCGCGTCGGTCGACGCCAGGTCAACCGCGGGCTGCTGTGCAGTTGCCCACGGCGCAATGTTACCTGTCGGTAGCTTGCGCTCCCCGGGGCACTCGGAGTGACACAGCTCACCGGCGGGCAGGCGGTCAGGCCGGGTCGGCCAACGCGCCCCGGATCTGGTCGATGGCCGCCGCCTCGGCGGGTGCCACCCCGGCGTGCGCCCGGGCCACCCGGTCCGCCGCACCCAACACCACCGAGCGGTACGCGTCCACATCCCGCGGTGACTTGTCCCGCAGAATGCGCACCGCGTGTCGCAGCGCCGGCAGCACCACCGACTCGATCTCCAACTGCGAGTCCCGGGGCAGCCGGGGAAGAGGGCCGGTGGTGAGCGCCTCCTTGACCGTCCCGCTGGCGTTGGCCAGTGCGTTGGAGGCGGCGACGCTCTCCCGGATCACCCCCAGCACCCCCGGGTGGGCGTTGGACACCAGGAAGACGGCCCCGAAGGCGCCGGTCTTGAGGATCAGGCGCTCCTCGTCCGTCAACCGCTGCTCCATGATCACGGAGTGTAGACGTACGGGGTGGTGGTCGTGACCGCGACGAGGCCGAGCCGCTGGAGGATCGGCCGACTGTCCTCGGAACAGTCGACCTGCATGAGCGTCCGACCTCGCTGCTCGGCCAGTCGCGCCCGGTAGTTGACCAACGCCCGGTAGATGCCCCTGCGCCGCCACTGGGGCAGGGTCGAGCCGCCCCACATGGTGGCGAAGCCGGTGTTCGCCGGGAACCGCACCCAGCCGGCGCTCACCACCGTCCCGTCCGCCTCGGCCACCACGATGGTGATCGAGTTCGGGTCGGCGTCGATCTCCTTGGCCAGGCCCCGGACGAGATGCGAGCGGTCCTCCTGCCAGACCTCCTCCTCCATGGCGGCGATCCGCTCCAGGTCGGCGTGGGAGGACACCTCACGCAGGCGTACCCCCTCGGGGGTGACCGGCAGCGCGGCGGCCAGCGGGGCGACCGGCCCGACCACGACGGTCTCCCGGTCCTCCGGCACGAAGCCGGCCGCGCGCAGCCGGTCCGCCAGGTCCGCCGGTTCGTCGTGCCCGTTGAGCTTCCACTCGACCGACTGGCCGCGCTCGCGGAACAGGGCCACCTGCCGGGCGATCAGCGCGTCCAGCTCGTCGCCGGTGAGTCCACCCAGGTCGCGGTAGGTGAGGAAGCCGCCGGCGTCGAGCCCGACGATGCGGACCAACGGGCCGTCCCGCTCCACCGTCACTCCGGCCGGGACCGGGTCGGGGATCTCCGGGCGGAGCTGGCTGTCGTAGGCGGCACGCAGGGTCGACACGTCGAGATCAGTCACCGGGTCAGGCTAAGCGGGATGGGAAGCGGATATTCTCCCCCCGTGTGGGCGGCGATCAGGCGATGGTTCGACCCGGCGGAGCTGGGTTCGGTCGGTGAACCGCCGGACTACCGCTTCTCGCTGGCCAACGAACGGACCTTCCTCGCCTGGCTGCGCACCGGGTTGGCGCTGGTCGGCGGCGGGTTGGCCGCCGCGCAGTTCCTGCCGCCGCTGCCGATGAGCCACCTGCGGGAGGTGATCGCGGTGGCGCTGCTGCTGCTCGGCGGGGCGGTCGCGGTCCGCGCCGTGGACCACTGGGCGCGTACCGAGCGGGCCATCCGGCTCGGTCAGGAGCTGCCCGCGTCCCGGTTTCCCGCCATCCTGGCCCTGGCCGTGGGCGCCGGCGCGGTGCTGCTGGTGATCGCCGTCCTGGTCCGGGCGGTCGGCGGGCGGTGAACACCGGACGCGACGCCGGGCTGCAACCCGAGCGCACCCGTCTGGCCTGGCGACGCACCCTGCTCACGCTGACTGTGGTGACGGCGCTCGCCGTCCGGTTGGCGTCGGCGGGCGGCCCGACCGGGGCGCTGATCGCCGGCGTCACCGTGCTGGTGTGGGGCGCCCTGCTGGTGCTCTGCTGGCCCCGCGGCACCGGCACCGGACCGGCCCGCACCGGCGGTCGGACCCTGCCGCTGGTCGCGGTGGGCACCGTGGCGCTCGCGCTACTGGGAGTGCTGCTGGTGCTTCGCGGACTGTGTTGACGAGCCTCGGTGCGCCATGATGGGTGGATGGCCCGGCTGTACGTCCTCCTCTTCCTGGCGCAGATTGTCCTCGCCGTCTGCGCGCTGATCAGTTGCCTCTCCGCCGAGGAGGGTCAGATCCGCGCCCTCCCCCGGATCGCCTGGGTGCTGATCATCCTGTTCTTCCCGCTGGTCGGCTCGATCGCCTGGTTCGTCGCCGGCCGGGAGCCCGGCCCCGGCACCCGCAAGAGCTGGCCCGGCGGCGCCGGCTCGCCCCAGCGGCAGCGCACCCGGCCGGTCGCCCCCGACGACGATCCGGAGTTCCTCCGCTCCGTGCAGGATCGCGCCAAGCAGCAGGACCAGGAGCTTTTCCGCCGCTGGGAGGAGGACCTGCGCCGACGTGAGGACGACCTGCGCCGGCACGACGGTGAGCCTCCCCGCGAGGGTGACCGGCCGGAGGTGTGAGGCTCAGACTCGACGCCTGAGCGCGCGCACCGCCAACGGCGCGAAGATCACCGCGATGCCGAAGCCCCAGAGCAGCGTCTGGAGGACCGGGCCGGCCACCGGCCCACTGACCAGGAGCCCGCGCAGCGCGTCGGCCACCACGGTCACCGGGTTGACCTCCACCCACCTCTGCAACCAACTCGGCATCTGGTCGGTGGGTACGAAGATGTTGCTGGTGAACGTCAGCGGGAAGATCACCGTGAAGCCGAAGATCTGCACCTTGTCCGGTTCGCTGACCAGCACGCCGACCAGCACCGAGATCCACGACGCGGCCAACGTGAACGCCAGCAGCAGCGCGAACGCCCCGACCACCCCGAGCAGCCCGTTGCCGACCCGGAAACCGAGAATCGACCCGACACCCAGCAGCAGCGCGATCGACCAGGCCTGCTTGACGGTGTCGGCGAGGATCCGCCCGGCCAACGGCGCCCACCGGGCGATGGGCAGCGCCCGGAGACGGTCGAACACGCCCTTGGTCAGGTCGTTGTTCAACCCGAACCCGGTCGTCATCGTGGCGAACAGCGCGTTCTGCACCATGATGCCGGGCAGCATGAAGGTGAGGTATTCACCCGACGATCCGGCGATGGCGGTGCCGAACACATAGGTGAACAGCAGCACGAACATGACCGGCTGGATGCTCAGATCGAGCAGTTCCATCGGGTTGTGCTTGATCTGCACCAGGCTGCGCCAGGCCAGCGTGACGGTGTGCCGGACGCCCGCGACCGGGCTGACCCGGCGGGTCGGCGCCAGCGGGGCGGGGATGGTGGCGGCGGTCATGCCGGGGTCCTTTCCAGGTCGGTGACGGCCGGCGAGTCCTCGGCCCGGTGGCCGGTGAGCGAGAGGAAGACCTCGTCCAGGCTGGCGCCGCGCAGTGCCAGCTCGGCGACCGCGATCTCGGCGGCGTCGAGGCGGCTGACCACAGCGGGCAGGACGCCGGGATCGTTCACGGCGACGGTGAC
Source organism: Micromonospora sp. NPDC048839 (assembly GCF_040649915.1). Taxonomy (NCBI): domain Bacteria; kingdom Bacillati; phylum Actinomycetota; class Actinomycetes; order Micromonosporales; family Micromonosporaceae; genus Micromonospora; species Micromonospora sp. NPDC048839. The sequence continues at coordinate 193,255 of NZ_JBEZGL010000011.1, forward strand.
GGCGCTCTGGGCCACCTCGGGGGCAGCACCGGACACCTCGGCGACGATGGCGGTCACGATGCCCAGGTCGCTGCCGTCCGCCGGCCGCACGGTGAGGGTCTGACCACCGGTCTTGGACTTCAGCTCCTCCGGCGTGCCCTGGGCGATCACCCGACCGTGATCGACGACGGCGATCTCACCGGCGAGCTGGTCGGCCTCCTCCAGATACTGGGTGGTGAGCAGCACCGTCACACCGTCGGAGACCAGAGTGCGGACGATGTCCCACAGGTCGTTTCGGCTGCGCGGGTCCAGGCCGGTGGTCGGCTCGTCCAGGAAGAGCACCTGCGGCCGGCCGACCAGACTGGCGGCGAGGTCCAGCCGGCGCCGCATCCCACCGGAGAAGGTCTTGGCGGCCCGGTCGGCGGCGTCGCTGAGGTCGAAGTCGGCGAGGAGTTGGCGGGCGCGCTGTCGGGCGTCGGACCTGCTCAGGCCGAGCAGCCGACCGATCAGCAGCAGGTTCTCCGCGCCGGTCAGGGTCTCGTCGACCGAGGCGTACTGGCCGGTCAGACCGATCAGCTGACGCACCTGGTGCGCATCGCGCACGACGTCGAAGCCACCAACCGTGGCGTGCCCCTCGTCGGCCCGCAGCAGGGTGGCGAGCACCCGCACGGCGGTGGTCTTGCCGGCGCCGTTGGGCCCGAGCAGACCGAAGACGGTCCCGGTCGGAACCTCCAGATCAACTCCGGCGAGGGCGGTGGTGGCGCCGAAACGCCGCACCAGGCCCTCGGCGCGGATCGCGTGGTCCATCGCAACTCCTGTCGTCGGGCGACAGGCTGACGTCCCGCCGTTCCCGCGCTGACGTTACGACGACCGGAGCTGACTTTCCGCGTATTCACCTGCGGGAAGACGCCGCGCCGCCGCCGCCCGCGAGGGGCGACGGCGGCGGCGGGTGCGCCTCAGGCCAGGTTCGACGACCGGGGGTACGCGTCGGTCGGGTCGGTGAGCACGTTCACCAGGTACGGCACTCCGGCGTCGAACGCCCGCTGCAGGGCCGGACCCAGGTCGGCCGCCTTGGCGACCGTCTCCCCCGCCCCACCGAGCGCGCTGACCACCGTGTCGTAGCGCAACTCCGGTTGGAGGTCGGCGGCCACGTCGTAGCCGTACATGGCCCGCATCGGGTGCTTCTCCAGCCCCCAGATGCCGTTGTTGCCGACGACGATCACCACCGGCAGCTTCTGGCGGACCAGCGACTCGACGTCCATCAGCGAGAAGCCGGCAGCGCCGTCACCCATCAGCACGCAGATCTGCCGGTCCGGGTGACTGACCCGGGCGCCCATCGCGTAGCCCATGCCGGTGCCCAGGCAGCCGTACGGTCCCGGGTCCAGCCAGGTGCCGGGCTGGGCCGGCTCGAGGTAACGCCCGGCGTACGACACGAAGTCGCCGCCGTCACCGATGGTGATGGCGTCCGGGTCCAGCACCCGACGCAGCTCGCCGTAGATCCGGGCGGGGCGGATCGGGTCGGTCTCGGCGGCCATCTCGGCGGCGTCCCGGGCCTTGGCCGCGTCCTCGGCGACGCGCAGGTCGGCGATCCAGTCGGTGTGGTCGGCCCGGTCACCGGCGTGGTCGGCCAGCGCCGACAGGATCAGGCGCAGGTCACCGGCGGGGGCGGCGGCCGGCTGCACGTGCGTGGCCCGCTGGCTGGGCGCGTCGACGATGTGCACCACCTTGGCGTCGCCGAAGTCACCGAAGCTGAGCCGGAAGTCCAGTGGGGTGCCGACCACCACGACCACGTCGGCGCCGGAGAGCGCTGCCCGACGGGCCTTGGCGAACGCGAGCGGGTGCGTCGGCGGAAGCGAGCCGCGGCCCATGCCGTTGGTGAAGACCGGCACCTGCAACGCCTCGGCCGCCTCGCGCAGCGCGGCGATCGCGTCGCCCGCGTACACGTCGGAGCCGGCGATGATGACCGGTCGCTGTGCCGCGGCGATGAGCAGCGCGGCGCGGCCGACCTCCTCCGGGTCCGGCACGACCGGGTCGACGCCGGAGGCGGCGGGCAGGTCGACCTCGGCGACCGAGAAGATCGTCTCCAGCGGGAAGTCGAGGAAGGCCGGACCACGGTGCGGGCTGAGCGCGGCGGTGAGCGCGGCACCCACCGCACGCGGGATGTCGTCGGTGCTGAACACCGTCTCGGCGTGCTTGGTGACCGGGGTGACCAACGGCAGGTGGTCCATCTCCTGGAGGCTGCCGGAGCCCCAGCGGAACGCGGGCGCGCGGCCGCCGAGCACCAGCACCGGGGAGGCGTTGAAGAACGCGCTGGTCATGCCGGAGATGCCGTTGGTGACACCGGGGCCGGCGGTGAGCACCGCGAGGCCGGGCCGGCGCTGCAACTTGGCGACCGCCTCGGCGGCGAACACGGCGGACTGCTCGTGCCGGACGTCGTAGATCGGGAAGTCGGTCTTGTACGCGGCATCGTAGAGCGGGAAGACGTGCCCGCCGGAGAGTGTGAACATCTCCCGTACGCCGTGCGCGCGTAGGGCCGCGAGCGCCAGCTCGCCGCCGTGACCCTCGATCCGCTCCGTCATGTCGCTCCCATCGTCCGTGGCCGGGATCACAGGTTACCGGCCAGTCACTTGACCGTCCGACGGTGGTCCCGGCCGGTGGACGCTACCGAGGTCAGGGGGCAGTTGGAGGGTGGACCGACGGGTCAGCGGCCGGTGAAGTCCGGCTTGCGCTTCTCCACGAAGGCCGCCATGCCCTCGCGCCTGTCGTCGGTGGCGAACAGCGCCGCGAAGAGCTGACTCTCCCAGGCCAGGCCGGAGTTCAGGTCCATGTCCAGGCCGCCGTCGACCGCCAGCTTCGCCGCGCGCAGCGCCTGCGCCGGCCCGTTCAGGTACGGGGTGATCAGGGCGACGGCCGTGTCGTACACCTCGGCGGCCGGGGCGACCCGATCGGCGAGGCCGATCCGCAGCGCCTCCTGCGCGTCCACCATCCGCCCCGACATGATCAGGTCCTTGGCGCGGGCCGGGCCGATCAGGCGGGCCAACCGCTGGGTGCCGCCCGCACCGGGGATGATGCCCAGCTTGATCTCCGGTTGGCCGAGCTTGGCGTCCTCGGCGACCACCCGCCAGTCGCAGGCCAACGCCAGTTCACAGCCGCCACCGAGGGCGTACCCGGTGATCGCGGCGACCACCGGCTTCGGGATCCGGGCGATCGCGCCGAGCGCGCTGGACAGGTTCGCGGCCCGGTCGGCCATGTCGACATAGGACATCTCGGCCATCTGCTTGATGTCCGCACCGGCGGCGAAGACCTTCTCCCCGCCGTACACGATGACGGCGCGGACCTCCGGGTCGGCGGCGGCCGCCGTGGCGGCGGCGCGCAACTCCTCCTGCACCTGGGTGTTGAGCGCGTTCATCGGCGGCCGCTCCAGCCGGATCGTGCCGATGCCGTCCCTGGTCTCCAGCCGAACGAACTCGCCCACGCTGCCCTCACTTCCTCGTCGAAGTCGCGTGCCAACCTTACGACCCGGCTCGTTTGGGTAAGTAGTGTGGTGTCAGCCCCGTGGGCGGGAGTCCAGACATGGTCACGTATTACGACGACAGGTCGGTGCAGGTCACCTCCACCACCTTCCGAGCCGACGGCCGCAGCTACGCGCTCACCGACATCACCATGATCTGGCACCGCCGCGGCAGCCGTTCCTGGCGCGTCCTGGTGGGGCGTGGCGCGATCGGCGCCGCGCTGGCCGGTCCGCTGGTCGCGGCGGTCCTCGGCATCGGCGTGGCTATCTGGCTGCACCGCTCACCCACCGTGACGGTCGCGATCGTCGGCGCGTCGGTGCTGGTCGGGCTGGCCGTCGGGCCGGTCGCCGACTTCCTCTTCGAGCACCTGGACCGCTCGTACGCCCGGGGCAGCCGACAACTGGAAATCTGGGCCCGCTGGCGCGGCCAGCCGGTGCGGCTGCTGCGCACCGGCGACGCGTTGCGTTTCGGGCAGATCTACCGGGCGGTGCAGCGCGCGGTCGAGCACAGCCAACCGGCCCGCCCCGGCACCCGCCGCTAGCGGTTTGCCAATCGTGGACAGTTTCCGTTGGCGGCTAACGGAAACTGTCCACGATTGCCGAGGCGAGGGTTGCCTGCCGGTGGTTAGGCTTAGTGATGACCCTCTATTACCGGGACGACGCGGTGCAGGTGACCTCCGAGTCGATCCGGGCGGGCGGTCACGTGATCGCCCTGTCCGACGTGACGTTCGTCTGGCACGCCCGGGGGCAGAAGACTCTCGCCGTCCGCGGTCGGGTGCTGGGGCGCGGTGTCCTGGTGCTGCTGCTCTCGCTGCCGCCGCTGGTCGCCCTGGTCTGCGTCGTCTCACTGGCCTGGTCGGCGCAGGACCGGGGTAACTGGAAGCTGGCGCTGATCATCCTCGCCGCCTGCGCGGTCGCGGCGGTGGTGGCGCTGCCGTTCCTGGAGATCCCCCTCGGCTGGCTGGACCGCTCCTACGAGCGCGGCAGCCACGTGCACGAGTTGTGGGTGCAGCACCACGGCCGGGAGGACCTGCTGGTGCGTACCCCGGACGCGCTACGGTTCGGGCAGATCTACCGGGCCGTGCAGCGCGCCGTCGAACAGCAGGGGGACCATCGATGACCACTCGCCGCGGCGAGGCCGTCGCCCTGGCCGTCCTGCCGGCGAACGTGAAGATGGCCGTGGACTGGCGGCACCGACGCCCGACGAAACGGGCCATCGCGTACGGCCGACCTTCACGCTGACCGGCTCCGTCGGGCGGTTGCGGCGCGGCCGACGCACACTTGGTCCCATGGCGATTCCCCTCCCCACCCCGACCGCCGTTGTCGGTCTGACCCGCTTCGCTCTCGACCAGGCGCTCGGCTCGGCCGCCTCGATGGCCGCCGTACCCGCCCGCGCGTTCGCGGTGCTGGACGGGGTGGAGACGCTGCTGGCCCGGATCAACGGCGTGGTGGACCGGATCGAGACGACCCTGGACCGGACCGACCAGGTGCTCACGGACGCCGAGGTGGCGGTCCGCGAGGTGGCCGTCATCAGCGCCGCCGCGACCACCGCCATCGACACGGCCACCGAGGTGGCGACGGCCGCCGCCGTGGTGGTCGCCGAAGCCGACCGGGTGTCCCGGTCGGCCGGCTCGGTGGTCGCCGAGGCTGACGAGGTGGCCGGCCGGGCCGCCGCCACCGTGGGCACCGCGACGGAGGCCGCGGCCACGGCCGCGGAGTTGCTGGCGGCGTACGAGCCGGCGTTGCGCCGGGCCGCGCCGATGGCGCGGAAGTTCGTCGAGGAGCTGAGCCACGAGGAGATCAGCGCGGCGATCCACCTGATCGACGAGCTGCCCAAGCTCAGGGAACACCTGACGGCCGACATCCTGCCGATCCTCGCCACCCTGGACCGGGTCGGGCCCGACCTGCACGACCTGCTGGACGTGACCCGCGACCTCAAGCTCGCCGTGGCCGGCATCCCCGGGCTGGGCATGCTGCGTCGACGCGGCGAAAAGCTCAGCGACGAGCCCGTCGGCTGAATCCTCCCCCGTGGGCGTGGGGGATCAGCGTTCGCAGGTGATCGTCGCGGTTGGCGCGGTCAGGTCGTGACCCGTCGCCCGAACTGGTGACCGCGCTGCGCCGGGCGCACCGGAGCGGTGCCCGCATCATGTCGATCTACTCGGGCGCGCTCAGGCCGGCGGTGACCGTCAGTTACCTCCGTGGGGGCGGATGCGGTAGTGAGCGGTATACCTGTGAGTCATATTTATGACTCACAGGTATACCGCTCGACAGCACATCGGCAGGGGGCAGCCCCAGCGGAGGGCCAGCGCCCTTCGCCGCGACGCAGCCTCGTCCTGGGTTCGGACGTACTCGTCTGGCGCGAGCGCGTTCAGGCTGGCGCGTACAGTTCGTCGATCTCGGCGCGTTGCGGCAGCGCCACCGAGGCACCGAGCTTGCGGACGCAGGCCGCGCCGGCCGCCGACGCCCAGCGCACCGCGTCGACCAGGTCGCGTCCCTCGCCCCAGCCGACGGCCAGCGCGGCGGTGAACGCGTCACCGGCGGCGGTGGAGTCGACCACGTCGACCCGTACCGCCGGCACGTGCACGTCGGTGCCGTCGCGGTCGACGTACCGGGCGCCCTCGCCGCCGAGAGTGAGCACGGCCCGGGGGGCCAGGTCGAGCAGCGCCCGGGGGTCCTCCCGGCCGCGGCCGGCGAGCGCCTGCGCCTCGCCCTCGTTGACGACGAGCACGTCCACGGCGGCGAGCAGCTCGGGCGGGAGGTCCCGGGCCGGGGCGGCGTTCAGGATGACCCGGGTGCCGGCGGCGCGGGCGGCAACCGCGGCGGCCGTCACGGTCCGCACCGGAATCTCCAGTTGGGCGACCAGGACGTCCGCGCCGCGCACCGTGGCCAGGTCCTCCTCGGTGAGGTCGACCAGGGCGTCGTTGGCACCGGGGGTCACCATGATGGCGTTCTCACCCTGGGCGTTGACCATGACCAGCGCGACGCCGGAGGTGCCGTAGACCACGCGTAGCTGGCTGGTGTCCACCCCGGCGGCGGTGATGCGGGCCTTCAGGGTGACGCCGAAGGCGTCCGAACCGATCGCGCCGAGGAACGCGCAGGCGGCACCGGCCCGGACGGCGGCGATGGCCTGGTTGGCGCCCTTGCCGCCGGGCACCATCACGAAGTCGGTGCCGAGGGTGGTCTCACCGACCCGGGGCAGCGCCGGTGCCATCGCGACCAGGTCCATGTTGGCGCTGCCCACCACGGCGACCCGGGTCTGTGGCACTGTCGTCTCCGCCCTGTCCCGACGTTCAGGCGGCCCGCGCGGTGTAACGGTCGCCCGACCGTTCGACAACCAGCGGCAGGCCGAAGGTCTTGGAGAGGTTGTCGCCGGTCAACGTCTCGGCGAGCAGACCCTGGGCGACCACCCCACCCTCGCGCAGCAGCAGCGCGTGGGTGAACCCCGGCGGGATCTCCTCCACGTGGTGGGTGACAAGAACCATCGCCGGGGCGTCCGGGTCGTACGCCAGCTCGGCCAGTCGGGCGACCAGGTCCTCGCGTCCACCCAGGTCGAGCCCGGCGGCCGGCTCGTCGAGCAGCAGCAGCTCCGGGTCGGTCATCAGGGCACGGGCGATCTGCACCCGTTTGCGCTCACCCGAGGAAAGGGTGCCGTAGCGGCGTTCGGCGAGGCCACCGACGCCGAGCTGGCTCAGCAGGGCCCGCGCCCGCGCCTCGTCGCCAGGGTCGTAGTTCTCCCGCCAGCGGCCGACCACCGACCAGGCGGCGGTCACCACCACGTCGCTGACCCGCTCGTCGGCGGGCAGCCGCTCGGCGAGCGCGGCGGTGGTGAGCCCGATCCGGGTACGCAGCTCGTTGACGTCGGTGCGGCCGATCCGCTCGCCGAGCACGTGCGCGACACCGGTGGTCGGGTGCAGCCGGCCCGAGGCGAGGTTGAGCAGGGTGGTCTTGCCGGCACCGTTGGAGCCGAGCACCACCCACCGCTCGTCCAACTCGACGCGCCAGGTCAGGTCCTGCAGGAGGGCGGTGCCAGACCGGCGTACACCGACGCCGGCCAGGCTGACCACCAGATCCGGGTCCACAGGCGCGGCGCCGGCAGCGCCAAGGATCAGGTCACCAGTCACCGCACCATCCAACCACGCACGCCGGGGTGCCCCCCACGGGCGGCACCTCGGCCATAGGGTGAAGCGCCGTGTCGTTGATCACCAAACCCGGAGGACGGCTGATGTTCCGTCAAGATTCGGAGCCGCGCGGATGAGCGCGGTCATCGAGATCGAGGGTCTACGCAAGACCTTCCGCAGCCTGCGCAACGGCCGGCGGGTGGCGGTGGACGGGTTCGACCTGTTGGTCGAGACGGGCCAGGTCCACGGTTTCCTGGGGCCCAACGGCTCCGGCAAGACCACCACCCTGCGGGCCCTGCTCGGGCTGGTACGCGCCGACGGTGGGCGGATGACCGTGCTCGGCCAACCGTCGCCGGAGCTGCTGCCCCGGGTGGCGGGGCAGGTCGGCGCGATCGTCGAGAGCCCGCAGTTCTTCGGCAACTTCACCGCGTACCGCACGCTGCGCCTGTTGGCTCGCGCCGGTGGGGTGCCGGTCTCGCGGGTCGACGAGGCGCTGGAGACGGTGGGTCTGCGCGACCGGGGCGACGAGCGGGTGAAGGGCTACTCGCTGGGCATGAAGCAGCGCCTCGCGGTGGCGTCCGCGCTGTTGAAGGAGCCCCGGTTGCTGATCCTGGACGAGCCGGCGAACGGGCTGGACCCGGCGGGCATCCGGGAGATGCGGGACCTGATGCGGTCGCTCGCGGCAAACGGCGTGACCGTGCTGGTGTCCAGTCACATCCTGGGTGAGATCCAGTTGATCTGCGACCACGTGACGATCATCTCGCGGGGGAAGCGGGTGGCGTCCGGCCGGGTGGACGAGGTGCTGGCCGGCCACGACCGACACGAGTTCGTGGTGCGGGTGGCCGAGCCCGAGCGCGCCGTGGAGTTGCTGCACGCGGCCGAACTGACGGCGGCCGTCGACGGCGAGGCGCTGGTGGTGAGCGGCGTGAGCGACGGAACGGTGATCAGTCGAGTGCTCGGCGAGCAGGGGCTGTGGGTGGGCGAGCTGACGCCGCTTCGGCCGGATCTGGAGAGCGTCTTCCTGGAGCTGACGGGCGCGTACGCGCAGTCGTCGGTCCCCCGGCAGGTCGACGGCTCGGCGCTGCCGGACGGCGAGCAGGGCGAAGCTGTGATCGATCTCAATCGGGGAGTGGACGCGTGAACCTGGTTCGTGCCGAGTTGGAGCGGCTGTTCAGTCGTCGCTTCGTGCAGCTCATGGTCGTCCTGTTGGCGTTGGCGTTCGCCGTGACGGCGGCGACCACCCTGGCCGGGTCGCACAAGCCGAGCGCGAGCGAGCTGAACTCGGCGCGGCAGCAGGCCGCCGAGCAGCTACAGGGGATGGAGACCGCCTACCAGCAGTGCCTGGCCCGACAGAACGGCACGCTGCCGCAGAGCGAGATGGACCAGTATTTTCCGGCGGAGTGCTCGGAGATCGACCCGGTCCGGCGGGAGCAGCTGCCGACCGCCGCCGTCTTCCTGCCGGGGGTGTTCAGCTTCGCCCAGCAGGCGCGGCCACTGCTCTACTTCCTCATCGCGTTCCTGGTGCTGTTCGGTTTCCTGGTCGGCGCCTCCTACATCGGCGCGGACCTGAACTCCGGCGGAGTGGTGAACCTGCTGCTCTGGCGGCCACGCCGGTTGACGGTGCTCGGGGCCAAGTTGGGCACCCTGCTCGGCACGGTGCTGGTCCTGGCTCTGCTGGCGTCGGTGGCCTACCTCGCCACGTTCTGGGTGATCGGGCAGACCGCCGGGTTGCCCGGCCGGTTGAGTGGGGACTTCTGGCGTTCGCTGGGCGCGGTGCACGGCCGTGGACTGGTGCTGGTGCTGCTGGCCAGCGCGGCGGGCTTCGCCATTGCCACGCTGGGTCGGCACACCTCGGCGGCCCTCGGCGCGCTCGCCGCGTACGTGGTGGTCTGGGAGTTGGGCGGCCGGCTGGTCCTGGAGATCGTCGACGCCCCGGAGTCGGACCGGTTCATGCTCTCCAGCCACATCGGGGCGTGGCTCAACGGCGAGGCGCGTTTCTACGACGCACGGATCTGCCGGGGCGGCAGCGTCGGCACCTACTGCGAGGGGCTCTACACGCTGACCTGGCTGCCGTCGCTGTTGGTGTTGCTCGTGATCACCGGTGGGCTGACCGCTGCGGCGTTCGCCGTGTTCCGCCGGCGCGACCTGCTCTGAGTCGCGGTCCGCCGGGCCGTCCGCGTGGTCGCGGGCGACCCGGCGGCCGATCGCGACGCGGCACTCGGCGGCGATCGCGACGCGGCAAGAGCTTGCAACCTGTCAAGCTGCGGTGAAATATTCCTTCACATGACCTGCGCAGCGGGCTCAGCCGACGGTGGAGCCGAACACCTCGTCGCGCACGGCGTCCAGGGCGGTGCGCAGCGCGCCGTGCAGGATCGGCTCCTCGGTCAGCCCGGTCGGCACCACCCGTGGCCGGACCAGGGTGATCGCGGCGACCTCGTGCTGCACCCGCTCGGCGAGTGCGGCGCCACCGGCCTGGCCCACGTCGCCGGCGAGCACGACCAACGGCGGGTCGAGGACCACGCAGGTGCTGGCCACGCCGAGCGCGAGCCGGCGGGCCAGCTCGTCGAGCATCGGGCCACCGTCGGCGCCGGCCGCGACGGCCGCGCGCACCGCCTCGGCGGCGTCGGTGTCCGGATAGCCGTGCTCGCGGGCCACCGCGCGGACCGAATCCGCGCCGACGAGCTGCTGGAAGGCGGGCTTGGCGCGGCGGGAGGCGTCGCGTGGGATGGGCGCGCCGGGCACCGGCAGGTAGCCGATCTCACCTGCCGCTCCACTGCTGCCGTGGTGCAGCCGCCCGCCCAGCATGATCGCCAGGCCCACGCCGGCACCCACCCAGACCAGGACGAAGTCCGCCAGTCCCTGCGCGGCGCCGGACTGCGCCTCGGCCACCGCGGCCAGGTTGACGTCGTTCTCGAAGACCACCGGAGTGTGCAGGTCCTCCCGCAGGGCGGCGAGCAGGCCGCTGTGCCAGCGCGGCAGGTTGAAGGCGAAGGTGATGTCGCCGGTGCCGGGGTCGACCAGACCCGGGGTGCCGAGCACGATCCGCCGTACGCTGCTGAGCTGCGCGTGGGCACTGCTGGCCGCCTGCACCACGGCGTTGTGCACGACGCCCACCGGGTCGTCGGTGTCCCGGGTCGACTGCTCCACCCGGCCGATGACCGCGCCGGTGATGTCGGCACACGCGGCCACCACCCGATCGGGCCCGACGTCCACGCCGACCACGTGCGCGCTGCCGGGGCTGACCGCGTAGAGCTGAGCGTTCGGCCCCCGCCCGCCGGCCTGCTCGCCGACCCGCGTGACGAGGCCACGCTCCTCCAACCGCTCGACCAACTGCGAGGCGGTGACCTTCGACAGCCCGGTCAGCTCGCCGAGCCGGGCCCGGGTCAGCGGGCCGCGTTCGAGGAGCAGCTCCAGTGCCGCACGGTCGTTGAGCGCCCGCAACAGGCGGGGGGTGCCGGGCAGCCGGGTCGCACTCATGACACGTCCTCTAGTTTTAGTAAACTTTGCTAACTGTAAACCTACCTGCGAACGGGTAGCCGTAGCGTATCGGCCACCCGGAGGCGGGACGCTCCGCCGATTCGGCAGGGCGGACACCACCACCGGTACGACGTTTCGTACCCGCTGGGGCACCGAAGGGGGAGATCACGTGGGGCTGGATCCAGGACTGCGCCGGTTGGCGCTGGGCACGTTGCTCGCCGCGTACCCGGGACCGGTCCCGCCGGACTGGGCGGTCGACCTGCTGGCCGACGGGCTGGCCGGGCACACCCTGTTCGGCACCAACGTGCACGACCCCGCCCAGGTGGCGGCGAGCAGCGCCGCGCTGCGCTCCGGTCGGCCGGACGCGCTGATCGCCATCGACGAGGAGGGCGGTGACGTGACCCGGCTGGCGCATGCCACCGGCAGCCCGTACCCCGGAAACGCCGCCCTCGGCGCGATCGGCGACGTGGCGCTCACCCGACGCGTCTACCGGTCGATCGGCGCCGAGCTGGCCGCGCTCGGCATCACCGTCAACCTCGCCCCGACGGTGGACGTCAACACCGCCGACGAGAACCCGGTGATCGGCACCCGGTCCTTCGGCGCGGACCCGGTGCGGGTAGCCGCCCACTCGGCCGCCGCCGTGACCGGGTTGCAGGCCGCCGGTGTGGCCGCCTGCGCGAAGCACTTCCCCGGACACGGCGCCACCGTCACCGACTCGCACCACGAACTGCCCACCGTGGACGCGCCGTTGAGCCTGCTCCGCCAACGGGACCTGCCGCCGTTCGGGGCGGTCATCGCCGCCGGGGCACGCGCCGTGATGACCGCGCACATCCGGGTGCCGTCGCTGACCGGCGCCGATCCGGCCACCTTCAGCCGGGCCGTCCTGGTCGACCTGCTCCGCACCGACCTCGGCTTCACCGGCGCCGTCATCACCGACGCGCTGGAGATGAAGGGGGCCGCGGTGGCCGCCGGTGGGGTCGGCCCGGCCGCGGTCCGCGCCCTGGCGGCCGGCGCCGACCTGCTCTGCATCGGCGCGCGGGTCGACGCCGAACTGGTCGAGCGGGTGGCCGCCGAGATCGTCGACGCCGTCACCGACGGCCGACTGGCGACCGCCCGGGTCGAGCAGGCCGCCGGCCGCGCCGCCGAGCTCGCCGCCTGGACCCGGGCCGCCGCCGGGCCGCCGGCAGCCGGGGACACCGAGCTGGGGTACGCCGCAGCGCGTCGCGCCGTCCGCGTGGACGGGGTGCTCACCGGCCTGGACCGACCGCTTGTGGTGCAGTTGCACACCGAGTCGACGATCGCCGAGGGTCGGGTGCCGTGGGGTCTCGGTCCCCACCTCGACGGGGTGCCGGAGATCCGCGTGATCGCCACCGAGACCGACCCGGCGACGTTGCGCGGGTTGGCCGGTGACCGACCCATCGTGCTGGTGGGGCGGCACCTGCACCGGCTGCCCGGTGGCCCGGAGCTGGTCGCCGGGCTGGCCGCCGAGCATTCGGTGACCGTGGTGGAGATGGGGTGGCCGGCACAGTGGCGCCCGGCGGGCGTACGCGCCTTCGTCACCACGTACGGCGCGAGCCACGCCAACGGCCGTGCGGCGGCCGAGGCTCTCGGACTGGCCGGCTGAGCCACGGCGCTCTCCGGCCGGGCCCCCGAGGCTCGGCCGGACGACGTGCTCCAGCGCCAGAGTGTCCACAGTCACCTGTCGCCCCTTCTTGAACATGTTCAACATTCGCCCTAGGCTGACGACGTCGGTAGTTGAACACGTTCAAGAAGGGCGTCCGCATGGACATCAAGGTCTGGATGTACGTGGTCTACCTCGCGGTCAGCGTCGGGCTGACCATCTGGGTGGCTCGGGCACTGTCCCGCAACGGGCTGGTCTTCCTGGAGGAGGTGTTCGCCGAGGAACGAGTCGCCAAAGCGGTCAACAGCCTCCTGGTCGTCGGCTTCTATCTGCTCAACCTCGGCTACGTCACGGTGGCGATGAGGCACTCCGACCCGGTGGTTTCCACGAGCGAGGCCATGGAGGAACTGTCCCTCAAGGTCGGCCTGGTGCTGCTGGTGCTCGGCGCGCTGCACTTCTTCAACGTCTTCGCACTGGGCCGCTACCGCCGAACCCGCCTTCGTCAGCTCGCCACCCACCCCCCGATCGCCCCGATCGGCCGACTCCCCATGCAGCCCGCCCCAGCCGGATCGCAGTTGGTCGGCGCGTACCCGGGCGGACCGCGGCCACCCGGCGCACACCCGGCCGGACCCCAGCCCGCCGGCCCGCAACCGGCCGGACCACACCCGGCCGGACCACACCCCGCCGGACCGCAGCCCGGCGCCGGGCCGGCGAACAACCCGCCGACCCGATGACCGGATCACCGACCGGTGGCGTCGGTCGGCTCCCGGATCCCGCCGCCCAGTCCGGCGGTGGGATCCGGGGGTTCACCGTCCTGTTCGACGCGGCCTGCCCGCTCTGCCGCGCCGCCCGCCGCTGGTTGACCTCCCGCGCCCAGCTCGTACCCCTGGAGTTCGTGCCGGCCGGGTCGGTCGAGGCCCGCCGGCGCTTCCCCGGCCTGGACCACGACGCGACGCTGCGCGACCTCACCGTGATCGCCGACACCGGCGAGGTGTACGCGGGCGACGGCGCCTGGTTCGCCTGCCTGTGGGCGTTGGCCGACCACCGGTCCATGGCCGAGCGACTGGCCCGACCGCACCTGCTGCCCCTCGCCCGACAGGCGGTGGCCGCCGCCTCGGCGATCCGGGAGCGGGTCCGCGACCCGGGGGACGAGCCGACAAACGACCTGGCGGGATACGGTGACCTCGATGACCGAGCAGCCTGCGCAGACGACCACTGCGGGTGACCCAGCCACCGCCCGAGGCGAGCAGACCCGGCAGCTGATCCGGGACACCGCGATGCGGCTGTTCCGCGAGCGCGGTTACGCCCAGACCACCATGCGGGCGATCGCGCAGGAGGCCGGCGTGGCGGTCGGCAACGCCTACTACTACTTCGGTTCCAAGGACCACCTGATCCAGGAGTTCTACGCCCAGTCCCAGGTCGCACACCGGGCGGCCGCACAGCCCGTGCTCGATCGGGAGGAGGCGTTCGGCGCCCGCCTGGCCGGAGTCCTGCACGCGGGGATCGACGTGCTGACGCCGTCGCACGGGTTCGCGGCGACCTTCTTCAAGACGGCGGCCGAGCCCACCTCGCCGCTGAGTCCCTTCTCCGCGGAGTCCTCCGGCCCCCGACAGGCGGCCATCGAGCTCTTCGGCGAGGTGTTGACGGGCTCGACAGCCAAGGTCGACGCGGAGCTTCGCCCCCAACTACCCGAGTTGCTCTGGCTCGCGTACATGGGCGTGATCCTCTACTGGGTCCACGATCGATCCCCGGGCCAGACCAAGACCCGGCAACTGATCGACGGGGCCGTACCACTGATCGACCGGCTCGTGGCGCTGTCCCGCCTCCGGGTCCTTCGACCGGTGACCCGACAGGTGCTCGACCTGATCCGCACGCTCCGTCACTGACCCGGCCGGCACTCGGCGATCACCGAAGAAGCAGGTCAAGTCCACTTTTCGACACTCCGAACCGACAGCATCAACCTTGCCCTGAGCCGGTTAGATACGTAGCGTGATCGACGCGTACCGACCCGACACCTGTCGGTACGTCCGGAACCGGGGCCTGGGGGAGGTTGCGGACCGTGGATCCGGCCCGGGATCCACGGTCCGCGAGCGCCGGCGCCAGTCAGCGCGGATAGACCCCGTACGCCCGCCAGCCGCGATCCGGGAAACCGGCCGCGTCGGCGACCCGGGCCGAGGCGAGATTGTCGCGCTCGTGCAGGTACGTCGGCACTGCTCCCTCGTCGAGGACCCGTCGCGCCGCCTGTGCCACGAGTCGGCGGGCGAGGCCGTGCCCCCGAGCCACCGGCGCGGTGCCCACGGCCAACTCGTGCCCGTACGCGTCGTGCCGTTTGATCCCGGCACCGGCCAGGTAGGCGCCGTCCGGATCGCGGACCACCAGCACCGGCCGGTCGAAGAGCCGCAGCCAGGGCGGCAGCCCGGGCGCCGTCGGCGAGGTCCACTCCCCCACGTCGGGAAGCGGCGCGGGGGACACACTCCACCGGAAGGAGCCGTCGTGCACGCACCAGTCGGGCAGCCCCACGGCCTGCGGCAGCGCGGCGAGGAACCGGTCCGGGGTACGCCGGATCAGGGCACGGATCGCCGCCACCCGGTCCGGCGCCACGGAGAGCACACCGCTGCGCCCGGTGTCCACGCCGAGCGCGGGGCGCAACCTGCCGTCCCAGGCCGGTGCGGCCCGTCGGTGCGAGGCGACCACGTGCAGCCCCGCCCCGGCCGGCCACTGGCCGAGCCAGGTGGCCAGGTGCAGTTGGACCCGCCGGTCGAGCATGTCCACCTCCCCGTCGGTCCACCCGTCGTGGATCACCGTACGCCGGGCCGGCCGGCCGGGCGGACGATCCCGCTGGGCCGGGCGGGGCGCGCCGACCGGGCAGAGCGATCGACCGTCATATGTATTTCCCTACCTGGACACCTTTGTTTGGAACGGTAGAGGCCATGCCGAATGAGCAGTACCACCGCTATCAGCAGGATCCCGCGCGACTCTGGCAGGCGGCGGATGCTGTCGACGGCAATCCTCCCCAGCCGCGCTACCGGAAGCCTCGCACGATCGGCGGCGGTGCCCTGTCGTGGGCCGGATTGAACAAGCTGCCCGCTGGCAGCTTCAGTCGGCACCGCCCGAACACCCGCTGACGCACCACGCATCGCTCAAAGTTGGTGCCTCGGCAGCGCCTGATCTGGTGTATGTTCGCGCCATGACTCGCATCACCGTGGACGTGAACGACGAGTGGCTGGACGCCGCGAAGGAGGTGCTCGGCACCGACACCAAGGTGGCCACCATCAATGCAGCCCTGCACGCGTTCGCCGTTCGCCGGCAGGCTCGCGAGGTTGTTGCCGCCTTCGATCAGGTGGAGATGGACTTCTCCGGGTCCGCTGACGCCTGGCGCTACGGGGGCGGTCGCGACCTGGACACGCTCGCTCAGCAGGCGCGTGACGCCGAGGCAGCCTGATGGCTGGTCAGATCTATCTTGCGGACACCTCGGTTTATGTTCTGCAGGGGCGTCACGCGTCGGTCCGGCGGCGCTTCGAGTCACTTCTGGCCGAGGGGCGGCTCGCCGCCTGCCACATGACCAGCCTGGAATACCTCAACAACGCACCCCACCCAAAGGGGTACGAGATCCTCTGGCAGGCACTGCGTGGGGGGCGGTGGATGGACGTGTCGACAGCGGCGACGGACCGCGCCATGGCGGTTCATCGCCTGCTCGCGGCCGAGAGCCAGCACCGCAACTTCCGGCTGCCCGACCTGATCATCGCGGCGACCGCCGAGGAACACGGCGCGACCGTCCTGCACTACGACACCGACTACGACCGCATCGCCGCTGTCACCGGCCAACCCACCGAGTGGGTGGCACCCAGGGGCAGCCTCTGACGTTCGCCTGGGGCGACACACCGGGGAGGTCCAGCGAGGGCTTTCGCACACCTGTCGGGTAATTTCTTGTGGTCCGCCATCCGGCCTACGACAGGAGAAGCTCCGCGCATGGGCAAGAAGACGATCCACGTCTCCGACTTCACCGGCACGGTTCTGCAGCAGGACGACGAGGTGGTCCGCGTCGTCGTGCTGGAGCACCCGGACCTGGTCGCCGGGCCCGTGCAGTTGGACGCCACCCCGGGCGAGGTGGAGAACATCGACGACGCCGCCCTGGACGTGGCGGTGGTGGAGATCCACGACCGGCACGGCGGCGGCGAGCCGCGTCGGGTGGTGTTGACGGCCAGCGAGTTCGACGCGATGGCCACCGACGTACCGATGGCGCGACTGTTGCGGACGGCCGAGCGGGTCCGCCCACCGAAGGCCCGCAAGGGCGCCGAGAAGATCGACTACAGCACGCTTGAGCACGCCGGCAAGCCGCACCGGGGCCGGGTCACCGAGGAGGAGGCCCGACTGGTGCGCGAGCAGCTCGACGAGGTCAACAAGCGCCTCGCCGACGCGGGCGTGCGCCAGATCGACCCGACCGATCCGGAGCACGCCCTGCGTTACGGCTTCCCCGAGGCACCCTGACCCGAGGGCCTCACTTCTGTGCCGTGAAGGCGGCGAGCGCGGCGGCCAGGTCGGCCTCGACCGTCGCCTTCTCCAGGCCGAGATCGGTGAGCACGCCGGCGCCGTCCTCCTGCTCCAGCAGGGCCAGCAGGATGTGTTCGGTGCCGATGTAGTTGTGCCCGAGGCGCAGCGCCTCCCGGAAGGTCAACTCCAACGCCTTCCGGCCGCGCGCGCCGTAGGGGATGAGGTCCGGGACCTGCTCGGCCGGCGGCGGCAGGAGGGCGGCGACCTTCTCCCGCACCACCTCGGCGGTGGCGCCCCGGCCGGCCATCACCTTGGCGGCCAGCCCTTCCGGCTCGGCCAGCAGGCCCAGCACCAGGTGCTCGGGGCGGATCTCGGCGCTTCCGCTGGCGCGGGCCTCCTCCTGGGAGGCCATCACCACGTTGCGAGCCCGGGGGGTGAACCGACCGAAGGATTCGTTCGGGTCGAGGGTCGACCCGTCGGTGGCCTTCGGCACGAAGCGCTTCTGGGCGGCCTGCTTGGTGACGCCCATGCTGCGGCCGATGTCGGTCCAGGAGGCGCCCGAGCGGCGAGCCTGGTCGACGAAGTGCCCGATCAGGTGGTCCGCGACCTCGCCGAGGTGGTCGGCGGCGATGACCGCGTCGGTGAGCTGGTCGAGCGCGTCGGTGTGTGCCCTCTTGATGGCCTGGATCAGGTCGTCGAGCTTGACGGTGTTGCTCATCTGGAGAGGATCTGTCATGCGTCAACCATAAGTTGACGGCGCGATCGCGTCAACCCTAAGTTGACGATGTCCGGCGGGTGGCGGGCGAGGCGCTCCCGATACGGTGGGCTCCGGTCGAAGCACGGGAAGGGCGGGCATGCGGCTGCACGTGGGGTGCGCGATGTGGAGCCACCGGGCGTGGTCGGGACACCAACTGCCACCCGCGGAGCGCCTGCGGCACTACGCCAGCTGGTGTGACGCCGTGGAGGGCAACACGACGTTCTACGCGACCCCGGCCCGGGACACGGTGGCGTCGTGGGCCGCGCAGACGGACCCCGGCTTCCGGTTCGTCCTCAAACTTCCGAAGGTCATCACCCACGAACGCCGGCTCACCGCCGTCGGCGAACCGCTGCGTGCCTTCCTGGACGCGATCGAGCCGCTCGGCCCGCGCGTACACGCCCTCTGGATCCAGCTGCCCGGCTCGTTCGCCCCCGCCGACGTCCCGACCCTGCGGCGCTTCCTGGGTCAGCTCCCGCCGTCGCACCGGTACGCGGTGGAGGTCCGCCACCCCACGTTCTTCACCGACGCCGACGCGGCCCGGCTGCTGGAGGCGACCCTCGCCGTCGCGTCCGCCGAGTGGATCCCCTTCGACACCACAGCCTTCTTCGCGAGCCCACCCAGCAGCGACGCCGAACGGGACGCCTGGACCAAGAAGCCACGCGTGCCGCTCCGCTCGCTCGCGCTGACCGACCAACCGATCGTCCGCTACCTCGGTCGGGACGACCCGACCCGCACGGTCGAGGGGTGGCAGCGCTGGATCGACGTCACCGTGGCCTGGCTGCGGGAGGGACGCTCGCCGACGATGTTCGTGCACACCCCGGACAACGCCGACGCACCCGTGCTCGCCCGCCGGTTCCACGACGAGGTCCGCGCACGCGTGCCCGAGTTGGACCCGCTGCCCGAGCCCACACCTGTCGAGCCGCTGACGCTGTTCTGACCGGGCAGATCAGCACTGCTCCTTGTCGAGCAGGTCGTCGAGGTGGGCAGCCGTGCTGATCAGCGAGAGGTGACTGAACGCCTGCGGGAAGTTGCCGATCTGCTCACCGGTCGGGGCGATCTCCTCGGAGTAGAGGCCCAGCGGGCTGGCGTAGGTGAGCATCTTCTCGAAGGTCAACCGGGCGTCGTCGACCCGACCGGCCAGCGCGAGGGCCTGCACGTACCAGAAGGTGCACATGTTGAAGGTGCCCTCGGTGCCGGCGAGCCCGTCCGGCGACGCCTTCGGGTCGTAGCGGTAGACCAGGCTGTCGGAGACCAGGCTGGCGTCCATCGCCCGCAGCGTCGACTCCCACATCGGGTCGGTCGCCGAGATGAAGTTCAGGCCGGGCATCGCCAGCAGCGAGGCGTCCAGGATGTCGGACCCGTAGTGCTGCACGAACGCGCCGCACTGCGGGTCGAAGCCACGGGTCATGACCTGCTCGTAGATGGCGTCCCGTTCGGTGGCCCAGCGGGCGGTGTCGCCGGGGCGCCCTCGGCGGTGCGCGATGCGGATGGCGCGGTCGAGCGCGACCCAGGACAGCACCCGCCCGTAGGTGAAGTCCTGCCGGCCGGACCGGGTCTCCCAGATGCCGTCCTCGGGTTGGTCCCAGTGCTCGCAGAGCCAGTCCATCATCCCGGCCGTCTTCCGCCACCCCTGGTACGGCGCGATCAGCCCGTTGCGGTCCGCGAGCTCCAACGAGACGAGCGCCTCGCCGTAGATGTCGAGCTGCAGTTGGCCGGCCGCGCCGTTTCCGATCCGCACCGGCGCCGAGCACCGGTACCCCTCCAGGTGACCCAACACCTCCTCGGAGAGGTCGGGTGAACCGTCGATCCGGTACATGACCTGGAGGGGCAGGTCGGCGTCGCGGGCCTCGCGGATGCGCTCGTTCAGCCAGAACAGATACCTCTGGGCCTCGTCGGTGAAGCCCAGACGCAGCAACGCGTGCACGGAGAAGGACGCGTCCCGGATCCAGGTGTAGCGGTAGTCCCAGTTCCGCTGCCCGCCGATCTGCTCCGGCAGCCCGGCGGTGGGTGCCGCGACCAGGGCGCCGGTCGGCGCGTACGTCATCAGCTTGAGCGTCATCGCCGACCGCTCGACGACCTCCCGCCAGCGACCCTTGTACCGGGAGCCGCCCACCCACCGCCGCCAGTAGTCGCGGGTCTGGGCGAGCAGGTCGCAGGCCTCGTCGGTGCTCATCGCGCGGGGCGCGTGCGGGCAGGCCGTCTCCAGGACGACCCCGCCGATGTCGCCCGCGTGCAGGGTGAACGACGCGGACACGCCGTCCCCGTCGCGCCGGATTCCCCGCGCGTCGAATTTCCGTTCCGAGTCCTTGAACGCGGCGAGGGTGAGGTTGAGGGTCGGACTCCGGAACACGTCACCCTCGGGGTGCACCTCGAGCTCGTACGAGTCGCGCCCGTAGTTGAACCGTGGACGGCAGTCGAAGCGGAACCGCATGCTCCCCCGGACCATCCGTACCAGCCGGATCAACCGGTGCCGGTCGGTGGCCCGTTCGCCGGTGACGGGCATGAAGTCCAACAGCTCCCCCACGCCGTCGGCGCTGTGGAAGCGGGTGATCAGGATCGGCGTACCGGGCAGGTAGAGCTGCTTGCTCGTGTAGTCGACGCCCTCGGGCGTGAGCCGGAAGTGGCCGCCCTTGTCATGGTCGAGCAGCGCACCGAAGATGCTCGGTGAGTCGAAACGGGGCGCGCAGAACCAGTCGACGGCACCGTCTTCGCTGATCAGCGCGGCGGTCTGCAGGTCACCGATCAGACCGTGCGCCTCGATCGCCGGATACCTCGCACCCACGCTGTCCCCCGCCGTCAGTGATGGCAACGGCGGCGACTACCCGGGAGGCGGCGGGCTACACGCGACTTCTCCGAACCCGCCGACCATTGCGGAAGCAAACCTTCCGCAATCGCCGATAGCGTCGTGTGCAACGACATCGACGGAGGGAAAGCTGATGAGCCTGCGAGGATTCGCCACACTCAACATCTGGGCCGACGACGTGGAGGCGGCCACCGCCTGGTACGCCGACTTCCTCGGCGTCGAGGCGTACTTCATGCGCCCCGGCCCGGACGGACGCCCGGCCTACACCGAGTTCCGGATCGGCGACTACCAGGCGGAGCTGGGCATCCTCGACCGCAAGTTCGCGCCGCCCGGGGCCGCGACGGGACCCGGCGGCGTGCTCATGCACTGGTACGTCGACGATCTCGACGCCACCGTCGAGCGACTGCTGGCGTTGGGTGCCAAGGAGTACCAGCCGATCACCCCGCACGGCGACGAGGGGTTCATCACCGCCTCGGTCGTCGACCCGTTCGGCAACGTGCTGGGCGTCATGAAGAACCCGCACTACGAAGAGATCCTGGCCTCGCTCAAGCCGTCCTGACCCGGACGGCTCACGGGCGAGCGCCGCGTTCCGGCCAATCCCACCCGTCCCGGTCCGCCGTCTGCCGCACCTGCGCTGCCGCCTCGGTGGTGTCCAAGCCACTGGCGATGAGCAGGTCGTGGGCAGCCGTGCGGAACTCACCCGCGGCGACCATGCCCGAGTAGCCCAGCCGGTGGGTGTGCGGGCGGGTGGGATCCGGGGCGGCCTCCCCCTGCGCCTGTCCGACCAGTTCGACAGCGGTCAGGATCTGCCGGCGCGCCTCCTGCGGGTCCGCCCGCTCGGCGGTGGTGGTGCGTCTCAGCGTCTGCACACCGGTGGCCAGCAGGTCGATGGCCGCGGCGAACTCCGCGGGAATCGGCTCATCCTCCCGGAGAGCCTTGGTGAGTCTCCGCGCGACGGCCCGACAGCCGTAGAGACTGCGCTCAAGGTGGTGGACGGCCTGGGTGTAACGGGCCAGCGACCCGCGTTCGCGCCACCGTAGTGGCGCCAGCCGCACCACCTCCTGGGCAGCCGCGAGCCCCTCGTCGAGCGCGGTCATCCGTGCTCCGAGAGTCCGCAGCGCGTCCAGACTCTGCTCGGTGCCGCCAAGGTCCCGACGACGCAGGGCCGCGGCCAGGTCGTGCAGGGCGGCGATGGCCGGGTCGAGGACCGGTTCGGCCAGCCGCTGCACAGTCCGCTGCGGGTGGATGGGCACCACCAGCAGGCCGACCGCCAGACCGATGAGCCCGCCGACCGCGGCGTCGACGAAGCGGGGGACGGACAGGTCACGCACGGGCGGTTCCAGCGTGGCGATGAGTACCGCGGTGCCGCCGGCCTGGGTGAGCAGGGATCCACCGCCCTTGAGCAACACGGCCACGATGATCGCCAGCACCACGACCACACCGGTCTGCCAGGCGCCGATGCCGAACAGCGGCATGAGCGCGTCACCGACGGCGAGGCCCAGGATCACCCCGACCAGCAGCTCGACGGTGCGTCGCAGGCGTGAGCCCATCGAGGCGGCCACGATGCCAACCGCCGTGGTGGGCGCGAGGACCGGGGCCGGATTGTCCAGGAACTGATACCCCACGAACCAGGCCAGCGACGCCGCGACGCCGGCCTGCACGGCGAGCGGACCGAAGAGGCGGAACCGCCAGGCACGGGTACGTAGGGCGTGGCGCACCCGTTCGCGGAGGCCGGCCACCGTTCGGGACGCCCCGCTCGACTCCGGGTCGAGGTGGGCTGCCGGCTCCTCCTCTGCGGGCACTCGCGCCGCTTACCCGCCGACGGCGGACCTACCCGCCGAATCGTGCGAGTGTGCCGGTCAGTGGGCGGGGTTCGGTGTGTGCGGGAGTTTGCCGAGCTGACGCCAGTTGGTCTCAGCGACCTCGACACCGTAGTGCTTGGCCGCGGCGAGGATGTTCTGGAAGGCCAGGTCCCGATCCTCGTCGGTGACGCCCTGCACCTGATCGAACCGGGCGATGGCGTTGCGGACGTGACCCGCGTCGGTCATCGGTTCCTTGCGTTCGCGGGGGAACGCGAAGACGGTCTCCGGCAGCTCGCGCTTGTCCTTGCTCGACAGCCCGCCGTGCTTCTCGTGGGGCTTCCAGGTCGACTTCATCACCCCGCATTACCCGCACGCTGTCCGCCAGCACCTCTCCACCCGAGAATTTCCGGTCCCGCCGACCCGGCAGAGCGGGCGGGGCACCCACCGTCGACCTCGACGGCGGGTGCCCCGCGACCTGGGTGGAGATCAGCTCAGTGAGCTGCTGCCCCCGGGCTGCACCACACCGTTCACGGTGAGCTGGTACGGCGCGTACTGCCGCACCTGCTCGGTCGGCTCGTCGTACGCCACCACGGCGACGACCTTCGGGAAGGCGTCCAGCACGGCCAGCTGAAGCTTGCCGATCGTGACCTCGGAGCGGCCGTTGGACTCGAACTGCCAGGCGATCGAGTGCTTCTCGTCGATGCCGACGAGCCGCAGGTTCCAGTTCTTGACCGGGGTCGGACGGATCTCCGTCGGCGAGTCGAACGGCGCCAGGCTGGTGCCGTCGCTGAGCGTCTGCCCGCCGACGGTGATGTCGTCGAGCAGCAGGCCGCCCTCGTTGGTGCCACCATCGCTGACGTACTCGAAGCCGAGCAGCACGGTCTTTCCGGCGTACGCCGACAGGTCGTACGAGCGCGCCTCGAAGCCGCTGGTCGTGCCGTTGAGCGCCGGACCGCGCGGCCCGTCGACAGTCTTGTCACCGGGGATCGCCGTGTACGTGGCACCGCCGTCCGTCGACACGGTGACGTAGCCGTAGTCGTAGCCGAGTTCCGCGCCGTACTTGGCCTGGAACCGCAGCGTCGGGTCGGTGGTCGGCACGGCGACGGAGGTGACCGCCGTCGAGTCGAGGCTGTTGGCGTTGCCGGAGAAGAGCACCGCGTTGCCCGGCCGGTCCGGGTCCTGGGTGGTGGTCGTCCACGACAGCGGGAGCGCGGGCAGGGTCTTCGCGCCCTGGAACTTCACCGACCGCAGGTCGCGACCGCTGAGCACCTTGCCCTTGGCCGTGCCCAGTTGCACGTAGTCGGCGCCGTTCGGGGCGGCTCCCGGCGTACCGTTGGCCGCCGTGCTGGCCAGGTTGACCGTGGAGCGCAGGCTCGGCGTGGTGACCCGGCTCTTCGCGACGCCGAGGGTGATGCCGAACTTCGACTCGCCGACGAGCTTGTCGAGCAGCGTCATCGACTGGAAGTCGTGGATGACCTGGTAGAAATCGTGGACCCCGACCGTCTCCAGCTCGGCGTCCAGGCTCGCGAGGCCCTGCCGGGTACCGTCGCGGTGCAGCCGGGACATGAAGTCGGCGCCGTAGCGGTCGTAGAGGAACAGCATCAACGAGTACGCGCTGCCGTAGTCGGCGAGGACCGCGTTCGGGTTGGGGCTCTCGTCCCAGAGGGTGAGGGAGTTCTCCGGACCACCGCAGTCGCGCGGGTTGGTGTTGTACGGCGTCTGGACCGTGCCGAATCCCTGGTAGCAGTAGAGGTGACTGTCGGCGCCCCGGTCGAAGACCGTGGCCTTCGAGTCGCTGTACCCGGTCAACGACATGGCGAAGTCGGAGAGACCCTCGTTGATCCAGTTACCCTCGAAGGGGTCCGCGTAGTAGTGCGCGAGGTGCTGCCACTCGTGCGCGAACGTGCCCTCGTAGCTGTTCGGCCGCGCGCCCCGGCTGGTGCACAGGTCGGTGGTCGGCTCGTCCGGCGGGTTCGCCGTCATGCGGTGCAGCCAGTCGAACGCGTCGACGGTCATCACGTTGCGGTCGAGCAGCTCGTTGAACTGTGCGGAGAAGAACCCGGCGATGTACGTCGGCGCGGCCGGGAACGTGTAGTAGTTGTCGTCCCGCACGTTGTCCACGAGCGTGACGGTCTTGTTGCCGGCGCCGGTGTAGACCCCGCCATTGCCGTTGGCGTCCGGCCCGATCTGGGCGTTGCTGCCGTCCCGGTCCGGCGGGGTGCTGAAGGCGTTCGTCTCCTTCGGGTACATGTTCGTGTCGAACTCGTCGACGAGGTGCTTCACCTGCGCGTCGGTGATCTGCGTCGACGACGGCACCTGCGTCCGGCAGTCACCGGCCGGGAACGCCAGGTCGTTGGCGACCCAGACCTCGATGTGCTCACCGACCGCCCGCAGCGTGTAGTCCTTGCGGTAGACCGAGCCCTGGACGTCGTCGAGGCCGAGCCACTGACGGACCGTGCCGACCGCCGGCGTCTCGACCGACTGCGCCTGCTTCCGCGCGCCCGTACGCGGCTGGTATCGCGAGGGCGTCTCGATCGGCCGGCCGTCCAGCGTGAAGTCCTTGCGGGTGAGCTCACGCATGTCGCTCCGCGGGGCGACCTTCGGCGCGACGGCTTCCGCCGACGCCGGCGACGTCGCGGTCACGACGGTGAGGGCCGGTAGGACGAGGACAGCGGCGAGCGCCCCAACCATGCGGGTGCGTGCCATGGAACCTCCTTCGGGTGTGCAACCCGGTTCCCGTGAGGCCGGTCGGGGTGTCGACCGCTCACGATGATCAGTTGAACCGGGGACACGGTAGCCCGAGGCAACCTTCACGTTCGACCGATCGGTAAAGCGATACATCTCACCGGCGAGAGTGGTAATCCGCGACATCCGACTGCTCCGCGTCCGTGGCCAGGAACGACGCACTGACCTGTATGGACATTCGGGTCCGCACATTTTAAGGAAAGTTTAAGAAACTGTTGAGTACGGGCGGTGGGTGCCTACCATTCGGCGGCCGTGGCCGTTCGGGTCAGCCTCATGTCGACTCGTTGGGAGTGACAGGTGTCGTACGAGAGCCCACCGCCGTCACGTCATCGCCTTCCGGGGTGGCCGGCCCGCAACAAGCTCGGCGTGGCCGCCGCAGCAGCGGTCCTGCTCGTCGTCGCGGCCGGGGGCGTGTACCTGGGCAACGGCGGGGTGACGCCCGAGCCGTCGAACGCGGCCAACGCCCAGCAGTACCCGTCGCCGTCGGCCGGGCAGCCACGGTCCGCCGCGGCAACGTCGGACTCCGCGCCGCCGACCGTTGCCACGTCCCCGTCGACCAGCGCGACCCCTTCGACCGCAGCCACCCCGTCGACCGCCGCCGCGCCACCGATCCCCGCCACCGGCTGGATTACCGCCGACCGCACGACCTGGAAGGCGCAGGCCGACGCGTACCAGGCGTTGACGATCGACCCGGTCCCGGCCGGTGTGGGCAACCTCCCGGAGTTCCGCGCGGACTGCCAGTACAGCCACCGGTTGCCGGATGACCCGATCGTCGCTCCCGGCCTACCGGGCGCCTCACACATGCACTCCTTCGTCGGCAACAAGGCCGTCGACGCGAACACCGTCGCCGGCGACCTGACGAAGTTCACGGCCACCTCCTGCAAGCCGGTGCAGGACCACTCCGCCTACTGGGTGCCCACGCTCTACGACAACGCGACAGGCAAGCCGGTCGAGACCACGGGCTTTCGGGTCTACTACCGATCGCTCGCCAAGAACTCGACGGGCCAGATGCCGATGCCCAACGGTCTGCGCATGATCTCCGGCGACGCCAAGAAGAAGAAGCCGACACCGCGCGGCGCGACCGGGCAGTTCTACTGCGCCTTCTACGGCCCGGGGGACCTCGACGGCGTCGCCCGCAGCACCAACGGCAACTGGCCCATCTGCGGTGGGGACGCGACGCTGCACTTCATGATGCAGTTCCCCGACTGCTGGGACGGCAAGCACCTGGACAGCCCCAACCACAAGGACCATGTGGCGTACGGCGGCGGCAACGCCTGCCCGCCCAGCCACCCGGTCCGGATCCCGGCGATCACCTTCGACATCCAGTACCCGGCGAAGGGCACCCCGGCGGGCTACTACCTCTCCTCCGACAAGGAGGGCAAGAGCGCCTCGTCGATGCACGGCGACGCGTTCGTGATGTGGGACGTCGCCACCATGAACAAGCGCACCAAGAACTGCGTCCTCGGCCGCCGGACCTGCGACAACTACGGATACCAGAAATAGCCCGGGGCCAGGCCCGTGTCGGCCTGGCCCCGGGGTCTGATCGGTCAGCTACGCAGCGTCCACCGCTGGTTCGCGCCGCCGTTGCACGACCAGAGGATCACCTTGGTGCCGTTGGCGGTGGCAGCGCCGTTGGCATCGAGGCAGAGCCCGGACTGGGCGTTCGTGATGGTGCCGTTGCTGTTGACGTTCCACTGCTGGTTCGTGCCGCCGTGGCAGTCCCAGATGATGACCGCGGTGCCGTTGGCCGTGCCGGCCCCGGACGCGTCCAGGCACTTGTTGCCGTACACGGTCAGCTGCTTGCTGGCGGTCTGGGTCCAGCGCTGGTTGGCGCCGGTGGAGCAGTCCCAGAGCTGCGTCTGGGTGCCGTTGGTGGTCGAGGAGTTGGGCACCTCGAGACAGCGGCCGGACTGGCCACCCACGAGCTGCCCGGCCCCCGTGCCGCCGCCGCCCTGCTGTTGCCGGACGATGAAGGTCGACTCCGCCGACCGGTTGCCCTGTGCGTCGACGACGTAGAGCCGGTACTCGCCCTGGGTCGTCGGCACGGCGATGGACGTGGCGTTGCCGGCCGCCCTGGTCATCGTCGCCCCGGCGGTGAAGGTGGTCGTGCCGGACGGCGCCAGCCAGACCGACCTGGTGGCGTCGCCGGTGCTGCGGATCGGGATCGACGCCGTGGCACTTGTGACGAACGTGCTGGCCGGCAGCACGTAGTTCGGCGCGGAGAAGGTGCTCGCCGGCACGATGTCCCGGTACGCGTCCTCCAGGCCGGAATTCGCGGCGATGCCGTACGCCGCCGCGGGCCAGACATAGTCGGAGGAGACGAGGATGTCGGCGACCGTGCTGTTCGGCAGGTTCTTGTTCGAGACCTTGTTGATCGGGCCGTAGATCTGCGTGATGCTCAGATCGTGCTTCCGGCCGAAGTCGTCGGAATTAATCATCCAGGTGACGTTCTTGTCGATGCTCAGCACGTTGTCGCGGAAGGTGATGAACGCCGATCCCTCGTCCGGGTGGAGGCCGTACTTGTGGCCCGACGGCACGCCCTGGAGATAGTTGTTGGTGATCATCGTCCCCGGCTGGCTGCCGAGCGTGTAGATCGGGGCCGTGTCACTGAGACGCTGCACCGTGTCGATGATGTGGTTGTAGCTGATGTTGTTGTTTCGCGCCGTCGTGGTGGGTCGGTTGGGCACGATCGAGCCCGACGATCCGTCGAAGTTCCACCAGCCCCAACCCATCGTGATACCCGACCACGTGGTCTTCTCGATCCGATTGCGCTGGATGGTGAGGGTGTCGGCGAAGTACGCCGAGATGGGGCTGTGCCCGTTGAACAGGACCGCACTGTCGTAGAGGTAGTTGTTCTTGATGTCGATGTTCTTCGGCAGCCCCTCGACCTGCGCGGAGAACTTCTCCCGGTTGGTCGACGTGCCGTCTCCGATGTAGACGTGCTGCGGATGACCCACGGTGATTGCGGAGCCGGCGATGTCGTTCGTGTGGTTGCCGATCAACTGCGTGCCCTGCACGTCGTTGATCATGTTGATCCCGTCGGCGCCGGTGTGCTGGATCCGGTTGCGTTGCAGCAGGATCCCGTCGGCGTTCTGGATCTGGATGATGCCGGGCGTCACGTCCACGTTCCGGTAGTAGTAGACGTGGAAGTTGCCCTTGGCGTACACCTGGGCACCGAGGTTGCCCTGCTGCGCCTGCTTGAAGGACGAGCCGGCGACGTTGAACAGGTTCCAGTCGGAGTGCTGCACCGTCAGCCCGGAGAACGTGATGTTGCGCGCGTGGCTGCTGGTCGAGGTGCCGGCGACGCGCAGCAGGTGGGTGACGTTGTTCGGCGCGTAGACCGTCGCGGTCGACATGTTGTCGGCACTGGCCTTGTAGTAGTAGACCGTCTTGGCGCCCTTGTCGAAGTAGAACTCGCCGGGCGCGTCCAGGAACTCGTAGGCGTTCATGAGCTTGTGGGTGCCACCCACCTGGGCGTTGCCGTTGAACGAGCCCTGGGCGATCGCCGCACCCGGCTGCTGGAAGAGGGCGACCCGGTTCGCGCCGTCGGAACTCGTGGTCACCTGGCGGACGCCCACGATGGCCGTGGTCCAGGTCGTGCCCGTCTCGATCTCGATGTCGTCCTGGTTGCGGGGAACGGCGGGGAAATCATTCAGGCTGTATTTGGCACCATCGCACTGCGAGCCCGACTCCCAGGCCCAGGCGGCCTGGTTGGCCGTGATGGTGTACGTCCCGTAACAACCCCCCGAGCTGATTGTCTTCGACGCCATGACGGCACGCTTGTCGTTGACGTACAGCGCACGCAGCTTGTTGGCGCGGTCCAGCGGCGCCTTCCAGATGTTGCCGCTGTGCTGGGTCCACCCGGTCACCTGGACACCACCGTCGAGGACCGGCTTCTCACCCGGGTAGGCACCGTAGCTGATCCGGAATCCGTTGGTGCCCGAGTCACTCGTGCCGAATTCGACAGTGCTGCTGATTGGATAACTCCCACCACGCAGCAACACGTTGATGTCGCCGGTCATGTTCGTGTTCACCGTACGGACGACATCCCGCGCGCGCTGTAGCGTCTTGAATGGGGATTCGATGGTCCCCGCGTTGGCGTCGTTGCCGTCCGGGGCGACATAGTAGGTCGCCTGGACCGCGGCCGCGGCCGGCAGCTGATTCGTCAGCACGGCCGGCACTGCGGCCGAGACGAACACCGCGAGCGCCAACAATGACGTTCGAGCGGTGGAAATTGCTGATTTCACGTGCTGTTCCTTTCACTTGCCGTCGACGGGATGCCGAATGTGGGTATCGAGCGACGAGCACGGAACAGCGACGCCACTAAGGACTGGCGGAGGGGTGCTGTTGCCCGACCGCACTCATTTTCCAATCGCTACGAAGCTCTCCCCCGGACTGTATGTCGAACGTGTGACGACTGCAACAGCCAATTAAGAGTGGTCAATGCGCAAAGGTGCTCGTACCGGGCAGAACGCCCGACCTCCGTCCCACGTCCTACAGGCATCGTCCGATGAATCCGCGCCGAGGACCTGGCCGCCCGGCAGGCTGAGTAGGAGCACTCAGCACGCCGCTGCCGTCGACCGGCATGCTCGACGCCATGACGCATCCTCACCGGACCACATCGCGCGATGCGGTACGAGCCCCTGCGGTCTCCCAGACGCGGACGGGCGGATGGCCGCCACTGGCGCGGCGGCGATCCCGTACCCCTCGACGCCCCGCCCGCACGGCGGCGGCCTGCATCGCCGTGGCGCTCTGCCTGCTGTCGGCCGGGTGCGCGGAGTACCGCGACGGCGACGCGATCGCGCAGGACAGCGCGGCGACCGCAGCGGAGCTTCTCAACGAGAGGCTCGGTCATCGCAATCGGGTGCGGAGCGCCGAGCACATCGCCGCGGCCGAGATCCTCGAGCCGCCCAGTGGCGGCACGTCGAACGTCCACCGTGAGCCGCTGGCCTGGTCAGGGCGCATCGTCCGCGACGAGCAGGCCACCGTCGACGTCCGATTCGTCGTGACGGTGCAGGAGGATTACGGGACCTTCGGCAACCCCGGCCACTCTGCCGGCCAGGCCACGCGGTGCTACCGCTACCTGCTGGAACTCTATCGCTACACCTCTTACAAGGAGATCGACTGCCCAGCTGCGTCGACCCCACCGGTGCCCACCGCCGAGCCGATTCCGACACTGCCCGACGACGCGCGAAACCGGCTCACCGCGGTGCTGCGTACCGCCACGCCCGACACCCTCGCGGGCGCCGTGCGAGCCGCCTTCCCCGAGCAACACGTCACCGTCGACACGACCACCCACGAGAATGCCCTCGTCGCCGTGGTGGGCGTCCCCGCCGAGCGGCAGTGTCTCCTGCTGGTCCGCGCTCCCGACGGAGCCATCACATCACCGGGATACGACCGGATCTGGCTGGAGCCGGGCGAGACGGGGTGCAAGACCGGGCTGTACGTCTCGCCGCCGCGTTAGCCGACAGCCCACCCTCCCCAACTGTCGGCCGCGAGCCGCCGCTCCCGCCTCAGGCTCAGCCGCGAGCTGCCTCGTGCAGAAAGTCGGTGACGATGGCAGCGAGCTCCGCCGGGCGTTCGGCGACCATCGCGTGGCTGGCGCCGGCCAGCGGCAGCACCCGCAGGTGTGGGATGTCCACGGTGGCCAGTCGTTCCAGGGTGGCTCGGCGGTAGGCCGCGTACACCTCGTGGAACGGTTCCTGCTCGGGTAGGTCCTCGGTGGCGAGGACGAGCAGCAGGGCGCACCGCGCATCCCGGTAGGCGGGGACCAGGTCGAGAGACTCCATCGCCTCCCGCAACTGTCCGGTCACCGTCGGATCGGGGCGGAGCCGGTAACGGCCGTCGTCGCACGGCACGAGGTTGCGTTCGAAGGTGGCCACCCAGTCCGCCGGATCGGCGCCGTACCGCCGGGCCATCGCACGCTGCCCGGCCAGCGCCGCGGCCAACCGTTCGGCGGTGAGTGGCTCGGCCAGCATCGCGGCCATCCCGTCGAAGGCGGCCCGCAGCTTGGCGAGCGCCGTCGCCGCCTGCCCCGGGTCCATCCCGGCAAGGTGCTCCGGGCGGCTCGGCGGAGGATTTCCGTCCAGGCTGACGACACCGGGGCACTCCGGGTGACGCTGCGCCCAGAGCGCGGCCAGCATCCCACCGAGGGAGACCCCCACCACTGCGGGGCGATCGAGACCCAGGCCGTCGGCGACGGCGGCCAGGTCGTCCAGCACCTCGCCCCACCGCCACGGGCCGTCGCCGGACCGCCCGTGGCCGCGCAGGTCGACGGTGACCACCCGGTACGTCTGCCGCAACTCCTCGGCCAACGTCGTCAACTGGGCGAGGTTGCCGCCCGCACCGTGCAGCAGCAACAACGAGGGCCCCGGTCCACCGAAGTCGCGGTACGCGATCGACACTCGGCCGGAGCTGATGAGGGAATCAGGCACGTCGGGTTCCTTCCCGCAGTAGTCGGTCGCGGACGGCGCAAGACAGCACACCGCCCTCGGGATGGCGGGCGAGCTTGCCACGGGCGGCCAGGTCGTGGACTCCCTGGCGGGTGATGCCGAGCATGGCGCCAGCCACCGCGTACGACACCGATTCGGCGGTGGGGTGGCCCACCCGGCGTGCGACGATCTGGCCGAGCGGGGTGCGCCACCAGTCGAGCGGCGGGTTGAACGGGCCGTCGCCGGGATAGAGCGTCGAGATCGCCCGGACGATCACGCCGTAGGCGGCCTGCTCGTCACCGCCGACCATGGTGGCGGCCCAGGAGCGTGCCCGGTCCTCCACGACGGACCGCAGCGAGTCGATCGCCGGGTCACCGTCGACCAGGATCTCGAGAGGATCGAGCAGCCGAACCTCGATCAACCTGAGGAGCTGCGCGACAAGTTCCGCATTCGCTGCTGACACACCGACCCCCTTCGCTTGACACCCATCGTCAAGTACTTGACGGGCGATGTCAAGCACGGGATGGTTGTCGTCCCCAATGCCGGCCAACGTGGTGATCCATCGACCTCGACCCTGCCCAGCGCGCCGGCTCAGACGGCGTCCGGCGACCCCGACCGCAGGCAGCCAAGCCGCTGGCGCACGCGGCCAAGCAGGCTAAACTAATCCCTTAGCTAAGCGAGGGGGTTACGCCATGTCGGCTGAGGCCGTGCACTACAACATGCACGACGCCAAAACCCACCTGTCGCGCATCATCGAACGGGTGGAACACGGCGAGGAGATCATCATCGACCGGGCGGGCACCCCGGTGGCGAAGGTCGTACCGCTGGTTCGGCGGGCCAACCGCACCGCAGTCGGCTCCCTCGCCGGCCAACTCGACCTCTCCGGCGACTGGGACTCACCACAGACCAACGCCGAGATCGCCACCGACTTCGGCATCGGCGCATGACCCTGTTGCTGGACACTCACGTCGCGCTCTGGGCCATCACCGGCGACTCGACCCTCGGCACCGAGTTCCTCGACCGACTGCGACACGAGCCGGACATCTTCCTCTCCCCGGTCACCCTGTGGGAGATCGCCATCAAGCAGAGCGCGGGGAAGCTCGGCGGACCCCCTGACCTCGCAGAGCGAGTAAGGGACATGGGCTTCCAGGAACTCCCGGTGACCCACGCCCACGCCATCGCCGCCGGTCGCCTGCCAGCGCATCACCGCAACCCCTTCGACCGCATGCTGGTGGCCCAGGCGATCACCGAGAGTCTGACCCTGGCCTCCCGCGACGCGTCGATAGCGCTGTACGACGTGGACATCCTCAAGGTCTGACGCGCGTCAACTCAGCCGCGTGACGCCAGCGGGGTGGGGGCTAGCCTCTTGGGTCATGTCCGCCCCTGCGCCGCGTTCATTGCTGTTCCTCGACGTGGACGGCACCCTCATCCCGTTCGGCACACCCGAGGCGGCTCAGCCGGGCCTGCCGCATAGCCACACCCAGGCACCAGCCCTACCGGCCGACGCCAATCCCCTGCTGCACAAGGTCGATCCGGGACACGGCCGCCGGCTGAAGGCCCTGCCGTGTGATCTCGTGTGGGCGACGACCTGGATGAGCGACGCGAACGACGTGCTCGCACCGCTGCTCGGGCTGCCGACACTGCCCGTCGTGGAGTGGCCCGACTCCGACGAGGTGGGGCTCCTGCACTGGAAGACCCGCGGACTGGTCGAGTGGGCGCAGGGACGTCCCTTCGTCTGGGTCGACGACGAGATCTCCGCCGCCGATCAGCAGTGGGTGTCGACTCATCACCCCGCTCCGGCCCTGCTGCATCGGGTCGATCCCCGTCGCGGGCTCACCGAGCACGACTTCACTGTCATTGAGAGCTGGCTCAGGCGGGCGTAATAGGGCGGGCCCCACGCCGTCGCAGTCGCCGTGCTTGGCGGGCTGTCTGGCCACTCGGGGCCGATGTTGGCGAGCGATACGCCGGAACAGCGACATCGGTAACCGGTGGTGCACCGACTCGATGCGGTGGGGGCAGCGGGAGCTTGGACATCGTGGCAGGCTGCGGCGGTGATCAGCAGCTCGCGCAAGGTCGTGCGCAGCACCGCAGCAGTGCTCGTCGCGCTGCTGTGTGGGGCCTGCGGAACAGGTCGCCGAGACGCCGTAGCCGAACCTCCGCAAGAGGCGACATCCGCGTCGGCGGCACCGCAACATGGAGAACATCTGACCCATGGGTCCATGACGACAGCCAGGCATCCAACAGGACGAGGCCGGGTCCAACGGCTCCCGAGCACCCGCAGAGCGACCGCCCACCACCGAAGCACACGAAAAAGGCCCTCCCCCAGTGTGAAACACCAGGTCAGGGCCTTGATCGTTGGTGCGCCGCCAGGGACTCGAACCCCGAACCCGCGGATTAAGAGTCCGCTGCTCTGCCAGTTGAGCTAGCGGCGCTCGCCGGCAACGGGATGAGACGTTAACACCGCCGTGGACGGACGCATCAGTGACCCCAGGTCCACCGGCCGGCCGGACCGGCCCTGAGCGTCCCGGGCCGGGACGACGGTCGTCCCGGCCCGGGTTCCGGTCACCTGATGGAGAAGTCGGCCAGCCGCAGCGGGGAGTCGAACACCAGGTACACGTCGTGGGTGCCGGCGGCGCGGGCCAACTCGGCGCTGACGTTGGCGTACCGGTAGTCGTCGCCGGTGCTGGGCACGGTGGCCGTGCCGAGCAGTCGGCCGGTGGGCGAGCCCAGGCGGACCTGGATCGTGCCGGCGTCCGCGCCGGCCCTGGCGACCTTGGCCGTGAAGGTGTCGGCGCCCGGACGCAGGGCCGAACCGGCGAACGAGATCCACTGGCCGGCCGCGGTGGCGCCGACGGCCGTACCCTGGGCCTTCGTCTCGTCGACCAGCCGGACCCCTGCGTACCTGTCGAAGTTCTCCGCCCGGGTGGGCCGGGACAGGTCCCGGGCCGGGACCGTCTCACCGCGCACCCGCACCGCGGTCCGGGACCGGATGTCCTCGGCGGACGCCCCCACCATCAGGTCGTGGGTGGACGATTCGACAACCCACCGGCTGCGGGTGACGTCCCAGTGCGCCAGGTCGGCGGCGGGCACCCGCAGTGTCACGGTCCGGGTCTGCCCGGGTGCGAGTTCCACCCGCTGGAAGGCCTTGAGCTGACGGATCGGAGTCTTGACCCGGGAGGTGCGCTGGTGGGTGTAGAGCTGGACCACCTCGGAGCCGGCCCGGCTGCCGGTGTTCGTCACGTCGACGCTCACCGTGATGGTGCCGTCGGCCGCGACCGGCCGGTCGCCGGTATGCGCCTGGCCGTAGCGGAACCGGGAGTACGACAGCCCGTGGCCGAACGGGTAGAGCGGCTTCGCGGTGCTGTACAGGTAGGTCTGCCCGGACGAGATGATGTCGTACTCCAGCAGGTCCGGTGGCAGTTGCCCGTCCGAGCGGTACCAGGTCTGGGTGAGCCGACCGGACGGGTTGCGGTCGCCGAACAGGACGTCGGCCACGGCGTGCCCGGTCTCGGCGCCCGCGTGGGTGGTCCACACGATCGCGGGGACGTGCTCCTGCTCCCAGGTCAGGGTGACCGGGTAGCTGGTCTGGAGCACGAGAACCGTACGCGGGTTGGCTTTGACGACGGCCTTGACCAGCGCCTCCTGGCCGGCGCTCAGGGCCGTGGAGGTGCGGTCGTGCGCCTCGCGTCCGTTGATGAACGGGTTGCTGCCCACGACCAGTACGGCGGTGTCGGCCGCCCTGGCCGCCGCCACCGCCCGGTTGATTCCGCTGCTGATCACCTCGCGGCTGAAGCGGGTCGCCGCGGCGGGGGTGGACGCGCCGAGCTTGAGCGCGCCGTCGTCGCCGACCGTGACGTACTTCTCGGGGGCGAACCAGCTCTCCTTGGTCTCGTAGCCGACGTAGCGCAGCACCACGGTGCCGTCGTCCTGCGGCTCCAGCTTGAACTGCTGCTGGACGTACCAGCCGTTTGGCTGCTCGTCGCGGGTGATGAACGGCCCCCAGTTGTAGCCGAGGTAGCGGCCGTTGGCGGCGTTGCGCAGCGTCACCACGTCCTGGCCCCAGTCCACCACGTCGAACTGCGCGGCGGGCGATGCCGTGGTGCCGGTGGCGGCGACCGGGTCGGCGTCGGTGGTGCCGGTGGCCGTGACGTACCTGCCGGTCGCCGTGTCCTTCAGGGCGATCCGGTCCGCCCCGTCGAGCCCGCTGACACTCGCGGAGTTGCCCAGCCGCTCACGGATCCCGTCGAGCGTGGTCAC
The DNA here is from genome assembly GCF_040649915.1 of Micromonospora sp. NPDC048839. Classification (NCBI taxonomy): domain Bacteria; kingdom Bacillati; phylum Actinomycetota; class Actinomycetes; order Micromonosporales; family Micromonosporaceae; genus Micromonospora; species Micromonospora sp. NPDC048839. The sequence goes on from NZ_JBEZGL010000011.1 coordinate 229,247, forward strand.
CTGGTACGGCAGGTCGCCGCCGTACCAGTCGGTGTAGAGGGTGTCGGCCAGCGGACCGAGCACGGCCACCTTGCGGGTGCGGGCCGGGTCCAGCGGAAGTGCCTGCCGGGAGTTCTTCAGCAGCACCATCGCCTCGCCGGCGGCCTGTCGGGCCAGCCGTTGGTGTTCCGGGCTGTTGATGACGTCCGGGGTGATGCCGCCGTGGCGGCCACCGCCCGGGTCGAACTCCCCGAGCCGGAACCGCACGTTCAGGATCTCCCGGATCCGGGCGTCGATGTCCGCCACGGTCAGCAGGCCGGTCGTGAGGGCCTGCTTGATGGCCGTCACCGTCGGTTGGGCGTTGGTGTCGTCGGTGATGAAGCTGTTGAGGCCGGCCTTGATGATCGCGGCGTTCGCCTCGGGCTGGGTGGCGTAGTACCCCTGCGAGGCCACGAGGTTGTTCGGCGCCCAGGCGTCGGTGACGTTCATCAGCGGCTGGTCCGTCCAGCCGCGTACCACGGTGGCCAGGTCCGGATCGACGGTGGCGGGCCGTCCGTTGATCAGGTTGTACGCGGCCATCACGCCGGTCGCAGCGTCGGCGGCGAGGGCCGGCTTGAACGCGGCGCGCTCGTACTCATTGAGCACCCGAGGCGGCACGTTCGACGAGGTCACGTCGCGCCGGATCTCGTTGTTGTAGGCCAGGTAGTGCTTCAGGGTCGGGGCGCTCTTCAGGTGGTCGGGATCGCCGCCGGTCATCCCCGAGCCGTACGCGGTGGACATCTTGGCGGTGAGCAGCGGGTCCTCGGAGTAGCCCTCCTCGTTGCGGCCCCAGCGGGGGTCACGCAGCAGGTTGACCACCGGTGCCCAGAGGTTGAGACCCCACACCCGGGGGTTCTGCGCGTGATAGCCGCGCGCCTCGTCGCCGACGGCCGAGCCGACCCGGTTGATCAGGTCGGTGTCCCAGGTGCTCGCCATGCCGACCGGCTGGGGGAAGGCCGTGCCGCGGGCCTTGACGACAGCGCCGTTGTTGTCGATGTCGGTCGACCAGGCCACCCCGTGCAGGGCCTCGGTGCCGGTCTTGAACAGGCCGATGCCCAGCCGGGGAACGGCTGGCTGGTACTGGTGCAGCCAGGAGATCTTCTCGTCCAGGGTGAGCCGGCCGAGCAGGTCGTCAACCCGGGCCTGCACCGGCAGGTGTGGGTCGCGGAACGGGTAGGTGGGTTCGGCGAGGGCGGTGCCGGGAACGGCCGGTAGAGCCAGTAGGACGAGCGCGAGCACGGCGATTCCGCGCCGAAGGCGCTTGTTCCCCATTTGCTTCTCCTCATGTCGTACGACAGACGCCCAGCGGACGCCCCGACCGGCGTGGCCAGGCTCGACACCCGGCTGACGGGCCTGGACGACGGATCGTCGAAGCGCTTCGACGATCCGGCCGCAACCACCACGGCCATGATTGTTGTGATCCGCGCAACTATAGATGCGTGCCAATGAGCAGGCAACAGTCGCCGCAGCCGGATGCGCCGCATCGGTCGGACGCCCAGGGTCAGATCGGCGGGCTGTACCGCATCGGTGGGTCGCCCTGGGCTGGTTCACCGCTCGCTGGCGCGCCGCTGCCGACGGCTAGTGAGGCCGCCGCTGTCAAGGAGAGGCTTACGCGGGGCCCAGGCTAGCAGGCATCCGCATCGACGGCGCAGGGGCTTTGCGTGGTCGCCGGGGTGTCTTGCGACCTGGGCGCATGGGGTGCCGCTGGCCTGATTGGAGGGTGACGGGTGGGGGCGGCTGCTGGTCCACGTCGACGCCGAGACGTTGACGGCAGGGTGGTGCGGGGTGCGGCGCTACCCGAGGGGCGGATCCACTCGCTGCCGACCTACGGCACCTCGACCGATGTGGCGGTGGCGGACGAGTGGTCGTTGCCCAGTAGCAGTTGGTGTAGTTCCGCGGAGCAGGCGGCGACCTGGTCCATGTGAGCGTTGTGTCCGAAGGAGCGGGGCCGTGGGATGTCGATGTCCACGAGCCGTTGCAGCCGGCCGGGCCGGGCGCTCAGCACTGCGACCCGGTCAGCCAGCAAAACAGCCTCCTGGATGGAGTGGGTCACGAAGACGACAGTCGTGCCAAGGTCCATGTGGATGCGCTGCAACTCGGCCGCCATTTCCTCCCGGGTCAGCGCGTCGAGTGCGGAGAACGGCTCATCCATCAACAGGACCTTTGGCCGTTGGATGAGCGCTCGGCAGAGCGAGACCCGTTGCTGCATGCCGCCGGAGAGCTCGTGGGGAAGGCGCTTGGCGAAGCCGTCCAGCCCGGTCATCTCCAACAGGCGCATGGCGTGATCGCGATGCTCTGACCGATGCCACCGGAATATCTCGACTGGCAGCAACACGTTGCTGAGGACCGTCCGCCAGGGCAGCAGTGCTGGGCGTTGGAACATCATGGCGACGTCACGGCGAGGTCGGGTCACCGGCTCGCCGCCGATCCGGATGTCGCCCGCTGACTGTGGGATCAGCCCGGCGACGAGCCGCAGTAGTGTCGACTTGCCACATCCGGACCGGCCGATCACGGCCATGAACTCGCCGTCACGGATGTCCAGATTGATGTTCTGCAGTGCCTTGACGGTGCCGGTCCGGCTCTTGAACGTCCGTGACACGTCACTTAGGTTGATCATCATGCTCCCCGAGGTCTGAGCGCCGGTCATGACGAGATCGCCCGGGCCCATGGCACGAGGATCCGCTCGAGTGCCCCCACGAGGTAGAACAGGGCGGCCCCCATGATGGCGAGCAGGGTCAGTGCGGCGAAGGCGAGCGGGGTGTCGGCGGACTGCCCGGAGCTGACGACGACCGAGCCGAGACCCCGGTCAGGCTGGATGACCTCGCCGATGATCGCACCGACGATGGCCAGTGAGGTCGCTACTTTCAGGCCCACGAAGACCTGCGGCAGCGCCCAGGGAAGGCGGACCTTCACGAATGTTTGCCACCACGACGCGGCGAGCGAATTGGACAGCTCGCTCAGGTCGTTCGGAGTCGAGGTGAGCCCCGCCATAGCGGATACCAGGATCGGGAAGAAGCAGAGCAGGACGACCATCACGATCTTGGGTTGCGTGCCGAACCCGATCCAGACCAGGAGGAGAGGCGCAAGCGCGACCTTCGGTACGGCGTTGATTCCGGCGATGAGCGGTAGGGTCATCCGTTCTACCGTGCGGGAGGCGGCCAGCACGATCGCGATGGCCAGTCCGCCAACCGCGGCGATGCCAAAGCCGGTGATCGTCTCCAGGAGGGTCACCCAGGCTTCCCTGAGCAGATAGTCGGGCAAGCGGAGGAAGGCGTCGACGACGTCGGGTGGGGCAGGCAGGAAGAAGGGCTCGATGTTGAAGACTCTGGTGGCCGACCACCAGAGGGCGACCGCCAGCACCGCGCCCAGGACGGGCAGCCCGGCGGTCGACCATAGGTGTGCTGACCTGGAGCTGGTCCGTTCGGCAGGCATGGCGGCTTCCTCCGTGGAGGTCGTGTGGCAGGGGTTCGGTGCGCCCGGTGGTCGTGAGGGGACGGTGCCCGGCTGCGGCAACCATCCCCTCACGCCAGGTCCGCGAGGTAACGCTTGTCGTCAGCCCTTGGGGATGAAGCTGTTGTCGACGATGTCCTTCGGGGTCAGACCGTTCGGGACCACGCCGGCGCCCTGCAGGATGGCGATCGACCGCGAAACCCGTACCTCGTCCATGGATCCGATCGGAGCTCCACCGGCCGGTGACACGTACGCGGCCATCGCCTCAATCTCACCCACGCCCGCAGCCACGGTGTAGGTCGGCTTCACCTTGTTCAGGATCGTCGCCGCTTCCTGCGGGTTCTTGACGCTGTACTGCAGTCCCTTGAGGATCGCCTCGGTGAAGCGGCGGACCAGGTCCGGGTTCTGCTGGATCAGGGCCGGGGTGGTGATGATGGCGTTGCCGAAGAGGTCCCCGAGGTAGTCGCTGTACGGCAACACCACGACCTCCTTCTTCGCGACCGTCGCCAGTGCGCCACGGCTGAGCAGGAAGGTACCGAGCGCGTCCACCTGGCGGCTGGCCATCAGCCCGTTCAGCGCGGTGGTCTGCGCGCCCTGGATCTTGACCGTGTTGGGGTCGAGTCCGGCCATCCTGGCGTAGGCGGGGAAGAGCAGCTCGGTGACCGAGCCGGCGGCGGTGGCCATCGTCTTGCCGGTGAGGTCCCTCGGCGCGCTGATGCCGGTGTCCTTCGTGGTCATCACGGCGACGAGTGTCTGCTGGTGAACGGCAGCGATCGCCCGCCAGTCGGTGAACTCGCCCTTGCCCGCCTGGATCACCGCGCCGGTGAAGTCGAGGGCGCCGAACTGAACCTGACCAGCCTTGAGTGCGGTCAGGTTCGGCACGTTGCCGGACCCCTCCTTGATCTCCACCTCGATGCCGGCCTCGGCAAAGTAGCCCTTTTCCTTTGCCACCCAGGCGAAGGAGTCCCGGCCGACAGCGCCGAAGGCCGTGATGTAGGCGACCTTGTCGGTCTTCTTCGACTCCTCGGTGTCGGAGTCTGAGCCGCTGCAGCCGCTCACGGCTACGAGGGCGGCAGCAAGGACCGCAGCTACCAGCACTCGGGAGCGCTCAATCATCATTTCTCCAGCTTCCAGGGGTTTGAGAAGCGGACGCGGGGAGCGCCCGAGCAGGTTGGGTAGGGGCCACCACTGTGATCATCGATCGTGGACTGTAGAGGATCCACGCCGCACCTGTCACCGCCGAGGTACGACGGATCTGGGCTCAGCAGAGTGCCATCTTGCTCTTTCGGCAGCTCAATGGCCTGTTGACATCCTGATCATGAGCAACGATCCTGTCTACAAGATTGTGCAAGATTTATCGCACAGTTCGCGGGGCACTCTCGGGTAGCGGGGTTGCGACAGGGCCGCCACGATGTCCGGCGTTCCACCGCAGGAGGCACCGCACATGGTGGCGTCCAATCGGTTCGGGCTCGGCAAGCCGGGCCCGGCAACATGGGAAATCGGTGACCGTAACCATGGGTACTTCGCCACGACGTCCGGCAGGCATCTCTGCCGAGGAGGCTTACGAGCACCTGCGCCAAGCGATCCACAGTGGCGAACTCGGTCCCAACGAACGACTGGTAGAGGCCACATTGGCCGACCGGCTTCAGGTCACCCGCGGGGTGGTGCGCACCGCGCTGATCCGGCTGACCCAGGATGGTCTGGTCGTTCGTACCCCCAACCGCGGGGCACACGTCCGGATGTTCACCGAGGCCGAGGCAGTCGAGATCCTCCAGGTGCGTGCCGCCCTGGAAGCGCTGACCGCGCGGCAGGCGGCGCTGAACGCGACCGACCAGGAAATCGCCGCGATCCGGCGGCAGCTCGACCAGATGACTCTGAAGCTCAAGCAGAACGACCTGCTCGGCTACTCGGAGGGAAATGCCAAACTACACGCCGCGATCATCGCGGCCGCCCGCCACGAGACCGCTGCGCAGCTCATTGCCGGCCTGCGTGCACAACTCGTCCGGTTCCAGTTCCGCACGATTCTGGTCGCCGGCCGGCCACCCGAGTCGCTCGCCGAGCACACCGCGATCGTGGCGGCCATCGCCGATCGCGATCCCGACGCCGCAGAAGTCGCCATGCGCCAGCATCTTCTGAGCGTCGTATCCGCCTTGGACAAGACCACGACGGCGATCCGGCGGCGGTTCAGTCCAGTCGACTCCACCCACGCGGCGTGAGTCGAGCGTCACCTCACCAGCCCTTCCAAGGAGCAGAATGTCAGACCACCCCGCCCCGTCCCCGCGCGCCCGCGCCCTGGTCACCGGGGCGTACGACACCCACGTACACGTCGCTCCCGACGTGATGGAACGGCGGATCGACGATCTCGACCTGGCACGACGGTTCGCCGAGGTCGGCCTCGCTGGGTTCGTACTGAAGTCCCACTACGTGGCGACCGCCGAGCGCGCGGCGGTAGTCCGCAAGGTGGTCCCCGACGTGGACGTGCTCGGCGCGGTAACGCTGAACGGATCGATGGGCGGCATGAACCCGGCCGCGGTCGAGATCGCGGGCCGCCAGGGCGCCCGGATCGTCTGGATGCCCACCGTCGACTCGGGCAATCAGCGTCGCAGCAACGCCACCGATCCGCCCGGCGCCAAGCCGGCGATGTGGGGAGCGCTCCAGGCCGACCTGCACGCCCAGGGCATCGTGCCGGCTGTCGTCGAGGTCGTCGACGAGGAGGGCCTGGTGCTCGACCACGTGCGGCAGGTGCTGCGGGTCATGGCCCGGCACGACCTGGTGCTCGCCACCGGGCACCTGGACGGCGACGAGATCCTCGCCGTGGTCCGGGCCGCGAAGGAGGAGGGCGTCCGCCGCATCGTCGTCACCCACCCCGAATTCACCTCCCAGCGCCTGCCGGTACATCGGCAGAGGGAACTGGCCGAGGCCGGCGCTCTGCTGGAACGGTGCTTCACCACGCCGCACACCGGAAAGGTTGCCTGGGACGACCTGTTCGACAACATCCGGCAGGTCGGCGCGGAACACTCCGTCCTCTCCAGCGACCTGGGACAGCCGTTCAACCCGCCGGTCGAAGACGGTCTTGCGCTCTTCGCCGACCGCCTGCTGGACGCCGGCTTCAGCGAGCAGGACATCCACACCATGGCGGTGGTCAACTCCCGACGTGTCGCGGCGGCGAAGGCGGAGGCGTCGGCATGAGTAAGCGCAGGATGCTTGTGGTCGGGGCGCACAGCGCGGACTTCGTCTGGCGGGCAGCCGGCACGGTCGCCGCACACACCGCCACCGGTGGGGAGGCCCTCGTGCTGGCGTTGTCGTACGGCGAACGGGGCGAGTCCGGCGAGCTCTGGAAGGACCCGAACCAGACGATCGAGGGCGTCAAGCGGATCCGGCACGCAGAGGCGGAGCGGGCCGCGGGCGCCGTGGGCGCCACCCTCGAGGCGTTCGATCTGGGCGACTACCCACTGCGGATCAAGGATGAGGGCATCGATCGGCTGGCCGAGCTGATGCGCGACTACGCCCCCCACGTGGTACTCACCCACCCGGACCGAGACCCGTTCAACCCGGACCACCCGGCCGCGCACGCCGCGGTGGCGACCGCCCGGCAGCTCACCGCCGGCGCCGGCGTCGCCAGCGGCTTCAAGACCGCCCCACCCTCGGAATTCCTGGTCTTCGAACCACACCAGCCCGAGCTGTGTGGCTTCACACCCACCGTCTTCGTCGACATCACGGAGGTGATGCCGGCCAAGCAGGAAGCGATGGCCGCGATGGGCGCCCAGGGCTACCTCCGTGAGTACTACACCCAGCGGGCCGATCAGCGAGGCAATCACGCTCGTCGGGTCAGCGGCAACAGCGCGATCCGGCAGGCCGAGGCGTTCCAGCGGCTGATCCCGAACGTGGTCGGTACGCTGTGAGCGTCACTCCTCATCCCACCGAGATCGACCCGGACGCCCTTGCCGCGTTGATCGCCGGTGGCGTTGCCACCGTGTACGAGGCGTCCGGGCGGCACGGCCTGATCGACGTGGAGCTGACGCAGATCGTGCCGGGCACCGCTGTCGCCGGCCCGGCCCGGACCGTCCAGTGCGGACAGGGCGACAATCGCGCCGTCCACGAGGCCATGACGGCGCTCAGGCCAGGCGAGGTGCTGATCCTCAGCATGCCCGATCCCGCGCCGATCGCGCTGATCGGCGAGTTGCTGGCGACGCAGGCACAGGTGGCTGGTGCCGTCGGTGTGCTCGTTGACGCGGCGGTTCGGGACGTGGACGAGTTACGCGCCCTTGGCCTGCCGGTCTGGGCGCGCTGGTGCCGCGTGCGGGGAGCCACCAAACACGAGCGGGGCGCACTCGACGTCGCGGTCGTGGTGGGCGGCGCCACCATCGCCCCCGGCGACATCGTGGTGCTCGACGCCGACGGCGCAGTGGTCGTCGACAGGAGCAGCCTCACCGAGGTGGCCGTGGCGACGAAGGCACGCATGGAGAAGGAGACCACGCTGCGGGCGCGCCTGGAGGCCGGGGAATTGAGCTACGACCTGCACGGGATGCGGGCGGCAGACGAGTCTGCGGCTTCCTGATCTCGACATTCGCCGCTGACATTTCTGGCGGGCCGGGGTGTGGCCGCCGGCGGTAACGACCGATGAGGGCCCTGGCCAACTTCTTGCTGGTCAGGGCCCTCATCGGTGCGAGCAGGGGTCCGCCTCACCGCAGCGTGAGCGTGACCTGCCCGGTCGCCACCCCGGACGGGTCCACCACCAGGCGTACGTGCCGGAGGCCGGCAGCAAGTGGTGAGACCAGCGGTGGCGGCAGCGCCGATGCCGTCGTCGTGGAAGCTACGGGCCAGCGTGGGCGTGAGGTCGCGCCCGTCGAGGCGTACCCCGGTCACCTGGACCGTGCCGACGGCGCTGGTCGGCAGCGCGCACGCCGCGTCTGTGGTGTTCGTGACCGCGAGGTCGAGGCGGACCTGGTCGCCGGCCCGGTAGTCGGTCTGGCCGGGCCGCAGGGACAGGCCGAGGCCGCCGTCGGCGGGTGCCGCGACGGCGCCTACCGCCCCGGCCGCCAACCAGTACGGGGAAACGTGGCCGCGAGTCGCAGGGTCCACCTCATGGTGCGGACTGTAGGGGCGCGACGGCGGGTCTCCGCACGCTCTGTCGGGGACCGGTCCCCGCCGTGACGTCGACGCCGCTGTCGCACCCGCGTACCCGAAAAAGGCCCTGACCGGCAGGTATCTGCCAGGTCAGGACCTTTATCTTGGTGCGCCGCCAGGGACTCGAACCCCGAACCCGCGGATTAAGAGTCCGCTGCTCTGCCAGTTGAGCTAGCGGCGCTCGTTCGGCAACGGAGAAAACATTAGCACCCACCCGAGCCGGGCTCCAATCCGGTTACCCGGCTCCCCCCTTCGGTCGAGCTTTGCGGGCAAAAAGCTACAAACCGGCCTTCGCGCTCAAGACGGGGGGGTGGGTTGCGGCGGTGATGCGGCACGATGTCCGCCAGGTACGCGAGAACAGAGGTGGGGAATGACACGGTTCACGCGAGCCGGTGCGGTGGTGGGCGCTCTGACTCTGGTGGCGTCGCTGGCACTGACCGGGTGCGGCGACAAGCAGAAGGCGCCGACTTTCGTCGGTGGAACGCCGGCGGCGGACGCGGGCGCCGCACCTGGCTCGTCCGCGCCCCCGACACCAGCCACGCCGGACGCGCCAAGCGTGCCGACGCTCACACTGAGCCCGGCCAACGGCGCGAACAACCGGCCGGTGAGCAGCGAGATCAGCGCGAAGCTACCGGACGGCGGGAAGGTTTCCGCGGTCACTCTGACCGCGGACGGCGGGGGCACGGTGGAGGGCAAGCTGCGCACCGACGGCTCCGCCTGGGTGCCGTCCGCCCCGCTGAAGTTCGGCACCCGGTACACCGCCACGGTGACGGCGAACGCGGCCGACGGGACGAGCAGTCAGGGCACCAGCAGCTTCACCACGATGGCCAAGCCGAAGTCGACCATCGGATCCGGCCTGTACCTCTTCGACGACAAGAGCTACGGGGTGGCCATGCCGGTGGTCACCGAGTTCCACCCGGGCATCCCGAAGAAGGACCGGGCGGCGGTGCAGAAGCGGATGTTCGTCCGCACCGATCCGCCGCAGCCGGGGGCCTGGCACTGGGTCGACAACGGTACGCAGGCCTACTACCGGGCCCCGGAGTACTGGAAGCCCGGCACGACCATCACGGTGCGGATCGCCCTGGCCGGGATGCCGCTGAGCAACGGCAAATACGGCGACATGGACCGCAAGGCCACTGCCAAGATCGGCCGGTCGTTCCAGATGAAGGTCGACAACGCCAGCAAGAAGATGACGGTGTACGAGAACGGCGCGCTGGTGCGCACCATTCCGGTGAGCCTGGGCAAAAAGAGCACGCCGTCGTCCAGCGGCACCATGGTCGTTATGGAGAAGAAGGAGGCCACGACCTTCGACACCCGCGACGACCCGGATCCGGCCAACCGCTACGTCACCGACATCCAGTTCGCCCAGCGGCTGACCTGGGGTGGCGAGTACATTCACGCCGCCCCCTGGTCGGAGCACGTACAGGGGCGGCAGAACGTCTCGCACGGCTGCGTGAACGTGTCGATGGTGAACGCCCGGTGGCTGTTCGAGAAGACGCGGATCGGCGACCCGATCACGGTGAAGGGCACCGAGCGCAAGCTGGGCGCCGGCAACGGCTGGACGGCGTGGAGCCTGAGCTGGTCGGCGTTCATCAAGGGCAGCGCGCTGCCCGTACCCAGTGGTGGGGCCGGCCCCCTGCTCTGAGCGTGTCGGCCTTCTCGCGCCGGCCCCGCCATTGGCGGGGCCGGCGTACCCTTGCACTCCGGCGAGGCGACGACGCCGCAGCGACCCCACCGCCCCCGCACGGAAACGAGCCAGACTCACGAAACGCCGGATAGTAGCAAGAATCCGGCAAAATAATCGGCGTGTTTCGGTTCACCCTCGGCAACCCGGGCCGGCTCTGGCGCGTCAGTAGGAGACGATGGGGCAGCGACCACGACTGTGAGGGAATCATGCGAGCTAGCCAGGATCAGCTGATCAGGCACCGTGGGCGACGTCGCGTGTTCGCGGCGGGTTTCCTCGCCGTGGCGTTGGCCTTCACTGCCGCCTGCACCAGCGGCGACGGCGGTAAGCCGTCCTCGTGGCACGGCGGCGGCGAGAGCCCGCCACCGAAGGCCGCGGCGACGATCAGCGAGCCGGCGGCCGACGCCAAGGACGTGCCGGCCTCGACCGGCATCACCTTCACCACGAAGGACGCCATGCAGACCGCCGTCGAGCTCAAGGACGCGGCCGGCAAGGCGGTCGAGGGCGCAGTCGCCGCGGATGGCAAGACGTGGCAGCCGGCCGGCGCCCTGGCGTACGGCACGAGCTACACGGCGACCGTGACCGCCACCGGCGACGATGGTCGTCCGGCCACCGCGACCAGCACCTTCACCACCATGGCCAAGCCCGGCAATCAGGTACGCGTGAGCAGCTTCCTCGGCGACAACCAGGTCGTCGGGGTCGCCATGCCGCTGATCGTGAAGTTCAGCCGGGCCATCCCGGAGGACTACCGCGACGACGTGCAGCGTCGGATGACGGTGACCTCGACCCCGGCCCAGGAGGGCGTCTGGCACTGGGTCAGCCCCACCGAGATCCGGTACCGGCCGAAGGAGTTCTGGAAGGCCAACAGCAAGGTCTCCTACCGGGTGCAGGCCGGCGGCCTGCCGATGGGTGAGGGCTGGTACGGCCGCGCCGACCTCGCGGTGGACGTCAAGATCGGCCCTTCGCTGATCATGACGGTGGACAACAAGAACAAGCGGATGACGGTGACCCGCGACGGCGCTGTGATCAAGACCATCCCGGTGAGCCTGGGCAAGAAGAGCACCCCGTCGTCGAGCGGCACCATGGTGGTGATCGAGAAGCTGCGCAAGACGGTCTTCGACACGATGGAGGAGCTGGGCCCGGAGGAGGGTTACCGCACCAACATCGACTTCGCGCAGCGTCTCACCTGGGGCGGGGAGTTCATCCACGCGGCGCCCTGGTCCGAGGGTCAGCAGGGCAGCGTGAACGTCTCGCACGGCTGCGTGAACGTGTCGATGGCCAACGGCAACTGGCTGTTCAGCAACACGCGGGTCGGCGACCCGATCACGGTCAAGGGCACCGAGCGCAAGCTGCAGAACGGCAACGGCTGGACCGACTGGAACATGAGCTGGGACGAGTACGTCAAGGGCAGCGCCCTCCCGTACGAGCCGCCGGCCGACCCGGCCACCACGCCGGCCCCGGACGGCGCGGCCACCCCGTCGCCCACGCCGACCGCCTGACGCGGGGCACGCGGACCGTCCGCGCCAGATCAACTCGAGATACAGAAAACCGGGGCATCCAGCTGAGCGGGATGCCCCGGTTTCCTGAAAGCCGACGACTCAGGCCCCCTCCGAAGAGGGGGCCTGAGTCGCAGAACCAACTGGGTGACTGATGGGAATTGAACCCACGACAACCGGGACCACAACCCGGTGCTCTGCCAACTGAGCTACAGCCACCATGCCGCCGTCGCCCGGTCGATCGCCCCGGGCGGGGTGCGGACCAATAATAGCCGCACCGCAGCCGGCCCCGTCCAGCGGGTATCCGGGGCCGCCGCGCGTGGGTCAGAGTTCGGCGGCGATGGCCTTGGCGGTCTCGACGTCCGGGCCGGGCAGCGGGACGAAGATGGTACGCCGGTAGTACTCCAACTCCCGGATGCTCTCCCGGACGTCGGCCAACGCCCGGTGCGCGAGGCCCTTCTGCGGCTGGCCGAAGTACACGCGCGGGTACCAGCGCCGGCACAGCTCCTTGATCGACGAGACATCGATCATCCGGTAGTGCAGGTGGGCGTCGAGGCGGGGCATGTCGCGGGCGATGAAGCCCCGGTCGGTGGCGATCGAGTTGCCGCACAACGGCGCCGTCCGCGGATCTTTGACGAAGGTGCGGACGTAGTCCAGGACCAGGTCCTCGGCCTCGGTGAGGGTGACCGCCGAACGGCGGACCTCCTCGGTGAGACCGGACTTGGCGTGCATGGTCTGGACGATCTCCGGCATCCCCTCCAGCGCCACCTCGTCGGCGTGGATCACCACGTCGACCCCGTCACCGAGCACGTTGAGATCGGGATCGGTGACCAGTGCCGCAACCTCGATCAGTTTGTCCCTACCAAGGTCCAGCCCGGTCATCTCACAGTCGATCCAGACAAGGAGATCAGCCACCGGCACAGCCTACGCGCAGCCCACGCCCCGCGGCTGCGCGCTCTCGGCGGACCAGACCGCTAGGGTTTCGGGGTGCCAGCCGATCCCGTAGCACCGCCCGCCGTCACGGACGACGATCCCGGCGGCCGTACGGTCCGTCGCCTGGTCACGGTGGTGGCCCTCATCGCCGTGCTGCCAGCGCTCTACCTGCCGGGCCTGAACCACAAATTCCTCGACCTCAAGATCTACATGTCGGCGGTCGACTGGTGGCGTGTCGGCCACCCGCTCTACGACTACGTCCAACCCGACCGGGTGCAGGGCGAGTTGTACTTCACCTACCCGCCCTTCAGCGCGTTGCTGCTGTGGCCGTTCGGCCTGTTGCGGCTCGGTGCCACCGTGGCGATCTTCACGGTGCTCACCGTGCTGGCCGTGGTGTTGACCACCCGCTGGCTGATGATGCCGGTCATCGCCCGGCACGACCTGCCCCGGGCGTTCACGCTGATCGTGGCCGTACTGCTGGTGCTGGCCGTGGAGAGCACCCGCGAGACGATCACCTTCGGGCAGATCAACATGCTGCTGGTCGTGCTGATCCTGGCCGACCTGCTGTTCGCCGTACCGCAGGCGCGGCGTTGGGCCGGGATCGGCGTGGGGCTGGCGACGGCGCTCAAGCTCTTTCCCGGCATCTTCATCGTGTACCTGCTGGCCACCCGACGGTGGCGGGCCGCCGCGGTGGCGAGCGCGACCGCCGCGGCGGCGACCCTGCTCGCGGCGGCGATCGCTCCGGGCGACTCGTGGCGGTTCTGGACCCAGGAGCTGTGGGACAACGACCGGGTGGGACGGACTGACTACGTCGGCAATCAGTCGCTGTTCGGCCTGCTCAGCCGGTTCACCGCACCGGAGAAGCCGGACCGGCTGCTCTGGCTGCTGGTGGTCGCCGTGGTCGCCGCCTACGGCCTGTGGCGGGCCGCCCGCGCGGCTCGCGCCGGTGACCTGTTGACGGGCCTGACGTTGACCGGGCTGGTGGGTTCGCTGGTCAGCCCGATCACCTGGACCCACCACATCTACTGGTTCGTGCCGGCGGTGGTGCTGCTCGCGGACGCGGCGTTGAGTGCCGACCGCCCGGACGAGGCACGCAGGCGTCGGTGGTTGGCGGGGCTCGCGCTTGTCACCACCGCCGTGGTCGTCTACGGCGTGGTGACGTTCCAGGAATGGGGCGCGGGAGCGGTCCGTACGCACGACCCGGTGGACTTCGTCCTGCAGAACGCCTACGTGCTGCTCAGCCTGCTGTTGCTGGCGACCCTGCCGGTGCGCCTGCGCCGCGTCCGACCCGCCGACCAACCACAACCGCAGGAAAAATCGCACCAACTGGACACATCTACCCAGTAGCCGCCACTGGCGCTAATCTGGTCTCATCTACCTCAAGCGTCGCTCGGGTAGCACCGATCCCCCGGTGAGGGTGGCCCTCCGCGTCGGCAGCGTGGAGGGCCACCCGCCGTTCCGTCGACCGCCATCGGCCGGGTCGTGGCCTTCGCGCCCGAACCGACCATGGTGAGCTGCCGCACAGCCGGAAAGGGCGCGGCCGGCGCGGGATCCCGGGCACCCAGGCCACTCAGCGAGGTGACCCCGAGCCGGCCGGCGAGCACCGGGACCTGATCCGGCTCCACCACGAAGATGACCTCGCGTGGGCGCAGCGGTCGCAGCAGGAGCAGCAGGGCGCACGCCACCAGCAGGACGCCGGCGGTCAGCAGGGTCCAGGTGGCCGGGCCGGTCCACCCCGCCCGCACCTCGGCGCGCAGGTCCAGCGCCAGGTCGGCGGCACCGTCGGGGCGCATCAGCACCAGACTCATGGGCTCACCGGCCAGGTCGTCCGCGCTCCACTCCAGCGAGCCGACGCCCTGGCGTACCCAGGACTGCCGATCCGGCGGGCCGACCGGCACGACGGCGGCCGGATCGACCGGACCGCCCGCAGCGGGACCGGCCGGGTCCAGCCGAACCGGCAGCGGACCCTGGGCCAGCGCCACCCGACGGATCACGGCGTGCGGCACCGGCGCCAGCCAGCCACGCACCTCGGCGGTGGGGGCGAGCCCCACGAAGGCCGGGCCGCCCGAGGTGCGGGCGTCCAGTCGCAGCCGGGTCTGCCCGGTACGCGCGAACGGCGCCTCCTGGCGCAGCAGACGGTCGAGGTCGGTGACCACGACCGCGTGACCGGGCGTGCGGAGCGTCTCGAAGCGGGCGGCGAAGGCCCCGTCGGGGTCGGCGTGTCGCGTCACCAACCACAACGCGCCACCGGCGAACAGCGCCGGAATCCCCATGGCCACCAGCAGCACACCGACGATCGCCCGCACGACACGCATTCGCACCGTCTCCCTCCGTAGCCAGATACCCGGCCGACCTTACCGACGCGGGCACGGTGATCAGGGGATATCGACGGCACCGTACGGTCCGACCGCGGAAAGCGCGCTGGCCCGCCGGAGGGTTCCGGCGGGCCAGCGGGTGGGACGGGGTCAGGACTTGGCGACCGGCTCCCGACGGCTCCGGGAGAACGCCAGCCCGCCCAGCACCAGACCAGCCAGCCCGGCGACGAGACCGGCCACACCGAGGCCGACCGCGAGCCCGTTGCCCTCGTCGTCATCGTCGTCGTCGGGCGACGACACGGCGGCGGCGCTCGGCGCGGGCGCACCGGCGGGTGCCGCGGCGGCGGCCAGGGTGAGCACCGGCGCCGGGTGCTCCGGCTCCTCGGCACCCGGCGCCGGCGGATCGATCCAGCGCGAGATCTCGCCGTCCGAGTAGGTCTGCAGGACCTTGAAGACCATCGAGTCGACCTTCGGCAGCGGCCCCATCGAGACGGGGAACTCCTGGAACTGGCCGGGCTTCACCGCCGCGTCGCCGGTGGCCGTCCAAGTGATCTTGGAAATCGCCTCGGTGAGCTGGCTGCCGTGCACCTCGATCGGCGGGTCCACCTTGCGCTTCTCCGTCGCGACCGTCCAGCCGGGCACCGGCATGGTCGACACCGAGCCGACCGGGGCGTTCTCCGGCAGGGTCACCTCGAGCTTGGTGGTCGAGGCGGTGTCGCTCTCGTTGGGCACCCGGAACGCCACCCGGGCGTACCCGCCCTGGACCGCCTCCTTCGGGTTGACCGTGACGTGCGCGGACGCCGGTCCGGCGAAGCCGAGCACAGCGGTGGCGGCGGCGGTGAACGCCAGGGCGGCAGCGGCGGTTGCGGTACGCCGGAATCGGGTCATGGGTTTCGCGGACCTCTCTAACGGATCGGCACGGTGGCGGTCACCGTGGCCTGGTCGATGTCTGTCGTTCGGGCGGTGATCTTGATCTGCCAGTCACCGGAAGCCGGCAGGCTGATGTCGCCGTAGGCGTGGTTGTCCGTCAACGGCAGCAGCGGGACGTCGATCGGTTCGATCCCGGCCGAGGGCAGCGCGGCGGTCGCCTTCCACTCCACCACCGGCAGCGGCTGGTTGTTCTTGTCGTAGGCGTACAGGTGCACCGAGTTGTTGCCCCGCTGGGCCGGGCTCACCTCGATCTGCATGTCGTAGAGCGAGCTGGACAGCTTGGTGCTGAAGAGGCCGGCCTCGGTGCTGGACGGCCCGGCCACGGCGGTGCGGGCGGGCGTGGTCTGCACGAGCGTGGCGGACAGGCCCAACACCACCACGGTGACGGCCAACTCCACCCAGACCGCACGGCGGACCGGCGCCGGGCGCTGCGCGGCGACGCGGCGACGCACCAACTGCCGGGAGTACGCGGCCACGGCGATCACCACCGCGAACAACGCGATCTTGGCGAGCAGCAGCCGCCCGTACGTGGTGTCGAACAGCGCCTGCGGGGTGGCCACCTCGATCAGCGCCTGGACGGTGCCGGCGAGCAGCAGCGCCGAGACGGCGAGCGCCGCCCACCGTGACCAGATGGGCAGGATCGCGCCCAGCTCCCGCTCGTCGGCCTGGCGCAGCAGGAACGTGGCGAGCATCAGCAGACCACCCAGCCAGACCGCCATGCTGCCCAGGTGGACCGCGTCGACGACCACGGAGACCGCCGGCGCCGGGGAGGCCGCCGGGTGCCCGGCCAGCGGCCAGGTCAGCAGGGCCGCGCCGCCGAGCACGGCCAGGATGATCGCGTCAGCGCGACCGACCGGCCGGGTCAGCAGCGGCCGGAGCAGGAAGACGGAGGCCGCCAGCAGGCCGAGTCGGACCAGGTGGGCGGTGCCGAAGGCGCTGCCGAACACACTGCCGAACCCCTCGCCGGTCACCTCGAAGAGACCACCGCCGGCCGTGTAGGGCACCTGCAACCACAGGTCGGCGAGGGTGGCGACGGCCACCAGGCCGAGACCGGTCCAGGCCAGCCGCGCCGGTCCCCGCCGGGAGAGCCGTCGCGGCCACAGCGCGGCGAGCACCAGCGCCGGCCCGACCAGCAGCACCAGACCGGTGTAGCCGAGGAAACGAGCCACCTTCACCGCCGTACCCACGACCGGGTTGGCGCGGCTGTCCGTGCCGGAGTCGACGGGTGGCGTCGAGGGCGCGCCGACCGAGTAGGTGAACGCCCCGGACACCGGGTGACTGTCGGCGGAGATCACCCGGAAGCTGAGCAGGTAGGTGCCGCGCCCGCCGGCCGGGTCCACCGGGATGCGCACCTCGCCGCCGTCGAAGGACGGCTCACCCCGGTCGGCGCGGGACCCGTCCGGAGCGATGACCCTGATCTTGCCGGGAACCTTGCGGACCGACTCACTGAACCGGAGGACCACCTCGGACGGCGCGCTCGGCACGACGGAGGAGGCGGCCGGGCTGGTGCTCTCCAGCACCGCGTGGGCGCTGGCCGGGGTGGCTGGCGCGATCAACAGGGCGACGACGGTGACCAGTAGGCCGGCGGCGGCAGCCAGCCGGGTGATCCAGCGGCGGGGGGCGACAGTCATGCCAGCCATGGTCGCCGACCGGTGTGGATCTCGGCGAGCCGAGTCGGGCAAAGGGCTCAACTCTGCTCAGCCGCCCGTGCCGCGCGGGAGGGATCGCGTGTCATGAGGAGGTAGTCGGCTCCGGTGGGGGAAAAGTTCCCGACGTGGTGCAGACCATCCAGGAGTCGAAGGACCGTGACGCCGCCTCGGGCGCCGCGTAACCTGGTTTGTCGTGATCCCCGTCCCGCGTGACACCGGTGCCGCCGGTCCGGCAGAGCCGGCCGGTGACGCCGCCCGGGACCCGGCGACCGAGTGGGCGCTCAGCGCGCGTGCCGGTGACCCGAGCGCCCAGGCGGCGTTCGTCCGGCTGACCCAGACGGAGGTCTGGCGGTTCGCCGCCGCCCTGGTCGACCCGGACAGCGCCGACGACCTGACTCAGGAGACCTACCTGCGGGCGTTTCGGGCGCTGCCCGCGTTCGAGGGCCGTTCCAGCGTCCGCACCTGGCTGCTCGGCATCGCCCGTCGGGCCTGCGCCGACCACCTGCGCACGGTGATCCGCCGCCGCCGACTCGACGAGCGGCTGGCCGCGAACGCGTACACC
The DNA here is from genome assembly GCF_040649915.1 of Micromonospora sp. NPDC048839. NCBI lineage: Bacteria > Bacillati > Actinomycetota > Actinomycetes > Micromonosporales > Micromonosporaceae > Micromonospora > Micromonospora sp. NPDC048839. The sequence continues at coordinate 247,411 of NZ_JBEZGL010000011.1, forward strand.
GACCGCCCGCACCCGGACCCGGCCGGCCAGTTCGGCGCGGCGGACCTGGTCCGCCGACTCAGCGCCGAGCGGCGCGCCGCGTTCGTGCTCACCCAGTTGCTCGGCCTGTCGTACGCCGAGGCGGCCGAAGTCGTTGGGGTGCCGGTGGGCACCATCCGATCCCGGGTCGCCCGGGCCCGCGACGAGCTGGTCGAGGCGGTCGGCGACGCCCTGACCGGGTGAGCGGGGAACTTCCGGCGCAGACGGGACGACAAAATGAGCGTGACCGCACCCTCCCCCCGGCTCGGCCGTTGGCCGGTCGTCCGGCCCTGGCTCGCCACGGCGGCACGGCTCGGCCTCGCCGCCGTCTGGCTCGTCGCCGGCGCGTCGAAGGTCGGTGACCTCGCCGCCTCCGGGCGAGCCGTCAACGCGTACCAGGTGCTGCCGTACGACGTGGCGACCGTGGTCGGCGCGGCCCTGCCCTTCGTCGAGCTGGCGCTGGGCGTGCTGTTGCTGCTCGGGCTGGCCACCCGGCTCGTCGCCGGGGTGTCGGCCGCGCTGCTGGTGGTCTTCATCGCGGGGATCGCCTCGGCCTGGGCGCGTGGGCTGGCCATCGACTGCGGCTGCTTCGGCAGCGGCGGGCAGTTGGGCGAGGGGCAGGCACCCAGTTACCTCCCGGAGATCCTGCGGGACCTGGGATTCTTGGTACTGGCCGGATTTGTGCTGGTCTGGCCGCGTACGCCGGTATCGGTGGACGGGTGGTTGTCCGGCGAACCCGCTGTGGAGGACGAGGATGAGTAGTCGCAAGGGAAAACGGGACGCCGCCCGGGTGGTCCGCGAGCAACTCGCCCGCGAGCGACGGCGTCGCCGCACGGTCTGGGTGTCCGCCGCGGCGGTCGTCGTCCTGGTCATCGCCGGTGTCGTCGGCTGGACCGTCTATACCAACCAGCGTTCCGACTCCTTCACCACCCCACCCGGCGCGAACGCGGCCGGCACCGGCATCGTCACCGGTGGCGGGCCGGTCACCGTTGACGTCTACGAGGACTTCCTCTGCCCGGTCTGCAAGCAGTTCGAGGGGAGCACCGGGCCGACGCTCGAGCAGTTGGTGGCCGACAACAAGGCGAAGGTGGTCTACCACCCGGTGGCTTTCCTCAACCGCTTCTCCACCACCGAGTACTCGACCCGGGCCTCGGCCGCCTCCGGCTGCGCCGCGGCGGGCGGCAAGTTCCACGAGTACGCCAAGGAGTTGTTCGCGCAGCAGCCGCCGGAGGGCAGCGCCGGGCTCACCGACGACCAACTGGTCGACATCGGCGTCGGCGTGGGCCTCGACCGGGGCTCCTTCGGTGGTTGCGTGAAGGACAAGACGTACCGGACTTGGACCGAACACGTCACCGACGACGCCAGCCAGAGCGACGTCACCGGCACGCCGACCGTCAGGGTCAACGGTCAGCCGCTCGACAACCCCACCCCGGACGCCCTCACCGCGGCCGTGGCGGCGGCCGGCAAGTGATCCGTACCCTGTTGGCTCGCGTCGGCCTGGTCGCCACCGCCGCTGGCGTGGCGACCCTGCTCACCGCGACCCCCGCCGCCGCGCACGGCGCGGACGCCCCCGACGGCACCGACTACCGCACCCGGACCACCGGCGTCACGCCACAGCGGCCAGGGCTTGAGGTACGCGTCGTCGAGGCGGGCGCCCGACTGGAGTTGACGAACGACACCGGCCGGGCCGTCGAGGTCGTCGGCTACTCCGGCGAGCCGTACCTGCGGATCACCCCGGACGGGGTGTTCGAGAACAGCCGCTCCCCCGCCACCTACCTGAACCGCACCATCGCCGGGGACACCGCGCTCCCGGCCGAGGCCGACCCGGCCGCCCCGCCGACCTGGCGGCGGGTCGCCGACGGGACCACCGTGCGCTGGCACGACCAACGAGCGCTGTGGCAGGAGTCGGCACCACCGGCGGCGGTACGCGCGGCGCCGGACCGGGAGCACCGGGTCCGGGACTGGACGATCCCCCTGCGGGACGGCGCCGACCAGGTGACGATCGGCGGGACGCTGGACTGGGTGCCGCCGCCGGACGCGTACACCTGGTGGGCGGTGACGATCGTCGGCCTGCTCGCGGTGGGCGCGCTCGGCCTGCTCACCGCCGCCTCGCCCGCCGGCGCCCGCGCGTTGTCCGCGGTCGGCACGTTGCTGGTCGTGGGCGGCGTGGTGGCCGTCGCGTACCCGGTGGGGCGGGAACTGGACGCGGGCGCCCAGGGTGTGGGCGGGGTGACGCTCGGGCTGCTGTCCGGGCAGATCTGGTCGCTGCTCACCGGCCTCGGCGCGATCGCCGCCGGCTGCTACGCGCTGGCCCGCCGCCCGGCCGCCGACTTCGCGGTGGCGCTGGCCGGGGCCTGCCTGGCGCTCTTCGCCGGCGCGGCGAACGCCGCCGTGTTCGCCCGATCCATCGCCCCGGTCCCCTGGTCGCCCGAGATCGCCCGGGTGATGGTCGCGCTGGTGTTGATCACCGGCACCGGGGCGACCGCCGCCGGCGTCCTGCGCCTGCACGCGGCCGCCAAAACCCCAACCCCAGCCCGCACCTGAACCGCCCCGCCCCACCGGCGGGGGTGGGGGGTAGTGGGGTGGGGTTACCGGGGTGGGGTGAAGCCGTAGGGGAGTTCGAGGCGGTGGCGGGCCAGCAGGTCCGAGTCGGTCAGCAGGTCCAGGGTGGGGGCGTCGGCGACGATCCGGCCACCGTCCAGGATCACCGAACGGTCGCACAGCTCCGCCGCGTACGGCAGGTCGTGCGTCACCATCAGCAGGGTCACCGGCAGGTCGCGCAGGATCTCGGCCAGCTCACGACGGGCCGCCGGGTCCAGGTTCGACGACGGCTCGTCGAGCACCAGGATCTCCGGGTGCATGGCGAGCACGGTCGCCACCGCCACCCGCCGGCGCTGCCCGAAGGAGAGATGCTGCGGGGACCGGTCCCGGTGCGCGCCCATCCCCACCGCGTCGAGCGCCTCGTCCACCCGGGCGGCCAGCTCCGCCCCGCGCAGACCCAGGTTCGCCGGCCCGAACGCCACGTCCTCGGCCACCGTGGGCAGGAACAACTGGTCGTCCGGGTCCTGGAAGACGATGCCCACCCGGCGACGCACCTCGGCCAGGGTGGCCCGGTCCGGCGTGACCGTCAGCCCGCCGACACTCACGCTGCCCTCGGTCGGGACGAGGATCCCGTTGAGATGCAGTACCAGCGTGGTCTTGCCGGCCCCGTTGGGCCCGAGCAGCGCCACCCGGTCGCCGCGCGGGACGCTCAGGTCCACCCCGTGCAGGGCGACGTGCCCGTCCGGGTACGCGTACCGAACGCCACGAACGTCAAGCGAGACAGCGGTCTGCACGACACCGATCATGACAGTACGACGGCGGTGGCGGCGATGGAGGCGGCCAACACCGGCACTGTCGACGCGACGAGCCACTGACCGATGCTCGCGGCGCCGTCGCCCTGCCACACGGCGGGCATCCGCCCGGTGTAACCGCGCGACAGCATCGCCAGATAGACCCGCTCGCCGCGCTCGAAGGCGCGCAGGAACAACGCCCCGATCCCGGCGGCGAAGCCGCGCAACTGCCACAGGAAACGCGGGTCGTCGCCCCGGGAGATCCGGGCCACCCGCATCCGCCGCGCCTCGCCGACCAGCACGTCGAGGTAGCGCAGCATGAACGTGGCGATCTGGGTGAGCACCTGCGGGCAGCGCAGCCGGTCCAACCCCACGATCAGGTCCCGGGTGGTGGTGGTCGCGGCGAGCAGCAGCGACGCGAGCACGCCCAGGGTGCCCTTGGCCAGGATGTTCCACGCGCCGTGCAGCCCGTCCTCGGACAGCCGCAGGCCCAGCACCTCGACCCGTTCGCCGGTGCCGAGGAACGGCAGCGCCACGGCGAACAGCACGAACGGCAGCTCGATCAGCGCCCGGCTGAGCAGCCACCGCGGCCCCACCCGGGCCAGCGCCGCGACCGCCACCACCAGCAGGGCGTACGCGCCGAAGGCCCAGAACGCCGTGCGTGGGGTGGCCACCACGGCGATGGTGAAGACCACCATCGCCACGATCTTGGCTTCGGGCGGGAGCCGGTGCACCGGCGAGTCCGACTCGCGGTACAGCACATGCCCGTGACCGGCACCCATCCTGCGTACCCCTGCTCAGCTCGCCGCGTCGGCGCGGCGCCGGACGGGTGTCGTCGTGCCGTCGCTGATCGGGTCGGTGCCGTCGGTCGGCGTCGTGCCCTCGGTCGGCGTCGTGCCGTCGGTCGGCGTCGTGCCGTCGGTCGGCGTCGTGCCGTCGGTCGGCGTCGTGCCGTCGGTCGGCGTCGTGCCGTCGGTCGGCGTCGTGCCGTCGGTC
>NZ_JBEZGL010000011.1:251855-260443 GCF_040649915.1 Micromonospora sp. NPDC048839
CGGCGTCGTGCCGTCGGTCGGCGTCGCGCCGTCGGTCGGCGTCGCGCCGTCGGTCGGCGTCGTGCCTCGGCGGCGCAGCAGCCAGAAACCGCCAGCGCCGATCGCGAACGTGACGAGCACCCCGAGCACCCCGGAGAGGCCGGTGGCGACGAAGCTGTTCGACACGCCGCGCACGCCGTAGTCGGCGAGCGGGCTGTCCGCGAACTCGTGGTCCCGGGCCTGCTGAGCCGGGCAACTGCCGCCGACGATGGTGTCGTCGGCGTCGACCGTGCAGCCCTTGAGCAGGGACGAGTCCAGCCCGTCCGGGTGGGACGAGGCGTAGTTGCTCACCACCCCGGCGAGCAGGAGCGCGACCAGCAGGCCACCGGCCAGGAACACCCACGAACGATTCTTCATCGAACACCTCCGACGACCGGGACAGCGGGGGCGGCGGGCGCGCGCAGCGAGCGCAGCGCGTACACCAGGTCGGGTCGCACCTTCGCGACGGTGAGCACGGTGGTCGCGGTGATCAGGCCCTCACCGATGCCGATCAGCAGGTGCACGCCGGCCATCGTGCCGGCCAGACCGGTCAGGTTGCTGCCCAGGTCGGTGGTGCCGCCCAGCCAGTACTGCAGGACGAAGCCCTGCGACGCGACCACCACGCTGAGCGTGGCGGCGACGAACGCGGTCACGGCCAGGCCGGCCCGCGTACGGGGCAGCACCCGCAGCAGCACCGCGATCAGCACGTACGCCGCTGCGGTGCCGAGCAGCGCCATGTTCGTGATGTTGAGGCCGAGCATCGCCACTCCGCCGTCACCGAAGACCAGTGCCTGCACCACCAGGACCACGGACACGCAGAGCGCGCCGACCCACGGGCCGACAAGCATGGCGGCAAGCGCGCCGCCGAGCAGGTGGCCACTCACGCCGGCCGTGAAGATCGGGAAGTTGAGCATCTGGACGGCGAAGATGAATGCGGCCACCAGGCCCGCCATCGGTGCCAGCCGGTCGTCCAGGTCGCGCCGGCCGCGCAGCACACAGACGGTGAGCGCGGCAAGAGCGAGCGCGGCGAAGATCGCTGCGACCGGACCGTCGATGATCCCGTTCGAGATGTGCATCGCCAGTGTTTCCACGCGACCTCCCAGACGTCAGCGGACCCGACCGGGCCAGCGTGCGTCAGCCTATTTCCCATGACTCGTTGTTGCCAGACTCTGGCAACAACGCGAGGTGTTGATCACCTTTGCGATCGCCCGAACTCCGCGGCGGCCGGTCGCCCGGGATGATCGACTCGCGTTCCCTGATGTCGCGGTGTCCCCGACCCGAGGATGCCCCGGTTTCCTGAATGACGAGTTGACCTACAGCCAGCAGCGCCGACCGGGGCGCCGACCGGGGCGCGTCGCCGGCGTCGGCACCCGCCCGGCCGGCGGTATCGTCGGGCCATGACCACGCCCGACCGTCTCTCCCCCGGTGATCCCGCGCCCGAGTTCACCCTCACCACCGACACCGGCGACCAGCTCTCCCTCGCCGACCTGCGCGGCCGCAAGGTGGTCCTGTACGCCTACCCGGCCGCGATGACCCCCGGCTGCACCAAGCAGGCGTGCGACTTCCGCGACTCGCTCGGCTCGCTCCAGGCCGCCGGCTACGAGGTCGTCGGCATCTCCCCGGACAAGCCGGAGAAGCTGGCGAAGTTCCGCGAGCGCGACGCGATCACCTTCCCGCTGGTGTCCGACCCGGACCGGACGGTGCTGACCGCCTACGGCGCGTACGGCGAGAAGCAGCTGTACGGCAAGACCGTCACCGGCGTGATCCGCTCGACGTTCGTGATCGACGCCGACGGCAAGATCGAGCGGGCGCTCTACAACGTCAAGGCCACCGGGCACGTCGCCAAGCTCCGCCGCGACCTCGGCCTGGACTGACTATCGCACCGGACCGCTACGGTCCGTCAATGGTTCGCTACAAGTACACCCCGGAGGCGCTCGCCGCCGCAGCCGCCACCGCGCGCAACATCACCGAGGTGATGCGGCTGCTCGGCGTACGCGTCAGCGGTGGTTCGCACGCGCACATCAGTCGTCAACTCAAGAGGTTCGGCGTCGATACCTCGCACTTCAGCAGGCTGGCACACAACAAGGGCCGCCGGGGTGAGCGGCGCAGCACAGCCGCACACCTCTTGGTCGTGCTGCCGGAGGGGTCCCGCCGGACACCAGGTGTGCGGCTGAAGTGGGCGCTGGGCACACTCGGCGTGCCGGAGGAGTGCGAGGGCTGCGGGATCGGGCCGATGTGGCAGGGCGCCACACTCGTCCTGCACGTCGACCACATCAACGGCGACTTCCTGGACAACCGGCCGCCGAACCTTCGACTTCTCTGTCCGAACTGCCACAGTCAGACCGCCACCTATGCCGGGCGGAACCGCAACCCTGATTTAGCCGTCCTCGGAAAGCTGGCCGATGGGGCGGAGCGCTCACACGGGACGGCCGACTCCGATCGCCGACCGGCCACGCCGGAGGGCATTGTCGAGCTGTTGGGTCGGGTCGACGCACAGCAGATGACGGCCCTGGCGGCGGCACGGCAGTTGGGCTGGTCCTCGGCCTATCTGTACAGGGTCCGGCGGTGCCTCGAGCAGGACGGTGTCCTGAGACCACGGCCCGACCGCAGGTGGCGTTCGAGGTCTCATCGCGCCGCGGTGATCGAACAGGCGCTGGCGCACCCGGATGTCGGGCCAAAGAGGCTGTCGGGCATTCTCCGCGACCTGCCCGGCGGCGGTTGCAGGGTGAGCCACGGCACGGTCTCGGCAATTCTCAGGGAGGCCGGGCTCAACACCGCCCAAGCCAGACGTTCTAGACTCAGCGAGTTGGCGGGAGTGGCGTAACGGCAGCCGCGATAGGTTTAGGTCCTATTGTCCGAAAGGGCGTAGGGGTTCGAATCCCCTCTCCCGCACAGGTCAACGAGCACCACATGCCCCGACTGCGGTTGTCGGGCGTGTCACTGTCGAGGGTCACCGGGCTGGTCGGCGGGTCAGGATGGCCGGCGTGAGTCTGCGCTTCGTCCTCGACCCCGACCTGACCCCGCGCCTGCGCGCCGACATCGTCGCGCTCTGGACGGATGTCAGCAATGCCGGTGGCGCGGTCGGCTTCGTCCCGCCGGTGACCGCCGCCGACGTGCACGTGCTCGCCGACCCGACCTTCGCCGGCATCGCCGACGGACCGGACCGCCTGCTCGTCGGATACTCCGGCGATCGGCTGGCGGGCCTGCTGGTCTTCTCCGACAACCGCTTCCCGCTCAAGGCGCACTGGTGCGTGTTGAAGCGGGTGATGGTCCACCCGGACGCCCAGGGCACCGGTTACGGCTCGGCGCTGATGGCCGAGGCCGCCCGGATCGGCAGGCGACTCGGCCACGAGGCGCTGCACGTGACGGTCCGCGACGGGTTGGGGTTGGACAGGTTCTACGGCCGCCTCGGCTACCGGGAGATCGGCCGGCTGCCGGGCGCGTTGCGGGTGGCGCCCGGTGACGACCGGGACGAGATCCTGATGTGGCTCGACCTGGCGCCGACCGACTGAGCGGTCAGCTCGCGCACCAGCGGGCGTTCGTCTCGGCCGGCTGGGTGCTCGGCGTGCTGGTGGCCGGCGCGCTCGCCTTCGCCACCTCGACCGGGCGGCGGGTCGGCGTCGGCGTACCAGCGGCGGGTCGCTTGCCGGGTGGCCGGGCCGACGCGGACGGGCGGGGGGTGGCCGCGACGCCGGCGCGCCCGTACATCCGGACCGCGCTGTTCTGCACCTGGCCGGGTGCCATCCGGACGCCGCTGACGGTGGCACGGTTGCCGTACACGTCGCTGACCCGGATGGTGAACGGGCCGGCTCCGGCACCGGAAGCGATCAGCCAGTAGTTGTAGTCCTGCCGGGCGGTTGAGCGCCACGGGCCGCTGTCACCCTGCCGGACCTCGACGGACCGCAGCGGGTTGCCGTGGTTGCCGACCCGGACGGCGAACCAGAACTGCGACGCGCCCTCCTTGATCCGGAAGGTGAGCGGACCGGGCAGCGGTGGGTTGACCACCGCGCGGTAGGTGACCGGGACGAGGCCCTGGACCGGCTCGGCGATCCGGGCGAACGCCTCCCGGGACAGGTCGAGATGCCCGGGGGCGCACTCCGGGCACTGGTCCATGATCAGCACTCGGACGGTGCCCTTCGGGCCGGTCACGTCGAGGAAGCCTCCGCAGGCGGCACCTGCGGAGTATTCGGTCGGGCCGAGCGCGACGTAGAGCTTGTTGGCCGGGGCGGTGGGGTTCGAGCAGTTGCCGCCGGCGCCGTTCGAGTCGTAGAAGGTGGCCTTGCCGCTGTGCGTGGCGGTGCCGGTGGGCGGCGCGGCGGCGAGGGTCCGGCCGGCGGCGCAGGCCGGGGCGGAGCCGGACCGCAGGGTCAGGGTGAGCCCCAGTGCCGCCGCGACGACTGTGACGCCGGCGGCGACCAGCCAGGGCGTCGAGCGGGACGTCGACGCGGGACGCTGCTGGGGAGCGTGGTCCAGGTCGATGTCGACAACGCTTACGTCCGTCACGACGGCGATGCTGCCGGAACGGGACGTGGGCGGACAAGCCGGCTAAGCCAAAGCTAAGACAGCGTTGACGGACGGTGATCGGCGCGTACCGGTCGCCGGTGGCGTTCGACCCTGGTCAGGGGACGACGACCAGCGGTGCACCCACCGCCAGGTGACCGGTGTCGAGCGGCACCAGGTGCAGTCCGAAGAGGACCTTCTGCCTGATGGTGCGGTGTCGTGCGAGGGTGCGCAGCGGTTCCTTCGCGCGTACCCCGGTCTCCTGGTCGGTCGTGGTCACCACGCAGCGTTCGCACGGCCCGGCGGCGCGGAACCGCAGGTCACCGATGCGCAGCGACCGGCCGACCCAGTCGTCCTCGGCCCAGGCCGACGCCCCGTCGAGCACCAGGTTGGGCCGGAACCGGTTCATCGGCACCGGCTCCTCCCCCGCCTCGGCCAGCCAGCCGTTGAGGGCGTCGAGGGAGGCGGTGTTCGCCAGCAGCAGCGGGTAGGCGTCGGCGAAGCTGACCTGGTCACCGGTGTCGTGTTCGCGGTCCCCGGCGGCCAGGTGGCGGGTCGGCTGACCCAGCCAGACCAGCCGGACCGGTCGGCCGAGCAGCGCGCCGAGCCAGTCGTCGGCCACTCGACCGGCCGGCCGGGCCGGGACGGGGAACTTGCGGCTGCGGAAGGTCCGCACCGCGACCGGTTCGCCGCCGGCCGGCTCGGGCACGTCGAGGTCGGGCTGCCCGTCGGCGCGCAGCGACAGGCCCCCGGAGCGCACGGTGGCGCGCAGGCCGACCAGCCGGGTGGTCTCGCGCTGGGTGACGCCGACGCCGTCGGCGTCCACGACCATCCAGCGCCGGTCGCCGGCCAGGCCCCACGGCTGCACGAACGCGCCGTCGTGGTCGAGCCGGTGACAACCCGTGACGGGGTACGTGTGGATCGATGTCAACCGCACCCGGCCACCATGCCACGCCGATTCCGTCGCTGGATACCGGTGGGTGACGGGCTCTCCCGGGTTCACCGCGACGATCGTCGTAGACGTTTTGGTCGGGACGCGGCGCCCGTGACCCGGACGGGGGTACATCCCTGTAACCGGGAATCAGTAGCATCGCGGCATGCAGTATCGCCAAGAGTACGCGGAGCCCGAGACCCAGTTCATCGCGGCGCAGCAACCACCGGAGTCGACCAAGAAGGCGCGTTCGCGGCGTCCCCGGTGGCAGAAGGTCGCTTTGATCACTTTCGTGGTCCTGGCTTTGCTCGGCGGTGGCGGGATGATCGCCGGAGGTTTGTACTTCCGTTCGATCAACTCCGGCATCGAGCGCGTCGACGCCTTCAAGGACGTGCCGGAGGCCGATCGCCCGCAGGTGGGCGAGAACGCCAAGGGCGCCATGAACATCATGATCCTCGGCAGCGACTCCCGCGACCCGAACAGCGAGTCCGGCTCCCGCACCGACACGATCATCGTGGCCCACCTTCCGAAGGACCGGTCCAGCGCCCAACTCATCTCGATCCCCCGGGACACCTGGGTGAGCGTGCCGAAGTCCCCGAGTGGCCGCGGCGGCCGGGACGCGAAGATCAACGCGTCGTTCGCGTGGGGTGGCGTGCCGCTGCTGGTGCAGACGGTGGAGAAGTTCACGGGCGTGCGGATCGACCACGTCACGATCGTCGACTTCAGCGGCTTCAAGGAGATCGTGGACGCGCTCGGCGGCATCAACGTGGACGTGGAGAAGGGCTTCACCACGCTGTACGCGCTCAACGGCAGCCGGACGTTCAACGCCGGACGGCAGAAGATGGACGGGGCGGCCGCGCTGGACTACGCGCGCGAACGGCACGCGTTCGCCGACGGCGACTTCGCCCGGATCAGGCACCAGCAGCAGGTGATCAAGGCGATCCTGGACAAGGCGGCGTCCGGCGGCACTCTCGCCAACCCGGGCAAGCTCAACTCCTTCGTCAAGGCGACGGCGGACGCGGTCGCCGTGGACAAGAAGTTGAACCTGGTGGACCTCGCGTCCGAGATGCGCGACCTGCGCAGCGGCAACCTGACGTTCCTCACCTGCCCGGTGAAGGGCACCGGAATGATGGGCACCGAGAGCGTGGTGCTCGCCGACAAGGAGAAGGCCGCGAAGGTCTTCGATGCGGTCCGTAACGACGACGTTCCGGGAATCCTCTCCGCCGCAAAGTAGGAGGCGGAACTGACTTGGCGGCTATGGTGGCACGACCGGGTCGATCGTAGAGTTCGGTCGCCCTTCTGGTCGGGATGCATGACCGAGGGCTTTCACGGGGAGGTCCACAAGTGTCAGGCCATCCGGCGACCAGCCATTCGTCCACGCCGCCCGTCGGCGGGGACGACCTTGACATGCCGGGCGACGGGGCTCGCCTCTACGGAGGCACCCCACCCGTGCCTCAGGCGAGGGAGCCGGAGGTTCGGGCGCAGGCCAAGGTCGAGGTGCCCGGTCTGGGCACCACCGCCGTCTTGCCGTACGCGAGGTCCCGCACCTCGTCGCGCACCCGGTGGCTGCGGGCATGGATGATGAACGCTCCCGTCGACGCGGTCGCGCTCATCGCTCCACTGCTGCTGACCCAGAGCTACTGGCGCGGGACGATGGCCAACGCCGCCCTGACCATCGCCCTGTTCGCGGCTGGCGGCCTCTACCGACCGCGTCGTCACGTGAGCATCCTCGACGAGCTGCCGAGCCTCTGCGGGCGACTGTTGGCCGCCGCCTCGGTGGTGGCCATCATCGCGGCCGAGCGCCACGCCTCGGTGGCGTACGTCGGCGGGTTCATGCGCGGCGTCGCGCTGTCGGCGTTGCTGGTGATCCTCGGGCGGGCGGCCAGCAGGTCGTTCACCGTCCTGTCCCGCAAGCGTCGTTGGGCGGAGCACAACGCGCTTGTCGTCGGCGGCGGGCCGATCGGCCTTGAGATCGCCCGGTTGCTGCGTCGCTACCCTCAGTACGGTCTGCGGTTCGTCGGCTGCGTCGACGCTCCGTCCCGCCAGGACAACGCGGCGCTCCCGTTGAGCGGGACGATGACCGACCTCGAACACCTCGTCCGGCTGACGGAGTGCGAGGTCCTGATCATCGCCGACCCGGACTGCGACGAGACCACGCTGATGGAAACCCTGTTGCGGCCCCGCAGCTCGCGCTGTGATCTCTGGGCCGTGCCGCGCCTGTGGGGCTCGCGCTCCCACAGCGGCTACCCCGACCACATCGGCGCGTTCCCGATCGTCAAGATCGGCGACATCACGCTGAGCGGCCCCCGGTGGGCCATCAAGCGGGCCTCCGACATCCTGGTCGCCGGGGTCGCGCTCCTGCTGTTGAGCCCGGTGCTGCTGCTCTGCGCCCTCGCCACGTACATCGATGGCGGTCCGGGGATCTTCTTCTACCAGGAGCGGATCGGCCGGTACGGCAAGCCGTTCAACGTCATCAAGTTCCGGTCGATGCGTCCCGTGAACGAGCAGGAGTCCCAGACCAACTGGTCCATCGCGCACGACAACCGGGTCGGCCCGATCGGCCGGTTCATGCGCCGCACCTCGCTGGACGAGCTGCCCCAGCTGTGGAACATCCTGCGCGGCGACATGAGCGTGGTCGGGCCGCGGCCGGAGCGGCCGTACTTCGTGGAGAAGTTCTCCGCCGAATACCCGAACTACGCGGCACGTCACCGCGCCCCCGTCGGGCTCACCGGGCTTGCCCAGGTCAGTGGCCTGCGGGGCGACACCCCGATCTCCGACCGGGCTCGGTTCGACAACTACTACATCGAGAACTGGTCGCTGTGGTTGGACGTCAAGGTGGTGCTGCGCACCGTCTCGGAGGTCTTCCGCGCCGGCGGTCGCTGACCTGACACACAACGCCGCGGGTGGTGGCGGCCGACGGAGTTCACCTCGTCGGCTGCCACCACCCGCGGCGTTTGTCAGCTCATGCGGTGGGTGTGGTCTTGAGGGGTTCCCACCAGGTGCGGTTGTCGCGGTACCAGGTGACGGTGTCGGCGAGGCCCTGATCGAGGGTGATGCTGGGGGTGTAGCCGAGTTCTTCGTGGATCTTGGTGATGTCGAGGGAGTAGCGGCGGTCGTGGCCCTTGCGGTCGGTGACGGG